>JABLXQ010000041.1 GCA_013178375.1 Gammaproteobacteria bacterium
ACCTATGGCGCTGAGAACCACCGAATGGTGGTTCCGATAAATGCGGGGCCGCGTTAGCGACCCCGAATCAGCCGCTTCGAGCGGCTCACACAATTAAAGCCCCCGGCTTTGCCGGGGGATATTTACTGGCGATGCCGATAACGTCACGATTTTCGGCGAATCAGCCGGTGGCTGGAGCGTCTGTCACCTGATGGCATCACCGCTGGCGGCGGGTCTGTTTGACAAGGCCATCATCCAGAGTGGTGGCTGTCAAACCGTAAGCACCGAGGAATTCGGTTTTGATGTGGGCAAGGCGGTCTCGAAATATTACGGTTGCCATCTCGAAGCTGACGAACTGGCTTGTCTGAGGAAGCTGTCACGTGTCCAGCTCAATAGAAGCTTCTATTTTCTATTGGGGAAATATGGGATCAGAAACATATTCCAGTTCTACGTTCCGCATGTTGATGGCCACGCGCTGACTGAGAATCCAGTAACTGCTTTTGAAACGGGGCGCTATAATAGGGTTCCCTTGCTGGCCGGGTCCAATCTCGAGGAAGAAAATATTCTGAGTGGATTTTTGCCATCCCCGCTGATAACGAAGCGGATTACCCGTCAGCTGAACCGGCTTTTTGTTTCTGCTGATGCCCTGGAAGAATGGAGTTATTACTATCATCCGGATAGCCTCAACCGGAACCATTTTGAGGTTTTTTCCCATGCGCTAGCGGATTCACTGGTTACCTGTGGAACCTTTAACGCGGTGGATAAGGCCGCGCAATATCAATCCGACATCTACTACTATCGATTCGATTTTCATCGACATAATCTTGGTAACTTCATAGGTGCAGGGCATGCGCTTGAGATACCGGTTGTGTTCGACAACGTCGATAAATTTCCTTTCAACCTTTTCTACTCTAAGAAATATCGTGCCAGGGCGCGGCCGTTGATTGACACCATGTCTTCCGCCTGGGCCCGCTTTGCGAGAACAGGGAATCCTGGCGACGATTCACTTTATTGGCCTGCCTACGATCAGGTCAGCAGACAAAGGATCTATTTCAACGAATCGATTGCGGTGGGGGAAACGGACATTGTCCAGAAATGTGAATTCTGGAACAGGCAGCCCAGGACGTTATAGTTGGTAGAGATGTTGCGGGAGCGAACCTGGCAGACCAGGTTCGCTCCCGTAGATTTCGAATATGACAACTTGTGCAATGCGTTGGTCAAGAGACCAGAATAATCCGAATAAATCATCCTTCTGTAGCGGCTCCACTCGCTCTGGTCCATCATCGCCGTCACATCCGCAAGTATGTTTTGGCGGGGCAGGCGGATCGCGTCACGCCTTGAACAGAAACCTGCCAAACTCCCGCTGAAACTCGATGGGCTGGTCCACCATCACCGCGTGTCCGGCCTGTTCAAAAATGACCACCTTGGCATGGGGCACGTACTGGGCGATTTCCAGCTGGGTCTCCACCGAAAAGTACTGCGACTGCCTGCCAATCATCAGGGTGGTAGGCACCTTGATATTCGCCAGCTCCAGGCGGGTGTCGCGGCCATTCATGAAAGCCTGCATCACGTGCAGGTAGGTTTGCCATTTTTCCACCGGCATGAAGTAGCGGGTCAGCAGCGGTTCCGCCAGACGGGCCGCCAGCGTCACCACCTGACGGGCAAAGCCTTTGTGCAGGGCCTGGCTCAGCACCCGTACCACGGTGTCGCGGAATTGAAGCCGGTGCTCTGCCGGTAATTCCCAATAGGCGATGGGGCCGGCGCGTTGCGCCAGGTCCAGCAGGTCCTGAAAGATGGCAAACAGTTCCGCTTGCTGTTCGCGGAAGATGCCATTGAACTGGCCGTCGCCATGACAGCTGTCGGGGCCATGTTCGATGTTCAGGTATTTGCTGACGCGGGAGAATCCGTAAAGCTGGTTGTAGGTGAGGCAGCTGTACGCGCCAGTAGATACGCCACCCAGGATGACCTGATCCAACTCGAAGTGGTTCAGCACGTCTTCCATGTCGTTGGCGTAGGTGGCGAAAACATCCAGGCCATCCAGATTGGCGTGGTGGGAGTTGCCAAAGCCGCGCAGGTCAGGCAGATAGAAGCGAAACTGGCGTGTGTAGGGCAATACATTGTGCAGCCAATGCGCCCCCCGCGACCCGAAGCCATGCATCAACATCACTGGCTTGCCTTTGCCCACGCAGGTTACGTGCAGTTTTTCCCCGTCTCTGAGCGTTACGCTGACCATTCGTTTAGTTGCCCTTGCTGTTTTTGGATTTGGGTGGCCACGGTAGCGGATTGATGGCCTGAAAGTACTGTCCGTGGAAGCGGAGTTCAGAGGAAACCGGGTCAATTCTAGTCGGGCGTAAGGGGCGGGGATTGGACGATTCTGAGGGGGCGATGGGCTTTGCAGCAGAGTCAGAGGAATTTAATATGCAACCAAAAGGTTGCATTATGAGTCCGGCTGTGTTTCACTATGGATGTCGAATCCATTTACTTGAATCGCGAGGCCAATATGCAGAACGTAATCAAACGGGAGATCACCATCAAAGCCAGTAGAGAGCGGATTTACGATGCGATTGCCAAGCCTGAGCAGGTCATCCAGTGGTTTCCGGAAACGCTCGAAGGCCGCTACGAGGTAGGTGAGCGACCCATTTTCGGGTTTGGTGAACATGGCAGGAACCAGTTATATGTTGTTGCTGCTCAACCCTATGAATACTTCGCCTATCGCTGGGTACCGGGTGGCAATCATTTTCTGGGTGATGTGTTGAGCGTGCCCAACACTCTGGTAGAGTTTCGCATTGAGGAGCAGGCAGACAGTTCGTGCAAGGTAATACTGACAGAATCAGGTTTTGCCGCGCTGCCGAAGGAACTGATGGAATCCGCATTCCAACAGAATTCCGGAGGCTGGGACTTCATGCTTGGTCGACTGGTCCACTATTTTGAATCGGCATAAATGATCGAGGCAGAAATTTACAAGGCGTTGGGTGATCCCATCCGGCTTGAAATCGTAAAACGGCTCTCGACGAAACCGTCCAGCACCATCGGCGAGCTTTCGTCGAACCTCGGGGTTTCACGACAGGGCGCGCGAAAGCAGCTGCAGGTGCTTGTGGATGCCAATGTGGTTTATCTCACGCAACGCGGCAGGGAAACCTTCGTGACGCTGGATACCAAAACGCTTGAAATTGCGCGCTCTTTCATTGCACAGCTGGAGCGCCATTGGGATGCCCGTCTGGAGGCTTTGAAGAAATTCACCGAGACGTGAAACTTCAACCGCTAACGGGCCTGCTAATGGTGTCAGGCGCCGGAATCAGTCTGCCGCCGGTCGTGCGGCAGGCCCACTCCTGAGACCTTTTCCTATCGCGCAAAAACTATGTCTATATTCATTGCGCCTAAATATGTCCCCATCATCGAAATCTGGTCTCCCGGCTGCAGGTAGGTTCTTGCTGCAAGTCGATCCGCTATGTAATTTTCAATGACGTAGTCCGAGACGCTGCTGTTCATGAAGCTACCTGTTGCCAGCCACTTTAGCGCATTGGAAATGATGAAGAGGGTTCCGGGTGGGCGGAATACCACGCCCTCCGGTGTGCCCGTGAGAATTGATTGCCCACGATACAGAATGCCATCCTTGAGTATGGGGATGTCCTGACCGCGAAAAATCCAGCGCATTGACGTATTCCCGGCAAAAGCCAGTGCGAGAATCTCATCCAGTTTCAACAACATCTTCGCCGCACTGTCCTGCTGACGCACCTCACCATTGACGGATAGTTGCAGGTCTATTCCGTCGATGAACGAAGGCCAGTCGCGCGGTACGACCGTGAACGCTCCAACGGGAAAAAGCCCGGTGCCACTTTTGGCATCGGTATAGCCAACACCAGACTCCCAGTTGTCTTTATCAATTTTGCGCATCAGGGTGGCTCTGTCCGTGAAATCACCACACAGGAACAGTCCCACATTCGCTTTGGCGAAGTCGGCCATTGACTGAATATTGCGATCAAACCTCGCGCATACTTCGATTTCGTAATCCAGCAATTGGTCGGTACGAACGGGAATGGCCGGGCTGTTAGCGGTGGGTGTGGAGTATTTGGGGAAAAGGAAGACGCTCTCGAGCCCACCTTCTTCGCCATGATCTGCATAGTTGGCGCCTGCGGCGAGCTGTTCTGATGATAGCCCGCCGGGAACTACCAAGTCGGATATGGGATACTCATCTGTTTTTGAAATCGCCAGGTCACGCAAGCGATCAACTCCCACGATGGAAATCAACTCCAGCGGATCTTTCACCTGAATCTGTAGCAGCTTGCTGAGATTGATGGCGGTGATCGTGCTGCCACTTTGCGCAGTGATCAGGAGCGTGTCATTCCCAGCGGTCGTTGCAATCTGCGCCAGAGTCAATGCTTTGTCGACAGGAGCAATTTCATTTTGTGGTGTCGTGGTATTGGCCAATCCTTGCTGTGAAAAAATCAGCGCAGTCAATAAAATCCATTTTGATGAAGCGGAGAGGATAACGTCAATGCCGGTAGCAACGCCGTCCGTCTGTTTCATTCTTCACCCGTAATGACATGGCTTTGTCGGCCCAGGTTGATTTTGCCGTCACGGCTGATGATGGTGCTTTCCACTTTGTCACCTGCCTTGAGGTACTGCTTCCGGCTGCGTTGGGACTTGAGGAACAGCTCCCATTTTTTGGCTTCCGGTAACAGCGCGGACAGACGCACGGCTGTGGGTGATGGCAGTCCCAGTGCACAACCAGCCGGGGTTCCTGTCATCATCACATCGCCTGGTTCGAAATCCTGGATCTGCGAATATTCCGTGAGAGACTCTGCCGGTTTGAAAACCAGATTGGCGGTTGAATCCTGCTGTCTGACGCCGGCGTTGACGGTCAGCGTCAATTGCAATTCATTGAGATAATGCATTTCATCCGGCTCCAGCAGACACAGCACCGGCCCCAGCGGACAGAAGGTGCGATAGCTTTTTCCCTTGTGAAACTGCATTTGGGGAATCTGTACATCGCGGGCGGAGACATCGTTGCCAATGCAGATACCGGCCACGTACTCGTGCAAATTGCTTTCTGTCACCTTGACCGGACTATGGGTGCGCTTGCCCAGTACCAGCGTCAGCTCGATTTCATAGTCGAGTAAGGTGACATGCCGGGGCTTGATGATGTTACCGGAGGGACCTGTGATGGATGCCGTGGATTTGGTGAAGAACATATTGAAGGCTTTGGCATCCGGATTCATGCCGGAGTCGATCATGTGCTGACGGTAATTGGCTCCCTGGCATAGCACTTTGGCGGGCGTTGTGACCGGGGAGAGGAGCTTGATGGTGTCCAGTGCAAGGGGCGCTCCTGCTTCGTCCGCCGCTTTTCGAATTGATTTGCGTCCCATCTCCAGCAATGCCCGCGTGGTAGTGCATGGTACGTTCAGGGGGCGAACCTGATTGAATTCAATCAGTCCCCAATGAATGTTTTTTTCTGCTTCAAAGCGAACGATATGTAAAGCCATGAACAATCTCCGGTGTCAGGAAAACAGTTTTGCCAGTGTCATCAGCTTGCGGACCGTTAAATCCGGGCTGTGCTTCAAATGGTGCAAAGCAGACCTAAGTGTTGTGATATTGATTTTGGGCCTGGTGAAACTTGCGGGCATTTTCTGTCCCCACTGCGACATTGCGTCACGACTGACAGGATGCACGCCCATCGGCAGGTCGGCCGTGAACACATCACCATCACAGTAATGCTCCAGTTTGTGTCCCCAGGGATCATTCCAGTAGTCGAATATCTGGCTGCCAAGAATGTGGCGACCGATTCCCCATGCGTGTTTCCAGCCGCTTTCACGCAGGACACGTTGTCCCATGCCGATGGCATCGGCATCCACCAGCTCAAACGCACTGTGGCTGTATTGCGGCATGAAGCCCTGCGCCATGGCCAGAGTGTGGTGATCGGCCGGGGTGTCACCCAGGTCCAGACGCATGAACACTACAGCGGGCGAGCCATCAGGCAACACCTGTACGTCGCTGGGAATGAATCCGAAGTGACGGGTGTACCAACCGCAAGTGGCCTGAAAATCCGCCACTTCCAAAACCACGTGCCCCAGCTTCAATACTTCTGGCGGCGTCAGCGGTGGCCGCTGGGTGTCGTTGACCCGGGGTGTTTTCAATTCGTAATTCAATTCCAGCGCTTTGCGGTGAGGTAATGATTTGGCAGGTGACTGCCCATAAACGGCTTCCACCACAAAACCGGAAGGATCGCGCAAACGCACGCACTCGCCACCACCCGGATAATCCAGCGGTTCAATCCCCGACGCGCCGGGCAACTTGCTCAATGCCTCCAGATCCGAACGGCTTCCCATGATCAGGCCAAAGCCGACAAATCTCGCAGTGTCCGCCAGTTGGGCCCGGTAACAGAACGGTGAGTCCTGCGTGCCCCGCGCGTACAGGACATCGTCGTTTTGACTGACCGGAATGAGTCCAAAATCCCGCAGGAACTGCCCGGCTTTGCGCAGGTCAGGCAATTCGAACAGCAGGTACCCGAGTTGCTGGGCCTTGGTTGTCGGGGTGGGGTGCCGCTGTGGTTGGGGTGTTGTCAGTTGTGCCATGGCGAATGGTCCTGGTTTTTTTGCGAAAGGTTTGAGGTACGCCGTTTTCGATTAAATAAAACAATATTCAATATTGATATTAGTGTCAATATGGGATAAAAATATTGTCGGCTGACCACTCGGGGCCGCCATGAGCCGGCGCCACTAAACCGCAGAATCCAGCGACAAGAGATTGATATGGCAAAGAACTCCTCGCGTTTTTCCCTTGAAAATACTGATGTGTTGATTGTGGGTTATGGTCCTGTGGGCGCGGCCGTGGCGGCGCTTCTTGGCCGTTACGGGGTGCGGACTACGGTGATTGACAAGGGGCAGGACATACTGATGATGCCCAGGGCCATTGCGCTGGATAATGAAGCCCTGCGCATCCTGCAAATGGCCGGTCTGGATGACCAAAGCTTTGAGCGGATCGGTATTCAGCAGGTGCGGATGCACAGCCCTTACATGGGCCAGTTCGGCCGCGTCAATACCAGCGGTACGATTGACGGCCATCCCAAGCTGGTAACCTTCTATCAACCGGATCTGGAAAAGGCGTTGCGCAATAAAGTCGCGCAGCATTCCTGCGTAAATATTTTATATCGTTGCGAGCTGGTGGATTTGCAGCAGTTCCCCGACAGGATTGAAGCCATCACCCGTAACGTCGATGGCAAAGAGCAGCGCATTTCTGCACGCTTTGTTGTTGGTGCGGATGGCGCAAACTCCAGGGTTCGCGAAATCATCGGCCAATCGTTCGAAGGCCAGACCTATGCGGAAGACTGGCTGATCGTCGACGCGAACCAGCGCGAAAAAAAAGCCATCGATCACGTGGAGTTTTTGTGTGATCCCAAACGGCCAACACCGCATATGCTGGCCCCCGGTGGTCGGGAGCGTTGGGAGTTCATGTTACTGCCGGGGGAAACACGTGAGCAGATGGAGAAGCCCGAGAAGCTGGCGGAGCTGCTGTCTCCCTGGATAAAGCCGGACGAACTCACCATTGAGCGGCAAGCGGTTTACCGTTTTCATGCCCGCTGCTGCGACCGGTTTCAAAAAGGCAGAATATTTCTCGTCGGTGACGCCGCCCATATCACCCCTCCGTTCGTTGGTCAGGGTCTTGTCGCCGGTTTGCGTGACGCGGCCAATCTGTGCTGGAAACTTTCTTCTGTCGTCAGCGGCAGAAGTCACGACAGGATTTTGGATTCCTACGATCAGGAACGTCGGCCCCACGCCAGGGAAATGATTGATCTCGCGAAACTCATGGGCAAGCTTGTGATGCCAAGTACCACAACTAAAGCGGTTGCCGTGCATGGCTTGATGCGCTTGCTGAGAATGGTGCCCCCGGTAAGAACATTTTTTGAAGAGCTGAAAGTGAAGCCGGCGAACAGATTCAAAAACGGACTGTTTGTTCCCGGTCGTTCGGCGGTCGGGCTGCAAAGAGGTGGGCAGTTCCCACAGGATCTGGTGCGGTCACCGTCTGGCATCTGTTTGAGCGACGATGTGCTGGGCGATCAGCTCACGCTGGTGGGTATCGGTGTAGATCCGGCTGCTGTGCTGGATGTGGCCGCGCTGGCGCAGTGGGAAGCGGCTGGTGCGCAAGTGTTGCATCTGGGCATGCGAGGTCAGACGGGCAATGGCACTACGCGATTTGCAGAGATCATGGGCAACAATCTGGTACTGAAAGCGCCTCAAGGCTGGCTGGCGGTGGTGCGCCCGGATCGTGTTGTCATGCACGATGGTCCGCCGCAATCCGCTGATACTTTGGTGGGAGACAGTCTGCGCGTGCTTTCAAAATGATAACATGTCAATATTGACAAAATTGTCGTTTGAGTGCGGAGCCTGCAGTGGCTGGTATTAAAAAACAGAAAGCTGTACCGGAAATCACTTCCCAGATGTCAACCGACACGGGCTTGACCCGGGGTCACAAAAAGAAAGCGCGGACCCGGCAGACCCTGGTTGACGCCGCGCTACGCATTTTTGCCCAGCATGGTGTGGCAGAGCTGCAGCTCAACAAGCTTGCGGAAGAAGCGCAGGTATCCAACGGCACCGTGTATAACTACTTTCGTACGCGCGAGGAAGTGCTGGAGGCCGTCGGTGTCGAGCTGGCAAACCAGTTTTCGCACCGGATTTCTGCCATGAGTGTGGGGGTCGATAACGGGGCGGAGCGCGTCAGCATTGGCATTCGCATGTTCATTCGCGAAACTGTGCAGAATCCGTTGTGGGCAAGAGCGGTGATAAGCATCTACCAGTATGACAAGAACATACGCTCAGCGGTGGCCAATTATCTTCGTAGTGATTTGCTTCTGGGTGAAAAGCAGGGATTGCTCCAGTTTGAGAGTATTGAAATCGCGATGGGTATAGTGGCTTTCTCCACTATTGGCAGCATGATTTCAATATTGGACGGCTATCAGGCTGCAGCAGTGGATACTACAGTTGCGCAAATGCTGTTGATGGCACTGGGTCTGACGTCTGCAAAGGCAAAAAAGATTGCGCACATGCCACTGCCAGAGGCGGAAAAAGAGACGGAGGTTGCGAAAAAAGCCCCGCGCCAACCTGGTCGCCCCAGAAAAAACAGCGTGTAACATCGTTCGCAAACTTTATTGCGGGGATGTTATGGCGAACACAAAAACAGCCCGGGCCGCTGAGCTCCAAGCGTCAGCGTCCTGGGCTGTGCAGGAAATTACGGCGTTACTGGTGCCTCACCCCAGCAGTACAAACGTTGATTCACACCCAGCGCACAACTGTGAAAACGGCCCGTGTCCACTTGAGCGATGCCGGGCAGTCCGGCCGGCACTGTGATTTGGCCACGGTTCCTGGCCGGTAAATCTGTGCCCCAGCAGATCACGGTGCCGTTCTGCACTGCGCAGCCGTGAAACGGACTCAGACTGAGTGATGGCGGCTCGGTCAGGCTGGCAGGCAGGTGGGTATTTGGCGACGAGTTCCAGCAGCGAACCCAGGTTGCGCCGGTTTCAGCCACGCAGAAAGAACTTTCGCCGCCTGCCAGCAAATAGGGATTGCTCAATGCAATCGGATCGCTTAACGGCGCAACGGTTTCGTTCCAGTAATACAGCTGGCCGTCGACAATGGCGGTGACGTAGGTAATCGAACTGCCGGTGGTCACCGCCAGCGCTGCAGGCGGCGCAGGTAGTTGCGGCGAGAATACCGGTTCGCCATTGCGGCGGCACAGTGGTTGTGTCGGCTGGCCGGGATCGATCACACACATGACATATTCATAACTGCTGAACAGCGCCGGATTGAACGCATCTGGTCCGGTCAGCGGCAGGCGCACGGCATTGCCGCCCCAGCAGCGGATTTCACCATTGTCATGCACACAGGTGTGATCGAAACCGGCGGTGATGGCGCTGGGTGCGACCAGATCGTCTGGTACATTGGACTGGCCATATTCATTGCCACCCCAGCAACGCACCTGGCCACCGGCGATGGCGCAAGTGTGATGATCACCGCTGGCGAACGCAGTGACATTGCCCAGATCCGCCGGCACTTTTGACTGGCCGTAATAATGGTTGCCCCAGCACACCACACCGCTGTCGTCATCGACACAATAAATGTCGTTCTGGCTGCGCAGTGCGGTGGGATTGGACAGGGCTGGCACGACGGGTTCCGACAGGCCGTCGCGGTTCACGCAATGCACCTGATTGCCAGCGACACCTTCATAGAGAACGCACAGATCGCTGTAACTCAACACCACCTGTTGCGGATGGGTGATGAATTCCGGAATCGGCCAGTCGCGGCCCTCGGATTCGTTCCAGCAGTCCAGCTGCGTGTCGTGCACCACGCAGAGTGCATAGTTGCTGGTGATCAGGTCGGTCACATTCTCCAGCGGGCTGAAACGAGTCGCGTTGCTGCCCCAGCACTTGAGGGTGTGGGCCTGCGTCACGACGCAGGTGGTGTCGTTGGTGCCAGCCGCTTTGAGAATGTCATCTTCGGGATGGAATACGGCGGTTACTTTGGTGCTGATGAGCGGGCGGTAGTACCAAGAAGGCTCGGGTGGGCGCTTGAGCGAAAAACCGTAAGGCACTGTGGCCGAGGTGGCCATGGGGTTGTTGTAGATCTCGCTGGAAAGTAAACCCAGAAAGCGGAAACCGGCGTCTGCTTCGCCCCGCAACGTGACTTTTTTAATCCCGTTGAGACTGCTGTCGCGGCAGTCCTGGGTGCAGTCGATGCTGCCGTCGGTCGAGTACACCCGACCCTTGCCAACAATGTCGATATCCAGATTGCAGCCCGCCAGCAAAAGGCTGAACAGGCAGAAAGCTGCCTTGATAGACGTATTCATGCTTTAAGTCCTTTTATAAGGATGAATCAGAGGTGATCCAGTCAGTAAATTCGCATGCTGACTGTGTCCAGGCTGACTGTAACAGAGGGGTATGGGTGCACTGGGTGGCCGAACAGACCCAATGTGGTAGGGGGGATGGCTTGAATCGCAATAGCCGTTGCTGGTCAATGTGGCCCAGGCTTTAGGCAAGTCACCGCGGGCGTTGGGAAGTGACGGATTGCTGAAACAAAAAGGGCGCTCCGCAGGAACGCCCTTCACAGTGGAACCAGCTTGGCAGAACCGAATCAATCCTCCGGATTCACCAGCTCCGCCCACAGATCATGTTCGTCGGCCTGAAACACCTGCGCGGTCACCATGTCGCCCGGCATCAGCTCTGTCTCGCCATTCAAAAACACCAGACCATCGATCTCCGGCGCATCGGCGTAGGTACGGCCCACGGCACCTTCCTCATCCACGTGATCGATCATCACTTCAAAGGTCTTGCCGATTTTCTTCTGCAAGCGCTCGGATGAAATCCGCGCCTGTACTTCCATAAAGCGCTCGAAGCGTTCCTGTTTCACTTCTTCCGGCACATGGTTTTCCAGCGCGTTGGCGGTGGCGCCTTCCACGGCTGAGTATTTGAAACAGCCGACGCGATCCAGCTGCGCTTCTTCCAGGAAATCCAGCAGGATTTTGAAATCGTCTTCCGTCTCGCCGGGGAAGCCGACGATGAAGGTGCTGCGCAGGGTCAGGTCGGGGCAGATGGAGCGCCACTTCTTCACCCGCTCCAGCGTGTTCTCGGCATGGGCGGGGCGCTTCATGGCTTTGAGGATGCGCGGGCTGCCGTGCTGGAAGGGGATATCCAGATAGGGCAGGATCTTGCCGTCCGCCATCATGGGAATCACTTCATCCACGTGAGGGTAGGGGTACACGTAATGCAGGCGTACCCACACGCCCATACTGGCCAGGCCCTGGCACAGTTCCGTCATGCGGGTTTTCATGGGGCGACCCTGCCAGAAGCCAGTGCGGTATTTCAGGTCGACACCGTAGGCGCTGGTGTCCTGCGAGATCACCAGCAGTTCCTGCACGCCGGCTTTTACCAGACGTTCGGCTTCGTCCATCACTTCGCCAATCGGCCGGCTTACCAGATCGCCGCGCAGGGAAGGAATGATGCAGAATGTGCAGCGGTGGTTGCAGCCTTCGGAAATTTTCAGGTAGGCGTAATGGCGCGGGGTCAGCTTGATGCCTTGCGGCGGTACCAGATCGATCAGCGGATTGTGCGGTTTGGTCTGGGGTACGAACTGGTGGACGGCGCTGACCACTTCCTCGTAGGCGTGGGCGCCGGTGACGCTGAGTACGCCGGGGTGGATCGAGCGGATCTTCTCCGCCTCGTTACCCATACAGCCGGTGACGATGACCTTGCCGTTTTCCTGCAGCGCTTCGCCGATGGCTTCCAGGGATTCGCGCTTGGCGTCGTCGATGAAGCCGCAGGTGTTGACCACTACCACGTCGGCGTCGTTATAGGTGGGGACGATTTCGTAACCGTCAGTACGCAGCTGGGTCAGAATCCGCTCGGAATCCACCAGGGCCTTGGGACACCCCAGACTGATAAATCCCACTTTCTTTTGACTCATGACGGTTAAACCTCGGGCATACACACGCAGGGCGCGCATTGTATTACAGCTTGCGCGCGGGGACGAACAGAAACACAACACTGGAAACCTAAATACGCTAGGAAAGGTACAATTCTGCGCAATACGTACACTGGTTGAACATCAGTTGATGTGACATACTCAATTGAAGCGTGACCAATAAGTTCCATAGAATCACGCGTTAGAAAACAAGGTACTACCTTTTTGCAGTTGTAGTCTGGAGGGAACATGAGCGCTCAGTTGGCGTTGGTCAATTCCGTGCTGCGCACGGTTGTTAAGCCGTTTCTTCACTTCACCAGTTTTCACCCGGAAAAATTGCGCAAGCGCCGCCCGCTGATCTGCGGCATGGCGTCCCTGCTGCCGGTTCCCAAACATGTCCGCATCACCCAGGTGTCCCTCGGCCCGATCTGGGCGGAGTGGGTGGACGCAGTGAAGAACGAGCGCAGCAGCCAGGATCGTGTGCTGCTGTACCTGCACGGTGGCGGCTATATCGCGCTGTCGCCCATTACCCACCGCAATATCACTATGCGGCTGGCGCGCTACGCCGGCTGCCGGGTGCTGGCGATCAACTATCGCAAGGCGCCCCATTATCCTTACCCCTATCCGCTGGAAGATTCCCTGCTGGCCTATCAATGGCTGCTGGACCAGGGTTATTCCCCGGACAAGATCATGCTGGCGGGGGATTCCGCCGGTGGCCACCTGACGCTGTCCAGCCTGCTGGCGATCCGGGATCGTGGCCTGCCGGTGCCGGCCGGCGGCGTGTGCCTGTCGCCCTGGACGGATCTGTCCTGCTCCGGTGAATCCATGCGCCATAACCGCGGCCGTGACACCATGTTGCCGGCCCGTCGCATTCCGCACGCTGCACGCCATTACGCCAATGGGATGCCGCTGGATGACGCCCGGGTTTCTCCCCTCTATGCTCAATTGCACGGACTGCCGCCGCTGCTGATTCATGTGGGCGATCAGGAAGTGCTGCTGCACGATTCCACCCGGTTTGCGGACAAGGCCCGCGAGCAGGGCGTGGATGTGACGCTGCGGATCTGGCGCGATGCGCCTCATGTGTTTCAGATGTTCGCGGGACTGGTGCCACAGGGCACCTGGTCGTTAAAGGAAATCGCCCAGTTCATGCGCAAGCAGATGGGCCTTGTGGAAGAAAACCGGTTGCGGTCGTCGGCATTGCGCCTGGCCGGGCCGTCGGGAGCCTGAATCATGCAAGTGAAAAAATTCCTGGTCACCGGCGGTGCCGGTTTTATTGGTTCCCACGTTGTGCGTGCACTGCTGGCACATTACGACGCGCCGGTGCGGGTGCTGCATCTGCCCAGGGAAAACCTGCTCAACCTGACGGGGCTGAACGTGGAGCTGTTCCCCGGCGACCTGACCAATCCTGCGGATGTAAGCGCAGCGGTGGAGGGGTGCGACGTGGTGTTCCATCTGGCCGCCGTGTATGCCCTGTGGCTGCCGGACATGTCGCTGATGCAGCGGGTGAACGTGGACGCCGCCAATAATCTGTTCCGCACCTGTCATCAGCAGGGTGTGAAGCGGGTGGTGTACACCAGTTCCTTCGCCTGCTTTGCCGGGCAGGGGCTGGATACGGCCTGCACCGAGAAGTCGCCGTTCAATCTGCCGGAAAGCTATTATTCCCGCACCAAGTACGAATCCCACAAGCTGGCGGAAGTCTGGGCGCGCAAGGGTCTGGATGTGGTGATTGTGTGCCCGACCTGTCCGCTGGGCCCCGGTGATGTGGGCCCGACCCCGACCGGCCGCATGCTGGTGGAGGCGTTCAACATGCCGGTGCTGCTGGGTGTGAATACCGATAGCAACTACATCGACGTGCGCGATTGTGCCCAGGGCCATCTGCTGGCGCTGGAAAAGGGGCGCACGGGCGAGAGCTATATCCTGGGCGGCGAGAATTATACCCACCCGGACATCGTGCGCCGGTTGCAGCGGATTGCGGGTATCCATCGCCGCGTAGTGATGGTGGAGCCGGAATGGCTGCGGCCGATGGCGAAGCTGGGCGTGTGGCTGGCGGAGCATGTGACGGGCAAGGCGCCGTTCACCACCGAGGCGGAACTGGTGATTGCGCGCAAGGGTCTGGTGGCGGATGCCAGCAAGGCGCGACATGAATTGGGCCTGCAGGTGCGGCCAATCGAGGAAACCATTCATGATGCACTGTTATGGTTTATCGAACACGGCTATATCACTGATTCGGAAGTGATTAACCGGCTTCATGGTTTGCAGGCGCAGGCCGCCTGAGATTGAAAAAAGGTGTTGACGGACGGTTGGGTGCCCCTTAGAATTCGCGCCCACACCAAGCGGGAATAGCTCAGTTGGTAGAGCACGACCTTGCCAAGGTCGGGGTCGCGAGTTCGAGTCTCGTTTCCCGCTCCAAAACATTAAAAAGGCCTGACGGAAACGTTGGGCCTTTTTGCTTTCTATCGCGACCCCGGCTTTTCATATGTCGGGGTCGCGACCGGAGCGCCGGCCGGTTGAGTCTCGTTTCCCGCTCCAAGATTAGTCAAAAGGCTCAGCAGAAATGCTGGGCCTTTTGCGTTATCACGTCCCGAAATACGCCTTGCGTGCCTGATCCAGAATCCCGCACAGATGCTCGGCGCCCTGTACCGCCCGGGGCGAGGAGCGGGTGTAGATGTCCTGGTCCACCAGATACAGCTGGTCGTGCTTCACGGCATCAATGCTGGACCAGCTGACCCACTTCGCCTTCCAGTCCTCGATCTTGCGTTCGCCATGATGGTCGCCGGTGAGCATTACCTGCGGGTTGCGGGTGACGATGGCTTCCACCGACACGATTGGCGATGGATGTTCCTGGTCGGCAAAAATATTGCGGCCGCCGCAGATGGCGAACATGTCGCGGCTGAAGTGGCCGCCGCCCAGGGTGTAAAGCGGTTCTTCCCACACCTGGTAGAACACGGTCAGCACCGGCTTTTGCGCGTTGTCGGCCTTGAGCTGTGCCAGCTTCTGCTCGAACGCATCGGCGGCGGTATTGGCGACGCTGTCAGTGCCCGCCAGAACGCCGAATTGGCGGATGTTGCGGGCAATCGAGATCAGGTCTTTCGGTTCGCTCAGATACACCGGCAGTTGCAGGGTTTTCAGTTTCTCAAGTGCGTCGCTGCTGTTGCCGGTTTGCCAGCCGATGATCAGGTCCGGTTGCAGTGCCAGGATCTGTTCAAAGTTCACTTCGTTGTAGCTGCCCACCAGCGGGATTTTTTTTGCGGCCTCGGGGAAATCGCTGTAGGACACCGTGCCCACCAGCCGGTCGCCGGCACCGGCGGCAAACAATGCCTCGGTGATATGTGGCGCCAGCGACACGATGCGCAGTGCCGGCTTGGGCAGGGTGATGGTGGTGCCGGCATCGTCCTGCAGTGTCAGCGCGAAGCCGGGGTTGCAGGTGAGGGCCGCGGAGAGCAGGGCAGCCAGAAATGATGTGCGCTGGAACATGCGTTCAAGCCGATTCACTGGCGGCTTCCTGTTTGGTTGCGTGGTCGGCACGTTGCGGTCTGCCGCTGGCTGGCGTGGTGCCCTTGCCGAGTTCCGGGTGGATGAATTTGCGCATCAGCATCAGCATCGCCGGCAGGAAGAAGGCGTCGAATAGCAGCGCGATAACGATGGTGGCGGACACCATGATGCCCAGCGTGGAATTCACCTTGAAATCGGAAAAGGCCAGGATGCCGAAACCGGTGGCCAGCACCACGGTGGTGGTGACCACGGCGGCGCCCACGTGTTCGAACGCAAAGTAAATGCCTTGCTCCACGCTGCCGGTGTCCTTGTAGCCGCGCAGGTATTTCGCCAGGAAGTGGATGGTGTCGTCCACCACGATGCCCAGCGTAATGCTGAACACGACTGCCACCGCCAGATTCACTTCACCGATCAGCGCGCCCCATATGCCCAGCATCATGGCGGCGGGGAAGGCATTGGGCAGCAGGCTCAGAATGCCCAGCTTCCATGATCCCAGCGCGAACACCAGACTGAGCGAGATCAGCACGGTGGCGATGATGGTGCCCTTGATCATGCTTTTGATATTGCGCTGACCGATGGTGGCAAACATGATCGACGGGCTGGCACCCGGCGTCACCAGCTCCGGTGCATTCTGCTGCAGCCAGCCTTGCGCCCGTTCTTCCAGTGCCAGGATCTCTTTCGCCCGCACGCCCTTGATGCTCACGGTCAGGCGCAAAGCCGACTTGTTCACGTTGACCTGATTGTTGAGATCCATGCCGAATGGCAGCGACATTTCGTACAGTAGCTGGTATTGCGATGCGAGTTCCCGCGATTCTGGCAACCTGTACCAGGCGGGATCGTCGCCGTGCATGTTCTGGTTCAGCCGTTTCAGCGTTTCCGTAAAGGTGAATACATGGGTGACTTCCGGCTGCTGCCGATACCATTGCGCGAACGCGTCAACTTTCTGCAGGAAGTCCACGTCGCTGATGCCGTTTTCCTCTTTGCTGTCCAGTGCGTACTCGATCAGGTTGAGGCCGTTCAGGTTGGCCTCGGTAAAGTCCGATCCCTGTCGCACTTCAATGTTTTTGCTGAAATAGCCGAAGTTGTCGTCGTTGAGGTCGTTGTCGCCGATGAAAATAAAAGTGAAGAGACCCAGGCCGAGGGCGCCGAAAAACAGTTTGCGTGGATGGTGGATGGTGAAGCCGCCCACGCGGTGAAACAGTGCGGTGCGTTCGGTGTCGATGGACGGCGTGGCGCGGCTGAACCAGATCGCCAGTTGCGGCAGCACGGTGAGCGAAAACAGCCAGGTGAAGAACACGCCAATGGCGGAAATGGTGCCGAAGGTCTGGAACGGCGGCGAATCGCTGCTGTTCATGCTGAGGAAGCCGATCATCGTGGTGAAACTGGTGAGAAATACCGGCGTGAAATTCACGTCCAGCGCGTCGGTCATGGCGGTAACCTTGTCCATGCCCTTGCGCCGCGCCGTCAGGTAATGCGACAGCAGGTGCACGCAGTCCGCCACCGCCAGTGTCATGATGATGATCGGTGCGACAGTGTTGATGTTATTGAGCTGGATGCCGATCAGTCCGGTCAATCCGATGGTGATGACCACGCCGGTGATGATCACGCTGAGGGTGATCATGGTGCTGGCCACCGAGCGCAGCATCAGGCCCACCATCACCAGGATCAGCACGAACATGATGGGCATCAGGGTTTCGCCGTCGCTGCGGGCCACTTCGTCGAAAGCATAATTCAGCGGCGTAACACCGGTGATGTAGGCATTGAACTGGGGAAATTTCGCCACGAATTCATCTCGCAGGGCGCGGCTTTTTTCCATCACCAGCGCGGTCGCAGTGGTTTGGTCTTCCGGCAATCCCAGTTCGATGTTCACTGCGGACACATGGCCGCTGGTGGAGACCAGCCGGTGCACCAGCAGCGGTTCCTTCAGTGCCTGTTCCTTGCGGCGCGCAATTTCTGCCGGGTCCATCGCTGGCGCGTCGCTGAACATGTCTTCCACATAAAGATCATCGCCGTCGACGTAGGTGTGCTGGAAATTGGTGAGGGAATCCACACGCTGGGAATGGGGTAATTGCCAGGCCTGCTCGGTCAGCCATTCCACCGCTGCAAGGTTATCCGGCGTGAAGCTGTCGTCGTTTTTGGGTTCCAGCACCAGCAGGATGTTGTCGGAGCGCGAGAAGGTGGCCTGGATGGTTTCATTGGCCACCAGTTGCGGGTTGTCCTTTTCGAAAAAGACGCGGTAGTCGGAGGAGTAATTCAGCAGGCTATAGCCATACAGGCTGACGCCCAGCATCAGCAGGCTGGCGATGAACAGCGGCAGGCGTTTTTGTACCAGCCAGACAGCGACGGGTGAATACATAAGGGCTTCCTTACTGCAGTGTTTCCATGTGTTTGAGCAAGCGGGCAAACGTTTGCTGGTAGTCGAATTCGGTGCTAAGCGGGCGCCAGCCATAGCCGTCCAGCAGCAGGTTCATCTGGTTGACCATGATAATCGGGATGGATGGCAGCTCCAGTGAATCGATCACATCATTGGCCGGCGCCAGTGCCAGCAGGCCGAAGGCCATGGCCCATAGCCCGAAGCAGGCTTCGTCCAGGCTGGTCGTCGTCGGCAGCGTCAGATCGCCTGCCGCGATGGCGGCGCCAATCACGGATCGCATCACGTCGTGCGCACCCTGGTCCGCGGCGATCATGGCTTCCACCCGTTTTTCCGATGCCTTCTGGCGGACATTGTTGGTGCGCACGGCAATGAGGATGTCGAATTCCTCGGGAAAGCGAGTGGTGAACTGCAGGTAGGCTGTACCGAGCGCCATCATTCTTTCCCGCGAGTTGCCCGGGAAAGTCAGTGCCTTGCTGAAGGCTTCCCCCAGGTGCACCAGGCTTTCGTGGCAAAGGGCGCAGAGGATGTCTTCCTTGCAGGTGAAATGCTTGTAGACAGTACCTTTGGCATATTCGGTATTGCCCGCGATGCGGTCAATGGTGAACGCCGCCACGCCATCGCTGCGCAGGATCTGGCGGGCGGCATCGAGGAACAGCTGTTCGCGTTGCAGGAATTCCCGCTGGCGTCG
This sequence comes from Gammaproteobacteria bacterium, assembly GCA_013178375.1. Taxonomy (GTDB): domain Bacteria; phylum Pseudomonadota; class Gammaproteobacteria; order Pseudomonadales; family Ketobacteraceae; genus Ch67. Next base: position 18,980 of record JABLXQ010000041.1, read on the forward strand.
GGTGAGGGTGTTCATGCTGCGCTCGTGTGAATGTCCGTCAAAGCGTGACGATACGTCACATTTTGCATCTGGCGGCTTCGTTGTCAATCAGGCATGCTGTGACAGTTACCCCAATTCACCTGTATCCCCTGGCTAACCACATGGAAAGTAAACCAATTCTGGAGCGTCTTCATCCGGCCCTGATTCCGTCCCTGGCGGCGTTGCCGGAACATGTGCCGGTGGCAATCCTGACGCGGCATTCCATCCGCGAAGAGCCCGCCAACCGCTTTGCCACCTATGAAGTACCGCTGACCCCGGAGGGCGTGGCGCTGGCGCAGGCCCTGGGTGAGTGTCTGCCGCGTCCGGTGTCGCGCCTGTATTCCAGCCCGGTGGGGCGCTGTGTTGCCACCGCAGAGGCCATTGCCGAGGGCGCCGGTGTGCAGTTGCCGGTGGAAACCCGCTCCACGCTGGTGGAGCCCGGCAGCTACGTGCAGGACATTGCGCAGGTGGGCGGCCTGTTCTTCAAGCTGGGCCCGCTGGGTTTCGCCAACAAGCATTTGCGCAACGAGGTGCGCGGCGTACTGTCGCCACAACAGGGTGCGTTGCAGATGCTGCAGCACCTGCAGCAGAGTCTGGGTGAACCGGGTAGCCTGTCGGTGCATGTCACCCATGACACCATTCTGGCGGCCTTCATTTATTTTCTGCGCGGGCAGTGCGATCTGGACCAGAGCCACTGGCCCTGGATGATGGAGGGCGCGTTCCTCTGGTTCGACGACGACGTGGCCCACTGGCTGTGGCGCGGAGAGCGGGGCGAAGTTGGCATTTCCCGCCTGCGGGAGTGAACTGGTCCCTTGCGTTCTTTGCCGTATAATGCGGCACTCTTTCCTGTTTGTTTTTCTGCTCCGGGTCCTGTTTCCGTTATGACAACAGCATTGTCCGTGCGCGATTTGCGCAAGGTGTATAAATCCGGTTTCGAGGCCCTCAAGGGCATCAGTTTCGATGTGGAAGAAGGCGACTTCATGGCGCTGCTGGGCCCCAATGGCGCCGGCAAATCCACCACCATCGGCATCATCTGTTCGCTGGTGAATAAAAGCGGTGGCACCGTCAGCGTGTTTGGCGATGACATCGACCGCGATTTTTCCGCCGCGAAAATGCACCTGGGCATCGTGCCGCAGGAATTCAATTTCAACCAGTTCGAAAAAGTCGGCGACATCCTGAAAGTCCAGGCCGGCTATTTCGGCATCGATCCCGCCACCGCTGCCCAGCGCACGGAAAAATACCTGAAGCTGCTGGGGTTGTGGGATAAGCGTGACGAGCGTTCGCGCATGTTGTCCGGTGGCATGAAGCGGCGCCTGATGATTGCCCGCGCGCTGGTGCATGAGCCGCGCCTGCTGATTCTGGACGAGCCCACCGCCGGCGTGGATATCGAACTGCGCCGCTCCATGTGGGATTTTCTCAAGCAGCTCAACCAGCAGGGCACCACGATCATCCTCACCACCCATTATCTGGAAGAAGCGGAGCACCTTTGCCGCAGCATCGCCATCATCGATCATGGTCAGATCATCGAACAGACCACGATGAAAAAATTCCTTTCCAAGCTGGATCGCGAGACCTTCATCCTGGATCTGGGCATTGATCTGACGGTGGCACCGGAGATTCCCGGCGTGCAGCTGCGGCTGGTGGACAGTCACACCCTGGAGCTGGAAATTTCCAAAAAGGAATCGCTCAATATGGCCTTCCAGGCGCTGACTGAGCGCAATATCCCGGTGCTGAGCATGCGCAACAAGGCCAACCGGCTGGAAGAACTTTTTGTCGCCCTCGTGGAAAAGAAGCGTTGATATGAAATTGCAACATCAGTGGACCGCGCTGCAAACCATTGTCGTCAAGGAGATCCGCCGCTTCATGCGGATCTGGATTCAGACGCTGTTGCCGCCCGCCATCACGGTGGCATTGTATTTCGTGATTTTCGGCGAGCTGATCGGTGCCCGCATTGGTGAGATCGAAGGTTTCACCTACATGCAGTACATAGTGCCGGGGCTGATCATGATGTCGGTGATCACCAATGCCTATTCCAACGTGGTGTCGTCGTTTTTCAGCGCCAAGTTCCAGCGCAGCGTGGAGGAGATGCTGGTGTCGCCGCTGCCGAACCACATCATCATCTGGGGCTTTGTGCTGGGCGGGATTGCGCGGGGTGTGGCAGTGGGATTGATTGTGACGTTGCTGGCGCTGTTCTTCACGCATCTGCAGGTGCACGATGTGTTCGTGACTTTTTCGATCGTGCTGCTCACTGCCACGCTGTTTTCCCTGGGCGGTCTGATCAATGCCGTGTATGCCGGTTCCTTCGACGACATCTCCATCGTGCCCACCTTCGTACTGACGCCGCTGACCTATCTGGGCGGCGTGTTCTATTCCGTCAGCATGCTGCCGCCGTTCTGGGAAAAGGTGTCGCATATCAATCCGATCCTGTTCATGGTGAATGGTTTCCGCTACGGCATCCTCGGTGTGTCGGACATCGATCTGGGCATTGCCTATGGCATGATTGGTGGGACGGTGGTGGTGCTGTATGTGTGGGCTTACTGGCTGCTGAAAAATGGCGTGGGGATCAGGACCTGATATGAGTGACCCGCTGGATCATGGATCTTTCAATCATGGCCCTTTGGGGCAGAAGAGCGAGTATCCCGAGATCTATGCACCGCAAGTGCTGCATCCGATTGCGCGGGAGCTGGGCCGGCGCGAGATCGGGCTGCAAAGCGGCTGGCCGTATCAGGGCGAGGATGTGTGGAACGCCTATGAAATGTCGTGGCTGGCGCCGGGTGGCAAACCGCAGGTAGCGTTGCTGGAATTGCGGGTGTCGGCGCAATCGACGTGCATCGTGGAATCCAAATCGCTGAAGTTGTATTTCGGTTCGTTCAACCAGACTGAATTTGCGAATCGCGATGAAGTGGAAGCTACCATCGCGCGGGATGTGGGGGCGGCGGCGGGCGCGACAGTGCAGGTGACGTTGCTGGCGCTGGATGCGGGGCAGAATCCGCTGGTGGCGCTGCCGGGCGAATGTATTGACGATGAACCGGTGCAGGTTGTGCGGTTCACGGTTGATCCGGATCTGCTGCAATTGGATGTGTCTGCTGGCGAAACTGTTGTCAGCGATAAAATAGTCAGCGAAACCCTGCACAGCCATCTGCTGCGGTCCTGCTGCCCGGTGACTGGGCAACCGGACTGGGCCAGCGTTTTCATCCAGTATCACGGTGCAAAAATTTCCCGGCCGGCGTTGCTGCGCTACCTGATTTCCTTCCGCAACAATCAGGAATTTCATGAGCAGTGCGTGGAGCGGATTTTCATGGATATCCAGCAGCGCTGCCGACCCGAACAATTGACCGTGTACGCGCGCTACACGCGGCGTGGCGGTATTGATATCAATCCGTGGCGTTCCACCGAGCCGGGCAGTGCGCCGAACTGGCGGCTGGTGCGGCAGTAGCGGTTTTCACTTCGCAGCGGGACAGTTGGCGCCGCTGTACCGACGAAGTCCGCGTAGTCAGCAAATGCCCCGCAATATAGAGCGCCGCTTTGACGGCGAGCATGCCGCTATTGATTTGTAAACCCTCGCCAGGCTACCTTCCTGCACCGATTGACCCATCCACACAAAATTCATCGTTATATTTCGCGAAATAGTATCGGCCTTTTGTTTGTCCGGTAGCTGTCTACATAAACATGGAACTTGATTGGCTGAATTTGCCAATCTGTGGTTATCCAAACCAATGGATCATGTTTGGTCAGTGCTGTGGAGATGGAAGGTATTCGCTTATGAAGATTAAAACGGCTTTGCTATGTCTGGTGTCGATGGCTTTTTCAAGCGCTACTCATGCGGTTGTACCTGTTGAGTGTGCCGAAGCCTACAAAGAAAATGGAGCTATACCAGGTACACCAGGATGCCCATTCTTGGCTGCTGCCGCTGATACCAATACGGGCACGCTGCATTGTGTCGCGACGAATTCCGAGATCTATATTCCTGAGTATTGCGGCAATCTACCCGAAGACTCCTGTAGTGACGCCGGGAGCAAGATTCCCTCCTTTATTGGTAACCCGATCAATATAGCCACCGGACACAAGCTGCAGCGGGTTACTGACTACACGGATTACGCCTTGGGTGATACCAACTATGCGTTGCAACTGGTTCGGTACTACAACAGCAATACCTCGCTTCCGGGAGGGATGTTTGGAACGGCATGGCGAAGCAATTTTGATCGTTCTGTGACGGCATCCGGCAGTACCGCAACGGTGGTAAGGCCCATCGGTGGGACGCAAACTTTCATTTTTCAGAGTGGAAAGTGGACACCCAATAGTTACATCGTGGCTAACTTGGTGGAGCAGACGAATGCTGCAGGAGTTCGAACGGGGTGGAAATACATAGCAGATGATTTGACTGTCGAACAGTATGATGCGTCTGGCACTCTGCTGTCGTTGACCAATCGGCATGGTCGCGTACTCAGCTTGACCTACCAGGCGGGAAAATTATATCGCGTTACTGATACTGCAGGGCGATATCTGGAATTTGTATTCGACACTGCATCGGGTGTCGTGCGCTCGGTCGTCGATCCCGCTGGCCAAAAGCATTTATACGATTATGATGCGGTGCAGGCCGGTAGTACCAGTCGGCCGCGCCTTGCATCCGTCCGTTATCCTGACAAAACACCAGCAGATGATTCTGATAATCCCTTTGTTGCCTACAGATATGGTGAAGACGCTTATATTGACGAAGCATCTACTGAGATGCTCCCTTATTTTGCGTTTCATCTGACAGGCATAGTGGATGAAAATGGCGATCGTTACGCCAGCTTCGGCTATGACGGAGCCGGCCGGGCTACGATGACCGTGCATGGCACTCATAATGAAGACAATACATCCAGCCCCAAAGATAACGCCGACCGGATGGACGTCGTGTATGACGTCGCTTACGGGAGTAGATCAACTCAATGGGCTGCCGATTCGTTCAACTCCCATGGCAAACAGACGCATTACGACTTTGAGCTGACCGGCACTCTGCGGCGGGCAGCTGCAGTCACCGGTGTTGAATCGCCCAATTGTGCAGCCGCCAATTCCTCTAGCACATTCGACTCTAACGGTTTCAGTGACCAACTGACGGACTGGAACGGCAATATCACCGATTACAACTTCAATGCTTCTGGTCTGGAAATATCGCGAACTGAAGCATTGGGAAAACCCGAACAGCGCGCGATTGAAACGGATTGGTATACGGATTTGCGTTTGCCGGAAGAGATTCGTGAAGAAGGCCATACCGTAGCTTTCACTTACGAAAAAGGCCGGGTCAAAACCCTTGTTGAGACCGACACTACAACGCACGCCATCCCCTATGCAACCAACGGACGGACGCGACAATGGAATTACACCTATACCTATCACGACACTGCACAAACGCAGGTGGCGTCTGTGACGGTCAATGGGCCACGCACTGATGTCAATGATACAGAAGTCTACCGATATGACTCCCGAGGCTGGCTGACCGAGGCCACCAATGCTATGAGTCAAAGCACCCGCATTCTGGAGTACAACCTGCGGGGTCAGCCAGTTAGGATTCAGGATACCAATGGAGTTGTGGCACGGTTCGACTATCACCCTCGAGGGTGGCTGGAAAAGCGAACGGTGCAAAGTGCGGCCGGTGACGTGGTGACATCATATTTTTACGATGATGCCGGCCTGTTGACATCCATGAAAGCTCCCAATGGTGTCACCCTCCTGTACGGATACGATACTGCCCATCGATTGCGCAGCGTGACCAATAATGCAGGTGAAACGCTCAGGCTGACTCTGGATGAATTTGGCAATACTTCCCTGCGGGAGGTTCGGGATGCGTCGAGTGCTATCCAGCAGCTGGTGCGAAATGAATTCGATGAACTCGGAAGGCTATGGAAAGCGATAGCACCAGAGGGGCATGCCAGTTCTATTTATGCCTATGACAATAACAACAATCCGACCCGCGTCGTTAATGCCACTGGTATTCCCAAAACGCACGCTTTCGATGGCCTTAACCGACTAACCGGTATTGTTGACCGCGAACAAGGCAACATCCAGTACCAATACGATGCCCGCAATAATCTGACAAAAGTTACCGATCAAAATAACCTGGAAACAGCTTACACAGTGGACGGCTTTGGTTTCGTGATTCAGGAATCCAGTCCGGATCGGGGCACAATCGTGAGGCGGTACGATGCGGCAGGCAACCTGACAGAGGAACGATCCGGCCGTAATATCGTGACGGCCTATACCTACGATGCTCTGAATCGGGTCAGAACTATGAGTGTTGCTGGTTTCCCGGCCGACGGTGCCAGCTATGAGTATGACGAGACAACAACCAATGGGCTGCTCAATAAGGGTATTGGCAAGCTAACCCGTATTACCCAGAATTCTGGCGATGCCCAGTCATTTCTATACGATGATCGAAGCAATCTGGTGCGGGTGATTAACAAGGTGGGAACCACTACTCAGACTATCCAGTATGGATATAACCTGGGCAGCGCCCTGACCTCAATCACCTATCCCAGTGGTCGGATTGTCACTTACAACTTGGATAACTTGGGCCGGCCTCGCTCGATCACCACTAATGAAAATGCATCTTCCACGCCCAGCCTGGTAGTCAGCGATGTGACCTACAAGCCGTTCGGCCCAGTGAGCCATTTCAAGTACGGCAACGATTTGACGCAGCAAAAAACGTACGACGAGCATTACCGGATTGAAGACATCAATAACCACCAGAATGGCGCGGCGGTGCTCAGCCTGTCGTATGGATATGATAGTCGGGGCAATATCGAATCGATAACAGACAAGCTGGAGACAGTCCAGTCCCAGACCTTGGGATATGATGACCTGTCGCGCCTCACTTCTGCCCAAGGAGGGTACGGCAATTTTGGCTTCTCCTATGATCCTGTCGGTAACCGGGAAACGGTTAACTGGTACCAAGGCCAGGCCAACTACTCCGAGACATACATTTCGCTCCCGTCGCAAAGTAACCGGTTAGAAGCCTTGCAGCGTACTGGGACCGGAGCCTTCGACAAAGATTTTATTTATTCGAGTTCCGGCAATCTGACCGGCGATGGCAGCCGCACTTTCCAATATAACGGCATTGACCGATTGGTTGGAGTAAATCAGGGGACAGCGCAAATTGCTACTTATGATCACAATGCTTTGGGTCAGCGTACTCGCAAGATTGTGGTGGCAGATGCTGATGCCAGTCGGTTGTTTCACTATGGCCTGGGTGGTCGCCTGTTGGCAGAAGCCAAGGTCAATGGTGATGCCTTGCGAGACTACATTTATTTGAACGACATGCCGATCGCAGTCGTGGAGGATGATGGTGGCACAACACCCGGAGAACAAACGGATATCGTAGTAGCATTGAAAGGCGATACTGGACGCTTTGTTGCTGACGAGGCCGGTGGCGGTGGCATGGTGGCGTTCATAGCAACAGTGTCCAATACCAGCACTTCCACCGCCGCCGCTGTTACCTGGGCTTTGACCTATCCGGCGGATGTCCAGTTTGTCTCAATTACGCCATCTGCAGGCATTTGCAATAGCGAAGGCAACAGTTGTGACCTGGGCTCATTGGCGCCAGGTGCATCGGTCACTGTTCGAATCGTTACCCGGCAGGCGCAACCGGCCAACAAATCCTACACGGTGACGGTTTCCACCAGTACGGCCGAAACCAGCACGAGCAACAACTCTGCAACTGGAGAATTCGGAGGTGGCTGCTTTATTGCAACGGCTGCATTTGGCAGCTACAGCCATCCTTATCTGCATGTGCTGCGGAACTTCCGTGACGATATTTTGATGCAGGGCGAAGCGGGCAGATCCTTCGTCGAGTTCTACTATCAGAATTCACCTCAGCTGGCCCAGTGGATTGAGAAGAATGAGGCGGCTCGCATCGTTACGCAGGTGTTGTTGCTACCCCTGATCGCGCTTGCAATGTTTCTGCAGCTGCCATTGTCGGAGCAAGGTGTTGTCCTGTTAGCGTTAGCGGCAAGCGTCGTGGTTGGGAAGAAAATACTATTGGGGATAGAGCTGCAATTCTGGATTAAGACGGCGGCGCAAAAGGTAGCTAAGGTGTTGATTATCACCATCCAGGCAATAGCAGGCAAGTCGTCATTCATGAATATGAAAGTATGGGTTGCGGGTGCGTTGCTATGTGGTGTTTTGACTGCCCCGGGAACCGGATGGGCGGACACTATTTATTTTATTCATAGTGACAATTTGAACACGCCGAAAGTGATGACAAATCAAAGCCGGAAGGTGGTGTGGAAAGGGCAGTATGAGCCGTTCGGTGGCGTGAAGGAGTCGGTGAGGGCTGTGGAAAATAATCTTCGCTTTCCAGGGCAGTACTTCGATCAAGAAACGGGGCTGTATTACAACTATTTCCGTAATTATGATTCGCGGACAGGAAGATATATTCAGTCGGATCCTATTGGATTGAGAGGCGGATTGAACAGTTATAACTACGTTCGAGGGAATCCGGTGTCAGCGGTTGATCCTTTGGGATTGGAGGTGAAAGTAGTAGCAACCAATCCGAAAGAGGCAAAAATATTGATGGATGCGTACGCTGAATTGAACAGGACAAAACGAGGTATGGAAATTTGCGGTAAATTAGAAAGATCTAAAAAAATATACAAAATAAAACCTCTTCCAAAAAATGCGCATTTTTGCCCGGTGGGGGCGGAGTCAGACCCGCTATGTTTTGGTGATGGCGATACAGTTTTTATTGATCCATACCAAGGGCCAAAGTTGCCAACGACTGATGGGCCTGAGGTGCCGCCACTACCAGTTGTACTTGGTCATGAACTTGGTCATGCTATAGGAGATTTGGATGATGGGGTTGGTGCAATGAATAACGTCAATAGAAATGAAAATCCTATTCGTAAAGGGTTGGGAGAGCCTGCTAGAACTGATTACTACGTGGATGAGGTTGAGTGGGGGGCTTGGAAATGAATGGTTTTATGAGAGCGAAATTTATCATTTTTTTCTGCTTTTTGATTTGTTCGTCTCATGGTAGGTCGGATGAGTCGATAGGTCCTATCAAGGGGCCGCTAACTGTCATTTATTATTCTGGGTTTGATATTTTGCGACCCATGCCAATTGGCGAGACAAGCATAGAAAAAAATAGCTGTCGTGTTTTTGTTGAATGTTTTGAAATCGAAGACTATCTGCAAAAAGCAACGGGTCAATCGGTTGAATATAACGCTAAAGATATTTCACTGAAGATTGTGTCTGGGAAAGATGCCTATTATGTGGATCGAAATCGAGTTGTTCGAGTTGATGGAGCGGATTCGGATGGATTGTTAAGATTTGATAAGGATAAGTTCATATTGAATTATGGGGAATTGGTAAAAATTTCTTGTGAGGCTAGCCTAAATAAACCGCTGGAGAGGTGAGCCTCTCCAGCGGTTAAAGTACGGATCGTAACTTCACTGCGGCGGAATATTGGCTGCCTCAGCCGCCCCGATAACCAGCACCGCATCCTCTGCTAACAGCGCACCGGAATTCACTGCTTCATGTGAAGACGCAGTAACCGCCGCCACGTAGTCTTCATGTGTGGGGTAAAGTGAATACAACGTGGCGTCGTCCAGCATTTGGGTCGAACCGAACAGGAAACACAGACCATCACCTTGCCGTGCAGCGCTATTCAATCCCGACAATTTCGCAATCGGTACATCCATGTAAGGGGTGCGGACTCCGCCCAGCGCATTGCCATGCTCGTCGGTTTCAAATCCGTCACCTGCCTCGTTGATTTGCAGCAGCGGAAATGATGGCGGCGCAATACCCTCCACGATCCAGGTGTTCAAAGCGCGAAGCGCCGCTTTGGCAACGAAATGGTGCTGTGGTGCGCTGTTGATGTATTCACGGCAGGTATTGAATACGGGAATAGGGCTCTTCTTGAGCCGTATGGTCGCGGAGTTCACATTGTTGCCGCCGTCGCTCAGGCCAAAACTGCTGACATACCGGTCGGCGTGCGCGCTGCCTGCCACTTCCCACAGGCGGAAATGGGTGCTGTCATCCTGGCGACTGGACGCCGCTCCCAGTGTGATCTGGTCCGTTTCCGCCTGCATGTTGATAACGGGAATTCCCAGATCTTCACGAATCTTCACTGACGCCGGTGGAAAGATGTTGGCCTGCGGTGCCTGTGACAGGGGCGCCGATCCGCCGCCACCCAGTTCATCAATGCCACTGCCCAACCGGCTGTGAATGAAATAGCCATCAAACACATTGGTGGATTTGCCGAATGAATTGGCAAACGTAATCAGGCGATGGGCCGATTGTGATTCTCCGGTGGCAATGACGTAACGGGGTGTCAACGTACCAAGCGGGTTGAGATCCTGGGGATAACGAACGAATTCCGCCGCCTGCCGGAAAATATCGTAGGAAAAACTGTCGCCAGGATGTGACAGGCTGTTGTAGCGCAGACGATTCACACATTTCACTGACAGACACAGTGGAATCACTTTGGGCAACGGCGTCGGCCCGCCTTCTATGCCGACATACTGTGCCGAAACGGCGACATAAGCGTAACCCTTGCGCATCAGTTCCGTGTGCATGGTGATCCATTCGGTCGGCGTGTCCAGACCGGCTGACACGTTCATCCACTCGACGACAACGGTGCCATTGAATTTGGCAGGATCAGTGGGCTTGAACACAATCATGCGGGATTTGTAATCGGCGGTTTCTCCGCTGGGCGCTACTTCCCATTGTCCGTCACTCTCCAGTGGTGCCGTATTGACATAGGCATTGGCGGTGCCGCGGAAGAAAAATTCCTTGCGTTCGTAACCCTTGTTCTTCAGTGAAAAGGTGGTAGGCGCGGTCCAGATGATGCCGATTTGAGGTGCCGGCTCGATCAAGGCATCGGAGGTTTTGCAGCCTGACAGCAGAAGGGCGCAACCCAGTCCTGCAAGTAAATGGCTGACACGGAAATTGCGCGGGCGGGAAGGGTGTGACATATCCATCTCCTGAACAGCGGGCAATCGGCCGACGCCAAATCTGTCCATGAGCTGGTTGGTGTTTGGCAGATTACCAGGTTGCTGTATTTATTGTTGTAGTAACGTTTTTGTTATTAGGCTTGCTGCCTTGCATCAACCTTAGAAAAGTAGGAGCGGATAGACAAACTGAAAGAATATTGATGTTTGGCTATTTGTATTGAACTTCGAACATGGGGGCGGAACAGAATCCCACCGCAACGGGCACACCTCATTGCGGCGGAATATTGGCTTCCCTCGCGGCAGCGATGACCAATGCTGCATCCTCGGCCAGCAGCGTGCCGGCATTCACTGCATTGCAGGTCGCCGCCGTGACCTCTGTAACATAGTCGTTGTGGGTCGGATAAAGGAATCGCAGCGTGGCGGCATCCAGCATGTCGGTCGATCCAAACAGGAAACACAGACATTGGTTGTCGCGCGGTGTGCTGTTCAGTCCCGACATCCGCGCGATTGGCGCATCCATGTAAGGGCTGCGGACACCACCCAGGGCATTGCCATGCTTGTCGGTTGCAAGGCCATCGCCGGTTGCATTTATTTCCAGACGCGGCTGCGACGATGGTGCGATGCCATCCACAATCCAGTTGTTCAATGCACGAATGGCGGCTTTGGCAACGAAATGGTGCTGCGGCGCAGTGCTGATGTTGTCGCGGCATTTTTTCAGCAGGGGATTGGATCTGGTTGTTGTCGTCACGGCCGCTGCCGTCACATCGTTGCCGGCATCGCGCAGACCGATATTGCTGACATACAAGTCGGCGTGTGCGCTGCCGGCTACTTCCCACAATCGGAAATGGGTGGAATCCTCCTGCCGGCTGGCGAGGGCATGGAGCGGGAACAGATCCGTTTCGGTCTGCAAATTGAAAACGGGGCGCCCCAGATCCTCCCGTATCCTGACCACGTCTGGCGCCATGACCTGGCAATGAGACAGTTCTGATAGCGGCGCCGCGGCACCACCGCTCAGCTCGGGCACAGCGCCCACCCGGCTGTGAATGAAATAGCCGTCGAACAGATCCGTGGATTTTCCAAAGGCATTGATGAACGTAATCAGCCGATGCGCGGACTGCGATTGCCCGGTGGCGATAACATGGCGTGGTTTGAGGGTATTCAATGGATTGATTTCTTCGGGGCGGCGCACCAATTCTGCTGCCTGCCGAAAAATGTCGTAGGAAAAGCTGTCACCCGGATGTGACAGGCTGCGATAGCGCAGTGGATTGATACGCTTCGCTGCCAGACTCAGTGGAATTACTCGGGGAAAGGGAATTGGCCCGCCTTCCACGCCAGCATATTGGGCCGACACGGCGACATGGGCATAACCTTGCCGCATCAGTTCCGTGTGCAACATGATCCATTCGGATGGCGTATCCAGGCCGCTGGAAACATTCATCCATTCGACGATGACGGTGCCGTTGAAACGGGCCGGGTCGATAGGCCGATAGACCAGCAGGCGGGATGCATAGCGTGCTTGGTCTCCGCTCGGTGCCACCGACCACTCGCCGCTACTGCTCAGTGGCGCTGTATCGATATAAGCATTGGCGGTGCCGCCGAAGAAGAATTCCCGGCGCTCATAGCCTTGCTGTTTGAGCGGAATCTTCATGGGGGGCAAGCAGGTGGGGCCGATTTTTGGGGCGGGCTTTATCCAGATGTCTGACATGGTTCAGCTCCACAACGGAAGGACGCAACAGGGTAAAAAACCGGGACGGCGAAAACAAATACAAAGAGTATTGATATCGCGCTATTTGTATTGAACTTCGAACAGGATGGCGGGTGCGGCAAGAGCGCTGCAGGTACGGCACGTCCTTGTGCAGAAGGGGCTTCAATTTGGCTTGCGGAATTGTCCCGGCGTGGTGCCAGTGGTTGCCCGAAACGACGAGGAAAAATTGGCAGCCGTGCTGTAGCCCAGGCGGTAGGCGATTTCTTTCAATGGCAGATCGGTTTCCAGCAGGAGTACTTTGGCTCGCGATATCTGGACGGCCTTTAAATAGTGTGAGATGGAAATACCAGTCTGGTCGCGGAACAGTTTGGCAAAGTAGCGTTCGCTAAAGCCGCATGCCGATGCCAGCTCCGCAACGCTGGGTGATTTTCCCGACAGACCTGCCAGGTACTGCTCGATGATCTGCAGTTCCCGGGCGGTCAACTGACCAATCGTTGGAGGACGATCATCCTGTGCCTTTAGCCAGTGCGCACATTCGGTCAGGATGGCATGGCCGAACGATTCAGCCACTGCCTGACTGATAGCGCCTGGATAAAGCGCTTCCTGCATTAACCGCAAAAGAATGGAAGAGATCAGGGAGCTGCGCAGATCCAGCGCGTTGTGCAACTGGGCATGGGAAAGTTGATCCAGGGGACCCAGGATGCTTTCGGCGTAGGTGGTGTTGAAGGAACAGGTGACGGTGCTCAGCCGGCCCGGCTCGATCTGGGCATGGATTTCCTGCCCCGGCAGCATGAACAGCAGGTTGCCCACAGCGTTGGAACGAATCGACTGTTCCTGTGCATAGCCATATCGAATGGCCGAGGTGGACGATACCAGAGCGGAAAAGCCAACCCTGTTAGGCGTAAACCGAAGGGATGCTGGCGCCACCCAATCCAAATCGCTGACTTCCACGTGCGTGGTATCGGTATGCAGGCTGGCCAGGGCATTGCGCAATTTGCTGGGGGGATGTGGTTGAGTGACCGATTGCGCCGGTTCCCAATAGATGGTTTCGGTGGCCTGGGTCGAGCCCTGCTCCCAATGCACCTGAAAAGCGGGTACCGGCAGATCAGCCGTGCTGGATTTATTGTTGTTATTCATGGTCTTTCCGGCCTGAAGCAAACGGACAGGGCCGCTCATTTCATTGATGGAGTACAGACCACGGAGTCTACCATCAGGCCAAAGCCTTTTACCACCTGATGGGTATTGACTGTGAAATCAGTAAATTCCGAACGGAATACCACTGACATACCAGAGTGCGAACAACGCGCCCCACGCCAGCAGAAGTGCCAGCGAGTATGGCAGCATCAGTGCGAGCATGGTGCCCACACCCAGATCCGGTTTATAGCGTTGCATGAACGCTACCACCACACCGAAATACGGCATCAGCGGACTGATGATATTCGTGCTGCTGTCGCCGATGCGATAGGCCGCCTGCACTGCTTCTGGCGCGATACCCGCCAGCAGAAACATGGGAATGAACACGGGTGCCAGCAGTGACCACATGGCGGATGCACTGCCGATCAGCAGGTTGATGCTGGCCGCCATCAGAATGAAGGCCAGCAACAGAACCACCGGCGGCACTGCCAGCGACTGCAGCCCGTTCGCGCCCTTGACCGCCAGAATCAGGCCCATGTTCGACCAGCCAAAATAATTCACGAACTGCGCGGCGAAAAACATCAGCACCAGGTAACTGGCCATGGTGGCCAGGGTGTCTTCCATATCCTTGATGATCTGGTCGCGGTTCTGATAACGGCCGGTGCAGAGCCCGAAACCGATACCACACAGCATTGCCGTCAGCGAGATCAGGGTGACGATGCCGCCGATAAAAGGTGACTTGATGATGGAGCCGGTGGCGGGATCGCGCAGCAGGCCCTGTGCTGGAATCAGCCCGATCAGCAGCAACGTGACGATCACCAGCAGAATGGCCAGCGCTGCTTTCAGGCCGCGCCGTTCGCTGGTGGACAGGACTGCCGCAGTGGCGGGCCCGTTATTTTTCCAGACGGGCAGGGACGGCAGGGTGAATCGTTCCGTGATCCAGGTGCCCACCGCCGTGATCAGGAATGTCGATGCGATGATGAACCAGTAATTGGCCAGCACACTGACATTGCGATTCTTGTCCACCAGATGCACGGCTTCGGTGGTAATGCCTGCCAGCACCACATCCAGCGGGCTCACCAGCAGATTGGCGGCATACCCGCCGGACACACCGGCAAAGGCCGCCGCCATCCCCGCCAGCGGATGTCTTCCCGCCGACGCAAACAGCAGGCCCGCCAGCGGAATCAGCACCACGTATCCAGCATCGGCCGCCAGGCTGCTCATCACGCCGGCGAACACCACAATGATCGTCAGCCCGATGCCCGCGTGCTGGCCTACCAGTCGCTGCAGTACGGCGCCCAGCAAACCGGATTTTTCCGCCACGCCCAGGCCGAGCATCGCCACCAGCACTGTGCCCACCGGCGCGAACTGGGTGAAATTGGTAACGGTGTTTTGCAGAATGCGGTGCAGGCCATCCCGGCTGAGAAGATTGACGGCGGCGATGGCCTCGTGGGTCACAGGATGCGTCGCAGAGAATCCTGCCAGGCTCAGCAGCCAGGACAGCACCAGCACGATCAGGCACAACCAGATAAACAGCAGGGTGGGGTGGGGCAGGCGGTTGCCGAGGGTTTCGATTCGTTGCAGCCAGCGCGGCTGCGGCAACTCGCCCGTCATGTCACACGATCAGTTTTTCGCGGATGCGTTTGGCGGCTTCTTCCAGCGAGTCCACCACCTTGTCCTTGTCGTAATTGCGGATCTTGTCGATGTCCACGAACATGGTGAAGCCGTCCATCTCGCATTCCAGGAAACTCTGGGTGGCACCGAGTTCCTTGCGGTGATCCACGATTTCGAAAATCGGCACGGTCTTGCTGAAACCTTTCACGTTGATCTGACCCCGGTCGCGGCACATGATCACGTCGCGCACCAGGTTGTAGCTGGCTTCGGAAATCAGGATCTCGCCAGGTTGCGCCACCGATTCCAGGCGGCTGGCCAGGTTCACTTCGCGGCCGATGATGGTGTAATCCATGCGGGTTTCGGCGCCGAAGTTGCCCACGGTGCAATAGCCGGTGTTGATGCCCATGCGTACCTGCAGTGGTTTACTGATGCCTTCCTTGCGCCACTGTTGCCGCAACAGCTTCATGCGCTTGCGCATTTCCAGCGCCATCGACACGCACGCGATCGCGTCCTGCTTGTGGCCGCGCGAGGCCGGGTCGCCGAAGAAAATCAGGATGGCGTCGCCGACAAACTTGTCAATGGTGCCGCCGTATTTCAGCGCGATGCGTGACATTTCGGTGAAGTAGCTGTTGAGCAGGTCGGTCAGTGCTTCCGGCTGCAGCTCTTCGGAAATCTCGGCAAAGCCCTTGATGTCGGAAAAGAACACGGTGAGTTTTTTACGCTGGGTTTGCAGCTTCACATCGGTCTGGCCGGAAAAGATCGAGCCCCACACCTGCGGCGGCAGATACTTGGACAGCTTGCGCGACAGGCTGGCGGCGTCCTTCTGCCGTTCAGTGAGTTCGTTCTGGATGCGGATCAGCGTATTCGCCTGTTTGAACGAGAAATAGCCCAGTACGCTTACATAAAAAGTGGCAGACACCAGTGCCGCCACCAGCGTGGGCATGTTGGGCGCCGCAAACAGCAGGGTGGGTGGGCCCATCAGAATCAGGCTGGCGATGATGCCCAGCAGCAGGCTGCACATGCTTACCACCCAGCCGAACAGACCGCCGATGGTGATAGTGCCGGCGCTGACCAGCAGGAACAGCATCAGGCACAACGTGGGATCGAAATCGAACACCACGAAGGCACCGCCGGTAATGATGGTGTCCAGCAGGATCAGGATGGAATTGGTGGTGGACGGATTTCTCTTGCGATATGTCCCCGTCGCGAAATGGGACGCCAGCGGATAACCCACAGCCATCAGCGGTGTCCACCACAGGCTGGTGGTCAGGCCGCCGGTCATCAGGGCAGCGACAATGGTGATGCCCGCCGCCAGATAGGCCAGCAAACGTATGTAGTGGGGGGGCAGTTCCTTGTTGATCAGGCGTTGTGGCGTAATGTCCAGGAAAAACCTAATTGACATGCAACGTCTTCCAGAGCGTCGAAACCGTTGGTTTCATGAGTTTCCTGCCAAATGGATATGTTCGGAACACTGCGTTTTTTACCTGCGAAAAACGACAGGTTATTCAACAGTGTAAGCCGAACGTCCGGGGGCTAACAACGGCATCCCGCGTGATTTTTTTGTGGTTCGCGTTTGTGTGTTTCGGGTTCCGCGGCGCCCTCAGGCGGGGCGCCGGGACGAAACCAGAGTCAACGGCGTGGTCAGTTTGCCACGGATGCCGGCCTCCGGATACAGCAGTTGCAGGTATTCCTGTGCCGGGGTGTTGGCTGGCACGAACTTCAGGACCTGGCGCATGGCGTCCTCCAGATCGATGCGGTGGGCGGGGGACACCATCAGCGGGTCAAGCCCCTCGATCACCCGCAGCAGAACCGCTTCCACGCCGCCGTCGATGACGGGCAGCCAGCAGCCGCGGGTATTGCCCAGCAGGTCGCTCAGCAGGCGGGGGCGGGGAGCGCGTATGCCGATGGTGGGAAGGTTGGTAATCAGGCCCACGTGGGACGCGACGCCGAAACTGGTCGACCCGGTGCGGCCGCGCCCGTCGCAGATGATGACATCCGGCACCCGTACCAGTTTGGCCAGGGCAGCCACCACGGCCGGCACCTTGCGAAAGGATGCCAGCCCTTCCACGGCCGGAAACTCGCTGGTGCGGATCGACACCTTGCGCTCCAGCAGCTGCAGCGATGGCAGCGCGCGAATCGACACCGACGCCTGTACGGTCGCCAGGTTGTGGTTTTCGTGGGTACAGGCCATTTCTATCCGGCCCAGCAGGCGCGGACTGCGGCAGCGACCCTCGGTCACAACCCAGGCGCTGAGGTTTTTCTGGATGGCACGGGCTTGCTCAACACTGACATTCCATGGATGTAGTTGATGCGTTTTCATGCAGAAATCCCGACAGGGCATGTGGTGGTTGATTAAATTATCGACAACATTTGGTAACAGAAGCGAGAAATAGATCATGTTTTGAACAAAACAGCGTCAAATTTTTTTCGGTCCGGCTGGGAGGGCGGATTGGCAGGATGAGCGGTTTTGTGCTGGCGGGATTTGGATAAGCGCTTGTCTGGGCTATCATTTCGCTTCTATTCATTGCCACTCCCAGCCCAGGTGCACCATGTCGGACGTTATCCACGCCATCCAGAACCGCATTTCGATTCCCCGCCTGTCCGCGCCGGCCCCCGGCCCTGATCAGTTGCAGACCCTGTTCTCGTGCGCCGTGCGGGCGCCGGATCATGGCCGCATGCGGCCGTGGCGGTTTGTGGCGATGCAGGGTGACGCCCTGGTCCGGCTGGGGTTGGCGTTCGAGCAGGCCGGCCTGGCGGGCGACCCCACCGCCGATGACAGCAAGCGGGCCCGCTGGCGGGACATGCCCTTGCGGGCGCCGATGGTGATTGCGGCGATTGCCCGGATCAAGCCGAATTCCAAGGTGCCCGATTGGGAGCAGGTGGTGGCTGTGGCGACGGCGGTGCAGAACATCCAGCTGGCGGCGCGGGAACTGGGTTTCGGCACCATGTGGCGCACGGGGGAGATGACGGTGGCGCCGGCAGTGCTGGAGCATCTGGACATGGCGGGCACTGACCGGATCGTGGCGTTCCTTTATATAGGAACGCCGGAAGGCGACGCCCGGGCACCGGAATTCCAGCCCCTGGATGAGTGCGTCGAATACCGTAGCTAGCGCCCGTAATTAACCCCGGTTCCAGGATTGAAATTTCCCCCTGAACGCTATATCTTACGCGCCTCTTGTGTGAGCACTGGCCGGTTGGCCCGGGCTGCACAGATTCCAGATCCGGTGAGGTGTCCGAGCGGTTGAAGGAGCACGCCTGGAAAGTGTGTGTACGTTAATAGCGTACCGAGGGTTCGAATCCCTCCCTCACCGCCATATAAAACAAAAACCCCGGCTTGCCGGGGTTTTTGTTTTATGGGGTGCAGGGTCGGGATGAGAACCCTCGCGGGTTCGACCGGAGCCGCTGTAAGCGGCGGAGGAACGTCGGCCATCGGCCGACGGCCCCGAAGGGGCGAGGCGCGCAGCGCCGAGTAATCCCTCCTGCGCGTTCTATCTCACCCTGCATTACTCTCTCCCGCAATCGCCATCACCCAACATCCAGCGCACTCATCAAATTTTCCAGTTCAACCGTGATCTCGTTTTGCCGTTGCCGCTGCATCCTGCCGCGCAGCTTGATTCCCGTTTCTTCCAGATAGCGATCCGCGCGCTGCATCTGGTTCAGCCGCCAATGGTGTTCCGCTGTCAACGAGGTGGTGAGGGTGTTCAGCAGGCTCAGGCGCAGCCATTCGCTGACAAAGCCCGCCATCAGCTGCGCAGCGTCCAGGTAACGCAACGGTGCGGGGCCATGGCCCGGTTTGGGCAGGGGAGGTAACGGCAATAACGATCGGGCTTTGACACCCTCATCGTCGTGATAAATCAGTGTTAGCGGCGGCCAGTTGTGTTCAGTGGGCAGCACTGCCGTGAGCCAGCCGGAAACGGTGCTGGACGCGTCTTCCATATCTGCGCACCCGTTCAGCACTTTCAATTGCAGCCATTCATTTTCCAGCAATGGAACCAGACGGCTGCCAGCGGCATAAAAATGTAATCCAGGGTGTTCAGCCGCGTGGCGTTTGCTGAATTCAGCGATGCGGCTGTTGAAACCGCCGCAGAAACCGCGTTCGCTGCCGATGACCAGGCAGATTCCTGTGCCACTGACCGGTGGCAATACCGTGTTCATGTCCGCCAGTGCTTGCGTCAGCAAACGCAGAGCTTCCTGTTCCACCTCGGCGGCTTTTCCCAAACGCTGCAGCGCGGCAACCGACATGTTGCGCATGGCTGTGACGATCTGGTGCAGTTCGTCCAGCAGCAGGGCGCGGCGGCGCAGCAGTGCCTGGCTCACAGCGTGCGCTCCAGCCAGTGGGCGACAGCCGCCAACCAGCGTTCGTGACTGGCGTCGAGGGGTGGCAGTGCGTCGGGCGTGGTGGCAATGGTCATCAGCTGCGTCAGCCGTTGTTTCAGTTGTTCCGGATTTAAATCTGCCAGCCAGCCTTCATTCCACGCCACCAGCCAGGCCATCTGGTAACTGATGGGACGTGGCACCAGGCGATCCTGGCCGAACAGGATTTGCAGTTGCCGGCCGCGTGCGACGCGTGCGGCCATGCCTGCTTCCAGTTTTGTGCCGAAGCGGGTGAACAGTTCGAGTTCGAGAAATTGCAGATAGTCCAGTCGCAGACGTCCGGCGGCTTTGGCAATGGCTCTGTCCTGTGCCTTGCCGCCGATACGGGAAACGGAGCGGCCGATGTCGATGGCGGGGCGGATGCCGGACGCAAAAAGATTCTGGTTCAGATAAATCTGGCCGTCGGTGATGGATATCAGATTGGTGGGAATATAGCTGGCCAGTTCGCCCTGTTCCGTGGGCACGATGGGTAATGCCGTCATGCTGCCGCCGCCTTGTTCCGGCGCGAGTTGGGTGGCGCGTTCCAGCAGGCGGGCGTGCAAATAAAAAATGTCGCCGGGATAGGCTTCGCGGCCGGGCGGACGCCGGAACAACAATGAAAGTTCACGATAGGCTAGTGCGTGCTGGCCGAGATCGTCGTACACGATCAATGTGTCGTGGCCGTCATTCATCCAGGCTTCGGCGATGGCGCAGCCGGTGTAGGGCGCCAGATATTGCAGCCCCGGCAACGCGCTGGCTTCCGCGACGATCACCGTGGTGTTGGCGATGGCGCCGGTTTTGCGCAGCTGGGTAATGACTTCCTGCACGGCGGAGCGGCGCTGGCCAATCAGCACGTAGATGCAACGCACATCGGCAGGTTTCTGGTTGATGACGGCATCCAGTGCAATGGCGGTTTTACCGGTGCCGGCATCGCCAATGATCAGCTGACGCTGGCCACGACCGACCGGCAATAACGTATCGACGATGGTGTTGCCGGTGTGCAGCGGGCGTTGCACATATGCACGGGCCATGATGGGAGGCGAGCGCGATTCCACTGGCCGGCTGTGTGTGGTATTCGGATTGCTGAGGCCGTCGAGCGGGCGACCCAATGGATCCAGGATGCGGCCGAGCAGGCTGTCGCCCACACCGACAGTGAGTGTCTTGTGGGTGGAGCAGATGCGCGCGCCGGCAGAAAATTGCGCGGATTGTTCCAGCAGGATGGCGCCGATCAGGCGTTCGTCCAGTTGATAGACCAGCGCCCTGCTGTCGCATTCGGAAATCAGCACGTCGCCCAGCCGCGCGGTGGGCAGGCCCTTGATCCAGGCCAGGCCGTCTGCCACGCCCACTACTTCGCCGCGCTCGCGAATGGTCAGGCTGATGGGTGGAACCTGCATCATGGTGTGGCCTGCGTGTCAGTTTCACGGCTGATCAGTTCGGGCAACAGGCGCAGTGCACTGTTCAGTCCAAATTCGATTTCCCTGCCATCGAGGCCGATGCGAATGCCCGCCAGCAGGCGCGCTTCCTGTTTCCAGTTGGCGCGCACCGGTTGCCCCGACAATCCGCTCAGTGCGGTCAGAATTCTGCCTTGCTGATCGGCGGCAACGGGAAACGCGGTGCCGATGTCCACCGGATCGGACCAGGGCAGTTGTCGCAGTTCGTTGATCTGTTCCGGAGCGAGCTGTTGTGCATCGTCGATAAAGCGGTTCAGCAACACGGTTTCCAGCGCCGGATTCGCCAGGCGCTGCAAGTGTTGGCGCAAAACGGTGTCCACCTGTTTTTGCAGTTGCTGACTGGACCTGGCTTCGCGCTCCGCCAGTTGTGCTTCCAGTTTGGTTGCGCCGCGCTCACGGGCCGCCAGCAGTTCCTTCTCCAGCGCGTTCAGGCGGCTGGAGCGTTCGCGGGCCATATCCTCAGCCAGCGCGGCTTCCGCTTGCTGGCGTTCGGCCTGAATACCGGCGCGTTGCTGTTGCAGTGCAAGTCGTTCCTGTTCCAGTGCATCCAGTTTCGCCTGATAGGCTGCTTCCACCGCCTGTGCATCGGCCTGGCGTTTTGCAATCGCGGCCCGCAGCGGGCCATACACAAAACGATGCAACAGCCACAACAGCACCAGGAAGTTGAGGATCTGCAGAATGAATGTGGTGAGGTCCAGCGTCATGTCTGCTTGCCTGTCGAAATTACGGGTTGATGAAATATTCCAGCAATGGGTTGCGGAACAGGATGATCAGCGCAATCACCAGACAGTAGATCGCCAGCGATTCGATCATCGCCAGACCGATGAACAGGGTTCGCGTGATGGCTTTTTCCGCTTCGGGCTGTCGCGCCAGCGCATCCAGCGCCTGGGCAATGGTGCGGCCCATGGCGAGTGCAGGAAAAAATGTTCCCAGCGCAATGGCGAGGCCTGCAATCACGGTGGAAACCAGGCTGAACATATGGATGTCGGTCATCGTATTGCTCCTGTCAGTTGCATTCGAAACACTAATCTTTTTCCTGCGCATCCAGCGCCGTGGAGATATAAATCAGCGCCAGCATGCCGAAGATATAGGCCTGCACCAGCGCTTCCACCACATGCAGCACCAGCAGCGGCACCGGCACCAGGAAACCGGCCACGATCAGTACCAGCAGCGCGGCCATCTCCAGGCTCATCATGTTGCCAAACAGGCGAATGGCCAGTGCCAGCGTGCGGGTCAGTTCGCTGATCAGGTGAAACGGCAACAGAATGGGGCTGGGTTTCAGATAGTGGCGCAGATAATTTTTCCAGCCGGCGGCGCGAATGCCGTAGACATGCACGGCGACAAATACGGTTATGGCCAGCGCGCTGGTGATGGAAAGATCCCGCGTGGGTGACGACAGGCCCGGAATCAGCCCCACCAGGTTGGCGCAGAGCAGATACAGCCACAGCGTGGCGACAAACGGGAACACCATGCGCACGTTCTGTTTTGGCAGCACATCGGCAACAGCCTGCTCCACCAGTTGCATGGCAGCCTGCAGGGCCGTGTGCAGCGCGCTGTCAGGGCCTTTGCGTGTTGCCAGCCAGCCGGTGAACGCGATCAATGCGCTGACCAGAACGGAAAGCAGAATGGATTCGCTCAATACCAGCGGCCCGAGTGCCAGGCTGAAGTTTTCATTCATCGGTCCAGTCCCCGTAAAAAGCGGTAGACGTTATAGCCGCCAACCGCGATGCCCAGCACAATCAGGCTGAGGGTCCAGCGGGCGGAGAATCCTTCCAGTTGCATGTCGATCCAGCGGCCGAGATAGGCACCACCGACAATCGGTACGCTGAACAGCAGGCCAACGGTGCCACCGGTTACCAGCAACCAGGTCACGCTGCCTTTGCGCATATTGAAGCGCCGTTGCAGCTGCGTTTCCAGCGAGTGTTCGAGTTCGTCGTCGTGCTGGCTCATTTCAGTTCCTGCCATTCTTTCAGGCGTTTTAACAGCGTGCGCGTCATGTCCACGGTTTGCTGCTGCCGGCCCTGCTGTGCACTGCCTTCTTCTGCTTTCATGGCTTTCAATGCGGGAATCAGTGCATCCGGATCATCCGCCTGTACGAAGCGGGTGCTGATGATGTTGACGATGCCGTCGCGGCAGATGAAGGGTCCACCTGCGGTAGCCAGATAGGTGTGCTTTTCAGCGGATTTGCACACCACCAGGCCCGGTAACAGCAGGGTATGCAAGGGCGCGTGCGCGGGCAGAACACCGAACTGGCCGCTGGCGTCGCTGGCGGTGAGAGCGGTGATGCCGCTGAATTCCAGTACGCGTCGATCATCCAGGCAGCGCACGGTCAGATTTTTTTTCATGCCGGCACGCTCAGTGGTGGCATGGCGCCGCGCATGTAGCAGGCGTCTTCGTCCAGTGCGTCATAAGCGCCCGCCAGAAAGCGTTCGCAGTCATCCAGCGTGGTGGCCAGCGGCACTGACGCGCCTTGCATGCCGGTATGTTCGGCCACCACTTCAAAAGGCTGGGAAAGGTAACGCTGCAAACGGCGGGCGCGGGCGACGACGCGCTGGTCTTCCTGCGACAACTCTTCCACGCCCAGCATGGCAAT
This sequence comes from Gammaproteobacteria bacterium, assembly GCA_013178375.1. Lineage (GTDB taxonomy): Bacteria > Pseudomonadota > Gammaproteobacteria > Pseudomonadales > Ketobacteraceae > Ch67. Next base: position 42,779 of record JABLXQ010000041.1, read on the forward strand.
GATGTCTTCCAGTTCCTTGTAGCGCGCCAGATGGGCACGCACCGCGCCGGCGATGCGGGCGTGGCGTTCGCCAATGACCAGTGGATCGAGCATGCGGCTGGTGGACAGCAGGGGATCGACCGCAGGGTAAATGCCCCGGGCGGCCTGCTCGCGGGAAAGTATGACCGACGCATCCAGATGGCCCAGAATGGCGGTCACGGCAGGGTCGGTCATGTCGTCCGCCGGCACATAAACGGCCTGGATCGCGGTGATGGCACCGGTGCGAGTGGACAGGATGCGTTCCTGGATGCTGGCGACTTCATTGAGCAGGGTGGGTTGATAACCGACGCTGGCAGGCATCCTGCCCAGCAAACCGGAAATTTCGGTGCCGGCCTGCACGAAGCGGAACAGGTTGTCCATCAGCAGCAGCACTTCACCGCTGCCCTGGTCGCGGAAAAATTCGGCATGGGTCAGCGCGGTGTACGCGGCGTGATAACGGGCGCCGGGCGGTTCGTCCATTTGCCCGAATACCAGCACGGCACGGTTCATGACGCCGGCGTCGCGCATTTCATGCCAGAGTTCGTGGCCTTCGCGAATCCGCTCACCCACGCCGGCAAACACCGATACGCCGTGATGCAGATGGGATATCGCGTGCATGAATTCCATCATCAATACGGTCTTGCCCACGCCGGCGCCGCCAAAAAGTCCGGTCTTGCCGCCGCGCACGAACGGGCAGAGCAGGTCGATGACCTTGATGCCGGTGGGCAGTATCTGCTGATCTTCGCCGGAATCCGTCAACGCGGGCGGGGGGGCAAGAATGGGGCGCGGTTCGCCTTCTACCGGAGGACCTCCGTCCAGCGGTTCGCCGGTCGCGCCGAGCAGGCGCCCCAGGGTCTGCGGCCCTACCATGACTTGCACCGGGCCGCCGCCATCCAGCACTTTCATGCCGCGCGCCAGACCTTCCGTATCGGCCAGGGCTATGGCCCGCACGCGCTGGTCATCCAGATGCTGGACCACCTCCAACGTAAGCGACCGTTCCGCATCGGGAACCAGCAGGGCGTGTCCCAGTGGCGGCAGGCGCAGGCACTGCACATCCACCACCGGGCCTCGAATGGCGACAATATGGCCAATGCTGGATAACGCTGGATGGTCCGGCACGTTTCAATCCCTTGTGTCCATCTGGGTTGATGTCCAATTGGATTGAAATATAGCAGTACCGGCTGGGTAGAGATTGATCCAGGGCCGGTTTTGGCGTTGCCTTCCGCAGACACATCCCGGCATCGTCCATTTGGCGGTCGATCTTTCCCGGACGATTCAGTACCATTTCCGCCTTATCGTGGAATCAAGCTGTGTGCCGTTCATGTCCACAGTTTTTCAATCCATTGAATTTCCAATCCACCGATATCAATAGCACCGATATCTATAGAACAGGCCAAGAGAACAACAATGACCCAGCCCCTCTGGATCCCCTCCGCCCAACGCATCCAATCCACCCGCATGACCGCCTGGCAGAGCTGGATCGGCAAGGAATACGGTGTCCGCTGCGAGGATTACCCGTCGTTGCACCAGTGGTCCGTCAGCCAGCGCGAGGCGTTCTGGCAAAGCATCGCCCGCTATTTCGCGGTGAAATTTCACACCCCGGCCACCCGGGTGCTGGAAAACGACAGCATGCCCGGCGCGCGCTGGTTTCCCGGTTCCACCCTGAATTTCGCCGAACACCTGCTGCGGCATCGCGGTGACAAGGCGGCGATTGTCAGTTATCTGGAAAATGGCGAGCGGCGCGAAACCTCGTTCAGCCAGTTGCGGGCCGACACCGGCGCACTGGCGCACTGGTTGCGGCAGCAGGGCATCAAGGCGGGGGACCGGGTGGTGGGCATCATGCCCAATATCACGGAAACCGTTGTGGGGATGCTCGCCACCACCAGTCTGGGCGGCGTGTGGTCATCCTGCTCACCGGATTTTGGCGTGCAGGGATTACTGGACCGTTTCGGACAGGTGGCGCCGGAAATCCTGATCTGCACCGATGGTTATTTCTATAACGGCAAACGCGTGGATTGCCGCACGAAAATCCGCGACGTGGTGGCGCAGTTGCCGAGCGTGAAAAAAGTGCTGGTGGTGCCGGTGCTGGATGCGAATCCCGACATCTCGCAGTTCACAAACGCGTTGCCGTGGGAAGCGGCACTGAGCCATGCCAGCGAGCCCGTGTTCGAACCGCAGCCGTTCGCCCATCCGCTGTATATCATGTATTCGTCCGGCACCACCGGCATGCCCAAGTGCATCGTGCACAGCGCCGGTGGCACCTTGCTGCAACATCTGAAAGAACATGGGCTGCATACGGATGTGTCCGAGCAGGATGTGATTTTCTACTACACCACCTGCGGCTGGATGATGTGGAACTGGCTGGTGTCGGCGCTGGCGCTGGGGGCGACCATTGTGCTGTACGACGGCTCGCCCACCTATCCGAAAGCCGATTCCCTGTGGGATATCGCCGAGCGTGAAAACATCAGCATTTTCGGCACCAGCGCCAAGTACATTGCCAGCCTGCAAAACGCGGGCAGCAAGCCGGGCGAGACGCACAAACTGCCGAAACTGAAAAGCATCCTGTCCACCGGATCGCCGCTGGCCAATGAGAGTTTCCAGTACGTGTATCGCGATATCAAGGCTGACGTGTGCCTGTCGAGCATTTCCGGCGGCACCGACATCATTTCCTGTTTCGCACTGGGCAATCCCAATCTGCCGGTGATTGAAGGCGAACTGCAGTGCAAGGGGCTGGGCATGGCGGTGGACATCTTCGACGAGGAAGGCCACAGCATCCAGAACGAAAAAGGCGAGCTGGTGTGCACACAGGCGTTTCCGTCCATGCCGATCGGATTTTGGAACGACGCCGACGGCAGGAAATACCAGTCCGCCTATTTCAGCCGTTTCGTCGGCATCTGGGCTCACGGCGATTTTGCTGAGCAGCGTCCGTACGGTGGCATGGTGATTCACGGCCGCAGCGACACGGTACTGAATCCGGGCGGCGTGCGTATCGGTACGGCGGAAATCTACCGCCAGGTGGAAAAGCTGGAAGAAGTGCTGGAATCCATCGCCATCGGCCAGGAATGGCAGGACGACGTACGGGTGGTGCTGTTCGTGAAACTGCGGCCCGACGTGACGCTGGATGATGAGCTGCAGAAACGCATCAAAACCATCATCCGCGACAACACCACTGTGCGCCATGTGCCCGCGCGCATCCTGCAGGTGAGCGACATGCCGCGTACAGTAAATGGAAAACTGGTGGAAATTGCCGCGCGGGACGTGGTGCACGGGCGCAAGGTGAACAACCTTAGCGCCATCGCCAATCCGGAAGTGCTGGAGGAATTTCGCAACCGGGTTGAGTTGCAGTCGTAAGCGAATCTTTCAATTCCGACTGCTCCATCACGTGGAAATAAAAAAAGCCTGAATCAATCAGGCTTTTTTTTTGTGGATGTTTTTCTGCACCCAGCGAGTAAACGTGGGTAGTAGTTCAGACCACCGCTGCTTCCACCTGCGGAATCTGCGTGCGCATCGATTTGTGACGCTGCTCCTTGGCGGAATAGATTTCGTCGAACATGAACAGGTGCAGGGTGCGCTTGACCAGCCGGCAGTTTTCACCGCTCATGCGTTCGCGATAGATGCCATTTTCCCAGGCGTACTGATCAATATAGGCAATCACGAAGGCCATGGCCTGGCCGCGAAACTGGAAGCCGAAATAACGCTTCTGCACGTCGCGTTCCCGTTCCACCAGAATGTGCAGCTTGCTGATGATATCGAGGGAGTGCAGGCCCTGGTGCATAAGCCACTGGTTTGCCTGTTCGGATAGCAGCACGGAATCCTGGTCGCCGGTTTCGGTAATAAAGCGCAGGAACGCCAGATCATGGCGACGGGTAAGACGGTGGGCCAGTTTGAAATCCACCTTGCCGGTTTTCTTGCTATCACTCACAAGCAGACTCATATGCAGAACCCACCCCGGAATGTAACCTTGGAGCTTTAACACTAGCGCGAACCCCGCGGGATTGTCTGTTTCTATTTGTTACCGTATATGCTGGGCTGAAACTGCCAGGAAACAGGCTAATTACTGGCAGATAATTTGCTTTTCAAATCAGGGTGAACTAATGGTTGGCACTGTATGAATTTCAGCACCGTTCTGGGTCACCAGACCTATCATTTCGCGGATCTGAAAACACTGCTGGCGAAGGCCAGCCCGGCCCGTTCCGGCGATTATCTGGCGGGAATTGCGGCGGCTACCCGCGAGGAACGGGTGGCGGCGCAGTGGGCCCTGGCGGACGTGCCACTGGCAGCGTTTCTGCAGAATCCGCTGATTCCCTATGAGCAGGATGAGGTGACCCGCCTCATTCTGGATAGTCATGACCCGGATTCGTTCACAATATTGAATGCGATGACCGTGGGGGATTTCCGCAACTGGCTGTTGTCGGACGCGGCGGACAGCAATGCGCTGACCGCGATCAGAAAGGCGGTCACACCGGAAATGGCGGCGGCGGTGAGCAAGCTGATGCGGGTGCAGGATCTGATCCTGGTGGCGCGCAAATGCCGGGTTACCACCGCGTTTCGCAATACCATTGGTTTGCCGGGTTGCCTGTCCACGCGGCTGCAACCGAATCATCCCACCGACAGCGCCGCTGGCATCGCCGCCTCAATCGTTGACGGCCTGTTGTATGGCAACGGCGATGCAGTGATCGGCATCAATCCCGCCACCGACAACATCCAGCAGGTCACCACCCTGCTGCACCTGCTGGATGATTTCATTTCCCGCTTTGAAATTCCTACCCAGTCCTGCGTGCTCACCCATGTCACCAACAGTCTGTTGGCGATGGAGCAGGGCGCGCCACTGGATCTGGTGTTCCAGTCCATTGCTGGCAGTGAAGCGGCCAATCGCAGTTTTGGCATTCACCTGGATATGCTGAAAGAGGCGCGACAGGCGGCTCTGGAACTGAAGCGCGGCACGGTGGGCAATAACGTCATGTATTTCGAAACCGGGCAGGGCAGTGCGCTGTCGGCGAATGCGCACCATGGCGTGGACCAGCAGACCATGGAAGCGCGGGCCTACGCCGTGGCGCGGGCGTTCGATCCGCTGCTGGTGAATACGGTGGTGGGTTTTATCGGGCCGGAATATCTGTACGACGGCAAGCAGATCATCCGCGCGGGTCTTGAAGATCATTTCTGCGGAAAACTGCTGGGCCTGCCCATGGGCTGCGATATCTGCTACACCAACCACGTCGAAGCGGACCAGGACGACATGGACATGCTGCTGACCCAGTTCGCCGTTGCAGGCGGCACCTTCATCATGGGCATTCCCGGCAGCGACGACGTGATGCTGAATTATCAGACCACGTCATTCCACGATGCTTTATATGTGCGCCAGGTGCTGGGTCTGAAGCCGGCGCCGGAATTTGAACGCTGGCTGGTCCGCAATGGCATTTTCAATGAAACGGGCGGGCTGGCCACCGGCGCGGCGTTGCCGGATTCTTTCCAGAAATGGCTGCGGCTGGAGCAACAACATGGCCAGTGACGACCTGCCTGAAGACAAACATCTGATCCGCAACGACTGGTCCGTGCTGCGGGAATTCACGCCGGCGCGGATCGGGCTGGGGCGGGCGGGTACGTCGCTGCCCACCCGGGTGAATCTGCAGTTTCAGCTGGATCATGCCCGTGCCCGCGATGCTGTGCTGGCGCCGCTGGACGTGCCGGGGCTGCAAATGCAATTGGGTGCGATCGGGCTGGCGTCGCAGGCGGTGAAATCGATGGCGCACGACCGCCACACCTATCTGCAACGGCCGGATCTGGGCCGTACACTGCAATCCACCGATGCAAGGCTGTTGCGGGAGCAGTGGCATGGCAAGGCGCCCTGGGATATTGCAATCCTGGTGGCGGATGGCCTGTCGTCCCTGGCGGTGGAACGCCATGCGGTGCCCCTGTTGCAACGGCTGCTCCCCCTGCTGCAGCCGCAGTACCGGGTAGCGCCGGTGTGCGTGGCCGAGCAGGGTCGGGTGTCGCTGGGCGACGATGTGGGTGAAGCGCTACAGGCCAAACTGGTGCTGGTGCTGATCGGCGAGCGACCAGGCCTGAGTTCGCCGGACAGCCTGGGAATCTACCTTACCTGGCAGCCGCGCCGGGGCCGCACCGACGCCGACCGCAACTGCATTTCCAACGTGCGGCCGGAGGGGCTGGATTACGCCGCCGCCGCGCAGACCTGTGCCTACCTTGTCGCGGGTGCCTTTAAGGCCGGCCTCAGCGGCGTGCAGTTGAAAGACCAGTCCCGCGTGCTGGAAAACACCGCGCTTAACGCCATTCCCTTCCTGGCCAATCATTCCTTGCCAACCATCATTCCTGAGTGATCCTGGCGACGGCCTGTTACACTGTTCAGCAGTAGTCGGGGCGCTTGCCAGTGGTTACCGAACCAGCTTGCCCTGTCGTGGTCTGAGAACTTCCATATTGATTGCATCTTTGCGTGCTGTGATGTCGTGCATGGCATGTGGCAGAAAGGTTTTTTGATGATGAAGGGTCTGAAAAGGCCGTATTTTTTCAGGTTGATGGCCCTGCCGCTGGTGTTGGCAGCGTCTGGCTGCGCCCACCAGACGCCGGACACCGGTCCCGAGACGCAGTTGCCCGAGCGGTTCAGCCGTAGCGGCGACGCCGTGCTGCCGGCGCAATTCTGGCAGGCGTTCGCGGACGCCGAACTGGATGCCCTGGTGCAGCAGGCGTTGCAGCAGAACCACTCCCTGCGCGCCACTGCTGAAACCCTGGTGCAGGCGCGGGCGGTGCTGCTGCAACGCGATGCGGCGCGCTGGCCCAGCGTGGACATGAACCTGTCGGCCCAGCGCATTCGCGGTGATTCCGCCAATGCTGGCGATATTTATTCCGGCGGACTGGCGGCGTCTTACGAACTCGATCTGTGGGGCCGGGTGAGCGCGGCAGCGGATGCGGCGGAATTCGATTTGCTGGCGACGGAAGAGGAACTGCAGGCCGCCCGTATTTCCCTGGCGGCGGAAGTGACCTCGGTCTGGTATCAACTGGTGGGCCAGCTCAGCCTGCAGACACTGCAACGGCAGCAGATCGACGCCAACGAAAAAGTATTGCAGCTGATTACAACGAGGTTTCATCAGGGCATGTCCGATGCTGCGGATGTGCTGCGGCAAAAGGTGTTGCTGGAGCAGAACCACGCTGCCCTGGCGGATTACAACGCCAATATCGCCGTGCTGCAACATGCGCTGGCAGTGCTGACTGGAACGGTTGCCGGCACCACGCAGTTTCCGGAACAGGCCAGTCTGGCGGAATTGCCGCCGCTGCCGGATACGGGCCTCACTGCCGACTGGCTGCAGAACCGGCCCGATATCCGCCAGGCGTTTTATGGCTTGCAGGCGGCCGATGCCCGGCTGGCCGTCGCGGTGGCGGAACGCTATCCCCGCATCGATCTGACCGCCTCGGTCACCAGTGCTTCCACGTCCGCCTCCAGCCTGTTCGACGACTGGTTCGACACCCTGGCCGCCAACGCCCTCTTGCCCCTGTTCGACGCCGGTGCCCGCAAGGCCGAAGTCACCCGCAACGAATCCCTGTTCCGCCAGCAGTTCGAACGTTATCAGCAGACGGTGTTGCAGGCGGTGGCGGAAGTGGAGGATGCCCTGACCCGGGAATCCTTCCAGCAGACCCGCATCCAGCATCTGCAGAACAAGCTGGAACTGAACAATCAGGTGGTGCAGCGGCTGGCCCTGCGCTACCGGTCCGGCAACGTGGATTATCTGGACGTGCTGCAGGCCCTGGTGGACAAGCAGCAGACCGAACAGGATCTGGTATCGGCGCGGCAGCAGCGCACGGGCTACCGCATTGCCCTGGCGCGGGCGCTGGCCACCGGCTGGGTGGAAGCGGATTCTTCACAGGACTCTTCACAAGACCCTTCAAAAAACCAGTCCACGTCACCGAATTGAACTTGAGTAATGAGTGAAAACCCAATGAATCAGAAGCTCGATCTGGAGCCGAAGCGGGCCACTACCCTGACTGGCACCGAACCGGCGATTTCCGGCGCGGAGACGCCTCGGCCCTTGTGGCAGCGTTTCGGCCTGCCGTTGCTGGTGCTGGTATTGGCGGTGCTGGTGACCTGGCAACTGATGTCCAGCTCGCCCAAGGCGGCCCGTGCGCACAAGGAACGGGAGGCCCGGCTGGTGGAAACCATCGCCGTCACCCAGGCGGACACCCTGGTTCCGGTGCAGGCCTGGGGCGAAGTGAAACCGGCCCGCGCCATCACGCTGAAGGCGCAGGTGAGCGGCATCGTTAAAACACTAGACGCGCGGGAACCTGGCAGCTTCTTCCGCCAGGGCGACACCCTGCTGCAACTGGACACCACCGATTACGAACTGGCGCTGGCCCAGCGTCGCAGCGAACTGGAACAGGCGCTGGCGAATCTGGAGATCGAGCAGGGCAATCAGGCGGTGGCACTCAGCGAATACGAATTGCTGGGCACCCAGGCCTCGGCGGCGGAGAAAAAACGCATGCTACGGGGGCCGCAGTTGCAGTCGGCCAATGCCCAGGTGGCCGCTGCCCGCGCTGCCGTTGAGGAGGCCCGTACCCAACTGGCCCGTGCCACCGTGACGGCGCCGTTCGACGCGCTTTTGCAGGAACGTCATGTGGATGTTGGCAGCCATGTCACTACCAGCGGCGACCTGCTGGAACTGGTGGGCACCGAAGCTGCGTGGCTGGAAGTGGCAGTGCCGGTGACGCAGTTGCGCTGGATTCGTTTTCCTGACGCCGGCAGCGCCGGTTCCACCGTGAAAATTTTCTACGACCAGGTGTGGGCACCGCAGCAGTTGCGCACCGGCCGGGTGATCCGCCTGCTCAGCCAGCTGGAGGAAAACGGCCGCATGGCGCGGGTTCTGGTGCAGGTGGACGATCCCTTCGCCCGCGCGGACGCGAATCGCGACCAGCCGCGCCTGATGCTGGGTTCATTCGTACGCACCGAAATCGAAGGTGTGCCGGTGCAGCAGGCGGTGGTGATTCCCCGCAGCCTGCTACGTGAAAACGACACCGTCTGGATATTGAAGGACGGCAATGCCCTGGAAATTCGCACTGTCACCGTGGCCTATCGCGATCAGGAAAACGTCTTCATCGCCGAAGGCATTCGGTCCGGTGAGCAGTTGATTTCTTCCGCGCTGTCCACCGCCACAGACGGCATGCCGTTGCGGGTGAAAAACCTGACGGCCCCGGAGCGCGCGCCATGAGCCTGGAGCGGCACGGTATCAAGCGCGGGGCTACACGCGGTCCTGCGCGCGGCCCTCTGGCCTGGATGGTGCAGAACCGCGTCACGCCCAACCTGCTGATGCTGGTGCTGCTGCTGGGCGGCCTGCTGATGACGACGCAGATCAAGAAGGAAGTGTTTCCCGAATTCCAGATGGATCTGGTCACGGTCACTGTGGCGCTGCCCGGTGCCAGCCCCGAGGAAGTGGAGCAGGGCGTGGTGCTGGCCATCGAGGAAGGCGTGCGCGGGCTGGAAGGCGTGGAGGAGGTGGTGTCCATCGCCGCCGAGAGCCTGGCCACGGTGATGATCGAGCTGCAGGCCGGTGTTGACCGGCAGAAGGCGTATCAGGATATCCAGCAGGCAGTGGATCGCATCACCACGTTTCCCGAGGATGCGGAAAGGCCGCAGATTTCCCTCAACAACCGCCGTCGTGAAGTGCTGGAAGTACAGCTGCACGGCAATGTCAGCGAGCAGGTGTTGCGGGCGGCGGCCGAGCAGGTGCGCGACCGGCTGCTGGCGGACCGCGACCTGACCCAGATCGATCTGCTGGGTGCGAGGGAAATGGAAATCCAGGTGGAAATTCCGGCGGCAACCCTGCGTGCCCATGGCCTGACTCTGGGGCAGGTGGCACAGATCATCGGTGATTCCGCGTTGGATCGCTCTGGCGGAAAGATTGAAACCCGGGGCGGCGAGATCCTGCTGCGGGTGCAGGAACGCAAGGATTTCGCCCGCGAATTTGCCGCCATTCCGTTGCGGGTGAATGGTAACGGCAGCGTGCTGCGGCTGGGCGATGTGGCCACCGTGCGCGAGGGCTTTGCCGACACCAATATCTCCGCCACCTTCAACAACCAGCCCACCATCAACCTGATGATCTACCGCGCCGGCGAGCAGACGCCGATGAGCGTGTCCGATGCCGCGCGCCGGCTGCTGCCAGATGCCATGGCCAGCCTGCCCGCCGATATCCAGTACACCATCGCCGACGACGATGCTGACATCTATCGCCAGCGCCTGAGCCTGCTGCTGGGCAACGGCTTTTTCGGCCTGGTTCTGGTGCTGGTACTGCTGAGCCTGTTTCTGGAATTCAAGCTGGCGTTCTGGGTGGCGATGGGCATTCCCACGTCGTTTCTGGGTGCCTTCCTGTTCCTGCCGGGCATGGATGTGTCCATCAACATGATTTCCATGTTCGCGTTCATCATTGCGCTGGGCATCGTGGTGGATGACGCCATCATCGTCGGTGAAAACATTTACGAATACCGCCAGCGCGGCATGGATCTTATGGAGGCGTCGATTCAGGGCGCCCGGGAAATGGCCGTGCCGGTGGCCTTCAGCATCATCACCAATATCATCACATTTTTTCCCTTGTCGCTGATGCCCGGCGGCTTTGGCAAGTTCTGGGCGGTGATTCCGCTGGTGGTGGGCACGGTGTTCCTGATCTCCTGGTTCGAGGCGTTGCTGATCCTGCCCGGACACATTGCCTATACCCGCCAGGAACCCCGTTACCGCTGGAGTGCAAAGTTACACGCCTGGCAACAACGGTTCAGTGAAGGTTTCATGCGCTTTATCGAACGCACCTACGGTCCGTTTATCCTGCTGGCGATCCGGCACCGCTATCTGGTGGTGGCCATCAGCATTGCGCTGCTGATGCTGGTGCTGAGCGTGCCGCTGAGCGGGCGGATGGGATTCATCCTGATGCCCAAGGTGGAGGCGGATTCCTCTTCGGCCACTGCCGTGATGCCGGTGGGCACGGCAGACGAAAAAATGCAGGCTGTGCGCGAGCATCTGGTGCGCAGCGTGGAAACCGTGCTGGCGCAGGCGCCCGGCGGCAACATGAGCAAGGGCGTGTTTGCGCTGGTGACGGAAAACACCATCGACATCCGCGCTTATCTGCCGCCACCGGAAGAGCGCACGCTGAGTACCCTGGAAGTGACCAACCGCTGGCGCGAAATGGCCGGCGATATTCCCGGCGCCGAATATGTGCGTTTCGAATCCGATCGCGGCGGACCGGGCCGGGGTGCTGCCATCACGGTGGAATTGCGGCACCAGGACATCGACATGCTTAACCGGGCCAGTGTGGCGCTGGCGGATGAGCTTGCCGATTTCAGCACCGCCCGCGACATCGACGATGGCTACACGCCGGGCAAACAGCAGCTGGATTTTCGGCTGACGCCCGAGGCGCGCAGTGCCGGGCTCACCGCCAGTGACATCGGCGCCCAGGTGCGCAATGCCTTTTACGGCGCCGAGGCCCTGCGCCAGCAGCGCGGCCGCAACGAGGTCAAGGTGATGGTGAAACTGCCGGAGGCAGAGCGCAGTAACCTGCACGATGTGGAAACCCTGCTGCTGCGGACGGAGGCGGGCGGCTCCATGCCGCTGAACCAGGCCGCCACCATCGAATATGGCCGTGCCTTCACCCTGATCAACCGCCGCAATGGCCAGCGCGCCATCAATGTCACCGCCAATGTCGAGCCGCAAAGCGCAAGCAATCAGGTGCTGGCGGGGTTGTCGGATGAAGTGCTGCCGCAGCTGCAGAAGGATTACCCGGGCCTGACCTTCAGTTTCGAAGGTCACCAGGCCGACATGCGTGACGCGCTGATGAGTTTTCTGCAAAGCGTGTCGCTGACGCTGGTGGCAATGTACATCCTGCTGGCCATTCCGTTCCGCAGTTACAGCCAGCCGGCGGTCGTGATGCTGGCGATTCCATTCGGCGTGGTGGGTGCGATCCTGGGCCACATGATGATGGGCTTCAGCATCAGTCTGATCAGCATCATGGGCATCATCGCGCTGGCGGGGGTGGCGGTGAACGATTCGCTGGTCATGATCGATTACGCCAACAGCCGCCGTGCCGGGGGCGCCAGTGCGCTGGACGCCATCGCGCAAGCCGGCGTGCGTCGCTTCCGCCCGATCTTTCTCACTACCGTGACCACATTTGGCGGTCTGGCACCGATGATTTTCGAAACCTCGCGCCAGGCCCAGTTCATCATTCCCATGGCGATCTCGCTGGGATACGGCATCCTGTTTTCCACCGCCATCATGCTGGTGCTGATTCCCTGCCTGTACATGGTGATCGAGGATGCGCGACAGCGCTTTTTGCCGGCTGCGGCGCTTGAATCACACGGCGGAAGTGGCGATACTTCGACGTCCGTCGAATTGAAGCACTAAATCGCAGGCCAGTGCCGAAGTGGGATTGCTGATCAGGACTCGCGGTGAATACGTCCCTGTACGCTCGACAGCAGCATCCATGCTGCTGACGGTCCTGATCAGCAATCCCACTTCGGCACTGGCCTTCCTCAAGCACGAATCGAGATAGTAGAAGTCGGGAGACCAACATGAACAGAACCTGGGACGTGACCAGCTCCGTCATCGCATCCACCCTGATGGGCTGGCGTGGCAGCATGGGCAGCCGCTCGGTGCAGCAGCCGGAAAAACTGCCCGAACTGTACGACCGCGAAGGCTGCCCCAAATGCCGTCTGGTGCGGGAAGCGGTGACCGAACTGAACCTGGACATCCGCATCATTCCGGTACCCCAGGGCGGCACCCGCTTCCTGCAACAGTTGAAAGACGTGTCCGGCAGCGATGAAGTGCCCTATCTGGTGGACCCCAACACCAATACCCGCCTCGGCGGGGCAGACCTGATCGTGGAATACCTGTTCCGTCATTACGCCGGCAAAAGCGCGCCGAAGCAGCTGCACGCCACCTCCCTGACCCTGGTGCGCTCCAAACTGGCCACGGTCGTCCGCCAGAATCAGGGCGTGCGGGCGCTACCCTCACTGGCCGCGCCGCAGGACCTGACCCTGTACAGCTTTGAATCCAGCCCTTACTCGCGCATCGTGCGGGAAAAACTCAGCGAGCTGGAACTGCCCTACAAGCTGATCAATATCGGCAAGCAGCAACGGGCCGACGTGGGGCCAGCCACCCGCCGTTTGCACCTGGGCCCCTACAAGCCGCTGCCCAACACCAAGCGTTCGGAATTTTTTGCCAAACACGGCAACGTGCAGGTGCCGTATCTGATCGATCCCAACACCGGCGTGGACATGTTTGAGTCCGCCGATATTTCGGCTTATCTGGACAAGACTTACAAGCGCTGAAGCTGGCGCCGGAGCGGGGCGGATGGTGGAAGCCCCGCCCGTCCCGGTAGTGCAGCTACCTGATAAAACAGGTTTTTTTCCAGTTCCTTCTGGACAGTTCCAGCCCAGTCTGCTTGCTTGAAGTACCCTGCGAATTCCAGTAAAAAGGCGGTCAGTTGCCGCAACCGTTGTCCTGCACCGGGTTTGGCCTCATTCTTCCGATCACCAGCTTGCAACCCGATTCCTGCCTATGTTTTTTAGCGACAGCCGCAACCAGTTTTTCCGTCCCCTGGTCAGCAAGTACCGTGAACAGATCGTCGAGTGTCTGCGCCTGCTCTACGAGCGCCAGTACAGCGAAAGTGCCGACTACGGCGAATCGCTGCAGCGCGACCAAGTGGTGGAGATTTTCGAGGAAGCCCTGGCCCGCGCGCCCCTGCTGGACAGCGATGACAGCGACGCCGACACCCGCTTCAAATCCGAGCGCGAACAGGCCAACTGGATTCTGAACCAGCTGCTGGACCACGGCTGGCTGGAAAAGCAGGTGGACCAGGCCACGCTGCACAGCACCTTTCCGTTTTCGCGCATGGGGCGTCTGTTCACGCAATCTTTTTCCGAACTGGGTCGCGCGTCCGTGCGCACCCGTCACCGCAATACCCGCAACACGCTGAACGCGCTGGAAGCGTTCGTGAACCGGGGCGAAGTGCACGACCTGCTCGACGCCTATGAATATTCCGAACGCATCATCAGCGATTTCACCGACGTGATTGCTGAGCTGGAAGAGCGCAAGCGCGAACTGGTGCGGGAAGTGGAGGCGCGCATGCTGGTGCAGCAGGCCACCGATCATTTCTTCGAATTTATGGAAAAGCGGTTCCAGCCGGATCTTTCCGTGCGCCTGTCTGCTGACAGCGTGGAAAAACACCGCGACGCCGTGCAGGATGTGATCGACCGCATCCGCCGCAAGCGCAAGGAATTCAAGCACGACGCCGAGAAAAAACTGCGGCAGCTGGCGCCTGAACTGGCGCAACCGGGAAGGTCGGTGCTGTATTTCGTGCTCGACACCATTGAAGACCGCATGCGCCGCGCCGCCGATCTGATGCTGCCGGCGTTGCGGCGCGCGTTGCAAAGTTTCACCAAGCGGGCCGACATCATCATTCGTCAACTGTCGTATCTGAATGCCCAGCGCGACAACGACGTGGTGGAAGTCTGCCGCCAGCTGGCGCAACTGCCGGAAGCGGACCAGAGCGCACGGCTGGAACAGGCGGGGCTGGAACTGGCGCCGCTGCGGGTGCAGCTGATCGACCCCGAGCAGGTGCGCCTGACCCAGCGTCGCGAACAGATGCCACTGGATACCCGGGTGGAAGAGGAGCAGGCCGTCAGCGAACAGAACCGGCGCGAAATGCTGGTGCAGAACCTGCTGGACCAGGCGTTTGTCATGCACAACGAAGGCCTGCGCGATTACGTGGTGCAGGCGATGGCAGGCGGCAGCCGCATCAGCACGGCCGATCTGCCGGTGCACAATGCCCGCGAACTGCTGGCCATGGCTCACGCCATTGAAACCGCGTCGCACCAGCATTTCGACAGCGATTACCGCTTCCAGGTGGAATACGCCGGCGGGCAGGGCAAGAATAATTTCTTCGACACGTTCGACATTTTCCATATCGAACTGGTGCACGGCGCTTTTCATATAGAACCGGTGCACGGCACTGGCGCCGCTCCAGCTCCCGCAACTGAATGAATCCGACTGAATGAATCAAACTGCATGAACCTATCCGAATTGCTGCAACAGAAACTCAGTGCCAAACAGTTCAGTGCCGATGAATTCAGCGAGCTGCTGATCCGGCTGCTGGATTACGGCGTGATCTGCCGGGATGAAAGCCAGATCGAGGAACAGCTGTACGACCGTTACCTGCAATTGCACGATCTGGTGGAGGACTATCTGTCACCGCTGCGGGTGCGTATCCAGCACGACAAGCGTTTCTGCTTCGTGCGGATTTTTCCGCCCGGTGCACAGGTGCCCGGATTGCCCGATGACGACGCCCAGCCGTTCAGCGGTGGTCTGCGGGCGCAGCTGAGCCAGCAGGAAGTGGCAACGGTGCTGGTGCTGCGCGCCGAATACGACAAGGCGCTGCGGGAAGGACAGATCGACGAGCAGGGTTCGGTGATGCTGTCGCTGGAAGCGCTGGGCATTGCGCTGAAGAATCTGCTCAACCGCACCTTGCCGGAAAAGAAAACCGAGCGCGCGCAACTGTTCCGGCGTTTGCGCCAGTTGCGGCTGATCCAGTTCAGCCAGGGCAGCGATCTGATGCAGCAGGATGCCTGGCTGAAAATCCGGCCCTCGATCACCAGCTTCGTCAATGAAACCATCCTGCAGAATCTGGGGGCTGGTCTTGCCGGCACTGCTCCGGCTGAGGATGCTGATTCACTCGACGAAGATGCGTCGGAAATGACAAGCAAACCCGCTTCCACCCTGTTTGCCGTGGGCGAGGAATAACGCATGTTTCTGAAAAAGATGCTCTACGTGAACTGGGGCAACATTCCGCAACTGGAACTGGACTTCGGTCCGGTGAACCTGTTTTCCGGCGGCAACGGTTCCGGCAAGACTACGGCGGCGGACGGTATTCAAACCCTGATGACCGCCGCCTATGAAAATCTGTTCAACTTCAACCCGGGCCAGGATGAAACCACTCAGCGCGGCCGTGGCGGCAAGCAGGTGCGCACGCTGGCGTCCTATGTGCTGGGTTGCGATGACGGCAGTTATGCGCGGCTGTCCACCACCGACGGTTATCTGGGCGCGGTGTTCGCGCCGGGGCGTGGGGAAAAGGCTGAACCCTTCACCATCCTGATGGGCATGCGCGCGCACCTGGACAGCGCCGGCAACCAGCGGCAGGCGCGGCTGGACGACGTGCAATTTTTCATCCTGCCCGCAATCGAGTTGAGCCTCGATAAGCTGGTACGCAGTTATAGCGACGGTAAACATGTGGTGCCGATTCACGAACTGACGGACCTGCTGCAGCGCGAATTCGGCAAGAAAGCGCTGGAGGTCTACGACAAAAAAGGCGCTTATTTACGCCGGCTTTATGGCCTGCTGCGGGGCAAGCGCGACGCCGTGTCGGATCGTGAAGCGAAGCATGCGGCGCGCACGTTCGCCAATTTCATGGCCTACAAGCCAGTGAAAAGCATCAACGATTTTGTCGCCGAGGAAATCCTGGAGAAAAAGGATCTGGGCGAAGCGATCCGCACTGTGTCCGACCTGATGAAAACCATTCACGGAATGGAAGAGGACGCACGTCATATCCGTGAATCGCTGGGCATCCTGCAGCAGGCGTCTGCCACCAGCAGCCATTATGTCGAACACTGGATTCTGCGCGCCGTGCTGCGCTACCAGGAAGCCAGCCGCCAGTTCCAGCTGAAACAGAAAGCCTATATCGATACCAAACAACTGCAGAAGAAACTGCAGGACGATATCCAGGAACGTGAAACCCGGCTGGCGGTGAACCGCGAGCGCCGGGCAGAAACCCACCAGCAGATCGTGGAGCTGGAAGCGCAGCGGCGCGGCATTTCGGTGCTGAATGAAAAGGACCAGCTGCAGGCCACCATTACCAAATTACAGCATGCGTTGACCGGCAAGGCTGCACCCTTGCTGCAGCAGGACCAGCAGTTGCGCCGCAATCTGGACAGCACCAAACAGATCGCCGCCAGCCTGCAGCAGCAGTCCTGGGGCACCGACATCGCCGCGCTGGACCAGAAGCCATTGCGGGAATCCCTGCGCGCGGTGCTGAAACTGGAGCAGACCCACGGCATTGACCTGCAGCGCCTGTTCAATCGCGACTGGGTGGATATAGCACCGCTGGAAGAATATCTCGACCGCGCCATTGAACTGGATACGTTGCACAACCAGTGGAGCGACCGGCTGCATCTGTCAGCGTCGGAACAGGTCGCCAGCGTGCGCGATCAGCTGGCAGCATTGAAGAACGAATGGGAGCGCGAACTGCAGTCCCAGCAGCGTCAGCTGCAGCAGAAGGAAAAGGAAATTGCGCAGCTGGAAGCGCGCAAGGTGTCTTATCCGCCCGGTGTGGAAGTGGCACTGAAAGCCATCCGCGCCCAGTGCCCCGATGCCGATCCGCGTGTGCTGTGCGATTACATCGACGTGCTCGATCCGCAATGGCAGATGGCTATCGAAGGCTATCTGGGTGGCGCGCGGTTTTCCATTATTGTGCAGCCGGAATACGAGGCCGAAGCCATCCGCATCGTGCGCAACCTGCCGGGCCAGCGTAACAGCGCGCGGGTGATCCAGGGCAGCAAGGCGCAACGTGATGCCGAACGTTTCCAGCCGGCGGCGGATTCCATCATTCACATTCTGAAATTCCAGCATAAAACTGCCGAATATTACCTGCGTGCCAGTTACGGCAGCGTAGTGCGGGTGCCGGATGCAGAAACCCTGCGCTCCACCGCGCGCGGGATTACCAGTAATGGTCTGGCGTCCGGCAATTACAGCATGTGGCGCTGCGATATTCCGGATGCGGAACTGGTGTTCGGCCAGAGTGCGCGCGAACGTGCTTTGGTGGCCAAGCAGAAAGAACTGGAGACGCTGCTGGCCGGTATGACCCAGCGCCAGCAGCAGGTGGAAGCCGCGCTGCAACTGTTCAAGGCAGTGACCAGCGTGCAGGGCATCAGCTTTGGCCGTACCCTGCAGGAAATGCTGGATATTCATCGTCAGCTCAAGCGCTCGGAACAGGCGCTGGCCCAGCTGGACACCGGTGATTTCGAACGCCTCGACGCGGAACTGGTGCAAACCCGTCAGCGTTTCGCCGAACTGGAAGCCGATCTGAAACAGCTGGAAAACGACAAGGGCCGCACCCAGGAGCAGCTGAACGCCGCCACCCGCGCCGCCGAGGCGCTGGACAAGGACAAGGAAAAACTGCAGAGCGAAGCCGAACGTAACGAAGCAGCAGTGCGCCACATCCAGCACTGGCAACCCCAGTGCGATGTCGATCAGCTGTTGCTGGATGCCGATGCGCAGCTCACCGTGGACGATCACAGCTTCTACCGCGACGAGCTGAACAACATCGACAAAATTCTGCAGCAGGACGCCAACAACCTGTTCAACACTATCATGCAGCACAACCAGCGCTGCAATCCGTTCGACGCCATTGTCTATGATCCGGATTTTTCCCAGCTGCACGAACCGGCGTTCTTCAAGCGCATCAGCGATCTGGTGGTGGAGGTGGACAACATCCGCAACCGTCTGCAGAACAACGTACTGGTGGAAAAACACGAACACCTGACGCAGCTGCGTGACCGTTTCAATGAAACGTTTGTCAGCCACCTGTGCCACAGCATCTACCAGGCCATCAATGATGGCGAGCGGGCGCTGAAGGATCTCAACCGTGAGCTGGAACATCACCGCTTCGGCACCGACCAGGAACGTTTCTATTTCGCCTGGGACTGGGTGCCGGAATTCAGGGAATACTGGCGTTTCTTCAAGGAAGTGTCGCAGCTGCCGAATCAGGGCGATGGCGTCAGCCTGTTCGACATGGAATTGCCGAAAGCGGTGCAATCCGTGCGGGAAAAACTGGTGGCCATGCTGCTGGATGATGATGAACAGAAAGCCTTCCGTGAACTGCAACGCATTGCCGATTACCGTCACTACCGCAACTATGAAATCTACAAGGAACCGCTGGGCAAGGCGCCGATTCCGCTCAGCCAGTATGGCACCGGCTCTGGCGGCCAGCTGGAAACGCCGGCGTACATTATCCGCTCAGCCGCGATCACGTCCGCCTTCCGTTTCAACGAAGGCAACACCCATCTGCGCATGGTGCTGGTGGACGAAGCCTTTTCCAAAATGGACGAGACCCGTTCCCGTGAAGTCATCAGTTATCTGACCGACACGCTGGGCCTGCAACTGGTGTTCATCATGCCCACCAGCAAATCTGGCCCGTTCATGGACATCATTTCCAACCAGACCGTGTTTTCCAAATGCCAGAGCACGCGCAAGATCGGCGAACTCAATACGCGCGTGCTGGTGGACCGCAAGGAATGCAATCAGGAGCGTATCAAAGCGTTGTGGCAGCAGCAGCGTACCTCGATTCGCGAACAGGCGACGCTGGATTTCATGGAAGGAATTGAATGAGTGCGCAGGAGTGTCCGGTCTGGGTGCGGGAAGAGCCCTTTATCCAGCACATTCTGAAATTGCTGCTGCGCAAGGCGGAAACAGGCCACCAGCCCCGGGTGCGCATCAGCGAAAAGACAGTCTGGTGTGCGCCGCTGTTCGATTACAATCACAACCAGGGGCCGCGTCTGTTCGGGCTGTTGCAATTGCTGGCGGAGCGCGATTTCGATCTGTTGCTGATCAGCCTGTCATCCAGACGCAAGAAACAGTTCGAAACCGAATATGAAGGCGCGTATGTCGAACTGAAACGTCCAGCGATGCCTCTGTTGCGCAAGTGGCTGGAACTGCCCGCCTACGATGAATATCCGCTTACCATGCAGGACGCGGTGTATCGCCAGCGCACGACATTTGCCGATCAGGGAGCGTCGCTGCTGGCGGCCATGCGCCATCTGAAAGTCCCCGGCAAATCTGCTGACGAGGTCATTGCCGCGTTCACCCGGATTCCCGTGCGGGCAGAGCACTGCCTGTCGTTGCGGGAGTTGTCTGCCAGCTGTTTCTGGGGCGATTCAAAGTATCTCGACAGCCGGCAGGAGTTGCTGATAAAGCTGTTCCCGCAGGTCATGCAATCGCTGGCGCGGCGTGCCCGTTTGCTGCAGGTGAAATTGCCGGAGCAGATCGATGGCGTGCTGGTCATTGAAAACCAGGACACGTTTGTGCGCGCCTGCCTGGGCCAGTTGCCAGCTGCTGACAATCTGGCGATTGTCTATGGAGCCGGTTTCCGCGCGACGGCTGACGGCATTCGTCAGCGTGGCAGTGTGATGTTTGCCGGTGTGGAGAATCCACGCGCAGACGTGGCAGCCACATTCGCCGTGCGCACGCAGTTTGAAAATGACTGGTTCAGTCACGAGGACCACTGGCCGGTGTATTTTTTTGGTGATCTGGATTATTCCGGCATGGCGATCCTGGCCGGCTTGCGCAGGCAGTTTGGCAGCGCACAGGCGTGGCAACCGGGTTACGATATTCTTATACAGCAACTGCGGGCCGGTGGTGGTCACAGCGCTGATCAATCAGGCAAGACCCAGCAGAAAGCCGTTCTGGCCACCGGCTGCCCCTACGCGGATTCAGTGCTGATACCAGTATTGCAACAGACCAACCGATTCATGGATCAGGAGTTTCAACCAGTGTGAATACACCGCATTCCACCCGCATTACGCTGGAAGAAACCATTACCGCATCCTTGCCCAATGTCACCGACTACCTGGCGGAAAAAACCGGCCTGTCCAAAGGACGCATCAAGCACGCGTTGAACTGCGGCGCGCTGCGGATCAAAAAATCCCGCGGCGGATTCCAGCGGGTGCGACGCGCAACGGCCTCGGTGCCGGCCGGCAGCATGCTTTCATTTCATTTCGATGAAAATCTGCTGGCAATCAAACCGCCGCAGCCGGAGCTGTTGCTGGATCTGCAGCAATACAGCGTCTGGTTCAAGCCACCCATGGTACTGGCGCAGGGCAGCGAGTGGGGTGATCACTGCAGTTTGTTGCGGTTGGCGGAGCTGCATTTTCAGCAGAAACGCCAGTGTTTTCTGGTGCACCGGCTGGACCGCGAAGCCTGCGGCCTCATGCTGGTGGCGCATAGCGGGCAGATGGCAGACAAACTCAGCCACCTGTTTGCATCGCGGGAGATGGAGAAGCATTACCGTGTCCGTGTAGCCGGTAACATGGGTGTTACCGAAGGCAGCATCACCACTCCGCTGGACGGCAAAAACGCCACGACGCATTTCGCCATGTTAGAAGAAAATGACACAAGCAGTCTGCTGTCTATTCAGATTGAAACGGGGCGCAAGCATCAAATCCGGCGCCACCTGGCTGAAACAGGGCATCCGGTCCTGGGTGATGCCCGTTATGGAGACGCAGCGCCTGGCGGTTTGCACCTTGCTGCTGTGCGCCTTTGCTATCAATGCCCTGTTCAGGGGCGTCGGCTGGATCTGGACGTTTCACCGGAAAAAATCGGCCGTTTCTGGCAGTAAATCCCCGTTGACGGGCAAGTGGTTAGGGCTATAATCGGTTAAGCATTGCCGAACGCAGTGTGCCAAAGTGATTGTTCAAAACGAAAAGCCCGTAAGTTTTTCTCGTCGTGATCATCATCAGTAACTCCTGCCGCCAGCCTTGCGTCGTGTCGCGACACCTTCGGGTAATTCGTAAATTCTTTGGTAAAAGTCAGGAAAATTTTATGGCAAATGCTTCAACAGGCAAAGTTAAATGGTTCAACGAATCCAAAGGTTTTGGTTTTATTGAACAGGATAACGGCCCCGATGTATTCGTTCATTTCAGTGCAATCAGTGGTTCAGGTTTCCGCACCCTGACCGAAGGTCAACGAGTCCAGTTCAACGTGACGCAAGGCCAGAAAGGGCCTCAGGCAGAAAACGTACAGCCAATCTAAGCAAGACAAAGAAGGGTGAAGCCAAAAACTTCACCCTTCTGCGTTTTTACTGCTGTTCAGTATGGTGCAGATGAACATTCATCTGCAGCGAGGGATCACGTCTCACTGCGCTGCGCCAGCTTTCCTGCAATTCCAAATGGGCCTGCAATTCCAAGTGGGTGTACTGTCAGGCGGCAGAGGATCGCTTTGATAGTTGCTGCTGCTGGAACCAGTGGATGGAATCCTCCAGGGAAACGCGGATGTCGCGCGGGTTGTAGCCCAGTTCCCGTTTCGCCTTGCCGCAATCCATGTAGATGAACTGGGAACTGTATTTCAGCTCGCCCGGCACAATATAAGGTTTCTTGTGGGTGACATTGTTGGCGACCCATTCCCCCAGCAGCGCGCCACCGGATACCAGTAACTTCGGCAATTCGATCTGGCGTTCACTGCGGCCCAGGATACGGGCGCACTGGCGGCAGAATTCCTCGCCCGCAATGTTTTCATTGCCCAGAATGTAGAGCTGCCCGCTGCGGCCTTTGTCTGCTGCCAGGATATGACCGGCTGCTACATCGCGCACGTCCACCACATTGAAACCGCCGGGAAACTTGAAGCGGGTGGCGCCATTGATCATGCTGACGATGATGTTACCTGTGGGTGTGGGTGCCACGTCGCCGGGGCCAAACGGAAACGCGGGATTCACCACGGTGAGGTTCAGGCCGTGTTCGGCAAACCCCAGCGCTTCCTGCTGGCTCAGGTATTTCGACAGGATGTAGGGCAGGGCGTCGTACTGGTTGAACGGGGTGTCCTCGTTGGACAGCGCTTCACCCGGGGCGATACCGATGGCGGACAGCGAACTGGTATAGACCACTTTTTTCACTGTGGGCGTGTTCAGGCAGGACCACAGGATATTGCGGCTGCCCTGCAGGTTCACTTCCCACAGCGCGCGCCAGTCCGGCATCCAGGTGGCGTAGACGGCGGCCAGATGGAAAACCGTATCCACGTCCTGCACGATGTCTTTGGCGAATTGCTTGTCGAGAATGTCACCGCGCACGATGGTGGGCTGGAATTCGTCGATGTTGCGGGTGGATTCGCGCGGCATTACCGCTGCCTTCACCCGGATGCCTTTTTCAGTGAGTTGTTGCACCAGATGCGAGCCGATGAAACCTGCCGCGCCTGTGACCAGTACTTTTTTCATGTCTGCCCCCGTTTTTATTTTTGTGCTGATTGTGCTGCGGTGAGTTCCAGCAGTTTGACGCTGAGTTTGACGAAATCCGCCGAGGTGACGATGCCCACCAGTTTTCCATCCACCACCACCGGCAGGCAACCGTGTTTGCTTTCCAGAAAATACTGGCCTGCGGTGAGCAGCGGCAGTTGCGGTTGCACGGTTTCGGCATCGCGGCTCATGACCTGCGTGATGGGAATGCGCGCTTCGGCATGTTCCAGTGCGGCCAGCCCCTGGGTGCCGGCGATGGTGAAAGCCTGCCGCAGCACTTCTTTCTGGGTGACGAGGCCCAGAAATTCGCCACTCTGGCTGTCCACTACCGGCATGTGACGGATATGGTGGTCGCGCATGAGTTTGTGGGCGGTGGCCAGGGTGTCCTGCTCGGTGCAGGTCAGCACCTGGGTGGCCATGATGTCCTGGGTTGTGCGGGGGATGCCCATGGTTTTTCTCCTTCGTTGTGCCGGTGTCGTGGCGGCGCTCGTTCTAAGAATAGACGCTGAAACGGAGGTGGGCGGGAAGGCAAATCCTGTTGCGCGGAGGGGAGCCGTCGCAGACAGGATCAACGTAATGACGTAATGGAGTTACTCCGGTCGCCAGGTGGCCTGCAGGTGAACGGAGCGGGCCATCTCGGTGCGATAGGGGCCCTGGATGGTGTCCTGGAATTCGGTGCGGGGCGAGGCAAACAGATCGCGTCCTACCAGGGCCAGATCCACTTCCGGTGTGGCGCGATAACCCAGACGCATATCCATGTCGGTATAGGCCTCGATCTCGTCGTTGGGCAACTCATCCATGTATTTCACGGTCCAGTCGAATTCCCACTGCTCGCCCAGTTCATGTTGCGAGCGCAGCATGGCCTGGTGCAGGGGAGACTGGTCGCTCAATTCCGACGCGCCCAGGCCGCTGTGGCCTTCATCCGGTTCAACCACCAGGTTGAAATAGGAATAGGTCAGCTTCAGTTGCCAGGCCGTGAAGGGAGCCCAGTTCGCAGCCATTTCGAAACCGGAGGAATGGGCTTCCGCGTCATTGCCGTAGATCAGGTTCACGATGCCGATGTACACGGGGGGTGTCTGGGGCCTCAGTGTCAGGGCAGGTGAATCGGTGCTGAACGTTCTCAGGTTGTGGTATTCGTTGTAGTAGGTGGTGGCGTCGATGAATACCGTGGGCGTTATCTGGTGACGGTAACCAAGTTCATAGGAAAGAACCGATTCCGATTCATATTCAGGATTGCCCTTCAGTGAGCCGTAAATGATCCCATCTGTGTAAATGGCCCCGGCAGGAATGCTGGCGACATAGTCGATGACGCTCTGTTCGAGGCTGGCAGGCACGCTGTTGTTGAGGGTGATTTCCCGGCTTGCCCGCGAGGGGGTTGCGATGGCGCGGGAAACCGCGGCCCACAGTGTCAGATCACTGTCTGGCGTGAACAGGAAGCGGGCCGTGGGCTGGTATTCAAAATCGGTGAAGGCCGTCGATTCCAGCTTCACGCCCAGAATGGTGGCGAACTTGTCCGTGAAGCTGATTTCGTCCTGGATGAACATCGTACCCTGATCGTAATCCAGGTCCGGCTCTTCCAGATCAAAGGCGTCGGTGCCTTCGAAATGATCGCTGATGTAACGATAGTTCAGGCCCAGGGTGAGCCGGTTCAGGCTCATCTGGTGCAAGTTGTACTGGTAATCGATATCGACGGTGGTGCGACGGTAGGCGTATGTACTTTCGTTGCGGTCGGTCCAGTCCACGTAGGTTTGCAGTTCCTGGGAATCGCCGTTGGCGAAGGGGCGCTGCCAGCGAAACAGCAAATTGGCGTTGTCGCTGCCTATGTTCTCCATGAATTCCGGTATCTGGGAGGCGACGTAGGGATGCAGGGAAATATTGATGTTCTTCTTGATCTGCTGATAGTCGCTCTGCAAGGTAAACCGGTCAGCGTCACCGTTATCCCAATCGCTGCGAAAGCCTGCTGAACTGGCCTGGTAGTCGTCTTCTGCACTTTCACCCGTGGCAGCATCGATGGACTGGTCGCGATCGCGGTACTGGCCATACACACGCACTGTGCCGCTGCCATAGTCATGTCCCGTTCGGGCGCGGACAAAGCCGTTTTCCACATCGCCGGCACCGGCAGTAAGCAACTGGCCCTGGGTGTCGGCGCTGTGTTTGGTGATGATGTTGATGACGCCGTTCACCGCGTTGGAACCCCACACGCTGCTGCCGGGGCCGCGAATGACTTCGATGCGGTCGATGTCCTCGAGCATGGGCATTTCCGCATCCCAGTAAACGCCCGAGTAGAGGGGCGTGTAGACGCTGCGGCCGTCCACCATCACCAGCAGTTTGTTGGCGAACTGGCTCTGGAATCCGCGCACGGTGACGGCCCAGGTGGATGCACTGATGCGTGCCACTTCCACACCGGGCGCCTGGCGCAGGATTTCCGGTAACGTGGTGGCGCCGGAGCGACGGATGTCGTCCTGGGAAATGACGTGCATGGCGGCAGCGGTATCTGCCAGGGTCCGTGGCCGCTTGGTGGCGGACACGACTTCGAGGTTCATAAGTTGGGTCAGGTTAAGGCCGAACAAATCCCCATCAGAATCGGCCAGGGTTGTGGTGCAGAGTGGAGCAATGGCGAGCGCAAGCACGGTTTTTTTTATCATGTCTGACAACCATTCAAGTGGGGGAACAGTTATGTCGTTTTTTACTATGCGGCTTTGAGTATATGCAGCAAATGGAATAGTGCGCAATTTTTATGAGCCCTGCGCGGCGGTCGGAATTGTAATGAGAGATTTTATTCAGAGTTCGCAGACGGCGACCATGTGGTCCCGGATTTCAGGCCGGGCTGGGACTGGTGTGCGTGGTGGAATCCGGTTCGGAAATCCAGTCGCGCAAATTCAGAAAAGGCTTTTCCACCAGCAGCCAGCACAGGATTCCCACCAGGATTGAAAGCAGTAGCGACAGCAAGAATCCCAGCAGCAGGGTGTACACGACCAGCGTGCCGGAGGTCAGCAACGTCAGCGCCTGCAGGTTGGCCTGCACATTCGCCAGCGCAAACCCGATGATCATCAGGTGGGTCAGGTACATGGAATAGGTCAGCTGGCTGAAGGGTTGCCAGCCGCGCCAGCTGAGGAAGCGTGCCAGCAGGTTCGGACGCCGCAGGTTGAGAAAACTCCGCAGCATGAACCAGCTTACGGTCAGGGCGAACAGATTGTGGTGGCTGACCAGATAAGCCTGCAGAAATCCGCCGGGTTCGCCGTGAACGCTCTGGTTGACCGGGTAGAACAGCAGCCACAGGAACAGCAGCAGGGCGCCCGCATCCAGCGCGCGAAACTGACCGGTGTGCTGGCTGAACCAGTGTGCCAGAGCGGGGCGCCGGTGCAGGTAAAGCCAGGCCGTCATCACACCCAGCACGAATGGCCCGTAGCGGGTGAGCAGATTGTCGTAGAGCTTTTCGTAGTAGATGTCTGAAATGCCGGGTGTCGCCAGCAGATTCTGCATCGAATGCAGTCGCAATTCCGGAAACCAGAAAACCACCAGCGCGCGGATCGCAAAAGACAACAGCAGCAGGCCGGTCATCCAGCGCCAGAAATGCCGTCCCGGCGCCCGTCCCAGCCACAACAGTGCCAGCGGCAGTGCCAGATAGAACTGTTCTTCCACCGCCAGCGTCCAGGTCCAGCGCATGGCCATGTCGTCCACCGGCAGGAAATTGTTGATGTACAGCAGATTGGCCCAGAGCATGTCGGCATTGCTGCCGGCACCCCACCAGTACAGCAGCGCGATCAGGGCATAGACGGGCGTCAGGCGCAGGTAGCGGCGAAAATAGAAGCGGGGCAGGTCGATATCGCCTGTTTTATGGATTTCCCGCAACAGGATCAGCCCGATCAGAAAGCCGCTGACCACAAAAAACAGATCCACCGCCTTGTCGGCATTCCACACCCACCAGAGTGACAGCGGCGCCTGGTCAGCCAGCAGGAAGAACTGTTGCTTGTCGATTTTGAGCGCGTACACCAGCACGGTGTGGAAGGCCAGTATCCAGGCGAAACTGAAAAAGCGCAGGCCGTTGATCAGGTGGAACGTGGAATGATCCTGGCGGTACAACGCGGCAAAATTCGCGGGCACCGACCAGCAACGCAAGAGGGTTGCCATCCTGGTTGGCAGCCGGACTGTTACCACGGGCATGGTCGTCCTCGGTCTTATTTGTTTTTGTGTGAGACAAAATACTAAAGTAGTCTCAGGCATGGCTCAAGGCAATTCTGCGCTCACGGCCATTCTGTGGCGCGGTTTGCAACCCGGGATTGCGACGGCTGCCGGTCAGGGCTGATCGATGCCGTGCAGGCGGTCGTCCGCCAGTTTGAGCATGCTGGAGCGGCCGCTGGATTCGGAATAGCACGCGCAGCCGATGTTTATCTGGTTGTCGCGAAAGCCTTCCTGCTGCAGGCGCTGGTAGAGGGGATTCAGATCCCAGGTAAAGGATTTCTGGGTCAGCACCACGAATTCGTCGCCGCCAATGCGGTACACGTTGTGGTTGCCGGTCTGTTGCTGCAGCCAGTTGCCCACCAGGGTCAGCAGGCGGTCGCCTTCGCGCATGCCGCGGGTGGCATTGGTCTGGCGCAGGCTCACCAGATCAAAGAAGGTGAGATAGAAATCCTTCAGGATGCCTTCCTTGCAGTAGGCTTCCCAGGCCCGCACGTCGCGCTCGAAGGCGCTGCGGTTGGGCATGCGGGTCACGGGATCGGTGGCGGTGCGGGTGTCCTGTTGCGGGCGTTGCCGCTGCAGCAGGTTCACGCGCTCGATCAATCCCATCATGAAGGCGAACATCGCCAGCACCTGGCAGCGGGTCGCCAGCAGGATGTCGTTTTCGATGATCTGCAATTGCAGCATCTGGTCCAGCAGGTAAAAGAATCCGCAAAGGATCAGCAGGGCGGTGCCGGCCAGGAAAAAACGGTTGGCGGCAAAGCCGGTCCAGGTGCGCCAGATGGCACAGCCCAGCATGGCCGCCACGCTCAGGCCCAGCATCCATTGCAGCAGCAGCGGATAATAATGGGCCGGCAGCAGCAGGCCCGCGATTCCGGCGGCCACTGCCAGCACGGCAAGCCCGTCCAGCAGACGCGCCAGTGGTTGGGGATGATACAGGTTCAGATAAGTGCGGCTGAACATCAGCCCGGCAGCGGCGGCGGTGAACAACGGCAGATAGAGCAGCGCCACCGATGGCCCTGCCGACAACCCGTACAGCAGCAGTTTTGCCTGCGCCGACCAGGCCAGCGCGCCCGACAACTGGAACAGCGCCGACCAGAACCAGGCCCAGTCCCGGGTGGGAATGAAGATCAGCAGCTGATACACCGACAGGATCACCAGGGCACCGATGGCGATCAGCAACTGGGTGTTGTAGCTGAATGCCTTCTGCTGGTATTCAGCCTGCGGCAGGATCGCGAAGACCGGCGTCGACGCGCCCACGTTGCTGTGAATGTACACCCACAGATGAGTGACGCTGCCAGACGGCAGTTCCAGCGGCAGGCCATAGCGCAGATCGAACGGCCAGAGTTTCTGAAAACCCTGCCGGGCGATCTGGTGACGGTTGCCGGTCTGGGCGTGCACCACCAGCTGGTCGGCGATGATGTTGCCGGTATCGAGGGTCCAGCGAATTTCCCGCGTATGGTTGACCACGCTGAAGCGCACCCAGTATTCGGTTTGCGCCCGCGACAGTTCGGTCAGCGGCAGCAGTTGCGCCGGTTCGGGTACGGCCAGCTGCGCGTTGACCGGCTCGCTGGTGGTGAACAGGGCATCGCGGATTTTCAGGAAATATTCGCGCGGATTGGAGATTTCCACCGTGTCGGCACAGGCACTGCCCGCAACCAGCAGGGCAATCAGCAGGAAGGCCAGGTTACGCATCGTCCGGGTCCGGTGTGTTGGAATGCAGGGGGAACTGGACATGGAATGTGCTGCCATGTCCGGGGCTGGATTCGACGCCGATGGTACCGCCCAGGCGGGCGGTCAGCAACGCCGCGATGGACAACCCCAGGCCACTGCCTTCAATGGTTTTAAGCTGCACTTCCTTCGCCCGCGTGTAGGCCACGAACAGGGAGTTGCGGATGTCGTCCGGGATGCCGTTGCCGGTGTCGATGATATTGATACGGCAGTACTCGCGGTTTTTTTCATGCAGTTTCACCAGCTCCACAGTGACGCTGCCCTGGTCGGTGTACTTGATGGCATTGACCAGCAGGTTGGACAGAATCTGGGTGAGGCGCACCGGATCAGTCTGCAATACCAGCGGCCGCTGGTGGAAGCGCGTGATCAGGGCGAGGCCCTTGTCGGTGCAATCATCCTCCAGATTGCGGCAGAGGTTGGTCAGCAGTTCCTGTACCGGCACCTCCGTCTCCTGGATGTCCAGTTCGCCGGCTTCAATCCGCGACAGATCCAGCAGATCATTGATCAGGTTCAGTAACATTTTGCCGTTGCGCAGCGCCGCATACAGCCCTTCGCGCTCGCGCTCGTTCAGGCGGTCCGGGGCGGATTTCAGCAGGCGCCGGCTGAAACCGATGATGGCATTGAGCGGCGTGCGCAGTTCGTGCGACATGTTGGCCAGGAACAGGTTCTTGTGCTGGTTGGCCTGCAGCAGTTCATTGCGGATGCGCTCCAGTTCGTTTTTCTGCTGCTGCAGTTCCAGGGTGCGCTGATCCACCATGCGCGCGGTGGCGTCCTGCTGGCCGGTGATGATCATCAGCAGATTGCCCAGCAGGCTGCTGAACAGCACGCCGCCTGTGAGTACCATCCAGACGTACCAGGTGGAATTGTGGTCCAGGTAGCGCTTGTCGAGCGGGAAAATCACTTTCCAGGACTGGTCGGCGATTTTCAGGTCATGGACGACACGGGTGCCCCTTGGTTCCACCAGCGGTTCAGCATGCCCGGTTTCGCCGCTCTGGTTCATCAGCACTTGCTGCATGTCCTGGTCCATGATGGTGAAGGAAATCGCCTTGCGGTGGGCGGTGGGCATCACGGTGTCCACCAGCGCGCTGAAGCGCACGATTTCCAGCATCAGGCTGCGTTCACCAGAGACGTGGTGCTGCAGCGGTTCGAAGATCAGCACCGCCGGTGAACTGCCGTTGTCCTGCACCAGTTGCAGCGCAGTACTGGCCGCGAACTGGCCGCTTGCCTGTGCCCGCCTGATCGCATCCAGCCGGGCCGGATGCGAACCCAGGTCCAGTCCCAGCGCTTTCAGGTTGCGCTGCAACGGTTCCACCAGAATCACCGGATAATAGAGCGGCCGCTGGCTTGCCGTAACCAGCTCGCCGCCGGCGCCGATCTCGGTGAAACGGAAATGGGGGAAGCCTTCCGCCTGCAGCTGCGCCTCAATGGTTTCGCGCCGCTCAAGCGGTACCTCCGGAATCCATTCCAGTGCGGCAATGCTGGGCGTGGTGGCCAGAATGCCGGCGGTGAAGGATGCGAATTCCTCCCGGGTGACGGATTCCGACGCATTATGGAAACGCTGCAAGGATGCGAGGACGCCGAGCACCGTGTCGATCTGGCCGCTGAGCTCATGCATGATGTCGTCCGATTCGTTGCCCAGGTGTTCCAGAATGCGGTTGCGCTCGTATTTCTGGGTGGTGACGAAGAGCAGCATTACCAGCAGGAACATCAGCAGCATGGGTATGGCCACCCAGTTCTTGCGCAGCCCGGTGATGTAGGGGCTGGGTGTGGCGATCAGCAGCAACAGCGAGGTGAAGAAGAATACGCCGATGGTGTCGCCCACCCACCAGTTGAACCAGGCATAGGCAATCGAGTGCAGTTCCTGCAGGCCGAATGCCAGCAGCACGATATTGCCCAGGGTGGCGTTGATGCTGCAGCCGACCAGGCCGCCCAGCAGGTTGACGGCGAAGATCTGGCGCGGATGGTCGAAGCGCCAGGGCGGCTGGGTGACGCGCAGGATCAGCCAGCGCGAACCGATGGCCTGTGCCGCCGCACCCGCGCCAATCAGGAACGCCACGGCGGTGGATTCCACCATTTGCGGCAGGCCATTGGTGTTCAGGCCGATAGTGAGGTTCACCCCGAACGACCCCAGCAATACGCCGGGCCAGCAACGTGGCCCCCACAGCAGCAATGCCGCCAGCGCCAGGCCGGCCGGCGGCCACAGGGGCGAGGCATAACCAGGTGGAATCGCCAGCAGCAGACCGATCCGCCCCATTACGAAATAGGCCACCGCCACCAGCGGGATTTGCCAGTGCAGCGGCAGGGTTCGCAACTCGGTTGATGCAGTGGCGGTCAGGGTCAGACGTCCTTGGGCATTTCGAAATTCAGTTCGTTGATATGCGGCTTGAACAGAAACGCCAGCTGTTGCAGCGACTGGTTGAGGGTGGGCAGGAACGACTGGGCAAAGATGTCCAGAATCGTCAGCGCGTTCAGCGTGGATTCCGACGCCGACGCCCGCCGCAACCGCTTCGCGATCTGCTGGTTCACCTGGTGAATGTTTTCATAAACCTGTTTCAGATCCGAAAAATGGCTGCCTTGCTCCGGGTCTGCCGGATCGAAAAACTGGAAGAACAGGAAAGTGGCGCAGGCGCGGAACAGGGTTTCGTCCTGGGTGGCGAAGGGCAGGTGGAACCAGGCCATCGGTTTGAAAAAGCCGGTGTGCGGGCAGCCGCTGGTGGCCATGATCAGACCGATCAGCGAGCGGTAGGCATCCTGCACCGTGGTGTAGCTTTCGATGGTCATGTTGTCCTTGTGCACGCGGATCTGCACCGATTCGAACGCCGGATGCGGCGCGAAGCTGAGGATCGGCGCGATGCGCAAGGCCAGCGGGCAGTATTCGGTGACGCTGGATTTCAGCGGGCAGATGCTGCATTTGTCCACATCGAGCCTGGCCCACTCCGGCGGCAGGCCGACGGGCACCGGGTGCTCCAGCGTGTCCGGGTCCATGTCGATCTGGTACTGGAATTCCTCGCCGGATTTGAAAATGAATTCGTAGCGGACGCGTTTGCTGTATTTTTTATCCATGAGAAGATGCTTCCTGATCCAAGCCTTTCTTCAGTATAGGTAATTTCCGCCATATGACCGCATCTGCCCACCGCCTGGAACTGGAATCCCTGCTGGCCCGTTTTGGCGCCCGGCGCTGGCGGCTGCCGGTGCTGGTGCAGGGCAGCCATGAGCAGTGCCTGCGCTGGTGTGTCGACTGCCTGCCGGTGCGGGATGTGTTGTGGGTGTCGAAGTCGACGCCGTCCGGGGGCTGGCAGCTGCCGCCGGGCAAGGCCAATCACGAACTGGGCCGGGAAGCGGATTGCGTGGTGGTGGATCTGTTCGATGGCCTCAATGTGGACACGCTGGCGGCGGTGGCGGGCATGGTGCGGGCAGGGGGATGCCTGGTGCTGCTGGGGCCTCCTCTTGAACAATGGGGGGATTTCCCTGATCCCGAGTATGACCGCATCCGGGTGGAGCCTTTCGCCGCCGACGCTGTGCGCCGGCATTTTCTGACCCGCCTGGCACGCCGGCTGGCGATGGATGCGCGCGTGGCGCGGGTGATTTGTGATGGCGGGGCGGAGTGGCCGCTGCTGGTTGAAGCCCCGGTTGCTGACCAGCCTGCTGATGAGTCTGCGGATGCCGCCCGCTGGCCCGATGATCTCGGTTGCGCCCATGCGGAACAGCGCGCGGCAGTGGACGCGATCCTGCAGGTGGCGCAGGGCCATCGCCGGCGTCCGCTGGTGCTGCAGGCTGACCGGGGGCGGGGCAAATCGGCAGCGTTGGGCATTGCCGCCGGCATTCTGCTGCAGGAAGGCAAGCGCATCATTATCACGGCGCCGCGGCCGGAGTCGGTGGAATGTCTGCGCCGTTTCGCCCGTCGTGGCGCCGGGTCACGGGCGGATTTCCAGCTGACTTTTATCGCGCCGGACCTGCTCAGCCAGTCCACGCCGGAAGCCGATCTGGTGCTGGTGGATGAAGCCGCCGCCATCGCGCCGGTGCTGCTGCAGGGCTGGCTGCGGCGCTATTCCCGCATGGTGTTTGCCACCACAGTGCAAGGCTACGAGGGCACCGGGCGCGGCTTTGCCATCCGCTTCGCCCAGAGCCTGGACCAGCTGGCACCGGGCTGGAAAAAACGCGAGCTGAACCAGCCGGTGCGCTGGGATGCGGGCGATCCGCTGGAGGCCGCGCTCAACGATCTGCTGTTGCTGGACGCCTGCAGCGAGACTGTGCTGCCGGAGCATTTTTCCGGCATCCACCAGCAGCCCTTGGAAGAAATCACGCCCCACCTGGGCGAACTGCCGGATGCCGACCTGCGGGCCCTGTTCGGTCTGCTGGTGTCGGCCCATTACCGCACCCGCCCGGGTGACCTGCGTACCCTGATGGACGGTCCCAACGTGCGCACGTTTGTGCTGCGCGGCGACGGCGCAATCCTGGCGGTGGTGATGGTGGCGGATGAAGGCGGGCTGCCGGCGGATCTGCGGCAGGGCATTCTGGACGGCAAGCGCCGGCCTCATGGCCACGTGCTGCCACAAACCCTGGCAGTGCATCTGAATGTGGCCGATGCGCTGGTGCAGCGGTCGTGGCGGGTGGTGCGGATTGCGGTGCACAGCCAGGCCCGGCGGCTGGGCATTGGCCGTGCCTGTCTGGTGCAACTGGAAGCGCTGGCCCGGCAGGAAAACGTTGCGCTGCTGGGCTCACTGTTTGCCGCCAGCGCCGACGTGCTGGCCTTCTGGCAGAGCTGTGGATTCAGCACGCTGCGGGTTGGCATCACGCCGGAGGCCACCAGTGGCAGCCACCCTGTGCTGGTGGCCCGGGCGCTCAACGAACCCGGTGCTGCATTGCTGGCCCAGGCCCGTCAGCGATTTGAACACACCTTCCTCACCGGCCTCGCGGACAGCCACCCTGATCTGCCGGCGTCTCTGGTGCTGGCCGCCTGGGGCAGCGCACAACAACCGGCGCCCTGTCGCCCGGATACTGCCGACCAGCTGGATCTGCAGCATTTCATTGCCGGCCACAAAACCTACGAAAATGCGGCGGCAGCCTTGTGGCGCTATCTGCACTTCTGGCTGCACGTCCATGCGCTGCATGCGTTGCTGAAGCCGGAGGAACAGACCCTGCTGGTGGGAAAAATCCTGCAGAAACAGCCCTGGGACGAACTGGCGCATCGCATCGGCTACAGTGGCGTCCGCGACGCGCGGGAGCGGTTGCGCAAAGTCCTGCAGCGCCTGCAGGCAGAACTCGGCGAGCCCCGCTAGCGCCGGGTAGCTGGCCATTGCCTTTTGTCATGGTCGGGTCCGGCGGGTTGGGTATACTGCCTGAACCTGCCCAGCGGACGTCAGCATGATGAAGAAGCATTACCTCACCCATTTTTTTGATCCCGCCACCATCGCGGTCATCGGCAACAGCGAGCGCAGCGACAGTGTCGATGTGCGTCTGTTTGAACGTCTGCGGGACGAATTCAAGGGCAAGACCTGGCTGATCAATCCGCGCCTGCGGGGCCTGTTTGCCAACAAGAGTTTCGCCACCGTTGACCAGGTACCGGGGCGGGTGGATCTGGCCATCATCGTGACGCCGGATTCGCTGATCGCCGAGCAGCTGGAACGCTGCGCCGATGTGGGCATCGATTCCGTGGTGGTGCTGTCCCACCTGGACGACCGCGACGGTTTCATGCGGCGCCAGTTTGTGGAAAATCTCACCCGGGTGGCGGAGCGGCGCGGTATCCGCATGTGGGGCCCCGACTGCTACGGTTTTGCGCGGCCGCCGGTGGGCATTCGCGCCACCCTGGATCGCGGCGAAATCCGTTCCGGCAAGATTGCCCTGATCTCCCATTCTGGCGCCATCTGCCGCGCCGTCACCGACTGGGCCATTGCCAACGGCGTGGGGTTTTCCACCATCATTTCCCTGGAGCAGGCCGGTGGCGTCTACCCGGGCGACATTCTGGATTACCTGGTCATCGACCAGCAGACCGAATGCATTCTGTTTTACGCGGAGGGCATCAAGGATTCCCGCAGTTTTCTTTCTGGTTTGCGCGGCGCGGCGCGCAGCAAGCCGGTGATTGTGCTGAAGAGTGGCCGGCATATCGAAACGCCGGAAAAAGTCATGTCGCACACAGGCGCACTGGTGGGCAATGATCACGTGTTCAATGCGGTGCTGGAGCGGGCCGGCATCGTGCGGGCGGATTCCCTCACCGATCTGTTCCTGGCGGCACGGGCGTTTCCCATCCATCGCATCATGCGCGGCGAGCGCATCGCCATTCTCTCCCACGGCAACGGCCCGGCGATGATGGCCTGCGACAAGGCCCATGATCTGGGCTTGCCCATGGCGACACTGGGCCCGGAAAAATCGGCCCAGCTGGCCAGTCTGTCGTCGATTGATTCGTCGGACAACCCGGTGTACAGCGGCGGCTTTGAAGTGGGCGAGGAATTCATCAAGGCCTGCGACATCATCGCCACCGATCCCAACGTGGATTTCCTGATTCTGGTGATCACCCCGCCGAAGGGCAAGGTGGTGGCGGAATTCGAGGAACAGATTGCCGCGATCCAGAAAAAAAGCTTCAAGCCACTGGTGGTGTGCTGCATGGGCGGCGACACGGTGGAACCGATCAAGCGCACGCTGCAGCAGAAGGGCATTCCGGTATTTTCCTCGCCGGACAACGCAGTGAAGGCTGCGCACTTTCTGGTGACCTACCAGCGCAACCGCACGTTCCTGCTGCAGGCGCCGGCATCGCTGGAAAATACGGTGGAGCCGGATGTCGAAGGCGCGCAGCTGATCATCGAGGGCGTGCTGCAGGAAGGACGCAAAACGCTGAACCAGCTGGAATCCCGCGCGGTGCTGAAGGCGTTCAACATTCCGGTGAATCCGATCCAGATCGCCCGCACGCCAAACGAGGCGCTGGTGGCAGCAGAGGCGGTGGGCTTCCCGGTGGTGCTGAAAATCAATTCGCCGGATATCGTGCACAAGACTGACGTCGCCGGCGTTACGCTCAATGTGCTCAACGCGCAATCGGTGCGGTCTGCCTACAAGAAAATGATGGAAGATGTGCAGCAGAAATGCCCGGACGCGCGTCTGGAAGGCGTGATCGTCGAGCACATGGTGGCAGCGGGTTCCAATCGCGAATTGTTGCTGGGCATCAAGTCCGATTCCGTGTTCGGTCCGGTGATCGTGTTCGGCCATGGCGGTTCGCTGGTGGAAATCCTGCGCGACATCGCGATCAGCCTGCCGCCGCTGAATTCCGTGCTGGCGTCCGCCCTGGTGGACAGCCCAAAGGTGTCGCGCATGCTGAACAATTATCACAACATGCCAGCCGCCAACCGCGCCGAACTGGAAAGCATCATCCTGCGGGTGTCCGAGATGGCGTGCGAGCTGCCGTGGATACGCGGCCTCGACATCAACCCGCTGGTGCTGGACGACAAGCGCGGGCTGGTGCTGGATGCCGTGATCGAAGTGGATTATTTGCCACCGGCGCAGCGCCGGTACGAACACATGGCGATCCATCCGTATCCGTCGTATCTGCAAGCCCGCTGGCAGTTGCGCAGCGGCACCGACATTTTCATCCGCCCGATCCGCCCCGAGGATTCCGAGCTGGAGCGCACCTTTATCGAGGGGTTGTCGCAGCAATCCCGTTTCTACCGCTTCATGCACAACGTGAAAATGGTGACGCCGGAAATGCTGGCCCGCTTCACCCAGATCGATTATCACCGTGAACTGGCGCTGGTGGCACTGGTGGAAGAGAAGGGCAAGTGGACCGAGATCGGCATCAGCCGTTACGTGCAGAATCCGGATGGCGCCAGCTGTGAATTCGCAGTTGTTGTCGCGGATCAATGGCAGCGCACCGGTGTCGGATATAAATTGATGGAATTGCTGATCGATGCGGCGCGCCAGAAGGGTCTGAAATATATGGATGGCATCGTGTTGAAGGAAAACACCGGCATGCGCAAACTGGCGCGGGCCATGGGCTTTGAACTGCGCGATCACGATCAGGACGAAGATGTGGTTTACGTCATTAAAAAACTCTGAAACCTGAGGTCGCGACTCTTCCATGACAACCGCCTACATCACCCACCAGGATTGCGAATTGCACGACATGGGTGGCGATCATCCGGAATCGCCGGCCCGCCTGCGCGCGATCCGTGACTACCTGATGGAACGTCAGATATGGGATCTGCTGCTGCAGGTGGATGCGCCGAAAATCGAGAAGAAACATCTTTATCGCGTGCACAGCCGTGATTATGTCGACGCGATTTTCGAGCAGTTTCCGCTGCGGGATCTGCGAGATCTGGGGCCTGATGTGGTGGCCAATCCGCACACGCTGGACGCCGCGCTGCGGGCAGCGGGTGGCGTGTGCAAGGCGGTGGATCTGGTGATGAAAGGCGAGGCCAGCAACGCGTTCTGCGCGGTGCGTCCACCCGGCCATCATGCCGAAATGCGGCGGGCGATGGGTTTCTGCGTGTTCAGCAACGTGGCAGTGGGTGCGGCTTATGCGCTGCAGACCTACAATCTGGATCGCGTTGCCATCATCGATATCGACGTGCACCACGGCAACGGCACCGAGGACATCCTGCAATATGATCAACGCGTGCTGTTCTGCTCCAGCTTCCAGTATCCCTGCTATCCCTACCAGGTGCCCGACAACAGCCGCTCCAACATCATTCATACACCGTTGCACGCCGGCACCAGCAGCGATGAATACCGCGACAAGGTGCGCAACGAGTGGCTCAACAAACTGGAAACCTTCCATCCACAGCTGATCATGATGAGTGCCGGCTTCGATGCCCACCAGGCCGACCCGCTGGCGGATGTACACCTGGATGAGCGCGATTATCGCTGGATCACCGAGGAACTGATGCTGGTTGCCGACCGCTGCTGCAACGGCCGCATCGTGTCGAGCCTGGAAGGCGGCTACGATCTCACCGCGCTGTCCCGCAGCGCCTACCAGCATATCCGGACCCTCATGCGGATCTGAGCATTGCGCCCCGGATTGTGGTTTTGTTAAGGTGCCGGAGCCTTGTGCGCCGTTTTACCTGTTGCCGCTTTTTCCGAGGGAATCCTGTCTCCGATGCCTACAACAATGCCAACTTCAATCGAAACCTCCGTGCGCTGCTCCTCCGGCAGGCTGTCCGTTTTCCTGCTGGACCTGATGCTGAAATCCCCGTTCCGTCCCAAACTGGCGGTGGCTGATGGCGAACTGCTGCGTTCGCGCAAAAGCATGGATCGCTGGGGCGAAAAAATGCCGCCGGTGCGGGGTGTGACGGTGACCAGCGACACCCTCGCCGGACTTTACTGCGAAATCCACACACCCAGCGACGCCCACAGCAATCAGGTTCTGCTGTATTTTCACGGTGGTGGCTTCTGTCTGGGATCGCCCCGCAGTCATCGCAATCTGGTGTCGCGTCTGGCGCAGGCGGCGGGCATCCGTGCCGTGGTGCCCGATTACCGCAAATCACCGGAGCATCCGTTTCCCGCCGCGCTGGACGACACGGTTCGTCTCTACCGCCATTTTCTCGATCAGGGCATCAAGCCTTCCAATATCGTATTTGCCGGGGATTCCGCCGGTGGCAATCTGGTACTCACCACGCTGCTGAAACTGAAACAGGATGGCCTGCCGCTACCCGCCGCTGGTTGCCCGATTTCGCCCTGGTGCGATGTGTCGCTTGGAGGTGAAACCATTCAGAGCAACGCTGCGAGGGATTTCATCCTGACACCGCTGTTGCTGCACCAGTTCGGGGATCGCTATGTGGGGAAGGAGCGCTGGAACGATCCGCTGGTGTCGCCGCTGCAGGGGGATTTTGCCGGTCTGCCGCCATTGCTGATCCAGGTGGGCAGCCGTGAAATCCTGCTGGACGATGCCCGCCGGGTGGCGCAGCGGGCGGCCCAGGCCGGGGTGCCGGTGCAATTGGAGGTCTGGGATGAGATGCAGCATGTCTGGCATTACACCGCCTTCCTGCTGAAGGACGGCCGGCTCGCCTTGCGCCGTATCGGCGAGTTTCTGAAAGCTAATATTGGAATGCGAAAAACTGGCAGTTGATAATTGTTATCATTAAATATATAGTCGGCACCTGCCGTCTAGACCACAAACAAGTCAGGGGAATAGGGAGTTTCCTAATGTCAAAGTTGCACCCGCCGGTTGCGCATGCCCTGTCTGCGCTTGTTGTTGGCCCTGTCCGCCACTGCGCATGGCGCCGAGCCGCAATCCCAGGCCCAACCCAGTGTGGAGGAGCGCCTGACCGCGCTGGAACAGCAGTCGGCCAAGCCTGCCGCGTTGCCGGATTCGGTACAGGTGCGGGGTCTGGTGGAAGTGGAAGCCGTCGGGGGTGAGGACTATGCAGGCCAGTCCTACAGCGACCTGACCGTGGCCACGGTGGAAGTGGGCGTGGACGCGGCGATCAGCGACAGGGTGTCTGCCGCCCTGGTGTTTCTCTACGAGCAGGATGCAACCGATTTCGGCGTTGACGAAGCCACCCTGACCATTGCAGAACTGGTGGGCCCGGTGAATTTCAGCGTGGGCAAGATGTATGTGCCCTTCGGCAAGTTTGAAACCGCGCTGATCAACGACACCCTGGTGCTGGAACTGGCGGAAACCAACAAGACAGCGGCGCTGTTCGCGTTCGAACAGAGCGGCATCGAGGCCGGTGCTTACGTGTTTGACGGCGACCAGGAACGCGAGCGCCATGCCGAGAACTACGGTGTCACCGTTGGCTTCGTGCAGGAAACGTTTCAGGTGGGCGTCGACTACCTCTCCAGTATCACCGAGAGCGATGGCGTTGCCGATCTGAATGAAACCCTGTCGGCGGAAGCTGACCCGGTGATCGACCCCGCGTTTGAATGGGACGACGCCGCGCCCGCTTACAGCGTCCATGGCCAGATCACACTGGGGGCGGTGGCGCTGATTGCCGAATACCTCGATCTGACCGATCCGCTGGTGGATGCCACCAACGGCGTCGAGATCGAACCGGCTGCCGCACAACTGGAACTGGACTTTACCGCCACCCTGGCGGGACGCGCATACACCCTGGCCGCCGGTTATCAGCAGACCGAGGATGCGCTGGTGCTGGGGCTGCCGGAGGAACGTATTTCCCTCGGCTGCTCCACCGAAATCTACCGGAACGTCACCCTGGGCGGCGAAATCTGGCGCGACACCGATTACGGCCTGGCCGATGGTGGCAGCGACGAGGAGAGCGACAACCTCGTGGTGCAGCTGGCGGCATCCTTCTGATCTGACTGTTTGGCATTATCACCGGAGACAACTGCATGAAACCGATTCTTCACGCGCTGGCGGGCCTGGGCTTGCTGACGTCTGTTCCCGCCCTGGCCGCTGTGTCGGAACAGGATGTTGTGGCCCAGTACGCCAACGTTGCCCATGCCGTGTTTGCCGACGCGCTGCAGAGCGCCAAAACATTGCAGGGCAGTGTGGACACCCTGCTGGCGGCCCCCAGTGACGCCAACCTGCAAAAAGCCCGCACTGCCTGGAAAGCCGCGCGCGTTCCCTACCAGCAAAGCGAAGTGTTCCGGTTCGGCAACACCAACGTGGACGAATGGGAAGGCCAGCTCAACGCCTGGCCGCTGGACGAAGGCCTGATCGACTATGTTGTCACCGGAAAATATCACCACGAACTGGGCAATGTCGGCGCCAACGCCAACATCATCGCCAACACCAGCCTGAAACTCGGCAGCGACACGCTGGATCTGGCGAATATCACGCCGGAACTGCTCGCCAGCCTGAACGAATTGGGCGGGTCGGAAGCCAATGTCGCCACCGGATACCACGCCATTGAATTCCTGCTGTGGGGCCAGGATCTGAATGGCAGCGGCCCTGGCGCCGGCAACCGTGCGTACACCGATTATGTGCAGGGCACTGGCTGCACCAACGGCCACTGTGACCGTCGCGCGGCCTATCTGAAAGCCGCCACGCAATTGCTGGTGAGCGATCTGGCCAACATGGAACAACAATGGGCGCCCGGCAAGGACAACTACCGCGCCGAACTGCTGAAAGCCAAACCCGATGCCGGTCTGGTGAAAATGCTGTACGGCATGGGTAGCCTGGCGCTGGGCGAACTGGCGGGCGAGCGGCTGAAAGTGGCGCTGGAAGCCAACTCGCCGGAAGACGAGCACGACTGCTTCAGCGACAACACCCATTATTCCCACTTCTATGACGCCCTGGGCATCGAAAACATTTACCTGGGCCGCTACCAGCGCGTCGATGGCACTGCGGTGAAAGGGGCGTCACTGTCCGATCTGGTGGCAGCCAAATCCCCCGACACCGACAAGGCTGTGAAAGCGCAGTTCAGCAAGACCATGGCCGCCATGCAGAAGTTGGTGGACAGTGCGGAAAGCACCCGTTCACCCATGAAGTTCGATCAGATGATCGCGGAAAACAACCCGGCCGGACAGGCACTGGTGAAGGATGCCATTGCCCAGCTGGTGGTGCTCACCCGCCAGATTGAAACGGCGGCCAAGACCATCGGCGTCGACGATCTGAATCCCGATACGGCCGATCACGAATTCTGATGAAATCACGCCCATCCCAACCCCGCGTCCTGCGGGGTTTGTTCGTTCTGATCATGCTGGTTTTGCCGGCGATATCCCTGTGCGCATTTGCTGACAATCACTACCTGGTAAAGTCCGGCGGCGCCACTACGGTGCGCAAGGCGGACGTGAATGCGTTTTCGCTGCCGTCGCACAACATGTCGTTCGAACGCAAAGTGGATTTCAGCGTTGGCAACAGCTTCTTCCGCAATCCCTGGGTCATTGCGCCGTCGTCCACGGCAGCGCGGGATGGGCTGGGGCCGCTGTTCAACACCAATGGCTGCCAGAATTGTCACATCAAGGACGGGCGTGGGCACCTGCCGGCGGAGGGCGACGACAATGCCGTGTCGGTGCTGCTGCGCATCAGCGTCGCACCGCAAACGCCGGAACAATGGCAACGGGTTTACCGCGACGGCGGCATTCCTGATCCGCATTACGGCACCCAGATCCAGGATTTCGCAGTGCCAGGCCTGGAACCCGAAGCGAGGCTGGACATTCGCTACGAAAGCCGCGTCGTCACGCTGGCGGATGGCACCAACGTACTCCTGCGCAAACCGGTCGTGCGACTGAACCAGCTGGCGTACGGGCCCTTGCATCCCGATCTGCAAATGTCGTTGCGGCTGGC
Organism: Gammaproteobacteria bacterium; assembly: GCA_013178375.1. Taxonomy (GTDB): domain Bacteria; phylum Pseudomonadota; class Gammaproteobacteria; order Pseudomonadales; family Ketobacteraceae; genus Ch67. The sequence continues at coordinate 84,905 of JABLXQ010000041.1, forward strand.
GCCTCCCATGATCGGACTGGGTCTGCTGGAAGCAATTCCCGAATCCGTGTTGCAGGCGTTCGCCGACGAGCAGGACCGGGATGGTGATGGCATATCCGGCCGCCTGAACAGGGTGTGGAACGTGGAATCGGCCGCCACCGCCGTCGGCCGTTTCGGCTGGAAAGCGGAGCAGCCCAGCCTGAAGCAGCAGAACGCGGCGGCGTTTGCCGGCGATATGGGCATTACGTCCGGACTGGTTCTGCGCACCGACTGTACCCCTGCGCAGACGGTCTGCAAGGGCGTTCCCAATGGCGGAGTGCCGGAAGCCAGCGATCATGTGCTGGATCTGGTGACGTTCTATGCCCGCAATCTCGCCGTGCCCGCGCGGCGCAACGCCGATTCCCCGCAGGTGCAAAAGGGAGGCCAGCTGTTTGCCGCTGCCGGTTGCGAAAGCTGCCACAGAACCGGCATCGTCACCGCAGAATTGCCGGCGCAGCCAGAGCAGTCTTTGCAGACCATTCATCCGTACACCGACTTGCTGTTGCACGATATGGGCGAGGAACTGTCGGACGGACGCCCGGTGTTTCACGCCGGCGCCCGCGAGTGGCGCACAGCCCCGCTATGGGGAATAGGCTTGACCGCCACGGTGAGTGGCGCTGAACATTATCTGCATGACGGTCGCGCCCGTTCACTGCTGGAAGCCATCCTCTGGCATGGTGGTGAAGCCGAGCGCAGCCGCGAACAGGTCAAGCAAATGATCGCGGCGGATCGCGACGCCCTGATCGCCTTCCTGCAATCCCTGTAATTCTTTTTGCCATTGCGGAACCGACATGAAACCCAGATTCGTGCGAAAAAGCAGGTACGAGAAAAAAAACAGGTACGTGCGGAAAAAAATGCAGTTGTTGTTGCTGATTGTTGCCCTGCTGTCACTGGCCGCCTGCAACGACGACATGACGCCGGGGCAGCGCTGGCTGGCGACCACCACTGAACAGATCCGGCAGGGCTACCAGCAACTGTCAGCGCAGACGCGTGCACAGCAGCAGATGGCAGACGCTTTCTGTCAGCAACCGGATGCGCAAGGTCTGCAGACGATGCAGGCAGCCTGGCGCGAATCCATGGCGTCCTGGCAACACATGCAGTGGTTGCGCATGGGTCCGATCGCGCAGGACAACGATGACTGGAAACTGCAGTTCTGGCCGGACAAGAAAAACATCCTGCAACGAAAAATGCAGGACATTCTGGAGGGCAGTGAACCCGTCAGCGCCGACAGCCTCGTCCATGCCAGCGTGGTCGTGCAGGGTTTCAGCGCGCAGGAACTGCTGCTGTTCGATCCACAGTTTGCGACGGTGGAAAAGTTCGCTGGCCGTCAGTGCGATCTGCTGCGCGCCAGCACCACGCTGACCGCCCGGGTCGGGCAAAAACTGGCGGATGCCTGGCAGGATGAAACCTGGCTGAAACGCTGGGTCGCTCCCACGGCAACACAGGCGGGCCTCACTCCGGCGCACGTTCGCAACGGCGAAATTCTGGACGCGCTGCTGGCCCAGATCGAACGCATCAAGAACGACAAGCTGGGCGAACCCATGGGCCTGAAAACCCGCGACAAAAAGCCCAACGGCTATTTCGCTGAATCCTGGCGCAGTGAGAATTCCCTCGCCAATCTGCAGAATAACCTGCTGGCGGTGCAGCAACTGATCCGGCCAGCACAGGGTTATGGTCTGTTCCAGTACCTGAAGGACAGCCAGCAGCAGGCACTGGCGGACGAGATGGTCATCAAGCTGGACAACGCGCAGCAGGCATTGCAGCAGATCCATCCACCGCTGACGTCTGCCGTGACTGACGCTGCGCAGCAGCCGGCATTGCAGAATGCACACCGCGCCCTGGGCGAGCTGGCCACGTTCTGCAAGCAGAAGCTGGCGCCGGCGCTGGGACTGACGCTGGGTTTCAATTCCAACGACGGTGACTGATGCAGCGGCGACTTTTCCTGCAGGGCATGCTGGGGGTAGTGGCTGCGACGCGTCTGCCAGCGTCAACTCTGCTGCCACTGATGTTGAACGGCTGTCAGCGCGAGCCGTTGCTGCCAGGCACGCTGCTGTCGGCCTGCGATGACGCCAGGGGTAATCATTTCGTCGCCAGCATTCAGCCCGATGGATCGCTCGGTTTCCAGATCCCGGTACCGCTGCGGGCCCACGACAGCTGTGCGTCAAAGCAACGCGATCGCGCCCTGTTTTTCGCGCGCCGCCCCGGCCGCCAGATTTACGTAGTGGACCTGCACGAACGCCTGCTGATCCAAACCATTGATGCCGAACCAGGCCGCCATTTTTACGGCCACGGTGTCATCAGCGCCGACGGACAGTGGCTGTTCACCACCGAGCAGATTTACGCAACCGGGCAGGGCATGATCGGCGTGTACCGCATGAGCCAGCCGATCCGGCGCGAAACGGAATTTTCCTCCCACGGCATGGACCCGCACCAGCTGCAGTGGCTCAGTGATGGCGAGACGCTGGTGATCGCCAACGGCGGCATCCTCACCCATCCCGATCAGAACCGGGAAAATCTCAACCCGGACACCATGCAACCGGCGCTGACCTACGTGCGCGTGCGTGACGGCGCGTTGCTGGAATCCCATCAGCCGCCCCATCATCAGATGAGTCTGCATCATCTGGATGTGTCAGCGCAGGATCAGGTGGTGGTCGGCGTGCAGCATCAGGGCGCGCTCACCGATGCAGTGGCGCTGGTGGGCAGTCACCGCCGGGGCAGCGACATGCAGTGGTGGATGGCAGACGAACTCACGCAACTGCGCATGCAGCAGTACACGGCCAGCGTGGCAGTGGATGCGAATGGTGGACAGGCGGTGGTGAGCTGCCCGCGTGGCAATGGCATTGCAGTGTGGGATATGCAAACCGGCCAGCTGATCAACATGTTGGACATTGCTGACGCCGCTGGTGTCCGCCGTCAGCCACAACAGTCCGGCTGGGTCGGCACCAACGGAGCGGGTGCGTTGGTGCGGATTGATTCCAGCGGCACGGCAACCGCACTGCAAACCCTGCGGCAATATCCCCTGCGCTGGGACAATCATGCCACGCTGATATAGCCCATCAATCCTGTCTTCATGTGTTCGATCACGTGGCAGTGGTACATCCAGCGCCCTGGATTGTCCGCCACAAAAGCCACCTTCACTTTTTCATTGCGCCGCACCAGCACCGTGTCGGTGTGGTAGGGCGTGATCTTGCGCTGACTGGATTCCAGCACGGTCCAGGTGTAGCCGTGCATATGAATCGGATGGGTATGCGGCGTGACATTGCGCAGATTGAAAATGTAAGACCGGCCCAGCTGCAATTTCGCCAGCGGTTCGGGAATGCTCTGCTCCGACGAGTGATCCCAGCCGCGCCGGTTGATGGTCCAGAACATCTGGTGGGCTTCGCCGTGGTCATTGGCAGGCGTCACGGCGCCTTCCCATTCAAATACGAAATCCAGCGATTCCGCGCTGGCCAGATCCGGCTGTGGAATCGGGTTCAGCGGCAACACGGGAATCGTGCGTTCACCCCGTACCGGTTCGCCCACGGTTTTCAGCGTGACAAAATCAAAGAACAGTTTGCCCTTGCCATTCTGCACCTGAATCACCTCACCAGCTTTTTGCGGTGCGATCAACGCCACATCCAGCCGCATGCCGGCACCCATTTCGTGGGAGGTCAGCGGGTAGGGTTTCTCAACTGGATTGCCATCCACCGCGATCACCCAGGCGGGGTGATTTTTCACGGCCAGCTTGTAGATCACTGTGTTGTCCACGTTGGCAAAACGCAGGCGGACCAATCCGCCGGCAGGAATCTCCAGCACCGGCTTGTTCTGTCCGTTTACTGTTTCCCAGCTGCCGGGCGTACCCATGCGCGCGGCGTTGCGGGGAAAACTGAACGGGGAAAAACTGCCGTCTTCATTGATGTGCCAGGTTTTCAGCGCCAGCGGCAGATCCAGATCGAATGCCACCGGTTTTGCCTCGTCCACGATCAGAATGCCCACCAGCCCCTTGCCCAGCTGCTCCACACTGTTCATGTGCGGGTGATACCAGAAGGTGCCGGCGTCGGGCGGGGTGAATTCATACAGAAATTCTGCGCCTGGCTCGATGGGTGGCTGGGTCAGGTAAGGCACGCCATCCATGGCGATGTCGATGCGGATGCCATGCCAGTGAATGGTAGTGGCTTCCGGCAGCCGGTTACGGAACAGCACCCGCAGTTTCTGCCCCTGTCGTGCCCGCAGTACCGGCGCCGGGTAGCTGCCGCCAAAACACCAGGCTGGCGTAAGGCCTGCGCTCACCAGCTGGATCGGGGTGGGTTCGGCCGTCAGTATGTAGTCATAGTCAGTGCCAGGGGATTGTTCGGCGGACAGGCGGGGCAGAAAAGAACAGGAAGCGGCCGTCATCGACGCGGCCAGTACTCCCACGAATTCGCGGCGGGAAAGGCTCATGCAGGGTCACCGGTCAGGCTGGAAAGCGGCAGTATGCCAGAAGTTGGAAGCAACCGGCGCCGGTGCCGATCAAAACTGCTGCGCGTAAAACGAACTAAAAAAAAACCCGCAAAGCGGGCAACTATTTGGCTAACGCCAAACACTCAGCAAACGGATCGATCATGCTTTGGTCTGGCAGAAGGCCACCACATTGTCGAAGTAACTGTTCAGCAATTTCTGGAATTCGGTCTGCACGATGGGCTCGGCCACGATCTGCATCCAGCGCGGCAGATCCAGCAGCAGTTCGGCGCGGATCTCCAGCGCCACATTCACGCTGGCTGGCTTCGGCTCCAGTTGCCAGACGCCGGAAATACTGGCATTGCCCTGATCCGGCAGTGCCCGCCAGCGCACGGTTTTCTGCGCCTCGTCATATTCCCACTGCGACACATACTCCACCCGGTGCTGGTATTTCTGCGTGCCCATGGGTTCCATGGTCCAGTGAAAACGCTCGTCGCCCAGGGCAGTGATCTTGTCCACGCGCGGAAAAAACCGGCCGGCTTCGGCTGGCCTGGTCAGCAGGGAATACAGTGCATCGACGTCGGTGTTCACTTGTTTGGCGCGCTTGATCGATGTCTTGATCTTCACCGTCATCGGTAGTTCTCCACAATTCAGATCGCGCCATTCTAGCGGTTATCTGTTCCGAAACATTGGCGCGCCGGCCAGACAACGCAGGCAAAGCTGCAAGGCTGGCAGGGGGTTAACACCGGACGGGCATAGAACTGACATAGGGCGGACGGACCTGGAGTGGCGCAAGCAGGTTTCCTGGAAGGGCAAATTGCGCCAGCCGGCGCGGGGTTTTGGCGGGCGGTCACCTTGTTAATTGGCCATTTTCAACTACATTGTCAAATTGTAGGACAATTTTGTTCAAGCCCGAATCCAGCACCAGCCGACTCCACTACAAGAAAGAGGCTCACCATGATCCTTGATTCCATGCTGATGGGCATGCCCTTGCCCGCCCGCCGCCGTGTCGAAGCCGCCCTCGACAACATTTCCGTGGTGCTGCAGATGCGCAATCCCCGGGTGTTTGCCTCCATGGCGCCCTCGGCCCTGCGCGGGCTCGTGATGAAAGAGGGCAAGCGCAAGGATGTGGTGGCGATGAAATCCGCCCATCCGGTGACCTTCGACATGACCTACAAGATGGATTTTCCGGAGATGAACAAACTGTACCGGCGGGCAGTGGCGAGCCAGTGGAACGCCGACACCGCGCTGGACTGGTCCATCAATGTGGAGCCCCTCAATCCCGAGGTGCCCATCCTGTCCAACGACTTCATCCCCGATCATGTATTCGACGAGCTGCCGGTGAAGTTCACCGTGCTGCAGCGGCGCGAACTCAACTACAACCTGGCGGCCTGGATGCTGAGCCAGTTCATGCACGGCGAGCAGGGCGCGTTGTATGCCTCGGCCCAGGTCACCGAAAGCGTGCAGTGGATGGAAGGCAAATTTTTCGGCGCCACCCAGGTGATGGACGAAGCCCGCCACCTGGAAGTGTTCAACCGTTATCTGACGCAAAAACTGAACAAGGTTTATCAGGTCAACGACAACCTGTTCGTGATCCTGGACGACCTGCTCACTGACGCGCGCTGGGACTTCAAATTCCTCGGCATGCAGATCATGGTGGAGGGGTTGGCGCTGGGCGCTTTCCGCACCATGCACAACATGAGTCGGGAACCACTGCTGAAAGAACTGCTGAAATACGTGATCCGCGACGAGGCCCGCCACGTGCACTACGGCGTGCTGGCGCTGAAAACCCATTTCACCCAGGAATTGTCGGATGCCGAGCGCCAGGAGCGGGAGGACTGGCTTTCGAAGTGGCGATCCTCATGCGCAACCGCTTCATGGCCCATGAAATCTACGAGGAATGGTTTGAAGGCATTATCAGCCGTCAGCGCTGGAACGACATCGTGCTCAATTCCCCTGCCATGAAAATGTTCCGCGAAACCATGTTCGAACGGCTGATTCCCAACCTGGATTACATCGGCCTGATGACGCCGCGCATTCGCCCGCATTATGAAAAATTCGGCATGCTGGATTACATCAAGGGCAAGAACGCCAGTCAGCTGAGCGAAAACGACATGGTGTCTGACCTGCACTGAGGGCGCTGCCGCATTTACACCCCGGTTGTTGTGACGACGGCCGGGGCTGATCCATTCCCATCCTGATCTGCGCCACAATCTTTGCATCAAATGCGTTTTTAGATTGAAACCTCTAAATTTGTTTGCGATAAAGACAGGCACGAGCGCGGTTTCCCGCCCACCCTTTCTGCAGTACACACAACCACAAATCAGGTCTGGCGTATTTTATGGAGGCATTCATGGCTAAGGTAAAAGGAACCGCTACCGCTGACAAAGCCCGTCAACTGGTGGAAATGATCGAGAAGCAGTTGAACAAGGCGCAGGACCGGGTAAACAAGGCGCGGCAGCAACTGATGGAAGCGCAGGAACGCTGGCGCATCAAGGCCACCGCCGCCGCCCAGGTTGCGCTGGAGCAGGCTCAGGATGCCTACGAAGCGGCCCGTGTGCTGCTGGAAGATACCCGCAAGGATCTGACCCAGGCCAAGATCGAGGAACAGATTGCCCAGTTGCGCGAGAAGTTCATGGATACCGAAAAGCGCCTGCGCACCAAGGTGATCGAGAAGGAAGAGGAGCTGCGTCACCGTCTGGAAGCGGATCTGGATGAGGCCGTCACCAAGGCCCGCGAACAGATCGAGAAAGCCCTGCACGGCAAGTACGCCAGGAAAATCCAGGATTACAGCAAGAAAGTCGAAGCCCGCGTGCGTGATACCGCCAAGGCGGTGGAAAAGCGCGAAAAAGAACTGCTGAAAAAGAGCGGCTTAAAGCTGGGCGCATCCATCGAAGAGAAAAAGCCGGTGGCCCGCAAGCCTGCCGCCAAGTCCAAACCCGCAGTCGCTGAAGCCCCCAAGGCCGCCGCCAAATCCGCAGCAAAGAAGCCAGCCGCCAAAAAGGCTGCGCCCAAGAAGGCGAAAAAACCGACGGCCCCCACCACCGAAGCCTGATCCTGCCTTGACCGGCCATGCAGGGGCGCCCAAGTGGCGCCCCTTGCGTTTGTCGTTAGTGTTGCGCAGAAGCGGATGGCCCAAAATGGCCACTTTGCTGACGCTTCCAGTCATTGAGAAAGCGTGAACGCTGAGTCATCATTCCTCTGTATATCAGCCCAATGTCTATCTGCTCAATGTCTATCAGCCCAACAAAGGAGATTTCCTGTGGCACACGCATATATCGTCGACGCCGTCCGCACCGCTGGAGGCCGTCGCAACGGCCGTTTGAGTCAGGTTCACCCGGTGGACCTGGGTGCAACGGTGATCGACGCACTGCTGGCACGTACCGGCATCGATCCCGGCATCGTTGAAGACGTGATCATCGGCTGCGTCAGCCAGATTGGTCCGCAGACCTTCAACCTGGGCCGCGCCACCATCCTGGCCTCCCGTCTGCCGGAATCGGTTCCAGGTGTCACTGTGGACCGTCAGTGCGGCTCCGGCCAGCAGGCCATTCATTTCGCGGCCCAGGCCGTCATGTCCGGCAACCAGGACGTGGTGATCGCCGGCGGCATCGAAAATATGAGCATGACGCCCATCGGTTCCCCCATGGCCATCGCCGAAAAAGCCGGTATGCGCACTCCGTTCGACCAGAACGAAATCACCAAACGCTACCCCGGCAGCACTTTCAGCCAGTTCGTGGGCGCCGAACGCATGGCGCAGAAATACGGTGTTACCCGCGCCGAGCTGGACGATTTCGCCTACCAGAGCCACATCAAGGGCGCTGCTGCCTATGAAGGCGGCTATTTCAAGAACGAAATCGTGCCGATGGAAGTGATGGTGGAAGGCAAGAAAGTGATGCACGAAGTGGACGAAGGTCTGCGTCCGAATGCGTCGCTGCAGGCGATCAGCGAGCTGAAGCCTCTGGTGGAAGGCGGCCTGATCACCGCGGCATCCTCCAGCCAGATCTGTGACGGTGCTGCCGCCGTGCTGGTAGTGAGCGAGCGTGCGCTGAAGCAGTATGGCCTCAAGCCGCTGGCGCGCATCCACGACATGACCGTAGTTGGTTCCGATCCCACCATGGTGCTGGAAGGCCCGATCCCGGCTACCCGCAAGATCCTGGAGCGCACCGGCCTGAAGATTTCCGACATCGAAATCTACGAAGTGAACGAGGCGTTCGGTTCGGTGCCGCTGGCCTGGGCCAAGGCCATTGGTGCTGACGTGAAGAAGCTGAACGTGAATGGCGGCGCGCAAGCGCTGGGTCATCCGCTGGGCGCCACCGGTGCCAAGCTGATGGGTACTCTGGCGTATGAACTGCGTCGTCGTGGTGGCCGTTACGGTCTGCTGTCGATCTGCGAAGGTCTGGGAACTGCCAACGCCACCATCATCGAGAACATGAACCGCTGATCCGCAACGGCACGGCTTTCCCCCGCGAGAGCCGTGCCGTCTTGTTCCTGCCGTATCATCCTTATCCCCCGCCCCAAAACTGCTGTTAAATCCGCTTCTTAACTGGTAGTAATGCTACAGGTTGGGAACCTTTGTGGAAAATTTCCATCGAAAAAGCTGGCTCATCAGCCTTTTGGATTACACATCAGCCACCTATAATCATCCAGATGAGTGAACAGGGCGCCCGGCAAGACACGATGAATGATCAAACGCTGTTTCAGGACAAAGCCAGCGGCTACCGCCTGCGCTCGCTGAAAAGTGGCGAAGAGTTTCCCATTGGCCAGGAAGTGCTGGTGGGGCGTGAAGTGGAATGCCAGATTTCCCTCGACAGCGGTCATATCTCCCGTTACCACGCCAAGCTTTCACTGACGCCCGGCGGCGTCATGGTGGAGGATCTGCGTTCCACCAATGGCACTTTCATCAATGGTCGTCGCATCAGCGCGCCGCAAACCCTGTCCATTGGTGACGAAGTGCGGTTTCACGAACAGGCGTTCCGCCTGGTGTCGGACCAGTCCCACGGCGATGCAGATGCCACCATGTTCCAAAGCATGGGTACCGATGTGCGTCCCGTTGAACCGTTGCATTCGCCTGCCCAGGCGCCGGTGCGGCAACCGGCACGCGCTGCGACGCCGGATGTGCAGATGAAGACCCAGGTGGGTGATGACGATGACGTTGGCACCCGCATCCTGTCCCTGGCGGAACTGCAGCGTCTGGAAGGGAAGGGCATCCGGGTGGTGAAAGGCCCTGACAATGGCAGCGGCCCGCGCTTCGTGGTGCTCACGGCGCCTATCCGTGGCAAGGTTTTCTCCTTTGTTTCCCAGCAACGCAATGCCTGGCTGATCGGGCGCGATGAAAAATGTCAGTTCAACCTGGGCGACAAGACCGTGTCGGGCGAGCATGCCCGGGTGCGCAAGCTGGGGGATGACTGGGTGCTGGAAACCTGCGAAGGTCGCAATCCGATTTTCATCAACAACCGGCCGATTGAGATCAGCACGCTGCAGCCGGGCGATGTGGTGCGCATCGGTCGTATGGAAATGATGTTCCGGGTGGACGAGCGGGCCATTGCGCCGCCGGTTTCCACCGAGGTGCCCCAGTTTGTCTGGTCCCGCTTCAACCTTTCGCTGGTGGTGGGGGCACTGGTAGTGCTGGGGCTGGTGCTGGGTATTCTGCTGGTGGCCTGAACGGGGTTGCCAATTCAATTTTTGTCAGCCAGTTTTTATCAGGGCGGTTTCAGACCGCCCTGGTTTTTTCCAGCCCGCCAAACGCCTTGAACAGATCCTTGCACAGCGCGATCACTTCCAGCGCCATCACCGCGAAATCCTGATCGAACTGCTGCGCGCGGTCTTCCGCTTCCGACTCGTTGGCCTGTTCGATCAGCACATCCTCGAACTTCAGCCGCTTCAATGACAGATCCTCGTGAATCACGCAGCCGATGCTGTCCTTCCAGATCACCGCCAGCTTGGTGCAGCGTTTGCCGGCTTCCAGCAATTGTTGCACTTCATCGGCGTCCAGATCCTGGCCCTTGCAGCGGATTACGTTGGAGGTGTCCAGCGGATTGCCCAGCTCGCATTCGCGATCCAGCACGAACGGCTCTGGTGCATGCTGCTCGGTGAGCCAGTGGGTCATCACGTCGGCGGGCACGTTTTTGCTGGCGGGCGGAATCACTGGCAGGGTGGACAGGGCTTCGCGCAGGTGGCCCAGGAATTCCTCGGCCTGTGTCGCGCTGGAGGTATCCAGCAGCAGCAGTTTTTCTTTCGGTGCAATGAAACCGTAAATGCGCCGGGTGCGGGTGAAGGCGCGGGGCAGCAGGTCCAGCAGCACTTCATCTTTCAGCTGGTCGCGTTCCTTTTTGTACACCTTGCGGGCGTCGCGCTGTTCGATGGCCTCGATCTTTTCCTGCATCGCTTCCTTGATCACCGAGCCGGGAATGATTTTGTCCTGGCGCTGTGCACACAGCATGATGTTGCCGTTGCTGACGTGTGTGAAAACGTCGCTGTCGCCGCCAACCGGGCTGACCCAGCCGTATTTGGTCAGATCCTGACGGCCGCAGGGCTGGAACGCGTGGGCCGCCAGCAGGGGCTCCAGTTCTTCCGGCGTCAGCTCGAAGGGTTGGGTGAAACGGTAGATGCGCAGATTCTTGAACCACATACGGCGTTCCTCAAAAAGGAGCGCGATTATGAGACAATAGCGGGCCACTGCCAAGTGATGACCGGCGGGCGAGGGTTGCCATGCGCCGTGAGTCGCACACCAGATCCCCCGTTTCCCCGCCGTGATGAATTTTCCAGGAGAATTCCGCCACCATGCAGTTCCTGATCGATGAGCCCGTGCACTTGCAAAGCCGCCTGACGTTGCTGTTTGCCCACGGCGCCGGTGCGGGCATGGACAGCGATTTCATGCAGGGGCTGGCGGGCGCGATTGCGGCGCAGGGGGTGCGGGTGGCGCGGTTTGAATTTCCGTACATGGTGCGGCGGCGGCAGGATGGCAAAAAACGCCTGCCGGACAGCATGCCGCTGCTGGTGGAAAGTTTTCTGAAGGCCGTTGCCTTGCAGGGTGGGCCGGAACATTGCGTGGCGGCGGGAAAATCCATGGGCGGGCGGGTGGCGTCGCTGCTGCTGGCGCAGAATGGCTGTGCGGCGGCGGTGTCGCTGGGGTATCCGTTTCATCCGCCGGCAAAGCCCGGGCAATGGCGCAACGAACATTGGGCCCGTATTGCCAGGCCCTGGTTGATCGTGCAGGGTGAGCGCGATCCGTTTGGTACGCTGCAGGAGCTGACGCCGGTTGCGGTGCCTGCGCAAATGCACTGGCTGGCGGATGGTGATCACGATTTCAAGCCGCGCAAGAGCAGTGGTCTTACCCAGGCGCAGCACTGGCAGCAGGCGGCACGGCGGGTGGTGGATTTTGTCAAGGTGCTGGAAATTTGAATCGGCACCCGGCGGGGCGTTAACTTTCAGGAAACAGGTTCATGTCTGAATTCAGTTCGCAGTTGTTCACGCATTTGTTGGCTCTGACACGGCTCGTGGCGCTGGTTGCCGTGTTCTTTTTAACTGCCGGCTGTGAGAAGCTGAAAAACACGCCCGTGGATGTAGGCCAGACTCCGCTCATTGGCTACTGGTTTGGCGAACAGCGTGCTGAAATCAACGGTGTGCAGACGCATGATCGCCTGTTCCTGCATGTGCGCGACGATGGCTATGCAAACTATACCTTTATTGCCTGCGAAGAATCCGTCGATGGCCGCAGCCGTAGCAAGAAGCTGGAGCTGCCTTATATGCCGGTGATCCGCCTGACCTCTGTGAAGATGGTGGTGCAGACGTTTCCGCTGCTGCCAAAATTTGAATTCACGCTGGGAAAATGGCCGGACCAGAACGAGGGGGTGTGGATTGTGGATGGCATCCCGCTGCACGGTATCAGTGAAAGCGAGCGGCCGGATACGGAGCAATGGCGTTGCAGCTGACTGCGATTAGTGCAGTACGAAATCGTTCACCAAAAACATCAGGATCTCCACGGCGATCAGCCAGATGATGATCCATTCCAGCGTGGCGGAGTGCTTGTGTTTCTGCTCGTCCGCCAGCATTTCAAACAGTTCGTGTACCGTTTCCAATCGGGTTGACAGCACCTGGGTGCGGTTGCGGATTTCCAGATAATTCGCGGCGTGCTGGTAGACGGACTCCAGCTCCGGGTATTCCCAGAAAAATTCCGGCGTATCCAGCAGATCGTAGCGGACGATGATGTCGCTCTTGGTGAGGAAGAGGCGGCCGCGGATCTGCGCCAGTTCGCGCCGTGACAGGTTGGTCTTGCCGGTTTCTGCCAGGGTGCGGGGGATCTGCGCGGTGGACTGCATGGTGCGCGCCACCAGTGTTTCAAACGTTGAAAGCTTGATGGACTGCGCCAGTGCGTGCGACACCGCCAGCAGGTGCAGCGGACTGGTGTCGGTCAGGTAGATGTGGTCGCGTTGGATGCGGAACTGTTCGGCGCTGGTGGAAAACTGGAAGCGCTCGGTTTCCGGTTCGGCGTAGGTGTTGGTGTGGTACTCGTTCAGCCGTTTCAGCAGTGCTTCACGTTCGTCGCTGGACCATTGCCAGGTGATCACCACGCCGTAGGCGAATACCACCGCCATGCGGCCGTCGCGTTCGATATGCAGGGCGTCGCGGTAGAGTGTGGCGCGTTCCTGCTCCATCAGGTCGCGGCTCAGTTCGTTGAACTGGAACAGTTCAGCGACCGCGATGGCAAAACATTCACCGGGGGTGGTGGCCATCATGAGTGGTTATCCTGGTAGTGGGGGATACCCAGCGTCTCGTGCAGGCCTTCCACCAGTACCGGGGTCAGGTCGATGCAGCTGGTGGCATGGGGAATGGCAGTGGTGCTCCAGATGTGGCGGATACCGGCGGTGCGCATGCCTTCTTCGGCGCCCGGTGCGAACCGCGCATGGGTGCAGAGCGCGTCCACCTGGTTGATGCCGGCGGCACGCAGGGCGGTCGCGGTTTCCATCATGGTTTTGCCGGAACTGATCACATCGTCCACCAGAATCGCATTCCTGTTCTGGTAAGTGTAGGCGGGCAATGTGACTTTCACCGCACGGTCACCCAGCCGTTCCTTGCCGGCGATCACAAAATCCAGACCGCAGATCTGTGCCACCTGTTCCACCCATTGGTGCGATTCTTCGTCGGGCCCGACGAGTACGCCATCACTGCCTTGCTGGCGCAGGAATTCCCCCAGCAGCGGCGCGGCACTTTTGGCCACGCTGCTGCAGTAGGGCAGGGCCGCGCTCAGGCGGTGGGTGCGGTGCAGGTGCGGGTCGACCGTAATCAGGTCGTCCACCCATTCCGACAGCAGGGCGCCGATGATTTTCTGGCTCACGGCCTGTCCCGGCTGGAATTCCATGTCCTGCCGCATGTAGCACAGGTAGGGGGTGACCAGCACCACGCGTTTGCAGCCATGGCGACGCGCGGCTTCGATGGCCAGCAGCAGTTCCACCAGCTTGGCGTTGGGATCGTTGAGGCTGCGGAAAAACAGCACGGTCTTGCTGAGGCGGTTGGGCACGGTCACCAGACTTTCGCCGTCGGGAAAACGGTGGACGCTGACGTCGGCGTAGTCGTAGCCAAGGGCCGCGGCCAGGGCGCGGGCTTGTGGAGCGCTTTCAGTAAATCCAAGTAGCAGCATGGGTTATTCCAGCCAGGAAACCAGTTCGTGGGCGTGTTCGCTGATGCGGTAGCCCGAATGCTGGCTGGCCAGGCGCACGGCGAAGTCGAAGTCGGCGGGAAATTCCGCGTGGATGCGGTACAGCGGGTCGCCGGCCTGCACGGTGTCGCCGAGTTTTTTCAGCAGCATTACGCCGGCGCCCTTGTCCATGGGTGCGCCCGCCAGTCGGGCAACGCGGGACAGGATCAGGTTGTCGATTTCCACCACGGTGCCGCTGCTGGAGGCAGGAATGTCGCGAGTCAGATGGCCCACGCTGAAATGGCGCTCCTGCTTGCCCTGTGCGGCGATGATCTGGTTCATTTTTTCCAGCGCGCGGCCAGAATCCAGAATGTCGCGTGCAACTTCATAACCTGCGCCGCCACGGATATCGGCCTCGAATTCCAGCAGGCGGCCCGCCAGCTGCAGGGATTTTTCCCGCAGGTCGTGGGGCGCGTCGGGATCATTCTTCAGCACCTGCATCACGTCGCGGCATTCCAGCACCGGGCCGATGCCACGCCCAACCGGCTGGCGGCCGTCGGTAATCACCACTTCCGTCACCAGCCCGATGCGATCGCCCACGAATTCGAACAGCTTGCGCAGCTGCATGGCCTCTTTCATCGAACGTACTTTCGAGCGGGGTCCGGCGGGAATGTCGATCAGCAGATGGGTGGAACCGCAGGCGCGTTTTTTCGACAGGATCGACGCCACCATCTGCGCCTGGGAGTCGATCGCCAGCGGCCGTTCCACCGAGATCAGGATGTCGTCCACCGGTGCCAGCTTGGCGGTGCCGCCCCAGGCCAGGCAGCCGCGCTGTTCGCGCACGATCTGGTCCAGCCGTTCCATGGGCAGGTCCACATTGGCCAGCACTTCCATGGTGTCAGCGGTGCCGGCGGGCGAGGTGATCGCACGGCTGGATGTTTTCGGACACAGCAGGCCAAAGGCCGCGACGATGGGCACCACGATCATCGAGGTGCGATTGCCGGGAATGCCGCCGATGCAGTGCTTGTCCACCACGAGCGGTTCCTTCCAGTCCAGCTGCTGGCCGGAGTCCACCATGGCGCGGGTGAGATAGAGGATTTCCTCGCGATCCAGTCCCGCTTCCGACACCGCCACGATGAAGGCGGCGATTTCAGTTTTGGAATAGCGGTTGGCGCCGATGTCCTGAATGATTTCGTTGAACTTGTCCTGGTTCAGGCGGGTGCCGCCCAGTTTCTGCCGCACGAATTCCATGGAGTGGGGTGGTTCTGCGTGGTTCACCCGCACCTGGGTCTGCGCCGGCAGCTTCAAATTGGCGAAGGCCTGTTCCGACAGCCCCAGTTCGCTGGGCGCCACGATGCAGTCGTCATCCACCACGTTGAGCACGGCGAGGATTTTATTGCCGTTCTGCTGGATCTCGATCTTGCTCAGGGCCTGGAAGCCCTCGGCCTTGTACAGCGGGCAGTCGCGGTGCAGGTAGGCGACGTTTTCATGGTAAGTGTCGATGGCTACCCGCTTCAGGCTGAGAGTGGCGGGGGCGGCCACGGGAACGGATGGTTCGGTCATGTGCTTTTCCGCTGCGATTTTCCCTGAATTCTAAGTGCTGGCGGCGGAAATCACACCCTGAATCGTTGCAGGACAAGGTTTTAGTGGCGGGGAGTTTGTCCGGCATCAAATCTCTCGCGGATGACATCAAAACTGTTATACTGTACAAATATACAGTTACGCGGACACGATCATGACGAATCCGGTGAATCCAATGAAAGGGCGGGGTGCGGTGAGCAACCTGGCGGGCCGTTTCGAGCACCGCATTTCACTGATCGACGAGGAGTTTCTGCCGGAAAAACGCGACACGCTTTTTTTGCGGGAGCACGCGAAATCCCTGATCACCCGCAACCAGTCGCCGGACATTCCGTTCACCCATTCCATCAATCCCTATCGTGGTTGCGAGCATGGCTGTATCTACTGTTTCGCCCGGCCCAACCATGCGTATGTGGATTTGTCGCCGGGGCTGGACTTCGAGACGAAGATTTTTGTGAAGGAAAACGCCGTGGCGGCGTTGCGCAAGGATTTGTCGCGGCCGTCGTACCAGTGTTCGCCCATCTGCATCGGCACTGCCACCGATCCCTACCAGCCGGTGGAGGCGGAGCGGCGGCTTACCCGAGGCATTCTGGAACTGCTGCTGGAGTGCCGGCATCCGCTGACGCTGATTACCAAGAATCAGCTGGTGACCCGTGACATCGACCTGCTGTCGGAACTGGCGCGACAGTCGCTGGTGAAAGTGCTGGTGAGTGTGACGACGCTGGATAACCAGACCAAGCGCTGGCTGGAACCGCGCACGTCGTCGGGTGAGGCGCGGTTGCGGGCTGTGGCGGCCCTGCGCGAGGCCGGTGTGCCGGTAGGCGTGCTGGTGGCGCCGCTGATTCCCTGGATCAACGACCATGAAACCGAGCAGATTCTGGAGCGGGTGGCGCAAGCGGGTGCTGACAGCGCCAATTTCATCCTGCTGCGTTTGCCCCATGAAGTGGCGCCCTTGTTTGTGGAATGGCTGCAGACCCACTACCCGGACCGGGCAGAACGGGTGCTGAACACGTTGCGGGATGCCCGGGGCGGCAAGCTGTACGAATCGACATTCGGGACGCGCATGACCGGTAACGGCGAGTACGCCCGCCTGTATGCCCAGCGTTTTCATCTGGCCTGCCGCAAGGTGGGACTGGACCACAGCCATAATCGGGGCAGAGGGACGCTGGATTGCACCCGCTTTGTGCCGCCGCTGCCTGAACCGCGCAAACAAATGAAGCCAAAACAAGGAGATGAGCCCCAGTTAAGCCTGTTTTGATGCTACCCACTGACGTGTGTCAATCGCCTTCACCTTTAGATCCCAAGTTCATTAAAAAGCGCTTGTTACATAACTATTTCGAATGTATATTGCCGCCCGTTTTCCTGTGTCCGTTTTTGTCGGACGTATTCAGAGAATGTTGTCAGGGGATGTTGTCCCAGGGGGCTTCATGGCAGTCGAGCAGTTTGAAACCATCTCGTTGTACCTGTGTGTATCCGGCCTCATCGCTTATATGTTTTTCATAATGTACAAGCTGGCAGCAGAATCCCAAGCCGGCAAACTTGGCACCTTTGCTATCTTCCTGACCCTGGGTCTGGGCATTTTCGGTTTCATTGCCAAGGAAGTGGTGACGGTTGTCATCAGCGTCTGACGCTTGCGTTCAGTCCCGCTGGTTGAATTTGAAAAGCGCCTTTATCGGCGCTTTTTTTATGAGTGTGTGAAAGGGAAAACCGGAGCACTCCCGCAGGAGGCTCCGGTGTTCTGCCGGTTTACAGTGTCTTCATGTACTCGATCAACGCCAGGCGCTCCGGGTCCGTCAGCATTTCGGTAAAGTCATGGCCTTCATTGCCGCGACTGAACTCGTGGGTGTTGACGATGCGGCGTGCTTCCATGTCTTTCTTCGACAGTGGCGGCGTCACCTGATATCCCAGCCAGTACTTCGATCCCAACTGGTTCGACAGCCAGCTGAGCAGGCGGTCGGCGGCGCTGGTGGGGTTGCAGTTGTAGCGCTCGGTGCCGGCAATGCAGGGGATTTCCTCGTACTTCCAGCCGAGTTTGTCCAGGTCGTAGGCGGCCAGGCTGTAATCGAAGCCTTTGTTCAGGCCCGGTGCATCCGGTTCGGTCTGCGGCGGTGCCCAGATGCCGGGGCGCTCCGACGGTTTCAGCACATGCCACACAGTGGGGACGCTGCCGTTATGGAAGTAGGGTGCGGCAGCCCACACGCCATACAGCGGCGGCGCGGTGTAACCCTTGATGTCGCTCCAGCGGTTGGGGCCTTCCAGCCGTTGACCGCCGCCCGCCACATCGTTGCGCAGACGTGCCAGGCTCTGGCCGGGGCGGCCCTGTCCTTCCGGTGTCCAGTCGGGATGCAGTTCGTCATAGGACCACCACGAAGTATTCCAGGCCACCTTCATCGGATCTGACATCACGTTGGTGCGTTCGGGATCGGTGCGGATGATCTCGATGGGCGTGGTGATACCGGCCACCCCTTTCAGGCGCGGATCGGGCAGCATGGCCGGGTCGGCGGCATAGCGCGGTGAATACACGCCGTGGCAGCCGGCGCAGGAGCCATTGGACTCCGGTTTGGGAATCTGGTCGTTGGCGCCGTTGGCCCACAAGTCCTTGGTATGGAACAGCACGGCACCGGCTTCCGCCAGACGGGTGTCGATCTGCCCGGGATTGGGAAATGCAGGTGGCGACAGAGAATTCATGAACGCAGTGACGTTTTCAAAATCCGGTTCCAGCGCACGACGTTCCTCACCGCTGAGCATGAAGGTGGCCACCTCCAGCGCCATGGTGGAACGCACGTTGTCGGAACTGAGGGCACCCTTGAACAGGCGGGTCATCCAGGCGCGACTCCACCAGTGCGGTGCGCGCATCTGGCCGGCGGAACCGTGTGACGGGAACAGTTCCGCTCCCAGCCGCAGTTGCAGTGTTTCCGCGTCGAAGCCGACGTAGAGTGCGTCGATCACGCCCAGCGCATTGGAGCCGCCGGCATGGGCACCAAACGGATAGGGTGCGATGGCAGGAATGCCGGCCAGACGTTTGGCGAAGTCGTTGACGAAGACGCCGATGTCCATGAAGTTGCTGCCGCGGCCCCAGTGGAATTGCTGGCCTTCCTCATCGGTGCCCAGGCGTGAATCGTGGCAGAAGGAACAGTTCACGGTCATTTCGCCGTTATAGCGGCCATCCAGATCCTTGATCATCGCCAGGCCCAGGGGCAACTGGCCGCTGCCGCCGTCGGTCTGGTTGGGGTCTTCACTGTCCAGGGGATACGGGTTGCGGAATTCCGCCTTGAACAGGCCGTAGCGCTTCAATACTTCCTCGTCGAAATTGGCGGGCCGTTCTTTCAGGCCCCAGGATTTCCAGAGATTGCGATAATTGCGCGGCGTGAACAGGCGCAGGCCGCCCATGAAGCGCGAGCCGAATTTCACTAGTTCCTCACCGGCAGCGACGCGGGCTTTCCACTCGCCGCAGGTGGCGGCCGGTTGCAGCGGATTGGCGCGGTACGGTGGCAACGGATTGTGCACGTCGATCCAGTAAGCGTTGAACTGCACTGCCACGCCGGGCTTGTTCACACCTTGCACCACTAGGCTGCGCGGGTCCAGCGGCAGCGGGGTGTCGTCGGGCTTGCCGTCGCAGCCGGCTACCAGCGGCGTTTTCATCGGGCCGGGTTCCAGCAGGGGCAGATCATCAGCATCGTCCACCACTTCCGGTGGTTCTTCTTCCGTCTGTTCTGCGCAGCTGGCGGGGTTGTCCCAGCAGCCGAACAGTTGCGTCACGTCCAGGTACGGTTCGCTGCCCGCAGGCCAGCTTTTGCCGCCGCTGTGGGGTTCGGACATGACGGCGTTTTCCACCAGGATGGGGTTGCCCGTGGTGCCTTCGCCCAGTTCACGCCAGGCGGCGTAAAAATCGTCGTAGCGGCTGGCACTGTTGCTGGACGGCAGCAGGCCGTCGCCTTCGTCGGTGTCTGCCAGTCCGCCGGGCACGTGGCAGGTGGCGCAGAAATTCAGGCGTGGGGCGATGCGGGCATCGAAAAAGGCGTGGCTGTCGAAGGCATTGGACGTGGTGGACGTCGACTCATTGGCGGTGGTCGTCGTGGTCGCCCGGTCGCTGCCATCGCCGGAGGAGGATGAACCCCCGCCGCCGCATCCGGGCAGCAGGGGAATGGTTGCCAACAATGCAAATGCGAAACCGCTCAAGGGCTTCATGGTGTTCTCCTTTGCTTGCTTCATTCTTGTTTTGGGTGGCGAACGGCGACGGAGAAAGGAGACTGCGAGACTTGCCCTTGCGAAGGTGTCAGCGCCGGTTAGCGATGGTTTGATACGCTTGTCACAAGCGAAGTGACCAATCGGTCACAAGAGGGTGGCACTGAGGTGTCAAAGCGTCAAAAGGCGGGAGGGTACGGCTGTCGTCATTCGCAAGTGCTGGAAAATCAGTCTGTCCTGGGAGGCAAGAGCACACTTTTGCTGCCGGCAAATACGGCTGCCGGCAGCGGTGCTGGTTCTAGTTCACTTGACGCTCGCGGCCGTGCCAGTACGGCGCCCGCAATTCCCGTTTCAGGATTTTGCCGGATGGGTTACGTGGCAGTGCGGCGATGAAGTCCACCGACTTCGGCACCTTGTAACCGGCGATCCGCTCCCGGGCAAAGGCCATGATGTCCTGCGCGGAGAGGCTGGCACCGGGTTTCAGCACCACGCAGGCTTTCACGGCTTCGCCCCATCTGTCGTCGGGCACGCCGATCACGGCGACGTCGGCAATGCCCTCCAGGCCGAACAGCACGCTTTCCACTTCCGCCGGATACACGTTCTCGCCGCCGGACACGATCATGTCCTTGATGCGGTCCTGCACGTAGATATAGCCATCGTCATCCCGGTATCCCGCGTCGCCGGTATGCACCCATCCGTCCACCAGCGTGGATGCCGTGGCGTCCGGCCGTTTCCAGTAACCCACCATGTTGCCCGGCGAGCGGATGCAGATTTCCCCGATCACGCCATTCGGCACTATGTTGCCGTCCGGGTCCTTGATGGCGACTTCAACACCGGCGCGGGTCTTGCCGGCGGAGCGCATGCGTTTGTTGCCGTCGGGATGGTGATCCTCGGCGGGCAGGTAGGTGCCGATGCCGATGGTTTCCGTCATGCCGTACAACTGGATGAAGCCGCATTTGAAAACTTCCATCGCGCGTTTCAGTAACGGCAGCGGAATCGGCGAGGCGCCGTAGATCATGTATTTCAGGCTGGAAAAATCGGTGTCGGCGCAGCTGGGATCGGCCAGCACGAACTGCATGGCTGCCGGGACGATGAACAGTTTGGAAATGCGTTGATCGCGGATGGCCTGCAGGCAGCCGGCGGGGGTGAATTCACTCAGCACCACATTGCGGGCACCCGCATACATGCCGATCAGTGCCCAGCCGGTACCGCCGATGTGGAAATTGGGCATGGCCAGCAGACTGACGTCGCGATCGGTCCAGGTTGTCCATTCCTCTTCCTGCTCATCGGTTTGTGCGCCGATTTCATTGAGCGCGTAAAACGCACGGTGCGACACCTGCACGCCCTTGGGATGTCCGGTGGTGCCGCTGGTGTACATCTGCACGGCCACATCATGAGGCTGAACGTTGATATCCGGATCGTGGGTCGGCTGGGCCGCGCGCCACTGCGCGAAAGTGGGATAGGTCGCGTCGCTGTCAGCCAGCACGATGACTTTCTGGATGGAGGGCAGCTGGCTCTTGATGCTTTCGTACAGCGGAATGAATTCCTTGCCGACAAACAGGATTCGGGCCTCGGCATCGTTGAGGATGTAGGCCACTTCCGGCGGTGCCAGGCGCCAGTTGATGCCCACGGTCACCATGTCGGCCTTGGCGTTGCCGATCAGCAGTTCGTAGTACCAGTCGGAATTTTTTCCCATCACCGCAATGCGCGACTGGGCGGGAATCGCTTCTGCGAGCAGGCCATTGGCGATCTGGTTGGTGTGCGTATTGAACGTCCTGTAATCCGAAACGCGATCCTCAAATACGAAGGCGGTCGCATCGGGGCGCTGGGTGCCGTGAAAACGGGCAATGTCGCCCAGCGTCCTGATTTCCGGGTAATACGGCATGATTCGGTTCCTCTGGTTATGGGGAATCTGATTGTTGCGGTTAATCCGGCAGACCTGGTGGGAGAGTAATGTATTTTCGTGGCTCCACAGAACACAGGCCCCAGCCCGGCTGTCGTCAATGGCCAGTTCGGAAGACAGCCCGGTTAGCGTTATCGTTCAGGCAGGGGTTGGATGCAGGGGCAGTTCCACCGTGATATGGGTGCCCTTGCCCGGTGTGCTGTCCAGGCTGATATGGCCCTGGTGCAGTTGCACCAGTTTCCAGGTGAGGTACAGATCCAGCCCGTTGCCGGGCTTGTGCTGGGTGTAGCCCTCCAGCGGGGTGTGCGGCTGGAACAGGCGCTGGCTCATTTCCGGCGAGAAGCCGCGGCCCGTGTCGCTGATGATCAGGTGGACATGGCCGCCGGTGTCGCCATGACTGAGGGTGAGATCCACGCTGCCGTGATCGGTGCTGCGGATGGCGCTGCTGAGCAGGCTGTGCAGGATCTGGCGGATCTTGCGCCGGTCCGCTTCCATCAAAACCGGCTCTTTGGGTATGTGATAGCCGTAGTCGATGGGTTTGCCTTCCAGCAGCGGACGCAGTTCGGTGTGCACTTCGTCCACCAGTTCCCCCAGGTTGAATTCGTCGAAGGTGAGCTCCGGCTGGCCGCCATCGATACGGGACAGGTCCAGCAGGCTGTTGGCGATGGCCAGCAACTGGTTGGCGTTGCGTTCGATGCTGTCGAGGGCATCGGTGGCGCCGATTTTTTTCTGCAATTGCCGGGAGAAGCCCAGGATGCTGGTGAGGGCGGTGCGCAGTTCCTGCGACAGGCTGCCCAGGAACGACGGGCTGGCGTTGTCGTCCGTCGGCATCGGCGTGGGGAGCGGGGCGACTGGCGAGGCTTCCGCCTGGCCCGACAGATCTGTGCCCACCGCTACCCAGCCGTGGGCGCGACCGGTTGAATCCAGCACCGGGCTGATTTGCAGCAGCACTGGCAGCGGGCTGCCATCCTTGCGATTGAAGGTCCACTGCCGTGATTCCGGTGCCGTCGTGAACAGCGTGAAACCGTCCACCGACCGGCCCAGGCGCTGCTGCAGTTCCCGCTGCCGCACATGCAGGTGTACCGGCAGGATCAGCTTGTGGGGGAAGGTCCTGCCGATCAGTTCTGCTTCGCCATAACCCAGCAGTTTGAGGGTGCCGGCGTTGCAGTGCTGGATCATGCCGCCGCTGTCCAGGCTGAGAATGATCAGGTTGGTACTGTCGAGCAGGGCATGCTGCAGCGCCAGGGTTTTTTCCAGCAGGCTGGCGGTGGCGCGGTGATCGGCATTTTCCCGTGCCAGCTGTTGTGTTCCCGCGCGTGCGGCCAGCAGGGCTTCGTGCAACTGGCGGGTACGCTGGTTGTACCAGTGGCCCAGCAGATCCAGTTCATCCTCGCTGCGGTGATGCACGAGGGTGGCGCGCTGCAGTGACAGCGAGGGGTCCTGTTGCGCAGCATCGCGGATCTGGTGCGTCATATAGTCCAGCCGTTGCAGCAGTATCCGCCACAGGAACAGGGCAAACAGCAGACCCGTCAGCGTGATGCCGGCCAGCGTGCCCCAGGTGAGGCTGCGGCTGATGGCCATGGCGGAGCGGGTGGTTTCAGAACGGGGAAAAACGCTGACGATTTTCCAGAACGTATGCGGCATCTGGTGGATGATGACGTCTGCCGGTTGTCGCAACAGGATATCGTCTTCCAGGCTGAACTGGGCCAGGGGCAGGGGTTTGTCGGACGCCGGCACCGTCAGGTTATGGGCGATGACGCCTGCCTCCTGGCGCTCGATCTGGTAACTGCCGTCATCGATGGCCTGCGCCAGTTGCTGCACCGCGTCGCTGTCCTGGTCGGCCTGGCTGGAGTCGCGTTCATTGAGCAGCGTCAGTTGTTCCGCCACCGGCTGGAATACCGGCTTGATCAGCGCCAGTTCGCCGGCAAAGCTGAAATCAATGACCGGGCCGTTGCTGCCGGGACGCTCGGTGCGCACCAGATCCAGTTCGGGAAAGGCGATGAACTTGTTGTTGCGGTCCACCACGAAGGCGTAGCCCGGCCGGTCGCGGAATTTTTCCTGCAGCAGTGCGTTAACGCCTTCCAGCTTCAGGTCCACGGTGGCGACGCCCGCAAACTGCCCCTGCCGGCTGAATCGCGTGGTGCAGGTAACCATGGGTTGCAGCGAGTAGGGATCGGTGTAGGAGCGCGACCAGTAGGCTCTGTCGAGCGGTTGCAGCCGGGCGGGCACATACCATTCTTCCTGGTGGTAACCGCTGCCAGCGGGATCGTTGTAATCGTCGAAGAACTGCAGTGTGCCGTTGCGGTCGCGGCCCCAGAACAGACTGCTGCGTTCGAGCACCGGATCGAATTGGCGGGGCTCGGGCCAGAGCCCGCCGCCGGCAATCAGGTTTTTCAGTTCCGGCAGATCCATCAGATGGGGCAGGACGCGGCGGTAGGTCACTTCATCGTAGGGCATCACCTCCGCCAGTTGCGCAAGATTGCGCGACAGCGTTTCCGCTTGCTTGAACTGCTGGCTGAGGGAGGTTGCGATGTTCTCGCCGATCTGCTGGTTGAGCAGACGGTTTTCCTGCAGCAGCAGCGGCAGGCCCTGCCACCAGATGACGCTCAGGCTGATCACCGCCAGGCTGAGAAACAGCACGACCAGCCCGGTGGCCAGCCGGAACCGCAGGCTGCGATGCCAGGAGAAGGCCGGACGGGGCGGCCCATGCTCCTGCGACTGAGCCTCTGCCGGCTGAAGGTCTGACAAATCCCCGCGGTTTTCTTCCATGTGCGTTCCGTCTGTTGTCGGCTTGTGCAGTATAGGTCTGTCTGGCGCACCTGGAGAAGCGCCAGAGGCTCAGTCGGTGCTGCGATGCCCCCACCAGAGCAGGAACAGCAGCCACTGGATGCCAACGGCAGAACCCAGAAACAGTACGATGCCTACCACATGCATGCCCCAAATTTTGGGGCCTTCCGGCAGCAGCATCAGCAAGGTTGACGATAACAGGAAACCCACCGCCACCATCAACTGGGTCTGGCGGTACCTGAGCCGTTCCTGCCGCTTCGCCAGCCGTTCCACCAGACCGCGGTCGATACCGTTGAGCGTGGGTGCATGCTCGGTGGCCGCCGTCACTTCGGCGTCGTCGAACAGGCTGTCCATATAGTTGAACGCGCGCAGGCCGAGTTTCTTCACCAGATTGCCGGGCTTGTAGCGCTCCTTGCCCCAGATCTTGATCAGGTCTTCCGCTTCCTGCATCAGGTCGAACTGCGGGTACATCAGGCGGCCGAATCCTTCCAGCGTGATGCAGGTTTTGCTCAGCATGGCGATGTCCGGCGGCAGCGCGATGTCGTGCTCGCGCAGGGTGTCGGCGGCCTGGGTGATGATTTGCGGAATGTTGAGCTGGTCCAGCGGCACGCCGTAATACTGCTGCATGAAATCTTCGCATTCACTGACCAGCTGTTCGAAATTGCCGGTCTTGTTCGACCACTGCTGCAGGATGCGCACGGCGGCGGGAATTTCCCTGAACACCGCGTGGCGCACCAGCTTCATCAACTGATCGCGGCGGGTGTTGGAGAGTTTGCCCACCATGCCGAAATCGAGAATGGCGATCTGGTTGCGTGGCAGCACCAGGATGTTGCCCGGATGCGGATCAGCGTGGAAAAAACCGTCCACCAGCATCATGTGCCAGGCCACCTTGGCACCGCGCCGGGCGATCAGCTTGCGGTCGAGGCCGGCGGCGTCGATCTCGCGCACGTTGCGCGCCGGAATCCCTTCGATGAATTCCTGCACGTTGAGATCCTCGCAGGTCCACTCCCAGTAGATGCGCGG
This sequence comes from Gammaproteobacteria bacterium, assembly GCA_013178375.1. GTDB lineage: Bacteria > Pseudomonadota > Gammaproteobacteria > Pseudomonadales > Ketobacteraceae > Ch67. The sequence continues at coordinate 110,449 of JABLXQ010000041.1, forward strand.
GATTTTTACAAAGTTGAACTGCTTGAGATTCTGCGCGATGCGTTCGGCATTCTTGCACTCCACGCTGAAATCCAGTTCGCGGATCAGCGAGCGTTCGAATTCGCGCACGATCTGGAACGGGCTGTAACGCTTCAGCTCGGCTGACTGGCTTTCCGCCAGCTTGGCCACGTATTTCAGCAGGCGCAGGTCGGCTTCAATCTTGTCGCGGATGTTGGGCTTGCGGATTTTCAGCACCACGCGTTCGCCTTTCACAGTGGTGGCGCGGTGCACCTGCGCCATCGACGCGGTGCCCAGTGGTTTTTCGTCGACGATGCGGAACACGCGGTTCAGCGGCTGACCCAGCGAGCGTTCCACCTGTGGCTGCAGATCGGTGAAAGGCACGGCGGGCACTTCGTCCTGCAGCTTGCCGAATTCGTCGATCCACTCGGCGGGAAACAGATCCACCCGCGTGGCCAGGATCTGCCCCAGCTTGATGAACGTGGGGCCCATTTCCTCCATGGCGCGGCGGGCGCGCTCGTGAGGCTGCAGATGCAGGAAATCGTCGGCCATCTGGTAGCGGATCAGCTTGCCGGCGCGCTCCAGGCTGTCGGCCAGGCCCATGCGGCGGATCAGGTCGCCGAACCCGTACTTGATGAGCGTGTTGCTGAGTTCGTTCAGGCGGCGCAGGTCTTTACCTGCCTTGAGAATTTCCATCATGAGATGAGCGCATCCGGCAGCGGGTGGGGTAACTCGCTGATTCTAGCGCAATTCAGCCGGGAAGGCGGAGTGCCGGCGCCAGACTTAAGTGGTAGCTGCCGGCACGCCTGTCAGCTTTTGCGAGTTTTGCTGCGGGTGGATGTTTGTTTTGCTCCGGTTGCTGCCGGTTGGTTACTGGCGCCCTGGTGCAGGCTGGCCTGATGCCTGCGTTCGTTGGACACGACGGCCTTGCTGTTCTTGCGCATGAAGCCGCGCCCGCTTGCCAGGCGGCCCTTGATGTCCATACGCTTGTGAGCAAGTGCATCTTCTGCCGGCGCCCACTGCTCGATATCTTGGGTTTCCGGATCGAAAAATCCCACGTAGCCACCGGGCTTGACCCCGAACGAGGGCAGGGCGTTGCCCTTGCTGTCGACGCGGCCGAGAAAATCATTGCGCGTGCCTGGCTCGTCGCTGACGGTGAAATAGGTGGGCAGCACGAAATTGCAGACAGCAACGCCTTCGATCTCATAGATTTCCGACTGCACTGCATCGCACATCTCGAACCAGTGGAACACTTCCCGCTTCGGGTGCTCCGGATGGGGGCCCTGCACCAGCAGGTTGGCTTGTGCATCGCCGAGTAATTCCAGCGCCTCGTGCGACAGCGTGACGCTCCAGGGTTCACCCAGTTTCCGCGCCAGATCGGTGAACACAAAACCGTAGGGAATGCCGCGCCAGTTGGTGTAGTGATAGCCAAGCGCGTCCGGCACATTGGCCTTGTCATACAGGTAGAGAATCGCATCGCCACGCAAGTCTGACAGATGACGGGTATTGGCCGGTCCGGTGGAGCCTTCCAGGCGCAAGGTGGCGCCGAAGCTCCAGTAGGGTTCGAAGTCTTCGGCGATCTGGCGGTTGATCGCGCGGATGACAGTCTGCACTTCTTCGTCGCTGATTTTTCTGGAGCGGTTGATGACGGAAATAAGCATGGATTTTTCCCGATTGCGTCGGCACGGTGACATGCCGGGTGGATGGGGCGGGTGGATGTGAATCAGAAAAAACGGCTCGCGGGCTGACGCAGACTGCAAGGGCAGCACCGGTCTGTGAGTACAGGATACAATGTTGTGGACGGCAGAGAAAATCGTATTGGTTCAGATGTTTGCGCACCGCGCCCAGTATAACCTGAAGACGCCGCAGGTCAGCCTGGCAAATGGCTGCTATATTGGTAGCTGCGACCCGGATGGTCAGGAAATGTGCCATGAACGATATGGGCTACCAGGAGCTGCTGGCGTTTGCCTTGATTTTCAAAGCCATCGCCGATAACTCCCGTGCAGTGATCGGCGTAAAGGATGTGGATGGCCGCTATATTTATGTCAACAAGGAATACACGCGGCTGTTCCAGCACACCTATGACTATTTTATCGGTCGCACCGATCATGAGATTTTTCCCCGCGCAATTGCCGACTCCTATCGCACCACCGATTTACAGGCACAGAAACGGCCTGAAGGCATCACGGTGGAAGAGCAAGCACCCGTGAACGGACAGTTGTCGGATTACCTGTCGATCAAGTTCCCCATTCATGATGATGCCGGACACGTTTACGCCACCGGCGTGATTGCCACTGACATTACTGAACTGAAACGGCTGCAACATGAATTGCGGGGCCTGGCGGAACGGGACGAACTCACCGACTGTTACAACCGGCGCATGCTGTTTGAAATCGGTGCCTGCGAGGTGCGCAGTGCGCAGCGGTATGACTATCCGCTCTCGGTGATGATGTTCGATCTCGATCTGTTCAAGCAGATCAACGACACCCACGGTCATGCGGCGGGTGATCAGGTGTTGAAAGGATTTGCGGGGCTGATCACCTCGGAATTGCGCAAGCACGATACTTTCGGTCGTATTGGTGGAGAAGAGTTCGCACTGATCCTGCCCCATACGCCAGCCGAAAATGCGCTGATGCTGGGCAACCGCATCCAGCAGCAACTGGCTCACTGTCGCGTGCTGGCGGACAATGGTGCAGTGGTGCAGGTCACCACCAGCATCGGCATCTCGCAGTTGCACCCGGAACAGGCGGACTTCGAGGATTTGTTGCAGTCAGCTGATGGCGCGCTGTACCAGGCCAAGGTCGAAGGGCGCAACTGCATCCGCATGTTCCGGCGCCCGTAACCTGTGTTGACGATGCTCAGGGCAAGGTCAGCGTGCTGGTTTCGTCTGCCGTGATCGTCACCTTCAGTTCCTGACCGCCGGCCTTGACGCGGTATTGTCCCGCCGGCAGTGCCAGTGCAGCGTCACCTGCATTGCCCGATGCGATTGCCACACCTTTTTCATCCAGCACCATGAAGGACAGTTGCAGTGATTGCGTCAGCGCCTTTTGCAGTGCCGCCGCATCCTGTGCATCGAAATAGGTACCGCCTCCGATTTCGGCCCAGCCGGAAAACTGTTGCTTCAGCGCATATTCGCCGATGGCGAAACCGATGACATTCACCCGCACATCGACCCCCGACGCCCGCAGTTGTTTGATTGCGGCCGCCGGATCGCCGTTACAGGTTTCCTCACCGTCGGTAAGCAGTATCACCAGCGCCTTGCCAGGGCTGTTCGCCAGATCCTGTTGCACCAGTTTCAGCGAATCGGCAATGGGCGTACGCGCCAGATTTTTCGCGTCCAGCTTGCCGATGGTCCGGCTGATGGCGGCTTTGTCCAGCGGTGCCGGCGGCAGCAGCAAATCGGTGTCGCAACTGTCGGCCTTGCGGTGGCCGAATACCCGCAGCGCGAACTGCTGTTTGCCGGCTTCCAGCATGCCCGGCAACTGACTGAGTGTATTTTTTGCAATATCGATCCGGCGCTTGCCATCCAGTTTTTGCAGCATGCTGCCGGATGCATCCAGCACCACTTCCACGGTCTGGAACGTTGCATCTTTTGAGGTCCCCGCCGGTGGCATCACCTGCAATTTGCCCGGCGTTGCGGCGGGTGTTACCTTCAGTTTTGCCATGGCCAGCGACTGCGCGCTGTTGGCGGTGAGATAGTGAATGTCATAGTCACCCGGTTCTTTCGGCACTTCGATGGTCACCGGATTGCCGCGCGCGGTGTAGCTGTAGTGAATATACGAAGCGGGTTTTCCTGTGTTGGTGATGGCAATGTAATCCTGTGCATTGTCGGGGCCGCTCCATTTTACCTGGATCAGGCTGCGTGCCACGGCCGTTGCCGGCCCTTCCACGCTGGCTGCAACCGTTTCGATTTTCAGCGGCGCCCGCGCCAGCACGCGGTCGGAATCGGCGGTCATGTAACGGATTTCGTAATCGCCGGGCACTTCAGGCAACAGCAGGTTCAGCGGATTGCCTTTATCGACATAGGTATAGCCAGCGTATTGACTGTCGCGGGTGCCGGCTTTTACCACCGTGATGAATTCGCGCGGATTGGCGGGGCCTGTCCACTGGACCGACAGCGTCTGCCCGATGCGCGCGGGCGAGGTGAACTGCACGCTGGCGGCGGAATCGGTGATCTGGATCGGTGCGCTGCCCAGCGTCTTGTTGCCGCGTCCGGTGAGGTAACGGATTTCATAATTCCCCGGTTCAACGGGTGCTGTGAGTGAAACGGATTTTCCCTTGCTGGTGTAGACGTATTCGCCATACTGGCCTTCTTTCGTGCCGGCGGCCACGATGGTAATGAAATCCCGTGGATTGTCCGGTCCTTGCCACTGGATGGATATGGCAGTACTGATGGCGGCCGTGGCGGGCACCTGCAATTGCGCCGACACCGGCAGCACTTTCAGTTTTTGCCGGGCGAGGGTGGGATAGGGGCTCTCGGCACCCAGCCAGCGGATCTCATAATCCCCGGGTTCCACCGGCGCGAACAGTTGCACGCTGTCGCCCTTGGTGTAGTCATATTCGTTGTAGCGGCCCTCGGGCTCGTCGGGCTTGACGATGGTGATGAAATCCCGCGCGTTGTTTACACCCTCCAGGCCAATGTTCAGCTGGCTGTCGGCATTGGCCTGTTCCGGGGCTGACAGTGACACCGCAAATGCGTGTGCCTGCGGCAATGCCAGCAGCAGGGCGAACAGCAGAAACAGTGCAAATCGTGATGGCGGAACATGAACAGTGTGGCTGGACAGCGACATGTGATTTCCCTGTGCAACAAAGTGAGCGAAGCGGATTCTGGCATGCCTGCCTTTGCACTGACAATTCGGCCTGCCACTACAGCGGCCACTTTGTGAAAAATGACGCAAAGTAGTGACACACAGTAATGACGCAAAGCGCGGCCGGATTTCGCGAGTCGATGCGCTGCGGACTCGCTGTTGTTCTATTGGCGTGCTGGCGTAGAATCTGGAGTCACCCCGATCTTTTCCGGAATCCCCGCCATGACCGAAACCAGCCCCAGCCAGGACGCCATCATCACCGTTCGCCCCGATCACACCGTCGACACCCTGCAGAAACTGCCGAATTATGTCGGTATTTCCGGCGTCACCGCTGGCGCCACGGGTATCTCCATGAACCGGGTGATCATTCCCCCCGGTGCCAGAGCCGAGCCGCACTTTCATCGCGGCTTTGAAACGGCGATCTATCTGCTGCAGGGGCGTGTGGAAACCCGCTACGGCCACAATCTGCAGCATTCCGTTATCAACGTGGCCGGCGATTTCATCTTCATTCCTGCCGGCGTGCCCCACCAGCCCATCAACCTGAGCACCAGCGAAACCGCCATTGCCATCGTGGCGCGCAACGATCCCAACGAGCAGGAAAGCGTGCAGGCCTATCGGCCTTAGCATCTATTCCGGTTAGGTAATTCACGGTGACGGACGCACGCCGACTGGCACATGAGGACACGAATTTGCGCAAGGGGCTTGATTAACGGGGCCTGTTTGGTGGGAAAATGTCCGGCTGGATTCTGAAAGCTGACCAAACGGCATAACAATAAGACGGGGTGTTTTGATGAGGGCATATTGGGCAGCGCTTGTGTTGGCGGCGATCATGTTGACGGGATGTTCGAAAGTACCCCTGTGCAAGGTACCCGTGATCTACGATTTTGATCTTGCCACCAAGCCCACGGCTGAAGAGCTGGCAACCTGTCTGGACCCCCGTTCATTCAAAATGTCCACCGCGCGTATCTACGCAGAGCCGCGCCTGCCCAGTCCCTGGCTTGCCTGTGACGGCCCGTTGTCTGGCCGCAGCCAGGACGAGATCTATCAATGTGCGGATCAGGCATTCTGGGAAGGATTCTCGGACGGCCGCCTCGACAAGCGGGTGAGCGCGGAAAAACGCGTGGGTGAGGCTTTGGCATTGCTGCAGGACTGGGACGAGCAGGAAAAACTCGCGCGCATGCACTTTCTGCGCGGATCGTTGCGCATGGCCATGGCGCTTGAAAACGGCAAGCTGCAGTACGCCATGTTCAGCAATTACTATGTCGGCAGAGACATGCGACGGTCGGAAGAGCAGGACCCCGATGGCATCGCCGCCCCTGCGTTTCTCAACGCGCTCGATATGGCCAATGCCGCTGTTTTCAAACGCTGGAACACGGCAACCACGCTGGCGGATGAAGCCATCGTCGATGCCTACCATGTCGGCATCGGTGCGGCCTTCGCGGTTGGCGGCACTCTGATCGGATTTCCATTGGCGACCGGCATACCGGACAAAACGGTGACCATGATGGAAGAGGTGCCCTGCGATATCTATTTTTGCACCGACAATACCCAGAAGGCGCCGTTCGCCGTTCCGGGACTGGCTTTTCATCAGGCAGAAGGTTATGCCCGCGTCGGTGACAGGGAGAACATGATGCGCTGGATCGAAACTGCGCGCGCGGCTCCTGGCTATGAAGATTGGTTTTTCAACTATATCGTGGAAGGCGTGGCGGCAGACCCGGATGCCTTTCTGCAGAAATTCTCACAGTACGGAAACGATGGCGCGCCCTTTATGGAAGTGTATGCGAACAGCAACTTTGGTTGCGTGTTCTGTCATGGGCGGATGTAGAACTCTTTTGCAATCACCTGAACAAGCGGAGTTAACGAATCATGTCCGAGATCGACAGCAAAGTGGAACCCCAGAGCTCGTTTCTGGAAGACCTGAAAGAGACCTTGCGCAGAGGCAAGACCATCGACGGCTACGATTACAACGTAAAGAAGCGCTATTACGAGCCGGCGCCGGAAAGCAGCTACGGCGAAGAATTCCGGCAGGTAGTGGAAAGCCGGCGTTCGGTGCGCAAGTTTACCGACCGCAAGATACCCAAGGATGTGCTGGATGCCTGTCTTGATCTGGCGTTGCTGGCCCCCAGCTCCTGCAATTTGCAACCCTGGGAATTTCACGTTGTGCAATCGCCGGAAAAAAAGCAGAAGCTGGTTGAGGCCTGCATGAGCCAGAATGCGGCGACCACGGCGGCGGAGCTGATTGTGGTGGTAGCCCGCACAAAAAATTGGCCGGAAATAGCGAAGCTGAATATCGATCAGTGGCCACAGGAAAAGATTCCCAAACACTGGAAGGATTTTTATACCAAGGGTGTGAAATTCACCTATTGGCAGGGGCCACTGCATAGCATTGGTGCGATAAAGAAAGCAGTGACCAGTGTGGCGGGTTTGTTCCGGCCGATGCCGCGCGGACCCTTTACCAAATCGGACATGCGGGTCTGGGCGATCAAGAGTGTTGCACTGGCAGCTGAAAACCTGATGCTGGCATTCCGCGCTTACGGGTTTGATTCGTGCCCGATGGAAGGCATGGACGAAAACCGCGTCAGAAAACTGCTGGATCTGCCACGGGATGCTGAAGTGGTGATGGTGGTGGGAGCGGGCGAGCGCGCCAAAGACGGAGTTTATTTTCCGCGGGTGAAATTCGATCGCAAGAATTTTGTGCGGTATGTTTGAGTTTGCGTAAGGGGGTGCCCTGCAACTTTGTATCGGTATGAGCAGTGCAGCCCGTCACAGCGGCACTGTTACCGGTTTGCATATCCCGCTCATCAGGATGTGGGCGTGAATTCTGACATAAATCAGCTTTTTGTCGACATTAACCTGAATTACAGATTTGTAATGTGATTTTCAGGTGATAGTTTCGTACATTGCATCTGCATGAGCAGCAAAGGGGGGGCTGCGGTCCGGCCAATGACTATTGCCGATTAGCGAGGCGAAACGAGCGTTATGCCAATGAAAGCGACACGTTTTGTTTTTCTTCCCTTGCTTGCGTTGCTGTCCACCGGGTTTTGCCTGGCGCAGCCGGAAATGCCGGCGCCCTGGCCACTGGAAGCAGTGGTGGACATGGCGCGCGAGCAACGCCAGGAAATCATTGCGGCACGAGCCCGTGCTGATGCAGCCAGGGAGCGTCCCGTCATCGTGTCGGCGCTGGAAGATCCCATGCTGGCGCCGTCCATTGATCATTACCCTTTCGACAGGATGGCCAGTGAAGAGCCGATGCCGGCGTCGACAGAGCCCCCCATGGAGGGCGAGCCGGCATCAGCCCCGATAACGACCAGCGGAGATGACAATGATCGGCGCTATGACTGGAGTGTCAGTATCGAGCAGCGGTTCCCCCTGTCAAAGGTGTTGACGCATCGTCGCCATGCTGCAGAAGCCGATGCCGAGAAAGCAGCGGCCGAAGCTGACCGCATGGCGCTGGATGTCGAACTGGAGGCCATTACTGCCTTTTACATGGTGCAGGAAAAGCGGCGCATGGCGACGGTGGTCCAGCAGCAGATTGCGCTTGCCCGGCAGTTTGTGAACGCAGCCAATGCCCGTTATGGTTCCGGTTCGGGCAATCAGTCGGAAGTCTTGCGGGTCGAGGTTGAAGTGGCGCGGCTCGAATCCTCGGCGCGTGCATTGCAGGCGGGTATCCGCTCGGCAGAAGCCATGCTCAACACCAGTATTGGTCGTGATACCGGGATGCCGGTTCCTGATCTTGTTAGTCCGAAACTCGATAATCCGTTACCGTCCCGTGACGAGGTATCCGCTGCGGCATTGCGGCAGCGACCGGAATTGCAGATGGGTAACGCCGAACTGTCCCGCGCCATGGCGGATGTGCAAGCGATGCGCTCCATGTATTCCCCGATGGGCATGGTGCGTGTGGGCTATGCATCGACGATGGCGGAGGGGAAGGGGGCCATGCTGATGGTAGGCGTCAGCCTGCCGATCTGGCGCGACAAATTGCGCGGTGGTGTGGCAGAGGCCCGCGCGATGGAGCGCATGGCCAGCGCCGATCTGGAATCCATGAAGCGGATGGTGGAGGGCGATGCCATTGCGGCACGCGATCAGCTCGAAGTGGCGCAGATCCAGTATCTCGCCTTGCGTGATGATGTTGTGCCCCGTGCGCATCGTTTGATTCAGCCAACCCTGTCGGTTTACGCCTCGGGCCAGGGCAATCTGTTTGCCGTGATCGAAGCCGCGCAGGCGTTATGGGATGTGGAGGCCGAGTTTGTGATGGCTGAAACCACGTTGGGCGTCGCCTGGGCCCTACTTGATCGCATGACCGGTACGACAAAGGACCACACTCCATGACATCCCGACCGAAAGCCCTGTCGCAGTGGCGGCCCCTTATCGTTGGCGTTGTCGCCGGCGTCCTGCTGTTGCTGCTGGTTGTGGGCATTCAGCATTTCCGCCACGGTTGGCCATTTTCACTTCACCACGATTTTTCAGCGCCCGATGCGGCGTCGAAGGTTCCTGCTGCGGTGGATCATTCCGCGCATGCTGGCAGCGATGCCGCCCAGGCGCGGGTAGCGGTGGATCTGAGCGAGCAGCAGCTGCAAACCATCGGAGTTCGTCTGGAGCGGGTGCAACGGGAAACCATCACCCAGCCATTGCGCGCCATCGCTACGGTGGTGCCGGATGAATCCCGCGTGTCGCATGTGCACGCCCGCGTGTCCGGCTGGCTGGAGCAGTTGTATGTGAATACCACCGGGCAGGCGGTGCGCGCCGGTGAGCCCGTGGCGGGAGTCTATTCGCAGGATCTGTTCGCCACGCAGACTGAATATCTGTCGGCCCTGAAATTCGGTCGGGCAGGGCCGGGCGGTGCAGTTGTCGAAAGCGCGGTGGTGGAAGGTGCCAGGACACGGTTGAAACTGCTCGGCATGGCGGAAGCGGAAATTGCAGATATTGAACGGCGCGGAGAAGCGCGGCGACTGGTGACGTTGACCGCGCCGCGCAGCGGGGTTGTCATGCATCGCGGCATTTCGGCGGGCACGGCGGTGGACCCGTCCACGGAAATTCTGACGGTGGCGGATCTTTCCACCGTTTGGGTGTGGGCTGAAGTTCCCGAGTCGGGTGCACGCCAGGTTGCGATTGGCGCCACGGCACACCTGGATTTTCCCGCACTAGGGCAAGAGCCAGTTGAAGCCCGCGTGGATTTTCTCTATCCCACCCTGACCGAACGCACGCGAACCCTGCGGGTACGTTTCAGTGTTCCGAATCAGGATGGCACATTGCGGCCCGGTCTGTTTGGTACCGCCATTTTCCAGAGTTCACCACACGCTACGCTGATGATTTCCCGCGATGCCGTGGTGGATACGGGCATGAGCCAGCATGTGTTTGTCGTGGTGGAGCCCGGACGTTTCGAACCACGCAAGGTCACTCTGGGCGCGCGCATGCCGGAGCGGGTGGAAGTGCTGCAGGGACTGGTCGAAAATGAAGAGATCGTGGCTTCCGGTGTGTTTCTGCTGGATTCCGAAAGCCGGTTGCGTGCGTCAGGTGGTGCCGGCACAGGGCATGCGGGTCATGGTGGATCAGCACCGGCTGCGGAACCAGCCAGTGCC
>JABLXQ010000042.1 GCA_013178375.1 Gammaproteobacteria bacterium
GCTGGATGCTGAATCCGTGCAACAGGCATATCCCGGCCTGGTGGTTTGTTCAATTTCAAATTTCGGACTTGAACCACCGGAAGACCGGCTCCATGCCGAAGACCTCAATGTTTTTCACAGCAGCGGCTGGGGCTTCCATACGCCCACCGGCGCCGATCCATCGCAACCGCCGCTGCAAGGTGCGGGGCGTTTTCTTCCGAGCTATGAAGCTGGAATTGAAGCCGCGCTGTGCATGGTTGCGGCGCTGTATGAACGCGCGGATTCCGGCCTGGGTCAGTTTATTGAAATTTCCAAGCAGGAAGTGCTGGCGTCCCGGATCGACTACGTTCTGGCGCAAATGGTCACCGGCGAAATGAATGTCGGCACCGACCGCACTGCCTTCGATCTGGCGGGCCCTGCGGGCATTTTTCCCTGCAAGGACGGATACATTTATATCTGGCTGTCGGCCCCCGCGCACTGGGAAGGATTGCGCCAGCTTCTTGATGACACCGACTGGATGGCGGAATTTCCCGACAACTGGCTGGAACGTGAATGCACGGCCGAACGTGTCGCTCTGTGCCGGCGTCACCTTGTCGAATGGTTGAAAACGCAACACAAACACGAAGCGGCGGAAAAGGCGCAAAAGCTCGGCGTGACACTGGTGGCCGTGAACAATGCACAGGACCTGGTGGAGTCGCCCCAATATCAATTTCGTGAATTTTTTGTCGAGCTGGAGCATCCGGTGCTGGGCTCCAGACGCTATCCCACCGTGCCCTACCATTTGAGTGCAACCCCGGCCCGGCCCACGGCACCTGCCCCGCTGCTGGGGCAGCACAATGCCAGCGATCTGCGCAATCTTATCGGGACGCAGCAGGGAGACGCTAAATGACGGGACATGTTCAGGGCGGATCTTTCCAGAATCTGCGGGGCGGCCCCTTGCAAGGTGTGCGGGTCGTGGAGCTGACCAAGGTGTGGGCCGGGCCCTATACCGGCAAATTATTGGCTTTTCTCGGCGCCGAAGTCATTCGCATCGAAAGCGAAACGTCACTGGACGTTACCCGTTTTTATGGCGTGGACGACATCAACAACGCACCAGGATTCAAGGCGGTCAATCCGCAGAAACTGAGCGTGCAGATTGATATGAAATCCAAAGCCGGCATCAATATCATCCTGGATCTGCTGCGGGAATCGGACATCCTGATCGAGAATCTGCGGCCCGGCGCGGTAAAGCGGTTGGGCCTCGGTTATGACACCGTAAAAGCCGTCAAGCCCGACATTGTGTACACCTCCATGGGAATGTGGGGCAATCAAGGCCCACTCAGCTACCAGACCGGATATGCACCCTGCTTTGCCGCGCTCAGCGGACTGAGTTCGCTGGTCGGCTACGAAGGTCAGCCACCGGCGGGCATGAATGTACGCTACGCAGATTCCACCTTCGGCGCCGCCGCAGCATTGGCCACCCTGGCAGCACTGTTCCACCGTCGCCGTACTGGCGTCGGCCAGTATATCGATGTATCGGCGGTTGAGAGCATGACCAGCATGATCGGCGATACGCTCATGGACTACACGCTCAACGGCAATATCCAAACCTGTCACGGCAACCGGCATCCCGAAATGGCTCCCCACGGCGTCTATCCCTGTCTGGATGACGAATGGATCTGCATTGCGGCAGCGGACGATTCGATATGGCGCCAGCTCACCATTGCCATAGGGCAACCCGAACTGGTTAACGATGTCCGCTTCAGTACGCTCGCCAACCGCAAACGCAATGAAGACGCCTTGAATCAGATCGTTGCAGCCTGGACTTCCGGGCGCAATGCGCAGGTGCTGGCAACCGAACTGCAAGCGCAGGGCGTAGCCGCTACCAAAAGCTTGAGTTCAGTGGATCTGGTGTCTGACTGTCACCTCTGGAACAGGGAATTCTATCGCGAAGTGACAGAGAGCAACGGCGGCACAAGGCCCATCGTCGGCCCGGGCTGGAAGATGTCCAGGGGCGCCGCCATCACCGCTGGTGCCCCGCGCCTGGGTGAACACAACGCCTATATTTTCGGCGAGATTCTGGGGCTGTCCGCGGAAGAGCAGCAAAAACTTTCTGCTGCGGGAATAACCCGCTAGAACGCCTGAAGCCCGTCGTTGCACGAAATGTCCATGGAATAACACTGAGTGGTGAGAGTAGAGTCAGACGGTTAGGTATAGTCAAACTACAGAAAACCACAGTTTTCCTTGGTAAATCCGCCTAAATGGAGTTGTTGCAGGCAACCAGGAGCATGGCTTGAGGGCCTAACGTTACGAACATTCGGGAGAAATGAAGTGACAGAACAGCTCTTTGCATTTGACGAACGCAACTACCACGAATGCCAGACCACATTTCGGGGTGAGAACAACCAGGAATATTATCTGGGTGACTACACCATTGATGGTGGTTCCACCGTCGATGTACGTGCGGACAAAAAAGCGGTCGGCGCCTACTCCATTATCCGGTTGCAATCGAAATCCCGGCTTTTATTCCGGCGCAACTGGTCGCACATTCGTGAAGACGCCACTGACGTGACCGTACTCTGGTTTGTAAAACGCGGCAGCATGGTCATATCCCATCAGTGCGGCACCAGCGTTGCGAGTGCTGGCCATTTTGGCATTATCCGCTCCATATTTCCCTTCAGCATAGAATGCAGAACCGATGACCAGTCCATGCATGAAGTACTGCACGTGGTCATTCCTTCGCATATCTTCAGGCGGTTTATCCCCGACGAGGTCAATATCGGATTCTGCACGTCGATGGAGAGGCGCGAATTCCAGATAGCTGAACGCATGTTTACCGATGTTTTTGAGGACACTGGCGACCTGACAAACCGGGTTGAGCAAGCGCTGGTCGACACCGCGCTGTACGTTTTTACTGATGGAATCAAGCACTGCGACAACTCGATGCATGAACGGCAGTCGTTGTCCCAGAAGCGGCGCCAGGATGTATTGCGGTATGTCGAAATTCATCTAGCCGATCCCAAGCTCAACGCTGAGATGGTGGCACAGGCCTGCGGTATTTCCCGGCGCTATCTGTCCCATCTGCTGCGGCAGAACGGCACCTCGTTTCCCAACCTGATCTGGGATTGGCGCCTCAAGACCGCCCACGAGTGGCTGTCATCGGAAGTCGGCAACAACATATCCATAGCTGAAGTTGCCTTCCGTATCGGGTTCAAAAGCCCGGCCCATTTCAGCCGTTTGTTCAAACGGGTGTACAAAATGAGTCCGCGGGAATACCGGGCGACAAAAATCATTAAGAAGGCTCATTCAGAGCCGAAAGATTTTTATGTCAGTGGCTCCACCTCAATACAGTGAATTCTGCCGGAGCAGAGAACAGCGAGCGAGAGGAATACGATGAATAGTAGTGAAGGACACAGCACCGCCAGTGGCTGCCCGTTCAGCTCAGGCAACATGACATTGAGCGACATGTCATTGACCGATCCACTGATTCAGGCACGCCCCCAGGAATTTTATTCAAAATTGCGCAATGAAGATCCTGTGCACTATGACGAAAAGCTGGGTATGTGGCTGGTTTCCCGCTACGACGACATCGTTACCCTGTTACGCAATCCGCAGACTTTTTCTGACAAAAAAGGCTACGAAGCCCAGTATGCCAGCGGCTTTTTCGAGGAATTCAAGCAAATCCTGGAAAAAGAAGGCGGTGGATTTTTCCCGGACGTTATCAAAAGCGACCCACCGGAACACACCCGCATTCGCAAGTTGCTGGACAGCGCATTTAGCGCACATCGGGTGAAAACGCTGGAGCCTGCCATTACCCGCATCATTGTCGGTCTGGTGGAACAGCTCGCGGACAAGGCCGCCGCCGGCAAGGTGATTGATGGCGTGAAGGAATTTTCTATTCCACTGACCATTGCCGTTATTTGCGAACAGCTGGGCATGAATCAGTACGATGGCGACAAGATATCGGAATGGTCTGCCGCCATCACCGCGCAAATCGGCAGAATGCAGAATCGTGAGCAGATGGTTGAGAACGCCAACAAGATTTGCGAACTGCAGAATTTCATCATTGGGCAAATGAAAGACCGTGAGGCGAATCCGAAGGAAGACATGATTTCCGATCTGGTGCACGCCCACACGGAAGATGGTGGCAAACTCACCTTCGGCGAAGCAGTGTCACTGGTGCGCGCGCTGATCATCGCCGGCAACGAAACGACGGCAACCGCCATCAGTAATTTGTTGTTCATCCTGGCAACGCAGCCGGCAGTGGCAGCGCAGCTTTACGACAATGTGGAAGATGAGCGTTACCTGACCCGATTTATCGAAGAGCTGCTGCGCTATGCCCCGCCGGTGCGCGGACTTGCCAAAATGACAACCCGGGAAACCGAGCTGGGCGGCACGAAGTTGCCCAAAGGCGCCCACATGCTGGTGTTGTACGGCTCCGGCAATGACGACGAAAGGCGCTTTGAATGCCCCCGCTCATTCGATGCGTCGCGCGGCAATGTCGGCAACCATGTAGCATTTGGTGTTGGCATCCATCGCTGCATTGGCGCCTCTCTGGCTCGCATGGAAATCAGGGTAGCCGCCAAGGAACTGATCAAGCGTGTCCGCAATATCCAGCTGGCAATACCGGTTGATCAGGTGACTTACCTGCCCACCGTTGCCACGCATTCAATCGCGTCGCTTCCGATAACGCTGATGCGCCGCTAAATCACGCGAAGACAACAAGCAGGTCGTCAAGGCGCGCAGTTTCGCGCCTTTTGCACAATGGTTAACGTGGCCACGGAATTCAGAAAAATGCCGGGCTGGAGGTTCAAGTGGGACAAGAATTGGCAGGCAAAGTAGCCATCGTTACCGGCGGTGCCGGCGGCATTGGCCGGGCAACGGTGGAGCTGTTCGTGCGCGAAGGTGCCAGGGTGGTTATCGCCGATATCAATGATGAACAGGGTGAAAGCCTGGCAAGGGAACTCGGCGACGCCGCGCTCTACCAGCGCGTTGATGTTTCGAAAGCCGAGCAAATGCAGACACTGGTCGATATCGCAGTCGAGCGCTTTGGCGGACTCGACATCATGTTCAATAATGCGGGTATTTCCGGTGCGCAGTACCCCCGCTTCCTCGATGACGATCTGGGGGACTTTGATCGTGTCGTTGGCATCAACCTGTTTGGCGTAATGTCCGGCAGCCGCAGTGCGGGCCGGTATATGTCAAAACACGGCGGCGGAGTGATCCTCAACAACGCGTCCATTGCCGGTTTGTTACCCGGGCAGGCGCTGATGACCTACCGGGCCACCAAGGCTGCAGTGATCATGTTCAGCAAGTCGCTGGCGATCGATCTGGCTGAATACGGCATTCGCGTCAACTGCCTGGCACCCGGTCACATTCGTACAGGTTTGACAGCCTTTTCCATGCCGGGAATGAGCGCGGAGCAGATCGAGCGCGTCAAGCAGGCAATAGCACCGGCATTTGATTCAAACCAGCCACTCAAGCGACATGGCAAACCGGAAGACGTGGCGCAAACGGTGTTGTTCCTCGCCAGCAATCGCGCGGCACAGATCACCGGCGTGGTGTTACCGGTGGATGGCGGGATCACCGCCGGAGACCCTGTCAATCACTTGCGGGAAATCATGGCAGCCCGCGCCCAGGCGCTGGCAGAAATACAGGCTTGAAATCGCAAACCCAGCGATACGGTACATGAGGAGTAGTTGGTAATGAGCGTAGTAAAAATCACCTTTGTTGAACGCAGCGGCGCTGAAAAAGTGGTTGAGGATGCCGAAATCGGCGACAACATGATGCAGGTGGCCACCGCCAACGGAATCGACGGCATATTGGGAGAGTGCGGCGGCGGTTGCGCCTGTGGCACCTGCCATATTTACATTGATCCGGAATGGCACAGCGTGGTGGGCACGGCCGATGACGTGGAAGACATGACGCTGGATATGGTGTCAGAAACGCGTAAGCCTACCAGCCGGCTGTGCTGTCAGATTACGGTCAGCGATAACATGGATGGATTGCGGGTCATCGTGGCGCCGGAAGCGCTTTGACAGGCGACAGCTTGCCGGACGTTCGCAGGCGTGCCCTGCCCTGAATCGAAACGATAATAAAGTGAAGACATCATCATGGTCTTTCTAAAATACGGAGAAGAAAAATGAATGCAACTGAGACCTATGACGTCGTCGTTGTGGGTTCCGGAGCCGCCGGAGCCGTGGCAGCGCTGCGTGCCGTGGATCTGGGATTGTCCGTATTGATCGTGGAAAAGGCACACAAATTTGGTGGTACCTCGGCGACATCGGGTGGCGTGATGTGGATTCCCAACAACCAACTCACGCCCGGTGAAGACAGCCGCGAAAAAACATTTACCTATATCGACAGTCTGCTGCGGGGGCCGGTACAACGTGACCGGCTGGAAGCCTACGTTGACGAGGCGCCCAACATGGCGCGCTTCCTGAAATCCCTGGGTGTGCCGCTGGTGCAGGCGGCATGGCCGGACTATTTCCAGAATGCCCCCGAAGCGCGCGCCGACCGTTCGGTGCTCTGCGATACGTTCGATGGCCGCCTGCTGGACGACAAACACTTCGTGGCAATGCGCGAGCAGTACAACCGCTTCAAGATTTTTCGCCGTTACGCGATGGATATCGGTGAATTCTTTGCAATTTCCACCCGGAGCCCCGGCTGGATTCAGGTTTTCCTGAAAATGCTGTGGCGTTACTGGTCGGATGTCGGAACCCGCATGCTCACCAGTCGTGACCGCCGCTTCACTCAAGGCGGCGCGCTGATGGGTCATATCTATCAATGCATTTTTGACCGTGGCGTTGAAGTTCGCACCGAGACCGGTTTGCAGGAACTGATTGTCAGCGGCGGCCGCGTCACAGGAGTCAAAGTCAACAATCTGGGTCGCCTCTATCAGATCAACGCGAACCAGGGTGTGGTCCTGGCTGCAGGTGGTTTTGAGTGGAACCAGGAACTGCGGGACAGATTTTTCCCGGTTCCTGGCCTTACCCGCCACAGCAGCTCACCCGAAGATGCCAACCGGGGCGACGCTCTGATTGCCGGCATGAATATTGGCGCGGCAACAGAACATACCGAAGCGGGATGGTGGATTCCCACCATGCACAAACCCATGACGGACGCGTCAAACTTCGAGGAAATCCATCAGGCCGCATTTGATGTCGGTCGACCTCACAGCGTCTGCGTCAACCGTAATGGCAAACGTTTTGTGGACGAAGCCTGCAGCTATGATGAATTCGGTATCGCCATGGTGGAAGATCAGCGAAAAACCGGCGCCAACACGCCGTGCTGGCTGGTGTTCGATGCGACCTTCCGCACCAAGTTTACCGCCGGTGGCTTCCTGCCCACCATGATCATGCCCGACTGGCGAATTCCCGCCGATTGCTGGGATCACTATATTTTCAAGGCGAATACCCTGGATGCCCTGGCGGCAAAAATTCACGTGCCGGTGGATGCGCTGCGGAAAACGGTCGCGAACATGAATGACTACGCCAAATCCGGTGTCGATCCGGAATTCGGGCGCGGCGGCAATGCCTACGACCTGATGTTTGGCGATGCCAATGTAAAACCCAATCCCTGTATTGGCCCGATCGACAAGACACCCTATTACGCAGTGCCGATCAATCTGGGTGATCTGGGGACCAAGGGTGGCCTTAAAGCCAACGCCAAAGCCCAGGTGGTCGATGCCAATGACAAACCCATCCCGGGTTTATATGCGGCCGGCAACAATGCGGGCAGTCCCTTCGGGAATCTCTACCCCGGCGCGGGTGGCACGATTGGTCCGGCGGCAACGTTTGGTTTTGTGGCGGCGAATGATATTGCAGTGCGAGCCGGCAAGCTGACGCAGGAAAAGCCTTCTACAGCGGCGGCAAACAAGAGTAAGGAAGCTGTGGTTTAAGGGAAGTGTTTTAAGGGAATCACTTGCAGCCATTTAAATGGCTGCAAGTCAAACAGCCATCAAGCTGCTTTTATTTCCTGCCTGTTAGCCAATTCAATCGAACCCAGGCGCAGCAGGTTCAGACTACCGATCAGCACCAGGGTGCCTCCAAATATCAAAAAGGCTGTAAAGCTGTCGGTTTGCGAAAGCATATAACTTAGCAATCCTGAGCCAAGTCCAATGGCCAGCCCAACTGCCATGGTAAGCAATCCCATCACCGAACTATAAATATGCATCGGGAAATAGCGTGCCGTCACATAGGCAAGGATATCGGCCTCGGCACCAAAGGAAAGACCAATCAGAATAATGGCAAATCCAAGCAGAATTAAATGAGTTGTATCCGTTGCAAGAATATAGCTGCCCAGAAAGGGCAAACCCATGCCAATAGCGGCTACGATATGGGTCGGCCATTTGTCCAGCGCGACACCGGCAATCAGTCTTCCCAGAATTACACCCACCGCAAAAACAGAAACCATATAGCCGGCCTCAACCGGCGTTACACCGTGATCCGCAAGGACGATTTTGACCTGCGATGTCGCCAGCGCATGGGTCAAACTGCAAAGAAATGAACTCACCGCAATAATCCGAAACGCCGGATTCGTGAAGATCGCCCTGTAATCCTTGCGCGCGCTGTATTGTGACGGTGCGGAGGTGCGACAGTCCTGTTTTGGTGGCAGCAGAATCAGCGTCAACACACCCAGCAACCCGGAAAATACCGCCATCGCCTGAAACCCTGCTCTCCAACCATTGGCGATGATATAGGGAGTGAGCAAGGGACTGGCGATCGCGCCTGCCACCGCAGGCCCTGCTGCGCAAATGGCCAGGGCCAGACCGCGATGCCGGGAGAATTTCTCTGCTACGACTCTGCAGTAAACAGTGGCGGTGGTGGACGCACAGAAGATGACTTGCAGGAAATGGATGGCGTACAACTCGCGCACATCTCCCGTTAACAGACTCATCAATACGAAACTGCACGGGTATCCGACGATGCCAAAAATCGCCACCGTGCGAACTCCATAAATGTCCGCCATCCGCCCGATAAAGGGTATCCAGAGCACAGTAATGATGGAGATGGCGCCATTCAGCGCCAGCGCAGATTTACTCCAGTCAAAGGCTTCCAGCAAATAGGGAGCAAAAATATTATTGATATAGGCATTCAGTGCCAGGCCGGAACTCATGCCCGCAGTTGCGGCACACAGCGCTAACCAACCAACACGGAATTCACCACGATTGGCGCTCATTATTGGCTTCCTGTGCTCCTGGAACAATCAAGGGTGAATTTCGGGATTTTGAATGACGCTACTTTCAGACCGGGCATCACGCCAGACGTCAAGCCGGACATAGCGCTACTATTTAATCATCATTGCTGTATATTATAAATATCCTCTCCTCTACTTTTATTGATTCTGCCGTGGACCACAAAAAGGTAGGTGCCTTCACACCACTCAGGCAAAAGACTTTCCGTAACATCTGGACCGCCAGCGTTTTTTCCTATTTCGGGCATCTCATACTGGGTGTCGGCGTGGCGTGGGAAATGACCCGTCTTACCGATTCCCCCACCATGGTTGCCCTGACCCAAACGGCATTAATGATGCCTTATATGCTGGTGGCCATGATGGCGGGCGCCGTGGCCGACATGTTCGACCGGCGCCTGATCGCGTTGTTTTCCCTGGCTTTCGCCATCATTGCGTCTGCCACCTTGACGACTCTGGCATTCATCGGCATCACCACACCCTGGATGTTGTTGATCTTCACTGTGATGATCGGCTGTGGCGTCGCATTTTATTCCCCATCCTGGCAGGCCTCGATTCCGGAACAGGTGCCAAAAGATCAGTTACCCGCGGCCATCGGGCTAGGCAGCGTTGCTTACAATGTGGCGCGCAGTGCCGGGCCCGCGCTGGGCGGCGTCATTGTGATGGCGTTTGGGGCGAATTATGCGTTTGCTGTGAATTCGATTTTCTACATTCCGCTGTTTATTACGTTTTACCTGTGGCATCGCCCCTCTGTCGCTTCCCGATTGCCTCCCGAACGCATTGGCCGTGCTCTGGTGTCCGGTGTGCGTTACGCGAAGCATTCTGTCCCTATCAAGCGCGCATTGCTCCGCAGCTTTCTGGTCTGCATCTGTATCGCGTCGGCCAATGCACTGGCGCCGCTTATTGCGCGGGACATTCTGGGAGGTGAAGCCGACATCTATGGCCTGCTGCTGGGTGTCAGCGGCGTAGGCGCGGTCTGTGCCGGACTTGCCGTGAGTCATCTGCGTTCGCTGGCATCAACAGAAAGCCTGCTGAAAATCCTGGCCCTCACCGGTGCTGTCGCCTTGCTTGTCGTGGGAATGAGCCGGTCCATGCTGCTGACCTGTGCCGGATTATTTGTTGCCAGCGGCGCCAGCATTCTCGTGGTTTCCCTGTTGAATGTCACCGTGCAGATGTCGACACCACGCTGGGTGATGGCGCGCGCGCTGTCGATGTATCAGACCTGCACGGCCGGCGGCATCGCCATTGGCGCCTGGATGTGGGGACAGCTCGCCGCCGATTATTCCATTCAGACTGCCATGATCGTTTCCGCCGTTGCATTGCTCGCCACTGCGCTCATCGGTTTTCTGCTACCGCAGCCCAAAGATGTCGATGAAGACATAGAGCAGATCGTAATTTCCAATGAACCAAAAGTGGCGCTGGATTTGTCAATGCGCTCCGGCCCCATCGTCCTGGAAATCGACTACGACATCGACCCGGAACAGGCCAGGGCCTTCTACAACGCCATGCTTAACCTGCAACGGGTAAGACTGCGCAATGGCGGTTACGACTGGTCACTGGCACGGGACATCGAAAATCCCGCCATCTGGACGGAACGGTTTCATTGTCCCACCTGGGGCGATTATCTGCGCATGCGATCCCGTTATACCCAAACCGATCTGGCTGTACATGCTCAAATCAAAGTGTTCAACCGTTTTACGGGAGACACCAAAGTACGCCGCAAACTGGAACGCCCCATCGGCTCCGTGCGCTGGAAGGCAGAAACGCCTGACGCCCAACAAGATCCGATCAACTACGCGGGCCCATAAGCGATTCCTGTAACCGATCAAAGCTGCGTCACTTTCATTTTGTCCCGCGTTTTCTCCGGCATTTTTTCCGGCGAGGAATACGCCACCACCGGCTTGTTGAAAGCGGCGAGCAGCGTTTTCAGTTCTGCCTGATAGCGCTGCACGGATGCATCCTTCACCGGTCCATACCCCCCGATTTCCCGGGGAGCTGCGGCCAGTTTGATGCCCGTTTCCAGATTGGCTGCGTCAAGTGAACCGGCGATTTTTTCAATCAGATCGCGATACTCGCCGATGAGCCTGCGCTCCAACCGTCTTTCAGGAAAGTAACCGAAGATATCGAAAGGCGTACCGCGCAAACCTTTCAGTTTGCTCAGCAGTTTGAATCCCTGCAGCATCCAGGGGCCGAAACTGCGCTTTTTCGGTCGTCCGGTTGCCTTGTCCTGTCCGGGCAGCATGGGCGGCGCCAGATTGAATGTGAGTTTGAAATCGCCGGAGAACTGTTCCCGTATGCGCTGCATGAATTCAGGATGAGTGTAAAGGCGCGCCACTTCGTACTCGTCCTTGTAGCTCATCAGCTTCGCCAGTGTCAGCGCCACCTGGCGTGCAAATTCCTCGCCCTTGTCAACCTTGCGCTCTGCTACTTTGCGGCGAATGGAAACAACATAGTCGCGATAGTGGTTGGCGTAAGCAGCGTTCTGGTAATCGGTCAGCAGGCGGGTGCGGCTCGCCACAACCTCCTCCAGAGTGTCCAGCGACGACAGCGCTGGCGTGTTGTCCAGTTCGGCGGCCAGCGCAGCGGGATTGTGTGCGGCCAGCCGCCCCAGGGCGAAAGTCCGCAGATTGCCTGCCACAAAGGTGCCGTTAAGACGAATCGCTTCCTGAATAGAATGCAGCGACAATGGCAGCAAACCTTTCTGCACCGCGTAGCCCAGCATCAACACGTTGGTGCCGATGCTGTCGCCGGTCAGATCAGTCGCCAGCTTGCTGGCCTGCAGATCGAAACAGCGGCCTCCGTCAAGCGCTTTGAGAATCGCGGCGCGCAGCCGGGCTTCCCCGAGATCCAGATATTTATTGCTCTGGAAATCGCCTGTCGGCGCCACATCCGTGTTGAGAATCGCCGTGGTGGCACCAGGGCGCAGGGTTTTCAGCACCGGCGCGCTGGAACCGACGATCATGTCGCAGGCCAGCAGTATGTCAGTCATGCCTTCGCTCAGGCGCGAGGTATAAATACCCTTCAGATCGGCGCCAATCCGGATATGACTGGTGACCGCCCCGCCCTTCTGCGCCATCCCGGTCATGTCGAGAATGGTGCAACCTTTTCCGTCCAGATGCGACGCCATGCCCAGCAGCGCGCCAATGGTCAGCACGCCGGTTCCGCCGATTCCCGCTACCAGAATGTTGAACCCGGATTCAGTCAGAGGCGCCTGCTCTGGTTGTGGCAATGATTCAAGCAGCGCGTTGAGACGCTTCTCATCCCCATGCATGTGGGTTGCGATTGTCGCGCCTTCCACGGTGACAAACGATGGGCAGAAACCTTTGACGCAACTGTAATCCTTGTTGCAGGTGGACTGGTCGATTTTGCGTTTGCGGCCGAATTCGGTTTCCAGTGGCGTGATGCTGATGCAATTTGATTGCACTGAACAATCTCCGCACCCTTCACAGACATCGGGATTAATAAACAGACGTTTGTTCGGGTCGTTCATCAAACCGCGCTTGCGACGGCGACGCTTTTCCGTGGCACAGGTCTGCTCGTACACGATCCCGGTGACACCGGGCATTGCGCGCAATTCACGCTGCAGACGATCGAGTTCATCACGATGAAATACCGCAGCGTTTGCTGGCAGCGCAATCTGGCTGAATTGTTCCGGATCATCCGAAACCAGATAAACCGGACGCACACCTTCGGACAGCAGCTGGTTGACCATGTCCACCGGCGTGATCTGCTGTTCGACCGGTTGGCCACCGGTCATAGCAACCGCGTCGTTATACAGCACCTTGTAGGTAATATTGACCTTCGCCGCCACCGCCGCGCGAATGGCGAGAATACCGGAGTGGGAGTAAGTGCCGTCGCCGATATTCTGGAACATGTGCGGGGTGTCGACGAATTGCGCCACTGCAACCCAGGGCGATCCTTCATGGCCCATGGGCATGAATTGCATGGTATCCCGCTCCATGACCACCGCCGCAAGGCCGTGACAGCCGATGCCACCCATGGCACGGGAGCCGGACGGAATTTTGGTGCTGGTGTTGTGCGGACAGCCGGAACAGAAATACGCGGGCCGGTTGACGTTGCTGCCCAGTGTCAGGCTGCGGCGTTCCAGTTCGTCATAGTCGGCAATTCGGACGATGGCTTGCGCATCGGCTATGCCGAGTTGATCGAGCAAAATTTTGATCGCTTGGCGAACCCTGCCAACCGTCAACTCGCCCACCGACGGCAGCAACGGTTCTCCTCGCAAGTCTTCCTTGCCTGCCAGCGCCGGCCGCAGATCCGCAGGAACACCGTAAAGATGACGCGCAATCTGCTCTTCCATCACCGGGCGTTTTTCTTCAACGACCAAAATCGCCGTGCTGCCTTGGGCAAAATGATTCAGGCCCACTTTGTCCATTGGCCAGATCAATCCGGGCTTGTACAGTCGAATGCCCAGCTGGCGGCATTTGGCTTCATCCAGACCCAGATCAGCGAGCGCCTGCCGCACATCAAGATAAGCTTTGCCTGCAGTGACAATGGATAGATTGCGCAGTTCGCTATCCAGAATAACCCGGTCGATACCATTGGCCCGCGCAAACGCAGTGGCAGCCGGCAAGCGATAATTAACCAGCCATTCCTCTTCCACCAGCGGCGGCAGATTGGGGCGCAGATTCAGGCCCTGATGCGGAATGCTCACATCGTTAGGCGTGACATAGGACCGGAATGGATCGGGCAGTTCAACACAGGCGGACAGATCCAGCGTATCGGTAATGGTTTTCAAACCGACATAGCAACCGCTGTAACGGGACATGGCCCAGCCAAACAGGCCGAACTCGATGATTTCGCCGATGGTGGCGGGATACAGGATCGGCACCAGCGCCGCCATCAACGTATTTTCGGACTGATGCGCGCTGTCAGAGGACTTTCCGCCATGATCATCGCCGGCGACAATCAGAAAACCGCCTGCCGCCGCCGCACCTTCCAGATTCCCTAGTTTCATGGATTCGCAGGCGCGGTCCACCCCGATGCCCTTGCCATACCAGAGCCCGAAAACGCCTTCGTATTCGGAATTGCCGAACCACTTCAATTCCTGGGTGCCACGAATCGCACTGATCGCCAGTTCTTCGTTCAGACCGGGCCTGAATACGACATTGTGCTGATCCAGTAATTTCTGCGCGCCCCACAGTGCCGAGTCATAAACACCCAGCGGAGAACCCCGGTAACCTGAAATGTAACCAGCGGTTTTCAAACCAGTCGCGCGATCGCGCCGGGCCTGATCCAGCGGCAGACGCACCAGCGCCTGATTGGCGTTCATAAACACACGTCCAGAGGGTTGGACGTATTTGTCATCGAGTGTCACCACAGCTTTTGTCATGCGACAGGACTACTTTTTCTTCTTCGTTAACGGTGAGAGACGATCGAGCGGAAAATCACATTTTTCATCGATGGTTTCCTGAATTTCGATCAGATTGCCTTCCGGGTCGCGGCCGTAAATGGTCTTCACATGACCCACATCGATCGGCGCCGGCTCGGGGAATGTCATACCCAGCCCCTTGAGGCGCACAAATTCCTGTTCGATGTCAGTCACATCAACGCAAAAGTGGGTATAGCCCTTGTCGAATGGATCAAGTCCTTTCGTGTTGTTCGGCTTGGGTGCGGCGTACTGGAACAATTCCAGGTAACAGCTGCCGGCACGCAGCATGGCGCCTTTGGCGGCTGAGCCTTTTACTGCAACGATGCGATCGATGAATTCCTCGTTTTCCCAACTGAAAGGCTCACCAACCACTTCAAAACCAAAGGCTTTCCGGTAGAACTTGAGCATCCGGTTCATGTCGTGAACATGTACAGCAACGTGGTGTATTCCTCTTATCACGGGGCTTCTCCTGCTGTGATTTGTTCGGGTTTGAAGGGAGTCTACTGATTTGGATCAAAGCCGATAAGTGGGCCTGCAGAAGCAGTCAAATGCCTGTGCGCTTGCGGTCATTTTGACCTACCAGGTACAGGGGCATAATTGAGGCAGAAAAACAAAGCCTGCACAAAACACCAGGAAACGCACGATGAGCAGAATACTTATACGGGGAGCCCGGATTTTTGATGCCACCGGCGCGGATCCATTCGCAGGCGACGTCCTGATCGAGGGCGACCGGATCAAGCGGGTGTTGCCATCCCCGGCGCAGATTGCAGCCGAGGGTTGCGAGGTCATCAACGCCAATGGGCTGTTCCTGATGCCGGGCATGACCGAAGGCCACGCACACCTGTCATTTGACAACGTCACCTGCACCGCCGATCTGATCACACCGCCACCGGAAGAACACACGCTGCTGACCGCACGGGTGGCTGAGCGTTTGCTGGACCAGGGTTTTACCAGTGCCTGGGGCGCATCAGAAGCCAAACTGCGGCTGGGCGTTGCGGTCCGCAATGCGGTCAACGCCGGCCACCTTAAAGGCCCCCGCATCCGCGCCGGTTCGCTGGAAATCTCCGTGACTGGCGCCATGGGCGACGAAAGCCGATTGCACGATCCACGCCCCGGCGGCCCGTCCATCATCGTTGATGGCCCCGAGGAAATGCGCAAGGCCGTGCGACTGGCCTGCCGCGAAGGTTGCGACAACATCAAGCTCGATGTTTCCGGTGATCCCTTCTATCCCGGCACACCCGCGAACACCACACCGATGACGTTTGAAGAAGTCAAAATGGCGGTGGATACAGCCCATGCCTATGGTCGCAGGGTCAACGCTCACGTACGTTCCATTGAAGGTGCAAAAGTGTGTCTGCGGGCCGGTGTCGATGCGCTGTTTCACTGCGAGTTCACCGACGAAGAAGCCCTCGACATGTTCGAGGAAGCCAAAGACCGCGTATTCGTGGTTCCCACCGTCAGCCTGTTCCACACGCTGCTGCATGAAGCCGAACCCTACATGAGCAACGCCATTGCGCGGGCCATGCAGATCGACCGCCTGCTGGAAGCATCGCAGGACACCCACAACGCACTGCGCAAGCGCGGCATCCGCCACACCATCGGCGGCGACTACGGATTTGCCTGGAGCCACAACGGCACCAACGCGCGCGACATCGGATTTTTCGTCCAGTATTTTGGCTATTCCCCCAAGGAAGCACTGGTGTGCGCCACGGCCAACGGCGGTGCCATGATGACGATAGGCACAGACGAAAAACTCGGGCTGATCAAGGAAGGCTATCTGGCCGACCTGCTGCTGGTGAAGGGTGATCCGATTGCAGATCCTGCAGTGGTGGTCAATGCCAGCAACCTCAAGCTCATCATGAAAGGCGGGTCGCTCCACAAGAACACCGTCGCCGCCGGCTGAGCCGATTGAACGCAAGAAGATTCCGGAGAGACTGCAATGACAGTAAAAATCAAAATCAGCAACGGCGAAGCACGTTGCCCAAATGCTCCCAGCACCCAGGACATTATCGCAAGGGACAAGGTAGGCGCACCGGATTGGGTCCGCTCCGAGTCCTATCAGTTCCTCGGCGACGAGGACATTTCCACCGATCGTTACACGGATCCCGCATTCGCCAAGAAAGAGCTGAATACCCTCTGGAAAAAAACCTGGCAGTTTGCCTGCCGCGAAGAACACATTCCAGCAGTGGGCGACTATTATGTCTATGATCTGGAACACTACTCCTTCATCGTCACCCGCGTAGCCAAAGACGAAATCCGCGCCTATTACAATGCGTGCCTGCACCGGGGCACCAAACTGCGCGCGTCAGGTACCGAAGGCTGCGCCAACGAATTCCGCTGCCCGTTCCATGGCTGGTCCTGGAATATCGACGGCACCAATAAAAACGTCGTATGCGACTGGGACTTTCCCCATGTGGATCGCAACAACTTGTCCCTGCCCGAGGCACGTGTTGAAACGCTGGGTGGTTTCGTCTTTATCAATATGGACAAAAATGCCCCTTCTCTGCCTGACTATATCGGCCCGGCGGCGATGGCTCATATCAGCAAGTGGAAACTGGAAGACCGCTATATCGTTGCGCATGTCGCCAAGGTTATTCCGGCCAACTGGAAGCTGACCATCGAAGCGTTCATGGAAGCTTACCATGTACTGGAAACCCATCCGCAGGTGGCACCTTCCAATGGCGATGCCAATTCCCAATACGATACGTACGGTGAGCACGTCGACCGGTTTATCTCGACGCTGGGTGTTGTCAGCCCCCACCTGAAAGGTCGCATCTCCGAACAGGATGTACTGGACCAGTTCACCGTGGGTGACAGCTCCTTACTGCAAGGCGCGGACCGCAAACTGAAGGAAGGTGAAACCGCACGTCAGCGCATGGCAGACATGATGCGCAGCATGTTCGAAAAGGCGACCAACACCGACCTGAGCAACGTATCTGATTCCGAACTGCTGGATTGCTTCTCCTACACCGTATTTCCCAATACTTTCCTGTTCCCCGGCATTTCCCTGCCGATGGTGTATCGCTTCCGCCCGGTGAAAGGCGATCATCGCAAATGCCTGTATGAAGTTTTCTTCCTGCGTCCGGTACCCAAGGACGGCAAACGTCCGGAACCGGCATGCGAGGTTCGTCTGGAAGAACACCAATCCTTCACGGAAGCTGAAGGCATGGACCCCGGATTCGGTGCCATCCTCGACCAGGACACCGAGAACCTGCTGCTGGAACAGGAAGGCCTGGAAGCCAGTGCAAAGAAAGGAATTACGCTGGGCAACTATCAGGAAATCCGTATTCGTCACTTTGAAAACACAGTGGACAAGTACGTCAACAGCTAACGGCAGGAATTTGATTTTGTCTAAAGAATTTGCACGTTTTTGTGAAGCCTCAGCGCTTCCTGATGGTTCCAAGCGGGCGAAGAAAATCAACGACACCATGGTCCTGGTGTGTCACACGCAGGGCCGGCTGTTTGCGGTTTCCAACGTCTGCTCCCATCAGGACAAATTCCTCCATGCGGGGCGGGTGCGCAATTGCAAAATCACCTGCCCGCTGCATGGGGCCCAGTTTGATCTTGCAACCGGAAAAGCCACCTGCCTGCCCGCCACCAAACCCATTCCGACTTATGAAGTGCGCGTAGTAGATGACTGGATAGAAGTTTGCGTGTGACAAACGCGAAATAGTTACGACAGCCGTTGCAAGGTCAGCGTGGCGGTTGCGAGCAGCTTGTCGCCTGCACCGGCATCCAGCAATTCAATCAAAACGACACTGTGATCCCGGGCGTCTCTGACAATGGTTCCCCGGGTTCGCGACGGCCCCACTTTCAATTGGGACAAGAAGTGGATCTGGATATCGGTCGCGGTCATGCCAGGCCGCATGGCGTTGGCGGCAGCTTCCATGGTAATGGCCTGCACACCGCCGCTGATCGTGCCAATACTGTTGCCCACGTAGGGCGTCAGCGCAACCTCGACTATTCCCGCTCCCGCATTACACACTTTCAGGCCGATGCGGTCATCCAGCGCAGCTTCATTGTAATGGTCTGATGTCCTGTTCCGTACCGCACCCATCCATTTCTTCGGATCGTACTCGTCCATCCCGCTTGCTCCGGTGCGGGGGATTCTGGTAAATGTCACCAGACTTTTTGCAGCCAGCGTCAGCGGTGACTGCCCGGCACAAGTGCCATCAAGACTTGCCTGCAGTTCATCAAGGTCCGTAACGCCGTGACCATCGTAGATGTCGACAGCAACAAAAATGACTTTTTTGCCGCGACGCAGCAGTCTCGCATCGACCAAAACAGGGCCGTCTGTCAAAGGACCCGCGGCATGCACTGACAGGTCCTGGGTAGCCGTCCAGTCAGGACTCCAGGCGGCCAACACCGGATCGGAACCGGCAACATCCACCATCGTGACCAGCACACCCAGTCTGCAGGACTGGTTCTGCGCACGGATCTCATTGGTTAACGGAGCGATCATCAAACAGCGCTCCGGATCAACCAGCCTGGATGACAGATTGAGATCAAAACAAAAATTCTTCCGGCCAATAGCAGTGTCTGACATCGATGCTTCCCCAATTTTACAGCCTGTACATTTCACCGGGATCAAATTCGCCGCCGCAGCCGCTTTTCAACAATCGGCTACCCTTTGGAGGCAATCACTCCACCGTCACACAGAATATCCACACCGGTCAGATAGCTGGCTTTATCACTGGCACAGAAGGCCAGTAACGCCGCGATTTCCTCCGGCCGGCCAAATCGTTTCAAGGCGGCCTTTTTCAGCATTTCCTCGGAGCCGCTCACTTTCTCCAGCCGCCCCATCTCGGTATCAAAAGATCCGGGAGAAACGGAAAGTGTCCTGGCATTCTTCTCCCCAAACCTTGCTGCGTTCTTTCTGCTGTACCAGATGACAAAGCTTTTGCTGATCGAATACGCCAGACCGTTACGGTACAAACCTTTCGGCATGAAGCGGCAGGGAAACAGCGCTTTTTTAAGCAAGACATCCACATTGGAACAGGCGTGGGCAAAAGCACGTTTTGGAATCAAAAACCCTGGCATCAGGTACGCCGCCATGGAAGCCACATTCACCAGCGCAAAGCCATCCGACGCAATCTCATAGGCGGCCTCGGTGATATTGATCGTCCCCAGCGTATTGACCTTCATGATGATATCCGGGCCTTGCATCTGCGGACTCAAACCCGCCGTGTGAATCACGGCTCCAACACGGCCCTGACTCGTGGCAAATTTGAACAACGCGTCCACGGAATCGCGATTGGAAATATCACACACCACAGAATCGCAACTGATGTGGTGCTGTTTCAGTTCGGCGATGGCAGCATCCAGCTTTTTCTGGTTGATATCGCAGATAATCACATGATGATCCGACCCCAGCACCTTTGCCGTGGCAAGACCCATCCCCCCGGCCCCGCCCGTGATAATGGCAATGTTTTTCATTGTTTTATTTCACTCCACGGAAAACCGGGCCTCAACAGCGGGGAATGCCGTTTGGAAAAAATCGCTGACCGCTATTCAAACAGTTTGCGTAACGTGGGCAGATGCACCTTGTAAGAAGCCGTGCGCGGAAGCTCGTTGACATATTTCCATTTGACCGGAATGTGAGTCGCTGCGAGCAGCTGACGCAAGTGTTGCTCCAGATCGGCAAAGGTGGGTTCTTTCACACCGGCTTTGAGCTGAATGGCGGCGGCAGGCACCTGGCCAAGCCGGTGATCCGTAACGCCAATAACACCTGCTGCTGAAATGGCGGGATGTTGCAACAGAGCTTTTTCGATGGTTTCCGGCAACACCTTGAAGCCACCGCGCATGATCGCTCCATCCGCCCTGCCGCAAAGAAACAGAAATCCATCCTCATCCAGATAAGCGATGTCCGAAGTGCGAATCCATTCCGGCCCCATGCGGGGGGAAACCACTTCCAGCACACCCATGGTCCCGGCGGGCAATACTGCATTGGTATCCGGATCAATCACCCTGACGTGAGCGCCGGGAAATGGCTTGCCAACACTGCCCAGCTTTTTTTCGCCCCAGACGGCATAAATTTCGGGCGTCATGCTGGTTACAGGCCCACCAAATTCCGTCGCACCATAGGCCAGCAGAATCGGAACGCCATAACGCTCCTCGAACGCTTTGTGCACTGCGGGATCAAGGGGCGCCGAACCCGTGCCGATCATTTTCAGGGAAGCAAAATCCTCCCGCGGCAGGTCTGCATCCAGAATCGTCTGCACACCGGAAGGCGGTAATCCACCAGCAGCGGGCCGGAATCGTTTCAGATGATCATGCCAACCTTCAACACTGAAACGATCCAGCAACACACCACGCTGCCCTCGCAATAGCGGCGCAATTGTGGAGTGGAGCCCCGTGATATTCCCGGCAGGAAAATACATCAGAACTGGCGGCAGCAGCTGAGGATTGGCTCCCGCAGAGGAAGGCGTCGGACGTCCTCCAACAATGTGGGTAGCAATGGTTTCGTATGAAAATTCAAATGGCTTGGGAGCGCCAGTCGTGCCGCTGGTATGAATCTCGATGATCGGAGTATCCGAGATTGCAGCGTCGATGGTGGATCGTTCAAGGCCCGCAACCAGAACCGCATCCTTTTGCGATAATGCAATTGCCGCTATTCCATTGGATGCAAGCGCCGCGACCATTTCGTTGTCGAAGGTTTCTTCTGCCGCAATCACAACGGCTGGCTTGATGAGTTCAATCTCGCGAGCCATGGCGGTGGAGGACTGAAATGGGTACACCAGGCGGAACGAATAGCGTTTCTCCATCAACCCCAAATAGGCCGCTATTGCCGACGGCCTGTTTTTCGCTACCAACACCACCTTGGCGTTGGCAGCGGCGCCACTTTCAGCGATCAACTCCGTCACCAAACTGGCAACCCGCCTCAGGTCACCCCAGGTATACCAGTGCTTTTCAAATTCAATGGCATGATCATCCTGGGCCCGGCCAAGCACCGCTGCACTGAGTTGATGGAGTCCGCTCGATACCATAATCCTGCCAAATCAAGTCACGCCAAATAAGTCACATTAAACCAGTCCGACGACGGGAATTCCCGCTCCGTGCACCGCAATGCTTGCATCCGAGGCCAGGAATCCAACCACACTCGCCAGATCATCCGGTTTCACCCACTTGCTGAAATCCGCGCCGGGCATGCTTTTGCGATTCGCCGGCGTGTCAATGATGGACGGCATGATGCAGTTCACATTGATGTTCTTGCCGCGCAACTCATCTGCCATGCTCTCCGTCAAGCGCGAAACGGCACTCTTGGATGCGATATACGCCCCCATTTGCCCCACCCCTTTTTGCGAAGAGGCTGACGACACATTGATGATCTTGCCACCACCCTGCTTCAGCATGACAGGAACCGTTGCTGCCGCCGTGTTGACGATGGAACGGGTGTTGAGATTGAACATAAAGTTCCAGGTTGCGTCGGATGTCTCATGCACGGCTTCACCCATGACAAAACCACCGGCGATATTCGCCAGAACATCAATGCGCCCAAACCGCTTGATGATTTTGGCGAACGCATCGCTGGTGGATTCCTTTTTGGTAAGGTCGCAAGCCAGAAGAATTTCATTTCCTTCATCGCTTTCAGGAAATACTTTCTGCAACAGTTCTTCACTGAAATCGATCAACGCCAGTTCGGCGCCCGCCCTGCGAAAGTAGCCTGCAATACTCTGCCCAAGCCCGCCGGCTGCACCGGTGACAACCACAACCTTATCGGAAAATGTACTCATCATTGCTCAATCCCTTATTCGGCTTGTTACGCTGGTCGGCTTTTGCCGACCACATCATTGCGGCTTTTTGCCAGCCTGTTTCAATTTTTCCAGATCCACCAATACCGGGAATCCGCACTGGGCCACCGCATTGCCATGCCCCAGCGAGTGGATGTCGAACACCGACTGGGTTGCCGCATACTGACCCATGATATCCAGCGTCTGGTTGACCGCACGTTTTGCCATGGCGAGTCCAAACGCCGGCATCTTGGCGATCTGCTGGGCAAGCTCCATCGCCTGGGAGTCCAGCTCCGCCAGCGGGATCACACGATTCACCATCCCCAGTTCGCGCGCTTCCTCAGCCGTGATGGAAGACGCAGTAAACAGCATCTCCTTGGCCTTGCGCGGGCCGAATTCCCAGGTGTGGCCGTGATATTCCACGCCGCCGATACCCATCATCACCACCGGATCACGAAACACTGCATTGTCCGCCGCCAGAATAAGATCGCAAGGCCAGCACAGCATCATGCCCGCCGCAATACAGGAACCCTGCACAACAGCAATCGACGGCTTGGGAATATCGCGCCACTTGCGGCAGAAACCCAGAAAGTGTTTACGTTCGTGCATGTACAGCTTCATCATGCCGGACTCAGCCTTGTCCTGCTCGAACTGGGCTGCGGCATTGGTATTCGACAGATCGTGTCCCGATGAAAAATGCTTGCCGTTGGCACGCAGCACGATCACCTTGACCTGATCGTCTTCGGCGGCGCGGTCCCAGGCTTTGTCGAGTTCAATCAGCAGTTCCTTGTTTTGCGCATTGGCCTGCTGGGGACGGTTCAGGCTGATTATCGCCACCGCACCTTCGGTTGCGTAGGTGACGGGGCTGGAAACGGTGGCTTCATTTGTCATGACCATAATCCTCTCTGATCTGGCTGTATTTGTATTTATGTTTGTACGTAAGCAGCTAGTTAGGATGCGTGGGAAATCAGCGTGGCTGCATCCGGATGGCGCCATCCAGACGAACCGTTTCACCGTTGATGTAACAGTTGCGAATCATCTCCAGCACCATGCTGGCAAATTCGTCCGGGTGTCCAAGCCGACGCGGGTAAGGCACCATGGCACCCAGTGCATCCTTCATTTCCTGCGGCGCCCTGGCCATGGCCGGCGTATCGAAAATCCCGGGCTGAATGGTGTTGACCCGAATATTCTCGCGCGACAGATCGCGCGCAATGGTGAGCGTCATGCCCACAATAGCGGCCTTCGCAGCAGAATAAGCCGCCTGCCCCATCTGACCGTCGGTAGCCGCTGCCGATGCGGTATTCACAATCACACCACGCTCTTCATCGACCGGTTCACCCGCCATCATGCCGGCTGCCGCGCGCGTGATACAACGGAAAGTACCAACGGTATTCAGCCGCAGCACCCATTCAAACTGATCGGTTGGAAATATCTTGATCTCACCGGTTTTCTTGTCACGACGGGCGGTGGGAATGGCGTTGCCACCACCGGCGCAGCAGACCAGCACGCGTTCCTGACCATTGACTTCGCGGGCCTGTGCAAAGGCGTTGTCGACGCTTTCGTCAGACAGCACATCGCACTGGCAAAAAACAGCGCCGGTTTCCTCCGCCACCTTCTCTCCGATGTCCTTGTTCAGGTCGAATATTGCAACCTTAACCCCCTGCGCCCTCAAGGCTTTAACAGTCGCCAGACCCAGTCCGGACGCACCGCCCGTCACCACCGCGGCAAGAGTGGAATCAATGTTCATGGCACAAAATCCTCCGGAAATTTCTTGTGAAGTGGGGCTTGAATATCTATAACCACTTCAATGGGTTACAGCCATAAGCAGCAAATCATATGGGGCAGTTCTGCTGCGGCAACTCATTATATACAACACTGTTGTTGTTTAGTATTATACCTTGAATAATTCTTCCAAATCCAACGTCTTCATCGCTAGACGTGCACCTGCAGAGGAACGGGGAAAACCTATGACCCAAGTAATGAAAGGCGTGAAAGTCCTTGAGGTAGCGCAATTTACCTTTGTACCTGCTGCTGGCGCCATTCTGGCTGACTGGGGCGCGGATGTAGTCAAGATTGAACACCCTGTTCGTGGCGATACGCAACGCGGATTCATCAATATGGGCGGGATGAAAATCGACCCGCAACGCAACACCATGATGGAACACGCCAATCGCGGCAAACGCAGCGTTGGCATCGACATATCCAATCCGGAAGGTGTCGAGCTGATCTATGAAATCGCCAAAACGGCCGATGTGTTTCTTACCAACTATCTGCCCTTTCAACGGCAGAAACTGAAAATCGATCTTGAACATATCCGTGCGGTGAATCCCAAGATCATTTATGCACGCGGCAGCGCCTATGGCGACAAGGGGCCCGAGCGCGATGTCGGCGGCTTCGATGGCACCGCATTCTGGTCCCGCAGCGGCGTTGGTTTCTCGATGTCCCCCGCTGAACTGGGCCAGCCCCTGCCACAGGGAATTGCCGCATTTGGCGACTCCATTGGCGGCATGAATATCGCCGGTGGCATTGCGGCAGCACTGTTTCATCGGGCCCAAACCGGCGAAGCATCCGAAGTGGATGTGTCGCTGCTCAGCACGGCCTGGTGGGCGGCGGGCTCGGCAGTCGATCTGTTTATCGAAAAACGGGAAGTCATGCGCAATCGCATGCCCCGCTCAGGCGGCAATCCGGGCAACCCCTTCACCGGCAATTATTCAACCTCCGATGGCGGCACCATCAATCTGTGTATCCTCACTCCTGGCGCCTATATCCGCGACACCTTTGCGCACCTCGGCATTCCCGAAGCAGCGGATGACAGCCGGTTCTCCACTGTCGAATCCCTGATGCGCAACTGGAGCGATGCCAGCGATCTCATGGCGAAAGCCTTTGCCAGCAAGCCATTCGAATACTGGCGCCAGCACCTCAAAACCATGAAAGGCCAATGGGCTCCCGTCCAAAGCCTGCTGGACCTCGCCAGCGACGATCAGGCTCTGGCCAACGACATGCTGTTCGAAGTCGAATCCGTCGACGGCGGCGATCCGATCAAACTGGTACGCGGCCCGGTTCAATTCAATCATGAACCCGTAAAAAATACCCGCGCGCCACAGGCATCGGAGCATACCGAAACCTATCTCATGGAATTGGGCGTGGAATGGGAACGCATTGAGCAGTTGAAGTCGAGCGGTGCAATCGCCTGAAGAACGCCATAAAAAGATCAGCGCAAGAACAAGATCAACGCTAAAAAGAGCAACGATAACGAGAGCATTATGAAGCCTGGAACAAAACTGAAAAGCGCAGTTTGCGATACAGAAGTGATGGTTATCAAGGGAACCAATATTGCGGTGGACTGCGGCGGCAAGCCCATGTCAGATACCGCCCCGGCAGCACGGGCCGATCTGGATGCAGCGTTCGCTGAAGGCACCAAAATGGGCAAGCGCTACGTCAATGCTGACAGTACGGTTGAGCTGCTCTGCGTCAAAGCCGGCAAAGGCTCACTGTCAATTGGCGGAACGCCACTGCAGATCAAGGACAGCAAACCTTTACCATCATCCGACTGAAGGCCTGCCCATGAATATTTCACTGTTTCTGCAAATGGCGGCGGACGCCGAGCCGGATCGTATTGCGCTGGTCTGTAGCGGTCGGCGCTGGAGCTACAGCGAACTTTGGCAAGCTGCACAGGGAGCAGCCACCAACATCGCGCAGAGCGGTTGCCAATTTGTGGCTCTGCTTGATGAGAGCAGCGAGGCTACGCCCATCGCCCTGTTTGGCGCAGCGCTGGCCGGCGTTCCCTATGTGCCACTGAATTACCGGCTTGCCGATGCAGACCTCGCGGCATTGCTGAGTCGGATTGCACCGGCGTACGCAATCGGTGATGTGGAACGCATTCAGCGTCTCAATCCCGACGGCCATCACGCGTGTCTCAAGCGGGCCGATTTCGTTTCCGCTGCCGAAGCCGTAGCTGAACCCTTTGTCGAGCCAGAGCAGGAAGACGGTGGCATTGCCGCGCAGATCTTTACCAGCGGTACCACGTCTGCACCCAAGGCGGCACTGCTGAAACATGCCAATCTGCTGTCCTACATCCTGGGCACCGTCGAATTTGGTTCGGCATCACCTGAAGAAGCCAGTCTGGTATGCGTTCCGCCCTATCATATTGCCGGAATCGCAGCGTTGCTCAGCTCTATTTATGCCATGCGCAAAATCCTGCTGCTGCCAGCGTTTGATCCGGATAGCTGGCTGACGCTTGCCAGCGAGGAACGCGCCAGCAATGCCTTTGTCGTGCCCACGATGCTGTCCCGCATTATCGCGCGCATGGAAGAAGGCGCGAAAGCCGACCTGTCGTCGCTGCAGGCGATTGCTTATGGTGGCGGACCCATGCCGGTCGTCGTAATCGAACAGGCCATGCGGCTGTTTCCGAAATGCGGCTTCACCAATGCCTACGGCCTGACGGAAACCAGTTCCACCATCGCCTTGCTGGGGCCGGAGGACCACAGAACCGCCTATGCTTCCACTGATCCTGCGGTTCGCGCCCGTCTCGGTTCCGTAGGCCGTCCACTGCCGACGATCGAGCTGGAAATTCGTGACGAGGAAGGCAAGCGTCTTCCTGCTGGCGAGCGGGGCGAAATCTACGTGCGCGGTGAACAGGTGTCGGGCGAATACCGTGAACGCTCAGCGCTGGATTCCGCTGGCTGGTTCCCAACCCGCGATGCAGGCTGGCTGGATGAAGAAGGTTTCCTGTTTCTGGCCGGACGTGCTGACGACGTGATCGTGCGCGGTGGCGAAAATATTTCACCCGGCGAAATCGAAGATGTCCTGCTGACGCATCCATCAATCGCAGACGCAGCGGCAGTGGCGGTCCCCTCCACCGAGTGGGGCGAAGCCGTCGGAATCGCGATAGCCATCAAACCCGACTGTGCTACCCCCAGCGACAGCGAGTTGCGCGGCTTGATCAAGGATCGTCTGCGCTCTTCGCGAGTTCCGGAACGCATTGCGGTGCTGAACGCACTGCCCTACAACGAAATGGGTAAATTGCTGCGCCGCGAGATTCGCAAACTGTTCAGCAACTGACGTCGCCCA
Source organism: Gammaproteobacteria bacterium (assembly GCA_013178375.1). Taxonomy (GTDB): domain Bacteria; phylum Pseudomonadota; class Gammaproteobacteria; order Pseudomonadales; family Ketobacteraceae; genus Ch67. Next base: position 27,340 of record JABLXQ010000042.1, read on the forward strand.
CAAAAAAAACCGCTTCAGCGTCGAATTGAGTATTCAAATCGGCGCTGAGGCGGCTTCTTTTTGCCTGAACATTGGCAGTCCTCGGGCAAGAGCAGGAATAGCACTTCTCCTGCCTGAAGACTGTCACTCATCCAACGACTAAACCCGCTCGATGATGATCGCAGGCGCCATGCCGCCCGCAGCGCACATCGTAATCAAACCGCGCTTCATATCACGGCGTTCAAGCTCGTCCAGCACAGTTCCAATCAGAATCGCACCGGTCGCGCCGATGGGGTGACCCAGCGCAATTGCACCGCCATTGACGTTGATCTTGTCACGGTCGATTTTCAGATCGCGGATAAATTTCTCAACGACCACGGCAAACGCTTCGTTGACTTCCCACAGATCGATATCGGCAGGCGTCAAGCCCGCTTTGGCCAGCACCTTCAGTGCTGCTGGCACCGGAGCATTCAGCATCAGAGTAGGATCGCCCCCCATATTGGCCGTCGCCACCACCCGCGCACGGGGCTTCCAGCCCTGCTTTTGCGCATAGGCCTTGGAGGCCATCAGCAGACCGGCCGCGCCATCCACAACGCCTGATGAATTTCCCGCGTGATGGAAATGCTCAATTTTGAGATCGGGATAACGCCGGTTAATGAGCTGACGGTAGGTCGTGCCGTCGCGGTCGGCCGGCAAATCCGCAACCTTGATGAAACTCGGCTGCAGCGCGGCCAGGTCAGCCGCCGTGGTTTGCGGGCGCGGATATTCGTCACGGGCAAGAATCACTTTTCCGCTGTCATCAATAACGGGCACGATCGACCTGTCAAAACGCCCCTCCTCAATGGCCAGTGCGGCCCGACGCTGGCTTTCCAGCGCAAAGGCATCCAGCGCTGCGCGATCGATACCTTCCATCGACGCAATGGCATCGGCACACAATCCCTGGTGCGACTGCGGGTGACGCGCCTGCAGGCGGGCATTGCCGGTGCCAATACCCAGGGATTTAAATCCCGCTTCCATTTCCTGCTTGCTGAGTGCAGTGATCAGCGACATCATCTCTGTGCCACCCGCAATAATCACGTCTTCAAAACCGGATTTCAGCTGACCGGCGGCGAGGTTGGCAGCCGTCAACCCGCTACCGCAAAACCGGTCCAACGTAACGCCACTGGCCCTGACATCAAAACCGGCATCAAGCGCAGCCATGCGGCCCAGATCGCCGCCCTGTTTGCCTTTCTGTGCGCTGGTTCCCCAGATAACATCGTCCAGCTCCGCCGTGTTGATATTGTTGCGTTCCTGCAACGCCTTGAGGACCACAACGGCCAAATGCTGCGGATGCATGTTGGCCAACGCACCCTTGTCCATTTTGCCAATACCACGCGGAGTACGGACGGCATCGATGATGAACGCTTCGGACATATTATTTTTCTCCTGTATGAATTCCGTAGGACGTTTACGGCGGTTTGCGCATTGGATACAACTATACCATCATTAAACTATATCCAACATCGTTGTTCATTAGGCGTTGCTGAGGCGTCCAATGCCCTGATTTTGCATTCATCTACGGAATTTGGGATTATTCTGCAAGCCAGCCAAGAGAGATCCATTCAGAATGAAGTCTCGATCCACATCCAAGAAAAATGCAAAAACACCTGCCGCGACCGAAGACAACAAAACAGCAAAAAAGCCGGCTGCCGAAAAACGCGCCTACAACAGCGCAGTACGTCAGCAGCAAAGCAACGAGACGCGTGAACTCATCATCAGCAGTGGCGTGAAACTGGCCCACGAATTCCCGGCGTGGGACTGGAAGAACCTGACCTTCCGTGCAGTTGGCGAGTGTGCGGGAATCAGCGAACGCACAGTCTACCGCTATTTTTCGACGGAGCAGGCACTCAAGGATGCGGTCATGCAACGACTGGTGAAAGAATCCGGGATCAATCTGAATGCCTTGTCGCTGGCCGAATTCACCGCAACCATCAAGGTCCTGTTTCGCTACATGCTGTCTTTTTCCGCCAAATCAAAGGAGCCTGAAGATCCATCGTTCAGCAGTGTCGATCAGGAACGGCGGGTAGCGTTACTGCGTTCCGTGGTTGAGGCAACGCCCGGCTGGTCGGAGGCACAACAACAGATAGTGACAGCCAGTCTGGATATCTTCTGGCAACCGTCAACCTTTGAACGCCTGCTCAATGCCTGGAATTTCAATTCCGAACAGTCCGTGGAAACCCTCACTTGGCTTATCGATCTCGTCGAAACGGCCATCAAGGATGGACGACGCCCTGATGTTAAATAGAAAACGGGAGCCTTGGCTCCCGTTTCGTTCGATCAACCCGCCTGAACTTTCTTGGTGCCTTCCTGCGCATGATGCGCAAACATCTTCATCAAATCGCCGGACGTAATCCGCCGCGGGACTTCACCTGCCGCCAGTGGCGCTGCACCACCGTAAGAGGTCGGCGTGGTATCGACCTTGTCCTTCGCAGCCTGCACACGCAGAGCGCCCACTGTCAGATTCTGCTTCTTGACGTGCTTGAAGGGGTCGAAGTTAAACCACTTCATCGCGTTCAGATGCGTGATCTTGTTGATCTGTTCGTCCTTCAGATGCTTGATCGTTTTCCACAGGTGTTCCGGACATTCCGGCCACAGGGTATCGGAGTGAGGATAGTCGCACTCGTACGCGATGAGATCCTCATTAAGCTCGTCCAGGTTTTTCAAACCATACGGATCGTCGATAAAGCACAGCATGAAGTGCTTCTTGAACACTTCGCTCGGCAGCATCCCGTTGAAGTGATTGTGGGTCCAGAACTTGTGGCGGGAGTGGGCAAAATCCGCGCGCTCCATGAAGTATGGCACCCAGCCAATGCTGGCTTCCGACAAGGCGATCTTCAGGTTGTACTCATGCAGTGCGGTAAGATGCAACCAGTCCGCTGCGCCAACCGCACTGGACAACGGCATGGTGGTGATCCACGCCTCGATCGGTGTTTCCATTGAAGCATGAGGAACCGGATTACCTGCACCGATATGCAGACACAAGGTAATGTCATGCTCGGCGATTGCCTTCCACATCGGATTCCAGTACGCGTTATGAACGCTGGGCAATTCCTGCTTGGTCGGGTTCTCGTTGATGGAAACGGCCGTGCAACCTTTCGCGGCAATACGCTTGATTTCAGCGACTGTTGCATCCATGTCCCAGGTGGGCAACAGGCCACAAGGAATAAAGCGGCCGGGATACGCACCACACCATTCATCGATATGCCAGTCGTTATAGGCGCGCAGGTGTTTCAGTGCCAGCTTCTTGTCTGCTGCCTTGTGAAAACGGCCACCATCGAAACCGACGCAGGTACCGAAGTTGAGCGACGCCGCCACACCATTGACGTTCATGTCATCGATGCGGGCGTGAACGTTGTAAACACCTTTGCGCATTTCTTCCAGCGAATTGGGTTCCATGCCGTACTCTTCCAGAGGACGACCAACCACCGCGTTAAGTCCCACTGACGGCATGTACATACCCTGGTATGTCCAGTAGCTCTTGCCATCTTTATCGGTATTGAATTTGGGGGCAGTTTTCAGATCATCTGCCGACAAATGCTTGTCAAACATATCAGGTGGCTCGGTAATGTGATCATCAACGCTAATGATCACCATATCGTTCATTTCCATGATTCTATCCTCTGGGTTTGTCTCTACTTGAGTTCTATTTTTCAAACTCTTATTTGTTTTGTCGTTGGAGAATTCTGGGTTCAATGTTCTCTGTCAAACAGCCGGTTCTCAGTCAAACAACAGTCTTGCATTCGTCGAGCGGGCGCCCTGCCCTGCGGCTGAAATCCCGTATCTTGCCAACCCGTTTTGCCACTACCGCCCGTTCGGGCTGAAAGGTGTAACAGCTTGGCGGCATTCCGGTGGCATCCGACTGCTTCTCCAGCGGGATAATCCGGCCGTTCGCCAGCATGTTGCCCCACTGCAGCAGGCGGGCCGGTTCCTGCAGCGCGGGTTCCAGGGTTTCGATCCAGGACCGCAACTTGTCCAGCCTTATGCCTGCCGCTTCATCCGGCTTCACAATCTGGAAACCTGACTCGATCCAGGTCAGCAGCGTTTCATCATTCCGGCGCACTTCGGCGCGACGCTGGTTATCAATTGGATCTGAAACCAGAACGTCATAGATCGTCTGTGTCTGATCCGTCGCATGACTCGCCGCCAACAGCGCCAGATCGTACAAATGGGTGCAGTTCGCCTTTTTTTCCCCGCGCTTGTGAAACAGGGCCAACGCAACACCGGTAAATGTTTGCACCAGACCATCGGCCGCGCCCGGACAGGTCGACCAGGGTGCGCGGCGCATATCAGGTACAATTCGCAGCGCCTTTTCGCCGTCATGATGTACAACGACACTCATGCAGTGGAAATCATCTTCCACTTCTGCCTGCACGGCATTTGGCGAAGGCGTCAACCGGAAGCGACGCCAGAACCCCGTGTGCTGCTGCGTCACCTTGATCAATCCCGCGCGAGAAGCAGTGCCGTTGCGAGCGGCCCGCCTCCCGATGTTGCGACAGCGACCTTGGGATTGCCTTTGATCTGGCGCTCGCCACCCAAACCACGCAATTGCACGACCGCTTCATGGGCAAAACCAAAACCGTGCAGACGACCGCCTGCGATCTGGCCACCAAACGTATTCAAAGGTAATTCACCATCCAGTGCGATACGCTTGCCGCCTTCGATGAATCGCCCGCCTTCCCCTACATCACAGAAGCCCAGGGCTTCCAGCCAGGTAAGTGCGAGAAAACTGAAACCGTCGTAAAGTTGCGCGGTGTCGACATCGGCAGGTTTGTAGTCGGTTCGCTTCCACAAATCCCGGCCGGTCGCATAGGAGGCCATCCATTCCGCCTGGTCCCAGCTGTGGCGATCCACACTACCCGCCATCGCGGCAATGCGAATCGGCGTACATTTCACTTCGTCGAGGGCTTCTCCCGCCGAGACAATCAGGACCGTCGAGGCGTCAGTGTAGCGATCGCAATCAAGCAGACAGAGTGGCTCAGCCACCATGCGCGACGACAGATACTCATCCATCGTCAACGGCTCGCGCACCAGGGCACGCGGATTGAGCAGCGCATTGGCCCGATCCGTCAGGGCAATCTGCGCCAGCTGCTCACGGGTCAAACGGTATTTTTTGACATGCCGCATCGCGTACTGCGCAAACCAGGTTGCAGGCGACAAGGCATTGAACGGTGCTGTCCACTGCGCCGAGCCTTCCACCCGATCGCGCCGCTGCATGGGATATTCCTCGGGACGCGCCAGAGCAGCTGCTTCATATACGGTGCGATAACAAATGACGTGACGCGCCTGGCCGGTGCGAATGGCACCGACCGCCGCCACCACGGCACCCAGTTGCGAACTGATCTCTCCGCCGCCGGCATACCAAGTCGCCTTGATACCGAGGGCGTCGATCAGCTCGTCGGCACCGATGGGTGAAAAACCCAGCATCTGCGGTACGCGTCCAGGATAAGTGGAAACGCCGTCGATCTGTGCGATGGACAAGCCAGCCTCATCCAGCGCCTCTTTAACGGCATCAACCGTCAACAGCAACGGATGCCGCAGCAGATTTTTACCAATCTCGGATTGGCCAATCCCGGTGATATAAGCTTCGTTATTCTTGTTCATCAGGCTATGCCGTCTTCACAAAAAGCGGCAGGAAAATGTCGTCCTGCTTTTCAAATGTAACCTGCACCCGGTCGCCGATATCAACTTCACTCACCTCACATCCCACGATGTTGGTAGTCAGATAAACGCCGGGCGCGTCGTCCAACTCAACGCGCGCAATCACAAAAGGCACCTCCATCTTCGGGTGCCATTTCTGGTGATTGATGGTGAAGGTATCCACTACGCCGGTGCCTGAAACCGCTTTGGTCGCGACATGGTCAGACAGACAATGCCGGCACACCGGACGTGGCGGGTGGAAAAATGTGCCGCAGTCATTGCAGCACATGATACGGAGCTCACCCTGCTCGCCACCGGTCCAAAAATCGCGGTTTATTGAATCCAGTCTGGGCAATGGGCGCATACGTGATCTCTCACCTCACACTATTTTTATTTCTGTCTGGCCATCAAGGCGGACATATCCACTTGCCCGGTGACCATGGCACCCATGAAGCCACCATCAACGGCCAGATTGACGCCATTGATAAAGCTGGCAGCATCGCTGTTGCTATCCTGCCATTAATGAACACCATTGATGATTACTATAAAGCAAGCAAAAAGGATAGTCCACTCGCCAATACTGCCGGATTTTCCCTACAAAATCAGTTGTTGCTTAATCACTTAGTGTTCGCAAGCAGGCCAAGCGCCAGCTCTGCCGCATAGGCATTGGCGGACCCACTTAACTGCTCGCTCAGCAAGGAACGCTTCAGAAACAGGTGGCATGGATGTTCATCTGCCATGCCGATTCCGCCATGCAACTGCAGACAATCTTCGGCGACACGCGCGAACGTCGACGTGGCCAGCAGCTTGGCACCCATTGACTTGTGCCTTGCGTCTGCGGAATCCAGGCTGTCGCCCACCCGTCGTAACCCGTCAGCAAGCATTGCCTCGGCCGCAGCAATGGAGGCTTTCATGTCGGCGCAGCGGTGCTTGAGCGCCTGAAACATGGCCAGAGGCCGCTTGAACTGGACGCGTGTTTGCAGATGCTCAACGGTCAGATCCAGCAACGCACTGGCACCACCGATTGCATCGGCTGCCAGCGCAAAATCCCGTTGTGCCAGTAACCGCTGAATCAGAACCCCGGCATCTGCCCCTTCCGCCAGAATGGTCTGGTCCGCCAAATCAACGCTCGCCAAACGCACATCAAACAGTCGCCTGGTCTGGTCCCAGGTGGGTCTGGCAACGATCTCGACACCCTGCTGATCAAGTGCAACCAGGGCAACGACATCATTGCACGCGGTCCACACCAGAATATGACTGGCGCTATCTGCTGATTGAACACCAATGGACGTGCCATCAAGACGATTGCCGTTCGCGCGAATTCCACACTCGGCCAGCGACGCCGTTATAAGCTCGCCGCCAACCAGACGCTCCAGCCAGCTATCACGCTCCACCAGATCCGATTGGCAAATCGCATCAACTGCCAGCATGGCCGGCAAGTAGGGCGCGGTGGACAGACGACGCCCCAGCTCCGCGTGCATGGTGCTGGCTCCCGGGATGCCCGCCTCCAAACCGCCAAGCGCTTCAGGAACCGCCACCAGTAACCAGCCCAGCTCAACGATCTGGGCCCAGATTGCCTCCTCGGCCGCCGCCAATCCGGCACCATCCAACACCCGCCGGGCAGAATCCTGCAGTTCAGTCAATTCAACGCTCATGCCTTGCCCTCCGCCAGCTGCCAGCCCTTCGGCTCGCGGGGCATGCCAAGCATCCTCTCGGCAATAATGTTGCGCTGGATCTCATTGCTGCCACCGGCAATGGACCAGTTGTAGGAATTCATGAAATCGAGCGTCCAATTACCGGTTTCCTGCGTAGCGCCGCGCATGAATCCTGAATAATACTGCCCCGCCAATCCGCTCACCCGCACGCCCAGCGCGGAGAACTCACGCAGGGTTTTGGCGTAGCACAGCTTGACAATGGAAGCATCACCGACCTCCTCCGTTCCGGAAATCCGCTTCATCAAGTACTGATCCGCAAGCGCGCAGGCCGCATCGACGTTGACGATGAGATTGCCCAGATCACGGTGCACCACCGGATCATCCTGACAGCCGCGTTCGCGCATCGTGTTGACGAGCATGGGCAACGCGTAGCGCATGCGCTGGGTCAACTCCACCAGCGTCAAACCCCGCTCGGACGCCAGGGTTGCCTGCGCCACCGCCCAGCCCTCTCCTTCCGCCCCGACACGATCCACCACGGGAACTTCGACGTCGTCGAAAAAAATCTCGGCAAATTCATCGTCGCCGGTAATCTGGGAGATGGGTCGCACCGACACGCCTTTGGCTTTCATGTCCAGCAACAGGTAGGTCAAACCCGCCTGCGGCGGCCCGGAATTGTCAGTCCGGGCGAGCAAGAGACAATAGTCCGCGTACTGCGCCATGGTCGACCAGATTTTCTGACCATTGATGATGTAGCGATCGCCCCGCCGTTCTGCCCGGGTTCGCAGCGATGCCAGATCCGAACCGGCGTTAGGCTCGGAAAATCCCTGACACCAGATCTCACCCTTCAGAATCCCTTGCAGATATTTTTCCCGCTGCTGGTCTGTACCACACTCAAACAACGTGCAGGCCGCGTGATACAGGGCCACAAAATAGAGAATCAGCCGCGGCGCATCCGCACGCGCCACTTCCTCGAAAATCACTTTCTGTTCTGCCAGGGAACGACCACCGCCGAGCCAGCCTTCAGGCCAGTGAGGCGTGGCATAACCGGCCTGCGACAACTTTTCAAACCAGTCTTTTTGCAGCGCGACAAAACTGTCCTGCCCGACATTGGTCATGGCATCGCGCCAGCCAGCGGGCACATTCTTGCGCAACCAGGCACGCACATCTTGACGCAATGATTCAATACTGTCAGTGCTACCTTCGATACCGCCATCTGCTTTCATGCAACAGCCTTATGAACACTTGGATCTGGACGTTTCGGACTACAGATCGGAAAGATAACGGGCGCCTGTCAGGGATTCGGATATGGCCCAAAGCCGTTTACCGAAATCGATGTCCCTTGCCAGCGGATTGAGCCGGGCTTTTCCGGTTTTGCCCTTGATTTCGAACAAACCGGTGGGGCCATAGTAGTCCCCGCCACCGATACCCTCGGCACTGGCCGCATAAATGATAGGTTCGGCAGCCTGCTCCGGTTTGGCCACGATCCAGGCTTCCATTTTTCCCTGATACCACTGGGCGAACGCGGTTTTGGGGGTTGTTGCACCTGTCTTCCTGCCCATATCCGTTGCCGCAAAACCGGGATGGGCACTCAGGGCAATGACATTGCTGCCACTCTGCTGCAGGCGGCGGTTCAGCTCCATGGTAAAGCCTGCCGTTGCAATTTTGCTGCGGGCATAGGCTTTCCAGTTGTTGTAGGTGGTGTTATTCCAGTTGGGATCGTCGAAATCAAATTTTCCAAAACGATGGGCGAGACTGCAGACATTCACGATGCGGGTCGGAGAACCCTTGCGAAAATAGGGCAGCAGCATGCCAGTCAACGCAAAGGCGCCCAGATAATTCGTCGCCAGATGCAATTCATAACCCTGGCTGTTGCGCGACAGATTCGGCGTAACGATGCCCGCGTTATTGATCAATATATCCAGCGTCTCAACCTGCTCGCTGAAGCGCGCCACAAATTCCTTTATCGAGGACAGCTCGGATACATCCAGCGGCAGTATCTCAACCTCGGCTCCCGGCACCTGGGCAAGGAGATCCCGGCGGGCCTGCTTCGCCTTTTCCACACTCCGGCAGGCCATGAGAATCCGGGTATCTTTCTCAGCGAGCTTCAACGCTGCCTGAAAACCAATCCCCGCATTCGCTCCCGTAATGATGGCGGTTTTTTTTGACGCACTCATTCTTGTTCTACCTTCACATACGCCAATGCAGCTTTCACGCTGCTGACCCTGGACTGCATTTGGCTGATCTTATTATCGGTTGGTTTAGTTGGTTGGATTCGCACTCATTCCCACAAAAACCTTTGTGCCACAAAATCCATTATTAAACAACCCTGTTGACTAGTAATTGTGGGGGGTGATAGCATCAATTCAGCAGAAAATGGTCCTGTTTGCGGCAGCAAAACCAGGCCCCGCAGACTTGGCTTTCCAGTGTCGATTTCATTGAAAAACAACGATATTCAAGCGTTTCGCGGTTATTGACTGGTGATACCAGCAGCTTTGGCAACACCGACAGATACTGCACCAGCCGGCCTGCCTTGAAAGCCGGCCCCACAGCTCCCACTCAGGAGCATAACGACAAAAACAGGGGCATGCCTTAGAACAAAAGCCGGATCGCAGTAGCCAGCCTTGAGCAGTTAGTCATAGGCCTGTCGCTTCAGCCATGAGCCAAACGCTATTGCAGTCACGCGCTTTTACTTGCCTGTCCGCAGGACATGCTTGCCCCCTGCAGTTACATTTAGGGAGTCGCCTCACCATGAATTTAAATCTCTCGGACGACCAACGCATGATGCGCGAGAACTTTGCGCGCTTTCTGAATGAAGAAAGCAGCAAGGTACGTGTGCGCGCAGCACAACCGAGCGGATTCGACCCGCGTCTCTGGAAGGGGCTGGCGGAAATGGGCGCCTTTTCCATGCGCGTTCCGGAGGAAGCCGGCGGTCTGGGGCTTGGCCTGCTGGACGCTACAGTGCTGATGGAAGAAGTGGGCAGGACGCTGGCGTCCGGCCCCATTGCCGAAACCCTCGTTGCCACCCGGTTGTTGGCGCTGCTGGGGGCAGAAGCCAATGCCGAGCTGCTGGACAAGGTCATGCGCGGCGAAACCCTTGTCAGCATCGCGTTTCAGGACATAGCCGACGAGCCGGTGCAATGGGTTGCCGGCGGCGCCGTGGCGGACTTGGTGATTGCGCGCAACGGGAAACAGATCGTTCTGGTCGACGCCGTCACAGCCGTCGGTTCTGACACCGATTCAAGAGGCGAAGCGAATCTCGCATCGACACCACTCGCCGAGTTGTATCTGGCTGACGCGGCACAAACCACTCTGTCCAGCAACGCAGCAGGACTTACCGCATTCGCCCAGGCAATCGAGGAATGGAAACTGCTGGTAGCAGCCGCTCTCTCCGGCCTGTCACGGGAAGCCGTTCAACTGGCCGCCGCCTATGCGTGCGAGCGCGAAGCATTCGGTCAACCCATTGGCACCTATCAAGCCATTTCCCACCCGCTGGCGGATCGCATCACCGACATTGACGGCGGCAAATATTTTGTCTGGAAAACCATCCATGACATCGCCCATTCCGAACCTGAAGCCGGCGCCGAAATTTCACTGGCCGCCTGGTGGAACGCCAGAACGGCAGGCCTCGCGGTCGTTCACGCCCTGCATGTGTTCGGCGGTTATGGGTTAACGACGGAATACGATATCCACCTCTTCAATCTGCGCGCCAAAGACTGGTCATTGATTCTGGGCGATCCGGAACGTCTGCTGGAAGAAGGTGGCCGTCGACTCTACGGTGGCGAAACGGTTGCACTGCCGGATGCCGGGGACGTTTCCCTCGATTTCGATCTGGGTGATCAGGCACGTGCAATGGCCGCCGAGCTGGACGCATTCTTTACCAAGACACTCACACCCGAGCTGAAAGCCAAGGCCCACTATTCGTTTGACGGTTTCGACGCAGGCGTGCATCGCAAGCTGGCTGAAGCCAAACTGCTGTTCCCCGACTGGCCCGTTGAGTATGGTGGTCGCGCAGCACCGCCTTATTCAATGAGCGCGTTGTCCCATGTCTGGGAGGAGCACAACTGGAGTCACCATGCGGTAGGCACAACCTCCATGGTGGGTACCATGATCCGTCGTTTCGGCAGCGACGAACTGAAACGGGATGTGCTCAGCAAAATCATTTCAGGAGAAGCCATCTGCAGCCTTGGCTATTCCGAACCTCACTGCGGATCGGACGTGTTTGCGGCAAAAACCCGCGCCACCCGCGATGGTGATGGCTGGCGTATCGATGGTTCAAAAATGTTTACCAGCGGCGCCAACATTGCGCAGTACGTCATCATGCTTACGCGCACCAATACCGACGTTGCCAAGCACAAGGGACTTACGATGTTTATCGTTCCCCTCGATGCGCCTGGCGTTGAAGTGCAGCCGGTTTATACCTTTCAGGAAGAACGCACCAACATCACTTACTATGAAGGCGTAAAAGTGCCGGACAGCTACCGGCTGGGTGATGTGGATGCCGGTCTGAAAGTGATGTCAGCCGGACTGGAACTTGAACACGGTGGCGGCAGCTTTGCCGGTCACCAGCGCGCCATGGTGGATGCAGCCGCAGAACTCTGCCGAGAAATCCGTTATCGCGGGCGCCCATTGATTGAAGATCCGATGGCGCAGAAGCGCCTGGCAAAATCCATGACGCATTTCTTCCTGACCGAGATGATCGCGCGCCGCTCGCTCTGGAGTGCCGTTGAGAAGCTGCCCAACCTGGCTTACGGACCCATGGCCAAAATGTTCTCGTCCGAGAAGTTTCTGGAAGATGCTGCCGACCTGCTGGATCTGACCGCTCCCTATTCGCTGTCCAAGCGTGAAGGGGCTGCCGGCCTGCTCAACCTCAGTTATCGTCATGCCCAGGGCACGACCATCTACGGTGGCACCAGTGAAATTCACCGCAGCATGATTGCGGAGCGGGCACTGGGTCTGCCACGCAGCCGGGCAAAATAATTGCGTCATCTTTAGGATCAATTCCCGATGGAATTTGAGTGGAATCAACAGCAGAAAGACTTCCGCGCGACCGTGCGGGATTTTCTGGCAACGCATTTGCCGGATAATTGGGAAAGCATTGCCCATGGTCCGGGGTCGGCTTCCCAAAGCGATTTCTCCAGACAGTTTTGCGCGCAACTGGCGGACGCTGGCTTGCTGGTTCCCCACTGGCCCGAGCGCTGGGGCGGCCGTAACGCTGATGCCTGGTCCGCCTTCATTCTGGCTGAAGAAATGTGGGCGGCGGGTGAACCCCGTGGTGGCCAGTACATGAATGTGAACTGGATTGGCCCGACGCTGATGCGCTATGGCACACCGGCGCAACAGAACCGCTATATTCCACCCATGGCACAGGGACAAACCCTGTGGTGCCAGGGTTTTTCGGAACCTGAAGCAGGCTCGGATCTGGCATCGTTGCGGACCAAAGCGGAGCGGCAAGGGGATCACTACTGCATCAACGGCCAGAAGATCTGGACGTCCTATGCCGGTGAAGCTGAAACCTGTTTTCTGTTGGCCAGAACGGGCGCCGGCAAAAATGGTATCTCCATTTTCCTGGTGCCCATGGATACGCTTGGCATCACGGTGGTGGAAATTCCCAGCCTCATCGGCGAAGGCGATATTCACGAAGTCTTCTTTGAAAACGTCATGGTTCCGGCCAGCGCGATGCTGGGTGAAGAAGGACAAGCCTGGGATATCGTTCGCACCGCGCTGTCACTGGAACGGGTTGGTATTCCGCGTTTTGCCCTGGCGTCGCGCATGTTGCATCGCGCTGTCGGCACGCTGAAACAACATAATCGTTTCCATCAGGGTGCAGTGGAACAATCCGCGCGGGCACAGGCTGCCTGTGAAGCGGCCCGCCTTTTCAGTTATGAAATCATTGACCAGCGTCAGAAAGGAATAACAGCGGGGCCGGAAGCAAGTGTGGCACGGGTGGCTACGGTCAATGCCGAACGGCTGGTGGCGGAATTTGTCGTGGAGCATTTGCCTGAATCCCTCGCTGGTGGAGATCCATTGCTGCTGGCGCACCATCAACGTGGCATCGTTGCCGGTATTGCTTCCGGCGCGGCGGAGATTCAGCTAAATCTGATTGCTACCCAGTTACTGCAGTTACCCAGGGAGCCACGCTGATGGATTTCGCTCCGAATTCTGACCAGATTACCCTGAACAGTGCACTTGACAAGCTGGCGTCAAAATTCGCCAGCACACCCACTGAATTCAGAGGGTTTGCGCTCGTCAATCCGGAACTGGCACAAGAACTTGAGCTGGGCGGTTTCTTCGACGCCGCCCAGATACCCGAACTGGGCCCGGTGTCTGCGGCCATGATGGTGGAGCGACTTGCGCGTCTGCCCTACACGGCAGAAGTGGCCCTTTCGATGCTGGTCAAAGCGCAGCTGGATCGCGACTGGCCCCGGCCGTTGGCGGTGATTGAAAACGGTCGGCCCGGCCGCTTTGTAGCAGAAGCCGCGACACTGATCATTCTTGATGGTGACAAGGTTGGCGTCATCAGTCCGGCGCGCGACGCGGTCGAGTCCGTCGATTCCCTGTTTGCCTATCCAATGGGTCGACTGAAGAAGCCTCTTCAATATAATCCGCTGCCCGATGCGGAAGCAGCCAACATTCGCAAATGGCTGCGCATTGCGCTGGCCGCAGAGGCTGCCGGCTTGTTGCAGGCCGCACTGGACGCTGTCACCGAACACCTGACGATACGGAAACAGTTTGGCCGGCCGCTCGGCAGTTTCCAGGCCATACATCACCGGATGGCCGAGTGTACCGTTCTTGCCCGTGGTGTTCGGTTGCTGGCAATCAAAGCCGCCTGGACGGGCGATGCAGGCGATGCGGCAATCGCCGCGCTGCATGCACAGGAAAGCGCGGCACGGGTCGTCTACGATCTGCACCAATTCGTGGGCGCCATGGGCATGACGCTGGAATTTCCATTGCATCTTTGGACCTACCGTTTGAAAGCGCTGCTCTCTGAATTGAGCGGGCGTGGTGGACAAGCGCAAGCAGTTGCTGAACACTGCTTTCAATAAGAATGAGAATCCGGTTAGTGGAGAACATGTAGCGTATGTCCGTTCCAAGTCCTGTACGCCAATACAACAAGCTGAACCTGACTCGATCTGGTCGCCTTCTGACAATCACCTTCAACCGGCCCGAGCTGCTGAATGCAGTCAATCTGGAAATGCTGGAAGAATTGGCGGAAGTGTTCACTTACGCCGCCGCAGATCCCGATTCGGATGTCGTAGTGCTGACCGGCGCCGGACGCGCATTTTCAGCGGGCGGCGATCTGGAACACATCGCAGGCAACGCTGCCCGGCCCGAGCAATTCGAATATGAAGCGCGCCTCGCCAAGCGGATCGTATTTTCCATGCTGGATCTGGAAAAGCCCTTGATATGCCGGCTCAATGGCCATGCAGTTGGACTCGGCGCCACCCTGGCCCTGATGTGCGATGTCATTTTCGCGGCAGACACGGCCAAGATTGGCGACCCCCATGTTGCCCTGGGGCTGGTTGCGGGTGACGGTGGCGCAGCTATCTGGCCACAGCGCATCGGCTTCGGTCGTGCCAAAGAGTACCTGCTGACCGGTGAGTTGCTCACTGCAGCGAAGGCGCAGGAAATCGGTCTCATCAATCACTGCGTGGCCGCGAGCGAACTGGATGCAGCGGTATCGGCGTTTTGTGAGCGCATGCTGAATGGAGCCACCAAAGCCATCCGCTGGACCAAAGTGCTGATTAATCTGGAACTGAAGCGCATCGTTCATTCTGTACTGGATACAGGTTTGGCCTACGAAGGACTCAGCGCGCACTCTGCCGACCACCGCGAAGGTGTTCGGGCCCTGCAGGAGAAGCGTAAACCTGTTTTCGGCCAGCAGGATATTCCAGGCAAGGACACGCCACGCCAGGGCGATTGATTTCGCTTTTCCGCGCCCTGTTTGCCTTGTCGCTGAGGGCGCCCCATACAGTGACCTGTTGTATTTCGATGCACACACAGACTGAAAGAACCAATAACAACAAAAACCGTTTACGCCGGATTTTATTGGCTCCCGCATTGCTCCTTGGCGGATTTCCTTTGACGGGTCTCGCCGGGCAACCGTCCCCCGCCGACGTGCCCACAGCAGAAACGATCACCGTCACAGCCACTCGTATCGAGCAGCCCATTTCCACACTGAGCAACAGCGTAAGTCTGGTTTCAGAACAGGATATTCAGCAGGTTTCAGCGGTGCATGCCAGCGAAATTCTGAACCGGGTGCCGGGCGTCTGGATAACCCGTGGCAACGGCCAGGAGCACCTCACCGCCATCCGCTCGCCCGTACTGACCGGTGCTGGCAGCTGCGGCGCCTTTTATATCGCGGAAGAAGGCGTGCCCGTCCGCCCCACCGGCTTTTGCAACGTCAATGAATTGTTCGATCTCAATACCGAGCAGGCCCAGCGGATTGAAGTTCTGCGCGGCCCCGGAACCGCGCTCCACAGTTCGGATGCCCTGCACGGCGTGATCAACGTCATCAGCCAGGAATCGTCGCTAGAAGGCGAAGGACTGGTTGCCGTCGAAGCCGGTCCCAATGACTACGCCCGCGTCAAAGCCAGCACCAGCGACAGCCAGGGGCAATGGGGCTATCGCGTCAACGTCAACGGCGCATCCGACGGCGGGTATCAGGACGACTCCGGATTCGACCAGCAAAAACTGACAGCGCGCCTGGATTATCTCGGTGACGAGTGGTCCAGCTTCAGCCTCTTCAGCGCCAGTAACCTGAATCAGGAAACTGCCGGCTACGTGGTCGGGACCGATGCCTATAAAGATGACGATCTCCGCCGGGAAAATCCCAATCCGGAAGCCTATCGCGACAGTCAATCCGAGCGCTGGCAAACCCATTTTGAACGCGCTCTGGCGAACGACAGCGTGCTGATCATTACCCCTTATGCACGTTATTCCGAAATGGAATTCCTGATGCATTATTTGCCCGGCGAGCCGGTGGAAGAAAATGGTCAAACCAGTGCAGGAATTCAGACTACCTACCGCACACCGGTCGGCGCCCGCCTGATCCTGACCCAGGGTGTGGACGCCGAAATCACCGATGCCTACCTGAAGCAAACGCAGGCCGAAGCATTCTCGTGGTCAATCCCGGCCGGCAAGCAATACGACTACGCAGTGGCAGCCCGGTTACTGGCGGCGTTCATGACAGCGGAACAGCAATTGACCGACCGCGTGCGTGTGTCACTGGGCGGCCGCTACGAAACGCTGGAATACGATTACGACAATCGCATGATCAGCGGCAATACCGATGGCAATGGCAATCCGTGCGTGAATACCGCGACAGGAGCGACCGGTTGCCGTTACACCCGGCCGGAAGATAGGACCGACGATTTTGAAAATCTGTCGGTAAACGCGGGGATTGTTTATCACCTTAGCGATGCATTCATTCCCAGCGCCCGACTCAGTCATGGGTTCCGCGCACCGCAGGCGACGGAACTGTATCGCCTGCAGGCGGGCCAGCTGATTTCCAATCTTGATTCAGAAGAACTCAACAGCGCCGAACTGGCTTTCAAGGGCGCAATGGGTGCCGTCAGTTACGATCTGGCCAGCTTCTATATGAAAAAGAACAACGTGATTTTCCAGTCTTCGGATCGGCAGAACCTGGATAACGGACAGACCCGCCACTACGGTCTGGAATATCAATTGCTCTGGCAAATGGCCGAACAGTGGGATATCGCTGCCGGTGGCACCTTTGCCCGTCATCAATATAGCGAGGATGTTACTGAACCCGGCTCCAGCACGCTGCTGCACACCGATGGCAACGACATCGTTTCCGCTCCCCACCGCATGAGTTCAGTACAACTGGGCTGGCAACCGGTCGCTGCCACGCGGCTGGAAATGGAATGGGTATCCATGGGCGAGTACTACACCGATCTGGCAAACCTGCACAGCTATGAAGGCCACGACCTGCTGCACCTGCGATTGCGCCAGCAGGTCAGCGACGCCATCAACGTGGGCCTGCGCATTACCAACCTGACCAACAAAGATTATGCCGAACGGGCGGATTACAACAGCATTGCGGGGGACCGTTATTTCGTCGGGCAACCGCGATCCGTATTTGGCGATGTGCAGTTTCGGTTTTAGGACATATTAAAAAACCTCTGAATAACGCGGTAGTTTCATATTCCGTCGTCATTCAGAGGTTCTTTGATCAATATCGAATTCGATTCCTTGTTTCAGGATCAATCCTACATTGCAACTTTGCTACATGGCATTGTGCCCTGACCCGTTGTCAACAAAATCCCGGATCATGGTGTGAACCGAGTAAGTGGCCAGCAACCGCCCATCGATCGAGAATATCTTGCCCACACCCTGGGCCTGACCTTTACCAGCGTAAACCGCATCGTTCACATACAGCATCCACTGGGTGACATCCACATCATCATGAAACGAAATATCGGTTTTCAACGGACCGGTGGACAGCGACACGTGCGCCAGCGCCTGACTGAGCCCGGGATGAGGGCGCAATGCGGCCGCAATTGTCCAGTGCGTAGTGGCCTGGGTCATCAGTGCGGTATGCAGGTACGGTTCTACCGGCGCATCACGGAAACGAATCCAGGCGTAGAGTTCGGGCGGTCCGATATGGTCGAGCGCATTGG
This sequence comes from Gammaproteobacteria bacterium, assembly GCA_013178375.1. Lineage (GTDB taxonomy): Bacteria > Pseudomonadota > Gammaproteobacteria > Pseudomonadales > Ketobacteraceae > Ch67. Next base: position 45,290 of record JABLXQ010000042.1, read on the forward strand.
TGTAGGCGCCATCCACAATGCGGATCTCGCGACCCGTCACTTTCATATCGATGGGCACTGACGCATCGGGGCCGGCCACGTTCGGCATCGGCATGGATTCCCGGATTCTGTCTTTCGATGACGAATCCATCAGCACCAGCGCCACCGAGCGCATCTGATTGTTCTGTACAGTCTTCACTTCCAGCGTCGAAAAATTGCGTCCTGCTCGCAACACCTCCACCTGCACATCCAGCGGCTCTTCGAAGCTGGCAGCCTTGCTGAAGATCATGGATGCCGACGTGACCCGCTGACCGGGAACCGTCTTGGACGCCGCCACAATAGCCTGGCTGAGCTGATGACCGCCCTCCACCACGCTGCGTCGACGCCGCTCCTTGAGCTGGGTAATGAAGGTACCGATGGGGGGATTCGGATAAGGCGAACTGACAAAGTGCCGCTCGGCAACCGGTTTTACATCGAGAAGGTCAAGCAGGTCTTTGGCATCGCCCCACACCGGCAGCGTCGTCGCGACAGAATGCCCGGCTTCACCGCTCCAGCTCTGCAGCAATTCCACTTTCACCATTTCGGTGTAGAAAGAAACATAGCCCTTCAACCCCTCGACCTCTGGAAATGGATCGCGGTAGGTCCAGACCACATTCTCCAGGCGAACTTCGCCCAGCTTGAGCGTCCAGTAACTGGCGTCTCCCTTGAACGGACAAAAGGTCTGGTGCTGGCTCGCCTCGAAATATTCCCAGTTCACAGCGCCTTCAGGAAAATAGAGTCTGCCGTCATGCTCGGATTCCTGCACGAACAGGCAAGCGTCACTCTGTGCAATGACCTTGCCTTCGTACGACACTCTGCCGATTGACTGACAGGGCAGCAGATCAACCCGATAACCGGGATAACGATCCCAGGCTGAACGCTTATCTGTCGTGGTACAAACCTCACAGCTCTCACGGGTGCTGCAACTATTCATTTCTTCCATCGGACACACTCACTGCCTCCCGTTTCAATCAAGGCAAAACGGGATTTGGCTTATGAAAACTGAAAATTCAAACGAATACTAGGCACGATTCTTGGCTTTGACGGTTGCTGCTCCCAGAACCTCCCGGCTCTTGATCGCCAGGAAACCGTGCAGCGTAAGTCGCAGCACTTCATTGCCAAACCGTTGCGCCATCTGCAAACGCATCTTCTTGGTTTTGGCATGGGAACCAACCCAGACCGGCCACAGGAAGAAGCCCGACAGCATCAAAACCGCCAGCGCTTCAATATCGATATCGGGTTCGCTCACATCGCTGCTGGCCAGTCTTTCGATCGCCTGCAAAAAGCGTTTATAAAACACGTCCTCTTTGGGATCTTCCTTGGACAGCACGTCAAAAAGCCAGATCCGGCTGATATCGGGATTCTCTACCGTGTATTCCGCCATCCGCATGGTAAATCCTGCCATGCGCTTGATGACATCGGGCAGATGCTGCAGGTCGGGATCCAGACCGTCATCAACCGGCTTGCCGTTGCTTCCGGTCTCCTCGAAGACAGCTTCCAGCAACTGGTGACTCACCCGTTCCATCGTCGCTTCGATGAGATCTTCTTTAGCCAGAAAATGCTGATAAGCAGTGCCTCGATTGACACCCGCCAGATTCGCGACACGGGAAACGCTCAACGCCTCTGCACCGTCCTGCGCCAATATGGTTTGGGCGGCATCCAGGATTGCACTGCGGGTACCTTCCGGATCTCTTTTACGGCGCTCTCGGGGCTTGGTTTGTGGCATATCGGGATCCCATCTCATGAGTGTTTTAAGCAGTAAAGTTGCCTGCGAATTGTAACATGCTGTGAACTGCATTTCATCGAACCGACCCTCGCACAGAACCCGCGCCTGCACACTGCAACCCGCCAATTGCCGGCCTTTCCCGCCAACCACGCCCTTTTCAAAATTGGCTGCCTTCTATCATTTACCTGGAATCACGAATGGACCATAGCCCCATTAGCAGGCATAATAAACAACATTGTTGTTCTGTATGATAGCAGTAAATCTGTCGTTTGCACCAATACCCGTTATTGGGTAGCAAATTCCACCTCAAAAAACTGAAATCGAAGTCGCCATGATCCTGACCCCGACACAACAGGCTATCGCCGACGCGGTACGCAACTTTGCACGGCATCAACTGCGCCCTCAAACCCAACGCTTCGAGGCTGAAGGCGGCTATCCCCCCGAGCTGTTTGAAGAGCTGGCCGGACTGGGCCTGATGGGCATGACCGCACCGGAAGAATTTGGCGGTTCCGGCGCGGATTATGTTTCCTACGCGCTGGCGTTAATGGAAATTGCAGCGGCCGACGGCGCGCTATCCACCATTCTCTCCATCCAGAACAGCCTGATTGTGTCCGCCCTGCTCAAAGACGGCAGCGCGGAACAACGCCAGCGTTTCCTGCCGGACCTCATCAGCGGCCGCAAGATCGGCGCCTTTGCCCTGACGGAAGCAGATGCCGGTTCCGATGCATCCGCAATCCGCACCCGGGCCACGAAAAATGGCAACAACTACGTGCTGAATGGTTCCAAGCAGTTTATTACCTCCGGCAAAATCGCCGGACTGGCCATCGTGTTTGCGGTGACCGACCCCGCTGCCGGCAAGAAAGGCATCACCGGGTTCCTGGTGCCCACCGATCGCGACGGCTACAAGGTGGACAAGGTGGAACACAAGCTCGGACAGGGCGCCTCCGACACCTGCGGCCTGCGCTTTGAAAATCTGCAGATCGAACCGGAGTTGCGGCTCGGTCAGGAAGGCCAGGGCTATCGCATCGCGCTGTCCAATCTGGAATTCGGTCGCATCGGCATCGCGGCCCAATCCATCGGCATGGCGCAGGCGGCGCTGGACATTGCCGTGGCCTATGCCAAAGACCGTCATTCCATGGGCAAGGCCATCATCGATCATCAGGCGGTGGGGTTCCGTCTGGCCGATCTGGCCGCCCGCCTGGAAGCTGCACGTCAATTGGTGCTGCATGCTGCCAGCGTCAAGGACACGGGGACGTCTTGTCTCAAGGAAGCGTCCATGGCAAAACTGGTCGCGTCGGAAACGGCGGAAGCGGTCTGCTCCGGTGCCATTCAGACCCTGGGTGGGTACGGCTATCTGGAAGAATTCGGACTGGCCAAAATCTACCGAGATGTGCGCGTGTGCCAGATTTACGAGGGCACCTCGGATATCCAGCGCATGGTCATCGCCCGTTCGCTTTAACCCATTTCCTATAGCCAATTCACTATAGAAAGGAATTCAACATGTCATCAGATCCAGTGGTCATCGCTTCCTATGCCCGCACACCCATGGGCGGAATGCTGGGCAATTTTGCCTCGGTAAAAGCCACCGAACTGGGCGCCGCCGCCGTCAAGGCTGCGCTCGAACGCGCCGGAATAACCGGTGATGTTGTCGACCGCATTTATATGGGATGCGTGTTGCCAGCGGGTCTGGGTCAGGCGCCCGCCCGTCAGGCAGCGCTGGCCGCTGGCTTGCCGCGCTCAGTGCAGGCCACCACGGTTAACAAGATGTGTGGCTCCGGCATGCAGGCCGCCATTCTGGCGACAGAAACGCTGCTGGCCGGTGGTGCCGATGTCATTATCGCCGGCGGCATGGAGTCCATGTCCAACGCGCCCTATCTGCTGTCCAAGCACCGGGCCGGCAGCCGGCTCGGTCACGACACGGTGAAAGATTCCATGTACCTGGATGGTCTGGAAGACGCCTACGAAGAAGGCACTCTGATGGGCGTTTTCGCCGAGAACAACGCACGCAAGTTCGGCTTCACCCGGGCGGATCAGGATGCGTATGCGGTGGAAGGACTCGCACGGGCCAAGCTGGCAATTGCCAACGGCCTGTTTGAAGATGAGATTACGCCGGTTGAAGTGAAAACCAAAACCGGCACGCAGCGGGTCGCTGTGGATGAACAGCCCGGCAAAGCCAATCCGGAGAAAATTCCCACATTGAAACCGGCTTTCGCGAAGGACGGAACCATAACGCCTGCGAATTCGTCGTCGATATCAGACGGCGCCGCCGCTCTCGTTCTCACCCGTGCCAGCGTAGCCAAACGTCTGGGCATGAAGGTGTGCGCCCGCATCGTAGCGACGGGCTGCCACGCCCATGAGCCGGGGGATTTTCCCAGCGCCCCGGTTCCGGCCATGAAAAAAGTGATGGCGCAGGCGGGCTGGTCCGTTGACGACGTGGACCTGTTCGAGGTAAACGAAGCATTCGCGGTGGTCGCGATGATCGCCATGAAAGAACTGTCTATTCCCCATGAAAAGATCAACGTCAACGGCGGCGCCTGCGCCCTTGGCCATCCCATCGGTGCATCCGGTGCGCGGATTGTGGCTACCCTGTTGGCCGCGCTGAAAAACCGTGGCTTGAAACGGGGTGTAGCCGGGATTTGTCTGGGTGGTGGTGAAGCCACCGCCATGGCTGTCGAACTGATCTGAACAAAACAGTATTTGAACGAGGTTGGATTATGAAAGACGTCAAGGGATTAGCAGCCATTGTCACGGGCGGTGCCTCTGGCCTGGGCGCAGCGACAGCAGAAATGCTCGCCGAAGCCGGCGCCAAAGTGACTATTTTTGATATGAACGAGGAAGCCGGCCAGGCCCACGCGAAAAAAATCAGCGGCACGTTCATCAAGGTGAATGTCACGGATGAAGACAATGTACGGGAAGCCGTCGCCACCGCAGAAAAGCAGAATGGCATCGCGCGCATTCTGGTGAACTGTGCCGGCATTGCAACCGGCGCCAAAACCGTGGGCAAGGAAAACACACCGCATCCGCTGGGCCAGTTTCGCAAGACCATCGAAATCAACCTGATCGGCACCTTCACGGTCATTGCCCATTTTGCCGCACGGTTGTCGACTGCCGAACCCATTGGCGAAGAGCGCGGCGTCATTGTGAATACCGCCAGCGTTGCCGCGTTCGACGGTCAGATCGGTCAGGCTGCGTACTCGGCATCCAAAGGCGGCGTGGTTGGCATGACATTGCCCATCGCACGCGATCTGGCGCAATTCGGTATTCGCGTAATGGCCATCGCCCCCGGGATCTTCTACACGCCGATGATGGCGGGCATGCCGCAAAACGTGCAGGATGCGCTGGGCAAGCAAGTGCCCTTCCCCAGCCGTCTGGGCCAGCCTTCAGAATACGCCATGATGGTACAAAGCATCATTGCCAATCCCATGCTCAATGGTGAAGTCATTCGCCTGGACGGCGCGATCCGCATGCCGCCGCGCTGAGGCACAGGTCGTAGACAGGATTACTTGAGAAGCCAGATTGACTTGAGAAGACAGACATGACATTCAAAACACGCATTACCGAATTGCTGGGCATCGAATATCCCATCGTACAGGGCGGCATGATGTGGGTCGGGCGCGCAGAACTGGCAGCCGCTGTTTCAAATGCCGGCGGCCTGGGCATTCTGACCGCACTGACACAACCCTCGCCCGATGAATTGCGCCGGGAAATCGATCGCTGCCGGTCCATGACCGACAAACCTTTCGGCGTCAACCTGACCATTCTGCCTTCGGTGAATCCCCCTCCTTACGCGGCGTATCGCAAGGCGATCATCGACGGTGGCATCAAGGTGGTGGAAACCGCTGGTCACAACCCGCAGGAGCACGTGGAAGACTTCAAGGCACACGGCATCAAGGTCATTCACAAATGCACTGCGGTTCGTCATGCGTTGTCCGCCGAGCGCATGGGCGTGGATGCGATATCCATCGACGGCTTTGAGTGTGCTGGCCACCCGGGGGAAGATGACATTCCCGGTCTGGTACTGATTCCCGCTGCTGCCAACAAGGTCAAAATCCCCATGCTGGCTTCCGGTGGCTTTGGCGATGGCCGGGGCCTGGTGGCTGCACTGGCGCTGGGTGCAGACGGAATCAATATGGGAACACGTTTTTGTGCAACCGTCGAAGCACCAATTCACCAGCGCGTGAAGCAATTCCTAGTGGATAACGATGAGCGCGCCACCAATCTGATTTTCCGCTCACTGCGCAACACCGGCCGCGTCGGCAAAAACAGTGTTTCCGATGAGGTGGTGAAAATCCTCAAGAATCCGGAAGCGAAATTTGACAATGTATCGCACCTGGTGAAAGGTGCCGACGGCAGGAAAGCGCTGGAAAACGGGGATATTGATGCAGGCCTGATTTGGGCCGGTCAGGTGCAGGGCTTGATCAACGACATTCCCACCGTTGCTGATTTAATCAACCGGATCGTTGGTGAAGCCAGGGACATCATTCAAAGTCGCCTGAATCCGGTCCTGGGATAATTTGACGTTGCGCCTGCTGGTTGCTCATCCTCAAGCTGCAGCAGGCGTTTTTTTGGCAGGATCATCGCGCTGATTTGGTATTTTCCCTTTGCGCGTACCAGGCCACCGCATCCCTCACCGTTTCCCTGATGGGTCGCGGATTCCACCGCAATTCCGTGCGAGCTTTTCTGTTATCCATCTCCTGAAAAACATTTGACAGAAAAACAGCGTCGGTACTGATCAGATAGTCTTTTTGCCCAAACAGTTTCAGTAATCTCTCAGCAATCCAGGCGATTCCATACGCCAATGAGCGGGGAACCACATGCACCAGCTTACTGCCACCCTCGGCCGCAGCCATGTTGTAGAAGTCCCGATTGCTGATGAATTCGTTGGAAATAATGTAGCGCTCACCCGCTCTTCCGTATTTTTCTGCCAGTAACGCCGCATTGGCAACGTCTCGAATATCGACTGTAGGCGCACCGGCATCGATGGTGAAACGGGCTTCCCCCCGCGCAACGTCCCATAACATTTTTCCGTGCGGCGTTGGCTGATAATCCTCCGGGCCATAGGTATTGGCGACGCACAGCGCCACACCCGGCAAGCCTTTCTCACGACAGCACTGAAGAAAGACTTTCTCTGCCTGCAAGCGGGCACGGATGTACGGCGACGCCCGATCATACCAGTTGAATTCAATCTCCTCGGTAACCGGGCCATCCGGATTGATACCCAAGGTCCCCATGGTGCTGGTAAAAATAAACCGTTCGATGCCACAGGTTAAAGCGGCGTCCATGGCATTCACCAGACCATCCACATTGTTCCGGTAAATGGGGCCAGGGTCCGTCAGCCAGAAGCGTGGATCGACCACACTGTAAAACACACTGCCACAACCCTGCATCGCCACCAGCAGCGATTCCGGTTCTAGCACATCACCATAAACGATCTGCACCGGCAAATTCTCCAGCGCCTGCTTGTCGCTGGATTTTCGCAACAACACCCTGACCGTGCGTCCCTGTCTGACCAGTTCCCGGGCGGTATGACTTCCCACAAAGCCGCTGGCGCCAGCGACCAAAACGGGCTTGTCATTAACAGGTTGAAGATTCTCAGTCACTGCCAGGGAATTCCAATGTTGCTATGTCCGGTTAAAATCGCGAACTGGCATCTGAAGCCCAGGTTTCAGCGAGAAATCACCGCAAGAAATCCAAACCTTTCAAGTCTTAACTTCTCAGCGCTTCCAGATTCCTGAAGTGTTCGAGGGCCTGGGGATTCGATAACGACTCCACATTTTTTACCGGACGGCCATGCACCACATCCCGCACCGCCAATTCCGTAATTTTTCCGGAATGGGTCCGTGGAATATCAGCAACGGCCAGAATTTTTGCTGGCACATGGCGCGGAGTGGAATTGATGCGTATTTCATTCTTGACACGTTGCACCAGACTGTCTGTAAGCTGGAAACCTTCCTTCAACCTGACGAACATCACCACGCGCACATCGTTATCCCAGTCCTGGCCTATCACCACCGCTTCCAGAATTTCTTCGATGTTTTCCACCTGGCGATAAATTTCCGCCGTGCCAATGCGCACACCACCGGGGTTCAGAGTCGCATCGGACCGGCCATAAAAAATCATGCCTTTCTCAGGCGTCAACTCCACCCAGTCACTGTGGCACCAGACGTTGGAAAATCTGGAAAAGTAAGCATCAAAATAGCGCTTCCGGTCGGGATCATTGAGGAATCCAAGCGGCATGCCCGGATGCGGAGAAAGACAGACCAGCTCACCCGGCTCGCCCATGATTGACTTGCCCTGGCTGTCAAACACCTGAACATCCATGCCCAAATGCCGTTTTTGACATTGCCCGGCGTAAACGGGACCAATGGGATTCCCGCCAACAAAACAACCAATAATGTCAGTGCCACCGGAGATGGAAGAGAGGCAAACGTCCTTTTTCCAGGCCTGATACACGTACTGAAATCCTTCCGCAGACAAAGGCGATCCCGTGGACAAAATCGTACGCAGCGCGGAAAAATCATGGCTTTTGATTGGCGCCACATTCTGCTTGGCGCAGGAATCAAGATACTTGGCCGACGTACCAAAGTGCGTCACTTTTTCCGTCGCCACGATGTCGGGCAGGCTGTAGGCATCAGGGTAAGTAGGTGAACCTTCATACAGCACCAGCGTTGCACCGGATGCCAATGCACTCACCTGCCAATTCCACATGGCCCAGCCGCAGGTAGTAAAATACAGCAGGCAATCCCCCGGCTGTATGTCACATTGCAACTGGTGTTCTTTCAAATGATGCAACAGGGTTCCGCCCACGGTATGGACAAAACATTTGGGCAGCCCCGTGGTACCGGAAGAAAACAGAATGAACAACGGATCACGAAAATTGACAGGTGTGAACTGCACGGCCTTTTCGGCGTAGCCAGCGCAGAAGTCGGCCAACGATATGCCCTTTTCACCCAGCACGTCGATCCCGGGCTGCTCGCCGAGAAAGGGAATGACGACAATTTTTTTGACGCTGCCGATATGCGCGCCTAGCTCCGCCATCA
>JABLXQ010000043.1 GCA_013178375.1 Gammaproteobacteria bacterium
GCTGGATCGCCACGCATTGGGAGGCGCGGCTGGAAATGCTGGGCAATGACGTCGTGCTGCTGCAGAAAAATGACGTGACAGAACAGTACGGCACCGACATCCACCGCTAAGCTGGAGGGCCCCTGTATGGCGGAGTAGCCAGGCAGTAGTGGCAGACAATTTTCAGGAGCATATCTTTCATGGCGCCCGAGCAGTGTTTACAGGTAGATTCCGGCGACGTGCAGTTGGCGGTCAACATTCATGGCGACGCGAACTCGCCCACCCTGGTCCTGGTGCACGGTTACCCGGATTGCAGTGACGTCTGGCGTGGCATGGTCCCGCTGCTGAGCCAGCGCTTTCGCGTGGTGACCTACGATGTGCGTGGCACGGGCCGGTCCACTGCGCCGCAGTCCACGCAGGATTATGTACTGGAGCGGCTGGCGGCGGATTTCCGTGCCGTGCTGGATGCCGTCAGTCCGGATCAGCCCGTGCATCTGGTGGCACACGACTGGGGCGCGGTGCAAAGCTGGGAATCGGTGACCGATCCGCAATTGCAGGCGCGGATCAAATCCTTTTCGTCCGTGTCCGGTCCGTGCCTGGATCATGTCGGTTTCTGGATGCGCGATGCGCTGCAAACCCTCTCGCCCAAAGACCTGGCCGCCGTGAGCAGGCAGGTGCTGGGTTCCTGGTACGTCTGGTTTTTCCAGCTGCCCGGACTTGCGCCCTTGCTGTGGAAAACGCTGCTGGGCCAGAACTGGCACCGGATGCTGGCGAGCCGCCAGGGCGTGGTGGCGCTGCCCAGTGCCACGCAGGAGCGGGACGGCGTGAACGGCATCGCGCTGTACCGCGCCAACATCGGCCGGCTGGCAAATCCGCAACAGCGGGCGACGTCGGTGCCGGTGCAGCTGATCATTCCCGTCAACGACGATTTTGTCTCGCCTCCCATGGCCCGCGACAGTGCGCGGCCCTGGGTGGAAAACCTCTGGTGCCGTGAAGTGTCGGCCGGCCACTGGATGCCGCTGAGTCATCCGCAATTGCTGGCGAAGATGGTGACCGAGTTCGTGGATTTCCGCGAAGGCCAGCCGGAAACGGCAGCCCTCAAGCGGGCCCGTGCCGGCAAGCAGGATCAGTTTCTGGGCGGCAAGCTCGCAATCGTCACCGGCGCCGGTTCCGGCATCGGGCGTGAAACCCTGCTGGCGCTGGCCCGTGCCGGTGCGGAAGTGGTGGCGGCCGACATCAATCAGGCAGCGGCGGAGGAATCGGCGCAACTGGCGTGGGATCTGGGTGCGGTTGCCCATTCCTACAAGGTGGATGTGGGCAACGCCAAGGCCATGGAAAAATTCGCCAATTGGGTGCAGCAACAGCTGGGCGCACCGGATATCGTGGTGAACAACGCTGGTATCGGCATGGCGGGGAAATTTCTCGATACCCATATCGCCGACTGGGAGAAAATCCTGCACGTGAATCTGTGGGGCGTGATTCACGGTTCGCGCCTGTTCGCGCGGCAGATGGTGGATGCCGCCATCGCCGGCACTATTGTGAATGTGTCGTCGGGCCTGGGCTACATGCCGTCGCGCATGCTGCCGGCCTATGCCACCACCAAGGCAGCGGTGCTGATGCTCAATGACTGCATCCGCGCCGAACTGGCAGATGACAGCATCCATGTGGTGAGCGTATGCCCGGGCGTGATCGATACGCCGATCACCAGGGCGACGTTATTTGTCGGCGTGGACAGTGCGGAGCAGGAGCGTCGTCGTGACAGCGCGAAGAAGTTGTACCAGCGTCGCAATCTGCCACCCAGGGCGGTGGCGGATGCCATCATGCGGGCCATCCGCAAGCGCAAGGACGAGGTGCCGGTGGGTATCGAGGCGCGGGTAGGACGCTGGATCACGTACGTGCCCGGCATGGCGCGGCGATTGGCAAAGATGGATGTGAAGATGTGAAAAAGGGCCTGAAATCAGGCCCTTTTTCATATGCGGTACAAACAGCCGATTTACTGCTTGGCCGCTTACTTTTTTGCAGCTTCCACGGCTTTCACGATCGCCGCTTTGGCTTCGGCAGCGCCGGCCCAGCTGTCAACCTTCACCCACTTGCCGGGTTCCAGGTCCTTGTAGTTCTCGAAGAAATGCTCGATCTGCTTGATCAGCAGTTCCGGCAGGTCGGTGTATTCCTTCACGTGCTTGTACAGCACGGTCAGCTTGTCGTGGGGAACCGCCAGGATTTTTGCGTCCTGACCGGCTTCGTCCGACATGTTCAAAATGCCAACCGGACGGGCGCGGATCACGGAGCCGGGCACCACCGGGTACGGGGTTACCACCAGCACGTCCAGCGGGTCGCCGTCGTCGCCCAGGGTGTTGGGAACGTAGCCGTAGTTGGCGGGGTAGAACATCGGGGTGGCCATGAAGCGGTCAACGAAGACAGTGTCGCTGTCCTTGTCGATTTCGTATTTGATCGGGGTGCTGTTGGCCGGGATTTCGATGGCCACGTAGATTTCGTTGGGAACGTCTTTGCCGGGGGGAATCGCGTTGTAGCCCATGGTCAAACCTTCATGTCTGGGTGGATGTGGGGTGAAAAAAGTCGGCGGATTATACCTGATGAGACTGGCGCAGCCTAGAAGGTTGGGCACAGCCTGGAAGGTCAGGGCGCCCCCTAAGCAGGATTGGCTACGGGTCGGAAAAGATGGCCAGCATGGCGACAGACGGGAACAACCTTCAAGGGTATGGGGAGTTCGATATCGCCATTCCCGTCACCGGTCCCCTGGGGTAGGGGCCGATCACTGTCGCCAGCCAGCCTGGAGTCGGCCCGAGGGCCTGTCCGAGCAACAAAGGTCAGGGTATGACCTGTCTGGGAGAGGTGAGGCCAATCACCCCTCTTCGACGCTGTAGCGGTCATCCGGCTGAATGACGACCGCGAATTTTTTGGGCTGATACTTATCTGGGCCAGACATTCAGCCCAGAAACAGTTCCACCTGGCCGCCGTTTTCCCGCACCTGGTACACCGGGATTTTCACGTCGTCTTCCAGGCACTCGCCGGTGGCCAGATCGAAGTGGTGCTTGTAGATCGGCGATGCCACCACATTGCGACCCTTCAGGTCGCCCACGATGCCGCGCGACAGCACGTTGGCGTCGCTGAACGGATCATGGTTGTCGATGGCGTACAGGCTGGTCTTGCCCTGTTCCGCAATTTTGAAAATCGCTACCTGCTTGTTGCCCACCCGGGCGCACACGCCCAGATTCGGCAGCAGATCGCTGGCGCTGCACACTGTTACCCACTGGAGCTCTACTTTTGCGTTCATGGGAACCTCCTCAGACTGCGACCAGTTGAATGCGTTTTTCTTCCTGCGTGGCCGGACGGATCTGGCCGCGCTCCTTCACAAACACCACGTTGGAATCCTTCTCGTCGCTGTTGACGAAATGGCGGAAACGCTTGAGCTTTTCCGCATCTTCCACGGTGGATTTCCACTCGCACTGGTAGGTGTCCACCAGGTGCTGCATCTGCGCTTCCAGTTCCGCGCCGATGCCGAGCGAATCGTTGATGATCACGTCCTTCAGGTATTTCAGGCCGCCTTCCAGGTTGTCCATCCACACCGAGGTGCGCTGCAGGCGGTCGGCGGTCTTGACGTAGAACATCATGAAGCGGTCGATGTACTGGATCAGGGTGGCGTCGTCCAGGTCCGAGGCGAACAGGTCGGCGTGGCGTGGCTTCATGCCGCCGTTGCCGCACAGGTACAGGTTCCAGCCTTTCTCGGTGGCGATCACGCCCACGTCCTTGCTCTGGGCTTCGGCGCATTCGCGGGTGCAGCCAGACACCGCCATTTTCAGTTTGTGCGGCGAACGCAGGCCGCGATAGCGTTTTTCCAGAACGATGGCCATGCCGACGCTGTCGAGCATGCCGTAGCGACACCAGGTGGAACCGACGCAGCTTTTCACGGTGCGCAGGGATTTGCCGTAAGCGTGGCCGCTTTCAAAACCGGCGTCGATCAGTTCTTTCCAGATCAGCGGCAGTTCATGTACCTGCGCGCCGAACAGGTCGATGCGCTGGCCGCCGGTGATCTTGGTGTACAGATCGAATTTTTTGGCCACCGCGCCGATTGCGATCAGACCATCGGGGGTGATTTCGCCACCGGGTACGCGGGGCACGACGGAGTAGGTGCCGTCCTTCTGCATGTTCGCCAGGAAATAATCGTTGGTGTCCTGCAGGCCGGCGTGTTCGGTTTTCAGGATGTAGTCGTTCCAGCAGGATGCCAGGATCGAGGCAGTGGTGGGTTTGCAGATGTCGCAACCCTTGCCCTTGCCGAATTTGGCCACCAGTTCTTCAAAGGAGCGGATGCCGTTCACGCGCACGATGTGGTACAGCTCCTGGCGCGAATACGGGAAGTGTTCGCACAGATCCTTTTTGACTTCGATACCGAGCTTGGCCAGTTCCGCGTTCATCACCTGACCGACCAGTGCGGTACAGCCACCGCAGCTGGTGCCAGCCTTGGTGGCCGCTTTCAGCGCGCCCAGTTCAGTGACGCCGCTCTGCACCGAGCAGCACAGCTGGCCCTTGGTGACGTTGTTGCAGGAACAGATCTGCGCCGAATCCGGCAGCTTGTCCACGCCCATGGCCGGTGCCGCGGCACCGTCGCGCTGGGGCAGAATCAGCATGTCGGGGAATTCCGGCAGCTCGATGTTGTTGAGCATCATCTGCAGCAGGGTGCCGTAGTTTTCGGCTTCGCCTACCAGCACTGCGCCGAGCAGGTATTTGTTGTCGTTGCTGACGACGATTTTCTTGTAGACCTTGTTGACCTCGTCCACGAAGGAATAGCTTTGCGCGCCCTTGGTGGTGCCGTGGGCGTCGCCGATGCTGGCCACGTCCACGCCCATCAGCTTGAGCTTGGTGCTCATGTCGGCGCCCTTGAATTCGCTTTCAAGCTTGCCGGTGATCGCGTCCACTGCCACTTGCGCCATTTGATAGCCGGGGGCCACCAGGCCAAAAATGCGGCCGTTCCACAGGGCGCATTCGCCGATGGCGAAAATGTCGGGATCGGAAGTCTGGCAGAAATTGTTGACGGTGATGCCGCCGCGCTCGCCCATGGCGATGCCGGCGATTTTGGCCAGTTCGTCGCGCGGGCGGATACCGGCGGAAAACAGGATCAGGTCGGTTTCCAGTTCGCTGCCGTCAGCGAAACACATTTTCAGTGTAGTGTTGGTGCCGTCCTCGATTTTTTGCGTGTTCTTGCCGGTGTGAACTTTCACACCCATTTCCTCGATCATCGAGCGCAGCAGTTTGCCGCCGCCCTCGTCAACCTGCACCGCCATCAGGCGCGGCGCGAATTCCACCACGTGGGTTTCCAGGCCGAGGTCTTTCAGCGCCTTGGCGGCTTCCAGGCCCAGCAGACCGCCCCCCACCACCACGCCCACGCGGCTTTTGGCTGCGGTGGCCTTGATGGCTTCCAGGTCTTCAATGGTTCGGTAAACCAAGCATTCGGGGCGATCTTTTCCTGGAATCGGTGGGACAAACGGATAGGAGCCGGTGGCCAGCACCAGCTTGTCGTAGGGGAGGCTCTCCCCGTTCGCGGTAATGACTTTCTTGGCCGCGCGATCAATGTTCACGGCCTTGTCGTTGAGGCGCAGATTGATATTGTTCGACTCGAAAAATCCGGGGGGCACCAGCGACAGATCTTCCGCCGTCTTGCCGCTGAAATACGCCGACAGATACACGCGGTCGTAAGCGGGACGGGGTTCTTCGCAGAAGGTGGTGACTTCAAAGGCGGCGGCCTGGTCGCTTTCAGCCAGCTGGGCCAGGAACTTCTGGCCGACCATTCCATTTCCGATAACTACTAGTTTTTGCTTGCTCACAGCAGACTCCGGTTTACCTATACAAACCGGGGCGTAAGCGCAGGCCCGGTTTTGGCCGATAGTAAAAACTTCTCGAAGTCTGATTTAGCAACTAGTGTGCCCACTGCGGAATTTGTCTTGATGGAGTTTTAAAAAAGTCAGAAATCAGGGGGTTACGGGGGCGAAAATCAAAAAATGCACGTTTGTGGTTCGCTGCGTTTGTGCTGTTGCACTTCTATGGTTCGTGTCCAAAACAGTGCGCAGCGAATAAAAGTTCGTTAATGGAGCGTGCCACCGTTGATCGTGTTGCATTGCGGTGCAAAACGGCCGGTCGGGCTGCGGCGGCCGTTTTGCCGTTTTGTTAAGTGGATGAAGGATTGCGGTGATGGCGAATGCTGTGTAACGGGGCGATCGAGGCCGGGGGGTGTGTGGGGCCGGGGCGTCGGGAAAGGGGCCGATTCCCGCGGCGCGTAATGATTTCAGCTGCCCGCCAGCAGGGTTTTGATTTCCGCCACGCAGGAGCCGCAGTTGGTGCCGGCTTTCAGGTGCTTGCCCACGTCGGCGGCGCTGGCAAGGCGGTGTTCCCTGATGGCCTTGAGGATGGTTTTCTCGCCCACGCCGAAGCAGGCGCACACGGTGCGGCCGCAGTCTTCCACGCCGGCGGGGCTTTTGCCGGACAGCAGGGCCTTGCGGTCGAGGGCGTCCAAAGCCGGTTTGGCGAACAGCGAGGCCAGCCAGCGGCGGTCGGCGCCGAGCAGGGCGGGGGAACTGGCGGGGCCGGCGAAGGCGCAGCTTTGCAACTGGTCGCCGTCGAAGCTGGCCCAGCGGAAACTGCCCTGGCGCGGATCTTCATATAAAAGGGACGGTGTTGGAAGGGAAGGTGTTTCGCCTTGCGGCAGCGCCAGTCCCAGCCGGTGGGCCAGAGTGGTCCAGTCGCCCACGCTGCCTTTGCCCGCCAGTTCGTAGCGGAAGAACTGTTCGCCGCGCACTTTTACCGCCCAGGCGCAGTCCGGCAGCGGCAGGTCCACCCGCGAGAACAGGAAGCCGATCCAGTCCGGTTGCCAGGCTTCGAGGGTGCAGGGGGTGTGCTTGGATTCGGGCTGGCCGGAAAACGGATCGGTGGCCGGGTTCACCAGCGCGCCGACGCGGGCGTTGCGGGCGAACTGTTCGTTCCAGTGCATGGGGACGAAGACGTCGCCGGCACGCACGCCGCTGGTGACGGCAGCCCGCGCCTGCATGCTGCCCCAGGGGCTGCGCACGCGCACATAGCCGCCATTGCTGATGTGGAAACGTGCGGCGGTGTCCGGGTGGATTTCCACGAAGGGTTCCGGTTTGTGGGCGTTGAGCGGCGGTGCCAGTGCGGTGCGCGTCATGGTATGCCACTGGTCGCGGACGCGGCCGGTATTCAGTGCCAGGGGAAATTCAGGGGAAACAGCGTTGGCGACGGCGTAGCTTTGCAGGGCGATGAAGCGGGCCTTGCCGGTGGGAGTGCTGAAGCCGCCGTAGGCATAGAGGCGTGTTGTGCCGGAAAGGGCGCCGGAAAGTGTACCGGAACTTGCTATGTTTGAGAGCACTGGCCACTGCACCGGCTGCAATGCGTCATAGGCGTCGTTATCCAGATTCTGCAGGCCTGCAATATTGAACGCGCGCCGGCTGCTGCCCGCGTTTTCAAACGCGCTGAGCGCCGCGTGTTCGCGAAAAATATCCACCGGATTTTCGTACTGGAAGTTGTCAGCAAATCCCATGGCCCGTGCCACATCAGTCAGAATGCGCCAGTCCGGTCTGGCTTCGCCCAGCGTAGCCACCAGTGGTCGTTGTCGCGAGATGCGGCGTTCGGAATTGGTGACGGTGCCATCCTTTTCTCCCCAGCCGGCGGCGGGCAGCAGCACGTGAGCGAATGCGGTAGTGTCGGTTTTCGCGATGCAGTCCGACACCACCACCAGCGGGCAGGCCTGCAGCGCGCGGATGGCCTGGTCGGCGTTGGGCAGGCTCACCACCGGATTGGTGCCCATGATCCAGATTGCCTTGACCTTGCCTGCTTCCACCGCGTTGAACAGCTCCACTGCCTTCAGGCCGGGGCCGCTGGCCATGCGCGGCGCGTTCCAGAAACGGCGCACGCGGTCCACCTGTTCGGGATAAAAATCCATGTGCGCGGCCAGCTGGTTCGCCAGCCCGCCCACCTCGCGCCCGCCCATGGCGTTGGGCTGACCGGTGAGCGAAAACGGCGACGCGCCGGGCTTGCCGATGCGGCCGGTGGCCAGGTGGCAGTTGATGATGGCGTTGACCTTGTCGGTGCCGCTGCTGGACTGGTTCACGCCCTGGGAGAAGGCAGTGACGGTTTTGCCGGTGCGGGCGAACCAGTCATAAAAAGTACGAATTTTTTCAGCGGGAATATCGCAGGCGCTGGCGACGAACTCGATGGAAGGCGCGTCGGTGCGGGCGCTGGCGATCGCGTCGGCAAAACCCTCGGTGTGTGCGGCAATATAAGCCTGATCCAGGTAACCCTGTTGCGCCAGATACTGCAGCAGGCCGTTGAACAGCGTCACGTCGGTGCCAGGTTTCAGCGCCAGGTGCAGATCGGCAATTTCGCAGGTGGCGGTTTCGCGCGGATCGATCACCACCACCTTCATGGCGGGATTGTTCTGCTTCGCCGCCTTGATGCGCTGGAACAGCACGGGGTGACACCAGGCGGTGTTCGATCCGGTGAGCACGATCAGGTCGGCAATTTCCAGATCCTCGTAGCAGCCGGGCACGCTGTCTTCGCCAAAGGCGCGCTTGTGGCCGGCCACGGCGGACGACATGCAAAGGCGGGAATTGGTGTCGATATTGCCGCTGCCGATGAAGCCTTTCATCAATTTGTTGGCAACGTAATAGTCTTCCGTCAGCAACTGGCCGGACACGTAAAACGCCACCGCGTCGGGCCCGTATTGTTCGATGGTGCGCAGTAACTGCTGCGCCACGAAATCGATGGCCTGGGGCCAGCTGGCGCGGATGCCGTGAATCTGCGGATGCAGCAGGCGGCCGTCGCTGCGCAGGGTGTGGGCCAGGTTGGAGCCTTTCGAGCAAAGCTTGCCGAAATTCGCCGGGTGTTCCTTGTCGCCCTGCACGGTGATACTGCCCTTATCAATGCCGGTGCCGCCGGCGCTGATGCCGCAGCCGACGCCGCAATAGGGGCAGGTGGTGAGGCTGACATTTGAAACAGGCGTGCTGGAAACGGCAGTGATGGGCATTGTGCGCGATGGCTCAGGCGGCGGCGGATAAAGTCGGGTGGTGGGTCTCGTCCTGGCAGAAATCCTTGCCGAAAATCAGCTGGTCACGCCAGGCGGTGACGTCGCGGCGCTGCTGGATCAGGTCGAACAGCCAGGCGCCGTCCTGAGTGTCGCCGTAAAGGATCACGCCGTCCAGACGTCCGTCCTTCAATACCAGCTTTTTGTAGTGGCCGAGGGCGCGGTCGTGCAGGGTGATGGTTTCCGATTCCCCGTCCCCCAGGAAATTGCCGGCGGAAAACACATTGATGCCGGTGATTTTCAGTTTGGTAGCCTGGGCTTTCTGCACATAACGGGCGATGCCCATTTCCGCCAGATGATTCGCGCACACCCTGGCCTGGTCATACAGCGGCGCCACCAGGCCGAACAGCTGGCCGCGGTGCTCCACGCATTCGCCCACCGCATAGATGGAGGGATCGAAGGTCTGCAGGGTGTCGGTTACCAGGATGCCGTTGCCGCATTGCAGGCCGGAATCGCGGGCCAGTTCCATGTTGGGAACGATGCCGGTGGCCAGCACCATCATGTCCGCCTCCAGTTGGCGGCCATCGGAAAAATGGACCGCGCGGGCGCTGCCCTGTTCATCGCCGCTGATGCGACTGGTGCGGGCGTTCATGCAGAAGTCGATGCCCTTGTCGCGCAAGGTTTTTTCCAGCAGGCGGCCGGCGGTTTCGTCCAGCTGTTTGTTCAGCAGGTAATTGCTGCTGTGCACCACGGTGACCTGCATGCCCTGCTGGCGCAGGCCGTTGGCGGCTTCCAGGCCCAGCAGTCCGCCGCCGATCACCGCCACGTGACGCAATTGCCGGCTCAGCTGCAGCATGCGGTTCACGTCGCGGATTTCGCGGAAGGTCAGGATATTGTTGAGATCATT
Source organism: Gammaproteobacteria bacterium (assembly GCA_013178375.1). Lineage (GTDB taxonomy): Bacteria > Pseudomonadota > Gammaproteobacteria > Pseudomonadales > Ketobacteraceae > Ch67. The sequence continues at coordinate 9,933 of JABLXQ010000043.1, forward strand.
GCCCGGCACGGCGATACGGGCCGGACGCGAGCCGGTGGCCAGGATCAGTTTGTCGTAGGGGATGATCAGGCCGGACGCGGTATGGATGCGGCGGTGGATGCGGTCGATCTGCACCGCTTTCTCACCTTTGAATAATTGCACGTTGTTCTGGGCGTACCAGTCATCGCCGTTGAGGATGATCTGGTCGACGTTCTTTTCCCCCGCCAGCACCGGCGACAACATGATGCGGTTGTAATTGCCGTGGTTTTCCTCGCCGATCACGCTGATGTCATAGCAGTCCGGCGCGATCGCCAGCAGTTCCTCCAGCGTGCGGATGCCCGCCATGCCGTTGCCGATCAGAACCAGCCGGGGTTTGCCATGCGCATATCGGGTTTTCATGTGCCTACTCCTTACTGCCACGACTGTGATGGAGCAAGCAGCGTGCCAGTGGTGCGGTCGGGGCCAGCGGAGGCTACCGACAAGGCAAAATGCACTATAACGAATATCCTTGCGCGCCAATGTGCACTTATAGCGTGCGTTTTGAGTGGCATAGCAAAATCATTTTGGTGAGCTAATGGTGCAAACAGGTGGGGGGTGCGCGCCATTATGAATCTTTTGTGCAATTTGCCTGCGCAGGTCTGCACCCTGATCAGGCATTTGCGGAATTTCACTGTCCGATTTTGGTGATGGCATACGGGTTGCACTTGTCGGCGGGAGCGAGCCCTGTGCTGTTAACAAGGAGAAATCAATGAGTGGCGCTAGCCTGAACCTGCTGGACCTGAAAAATCCGGCGATCCGAACCCTGCATTTTTCATGGATGGCCTTCTTCATTACCTTTGTAATGTGGTTTGGCCTGGGCCCGCTGGCGGCTTTCATCAAAACCGAATTTGCCCTGACCGAGCCGCAGTGGAAAGCACTGCTGATGCTGAACGTGGCGATCACCATTCCGTCGCGGATTCTGATCGGCATCCTGGTGGACAAGTTTGGCCCCCGCGCGATTTATGCGGGGCTGCTGGTGATCAGCGGCGTCATCTGTATTGCCTTTGCCTGGGCGCAGGATTACACCCAGCTGGCGATTGCACGTTTCCTGATGGGCTTTGTCGGCGCCGGTTTCGTGATTGGTATCCGGCTGGTGTCGGAATGGTTTCCGGCCCGCAATGTGGGTCTGGCGGAAGGTGTGTACGGTGGTTGGGGCAATTTCGGTTCCGCTGCAGCGGCTGCGTTGCTGCCGTTGCTTGCATCCCTGTTTGCACCGGAATACGGCTGGCGTTTCGCGCTGACCCTGGCGGGTGTGCTGTCGATTCTGTATGCCTTCGTGTTCTATCACTTCGTGCGCAACACACCGAAAGGTTCGACTTATTTCAGCCCGAAAAAGAGCGGCGGTCTGGAAGTGAGTTCCTGGCGTGACCTGTGGTTTTACTACGCGCTGAACGTGCCGCTGCATCTGGCGCTGGTGGTGCTGGTGTGGCGCCTGTCGCCCGGCAACCTGAACCTGCTGCCGCAATTCTGGGCTTACGCGGCCTATGTGGTGATCGTGGTGCTGGCCGTGGTGCAGTTCCGCCAGATCTGGCAGGTGAATGCCGAGCATCTGCGCGCCGGCGTGCCGGAGAATCAGCGTTTCAAGTTCAAGCAGGTGTCGATTCTGTCGCTGTCGTATTTCGCGTCGTTCGGATCGGAAATCGCCGTGGTGTCCATGCTGCCGATTTTCTTCATGGATACGTTCGGACTGTCACCGGTGCAGGCCGGTCTGTCCACCGCCGGCTTCGTGGTGGCGAACCTGATCGCCCGTCCCGGTGGCGGTTGGATGAGTGACCGCATCGGCCGGCGCAAGGCGCTGAGCATTCAGGTGGGCGGTCTGGCCGTGGGCTACGCGCTGATGAGCTTCATCGATGCCAGCTGGCCGCTGTGGGTCGCCATCGCCATTACCGTTGCCAACTCGTTCTTCGTGCAGGCCGGTTGCGGTGGCGTGTATGCGGTGATTCCCCTGATCAAGCGCCGCATGACCGGCCAGATCGCGGGCATGGCCGGCGCTTACGGCAACGTCGGCGGCGTGATTTTCCTCACCGTACTGTCGTTCGTGCATGCTTCCACTTTCTTCATGGTGATCGCGGTCTGTTCCGCCATCGTGTTCCTCGCGGTACAGTTCCTGGATGAGCCGGAAGGCCATATGGTGGAAGTATTGCCGGATGGCACCGTGCAATTGATCGAAGTGAATTGATGGCGCACACGACAATACGAAGGCACTAAACTGACAGCGGGGGACGGCAACGTCTCCCGCTTTTGCATGTTTCCCTTTTGCATGTTCCCTTTTGCATGTTCCCTCTTTTGAATGCTTCAGCCGGCTGACAGGAATCCGCTGACCATGACCGATCTTTCGCTGACCAATCTGAAATCGCAGCTGGCCGTGACCGTGGCCCAGCACTCCAGCGCCGGCGTCAAGCCCCGCAACGAGGACTGTATTGCGATCCAGATTCCGCAGGATGCGCAGCTCACCACCAAGGGCATCGTGGCGGCCATCGCCGACGGCGTCAGCGCGGCAGAGGCGGGGCGGGAAGCATCGGAAATCGCGGTCAAGGGTTTCATCAACGATTACTACTCCACGCCGGATTCCTGGAGCGTGAAGCAGTCGGCGCACAAGGTGCTGATCGCGCTCAACCGCTGGCTGTATGGCCAGGGCCAGAAATATCTGGAGGCGGAAAAAGGCTATGTCACCACCTTCAGCGCGCTGGTGCTGAAATCCCAGGCCGCCTATGTGTTTCATGTGGGTGATTCGCGCATCTACCGGTTGCGCGACGGCGCGCTGGAGCAGCTCACCCGCGATCATGTGGCGCGCATTTCCGCCGACCAGTGTTATCTCGCCCGCGCCCTGGGTATCGATGTGAATCTGGATGTGGATCTGAAAGTGCTGGATCTGCAGCGCGGCGATCTGTTCCTGCTCACCACCGATGGCCTGCACGAAAAAATCGAGCCGCGCCTGCTGCAGCAACTGTTGCTGGAGGGTGAGCGCGATCTGGATGCCCTGGCACAAACCCTGGTGCAAACCGCACTGGATAATGGCAGCACCGACAACCTGTCATGCCAGCTGGTGCGCATCAAGCAGTTGGGGCAGGAAACCAACGAGGATGTGTTCCGCACGCTGCATCAACTGCCGTTCCCGCCGGACCTGAGTGTCGGCATGAAGCTGGACGGCTGGCGTGTGCAGCGGCAGTTGCACGCCAGCACCCGCAGCCAGCTGTATGTGGTGCAGCACGAAGCCAGCGGCCAGCGTGCGGTGATGAAAACGCCGTCGCGCAATTTCATCGACGATCCGGCCTACATCGAGCGTTTCCTGATGGAAGAGTGGGTGGGTCGTCGCATCGACAGCCCTTATGTAGTGAAGGTGGTGGAACCGCCGGCGGCGCGCACGTTTCTTTACTACCTGACGGAATTTGTGGAAGGCCCGACGCTGGCGCAGTGGATCGCCCAGCGCAAGACAACTGACGTGACCACCGTGGTGGCGCTGGCAGAAAAATTGGCGCAGGGTCTGCGCGCTTTTCACCGTCGCGAAACGCTGCACCAGGATATCAAGCCGGACAATGTCGTGCTGCGGGGCGAAGATCCGGTGATCATCGATTTCGGTTCGGTCTATGTAGCCGGCGTGGACGAGATTGCCACTACGTTTGCGCGTGAGCAGGCACTGGGCACACTGGATTATTCCGCGCCGGAATACCGCCTGCAGCGGCCGCGCACCCCCGCAGGCGATCAGTTCTCACTGGCGGTGGTGTTGTATGAACTGCTCACCGGCCAGGCGCCGTTTGGCGAGGCCTATCAAAAGGCGCTGAAGCCGCAGGATTTCCTGGCGCTGAAATACGTGCCCGCGTTCCGCCGCAATCCGCTGGTGCCCCTGTGGATGGACGGCGCCCTGCGCAAGGCCCTGCAGATCAATGCCGAGCTGCGTTATGAATCTCTGTCCGAATTCATCCACGACCTGAAAAATCCCAATCCGGTATTCCTCAAGGCCGACCAGCGCCCTCTGCTGGAGAAAGACCCGGTGCGGTTCTGGAAAGGGCTCAGTCTGGTCCTGCTGGTGCTCAACGTGATCCTGCTGGCGGCTTTGGTGGTGTGACAGGTTAGTGTGACCGGGGGCGATTCCCGCCCTGCGCCTTGTCCCCAATCCGGTTTATACTCTGGCCCCTTCCCGTTGTAGCCGCAGAACCGGAATCCGCCATGGAACACACCTACCGCCTCGTCATCGCCTGCCCCGACAAAGTCGGCATCGTTGCCCGCGTCAGCAATTTCATCAGCGAATACAAGGGCTGGCTGACGGAGGCCAGCTACCATTCCGAGCGCGACAGCGGCTTCTTCTTCATGCGCAACGAGATCCTGGCGAACTCCCTCACCATCGGCCTGCGGGAATTCCAGTCCGCCTTCGCCAAGATCGCCGAGGAATACCAGATGGAGTGGTTCGTCGCCGACTCCACCGTGCGCAAGAAAGTGGTGATCCTGGCCAGCCACGCCTCCCACTGCCTGGCCGACATCCTCTACCGCTGGCACAGCGAAGAACTCCATTGCGACATCGCGGCAGTCATCGCCAACCACGACAACCTGCGCGGCATGGTGGAGTGGCACAACATTCCCTTCCATCATGTTCCGGTGGAACCGGGTAAAAAGCAGGGCCATTTCACCCGGGTGGAAGCTCTGCTGGACCAGTACCAGGCCGAAACCGTGGTGCTTGCCCGCTACATGCAGATCCTGCCGCCGCACCTGTGCGAGCGTTACGCCGGCAACATGATCAACATCCACCACAGCTTCCTGCCGTCGTTCGTCGGCGCCAATCCCTATTACCAGGCCTATGACCGGGGCGTGAAACTGATCGGCGCCACTTGCCATTATGTGACCCAGAATCTGGATCAGGGCCCGATCATTGAGCAGGATGTGGAGCGGGTGAACCACCGCCATAACAAGGAGGATCTGGTGCGGTTGGGGCGTGATGTGGAAAAAATCGTGCTGGCCCGGGGCCTGCGCTATCACCTGGAGGACCGGGTAGTGATCCACGGCAACAAAACCGTGATTTTTGACTGAGGTCGCAATCGGTAGCAGCAGATTGTTCCCCAGGAGAAGTGTCAATGTCTTTGAACTATATAAGGAACCTGTTTTCCGATCGGATCAGGCCCTCTAGTCCACATGAACATGGTCACTGGCAGATGGCATTTGCTACAGTTGGTGAAGTCTAAAAAAATGGCTCTGGAAACTATGCATGTGAATATTGAAATCGAAGCTGCTCTGCCTGCCGATGAAGAGGATGCTGTCCGTCAGCGCATTCTGGATGCGGCCCGCGATCTGTATATCGAAAACGGCCTGCGCCGCACCACCATGGAAGATGTCGCCAAGCGTGCCGGCATGGGGCGCGCCACCCTGTACCGCCGTTTCAGCGAGAAGGACCAGCTGTTCCAGGCCCTGGTGCTGCGCGACGTGCAGCGGGATCTGGTGCTGATCGAAAACGCCATCCGCGGCGTCCCTTCAGCCCTGGACGGCCTGCTGGAAGCCTTTGTCCAGGCCTGTGGCCTGACGCACCGCAATGCCCTGTTGTCCCACCTGCTGAACAAGGAACCCGATCATGTGCTGCCGTACCTGACATCGGGCTTTGACGTGATCATGCAGTTTTCCCGCATCTACCTGGCGGGCCAGATCACCCGGGCCCAGCAGGCCGGTCGCATCCGGGATCTGCCCGCCGACATGACGGCCGAAATGATCATGCGGATGATGCATTCCATGATGCTCAGCCCGCGGGGCGTCATTGATCCCGGCGATGAGGCCAGCCTGCGCCGGTTCGCCGAACTGTACCTGCGGCCACTGCTCACGCCCTGACCGTTCATACCCTGACCGGAACGGTTACGCCAGGCGTACATTTTGGCTATTGCAATTTACAGCGATAAGACATATTTTTGATTTTGTCTCATCCGCAATAGTCAAAAGGGGCTGCGTCCATGTCGTTAACTGCTCAAGCCGATTCGTTTGATACAGGCACAACCGAAGCTGAAGCCCCGGTTGGCCGTCGGCTCGAACTCCGCCCGCTGGGCCCGGATTCCTGCACCTGGCGGGATTTTGGTTCCTACCTGTTCCACCTGATGCTGCCCCAGGCGTTTGTCCTGCAGTCGGCCCATCCGGTGATCGATGCTGCTGTCAGCAAGGAAAAGAAATACAAACTCGACCCCTGGGGCCGGGCCAAGGGCTCGGTGGCGTTGCTGTGGCCGGTGGTTTATTCGCGGCCGGAAAAGGCCATTGCCATGGGCGTGAAACTGCGGGAAATGCACCGCCACATCAAGGGCGTGGACAAAGACGGCAAGGCCTATCACGCACTGGACCCGGAAGCCTATTCCTGGGTACACATCACCGGTTTCGACGCCTCCGTGCGCATGTTCGAACTGTTCGGCAAGCCGGTGTCGGCCGAAGAGCGGGCCCGCATGTTCGGCGAGTGGAAGCAGATGGGCGCGCTGCTGGGCATCATCGACAAGCACATTCCCCAGACCGAAGAAGAATACTGGAAGCATTTCAACAACATCATTGAAAACCGCCTGCAATACGGTGAAGTGCTGAAGGATCTGCTCAGCCCGTCTTTCTATGCGGGTTACCCCAAGCCGCCGGAGTTGACCCGGATGCCGGATTTCCTGTGGAAGGCCATCGCCACGCCTGCCAGCTGGTTTGCGCACAGGCTTACCATTGCCACCCTGCCGGTGAATTTCCGTGAAAGATTCAATCTGCGCTTTGGCAAGGTCGATCAACTGCTGTTTCGTTCTTTTGCACTCATGGTGCGGGTGTTTTATCCGCTCACACCGGAAAATCTGCGCTACATTCCATTGGCACGGCGCGCGATCAACGACGCACGGAGACATCCAGAGGCGTACCAGTACAACGACTAATAAAAAGCTTTTTATAGTGCCTGGTCCGAGAACCACCGGCGCGTCGCGCGCCGGATTTTTTCCGCAGGCTTTTGTTCAGATAGAGGGTACAAGCATGACACATCCAAAGCCGTGGCTGGCTACCTATGAGGCGTTGGGCCAGGACTGGTTCAACATCCCCGAGTTGCCGGAAAAAACCCTGTCCGACTATGTGCGTGACAATGCGCGCCAGTACGGCGAACGCACTGCGCTGGTGTATTTCGGTGTGCGTACCAGCTATGCACTGCTGGACCTGCAGGCGGATCAACTGGCCAACGTGCTGCGCGCACAGGGTTGCAAGGCTGGCGATGTGCTGGCCATCCAGCTGCCCAATTCACCGCAGTATGTGCTGGGCATGGTGGCAGCGGCGCGTCTGGGCATGGTGGTCACCAGTGTGTCGGCGTTGCTGACGCCGCCGGAAGTGATTGCGCAGTCCATCGACGCCAACGTGAAGGCACTGCTGACACTGGATGCGTTGTGGGGTGCGATGGGGGAAAAACTGACGCAGGCGATTCCGTCGCTGCAACTGGCCATTGTGTCCACCATGACGGAAATGCTGCCCGGCATGCCGAACGCCACGCCCGCGAGTGCGAAGATGGACAATGTCACGGTGGTCGGCCTGCTGGAAGCGCTGCAAACCGCGTCCACCGAAAGGGTCACTGATCCCGTCTCGATCGACCGTGTGCTGTACCTGCAATACACCGGTGGTACCACCGGCAAGGCCAAGGGCGCGCAACTGACATCGCGCAACCTGTTCATCAATAACGTGCAGGCCAATGTTTTTTACGGCTACCGCCAGGGCATGGAAACCGTCGCCTCCGCATTTCCGTTTTTCCATATCGGTGGCGCCGCCGTGCTGTTCAACGCCATTCGCACCGCTTCCACATTTCTGGTGGTGGCCGATCCGCGCAACATCGAGCAGATGTGCAAGGAAATGAAAGAAAACACGCCCACGGTGATCGCCGCCGTGCCGGCACTGTTCCAGATGCTGGTGGCGGACGAACGTTTCCGCGCGCTGGATTTCAGTCAGCTGCGCATTGTCGTATCCGGTGCCGCGCCGTTTTCCGAAGAGGAAATCAAGCGCCTGGAAAATGTGGTGGGCAAGGGCCTGTTCTGCGAAGTGTACGGCATGACGGAAACGTCGCCGGTGCAGACGCTGAACCCGGCGCAAAAATTCAAGCCCGGTTTTGTCGGCATTCCGCTGCCGGGAACGGATCTGCTGATCGTCGATGCAGAAACCGGCACCGAGGAACTGCCAGTGGGCGAAGCCGGTGAAATCATCGTGGCCGGACCGCAGGTGATGCAGGGTTATCTGGCCGCGGCGGAAGCCAACGCCAAGTCATTGCGCGAGCGCGACGGTAAGATCTGGATGTACACCGGCGACATCGGATTTCTGGACAAGGAGGGCTACCTGAAAATCTGCGATCGCAGCAAGGACATGCTGATCGTCGGTGGCTACAAGGTGTTCTCGGTGGAAGTGGAAGGCAAGCTGGCGGAATTGCCATTCGTGGCGATGAGTGCGGTGGTGGGTCGTCCGGATACCCAGCGGGTCGGCAACGACGTGGTGCAGGTGTATATCCAGCGTCGTCCCGGCACCTTGTTGAGCGAAGCCGAACAGCGCGAGGCGGTGGTGGATTACTGCCGTGCGAACATGGCGCCTTACAAGGTGCCCAAAGAAATCTTTTTTGTCGATGCGATCCCGCTGACCTCGGTGGGCAAGATCGACAAGAAAGCCCTGCGCGCAGCTGGTTGATTCCGGCTGTTGCGCAAGGTAGCAGGCGTAAAGAAAAAGCAGAACCCAATCAAAATAATTATGTAGTGGTACGCGGCACTCGCCGTGCGCAGTGATTGCGAGGGAAACGATATGAACATGATCAAGCTGGGCGCATTGTCATCTGTACTGATGACACTTGCCGGTTGTTCCACCATGGGTGGCGCACCCGATTTCGTACCATCAGATCCGGAAGCCATGACGGAATGGCAGGTGGAAGGATCGGTCAAACTGAAGAATGATGACGGGCGCAAGGAAGCCTTTATCACCTACAAGCAGATCAACGGTGAATACGAACTGGAAGTACGGCAGGACAGGCCGATTGGCGAACCCGTGGCCGTAGTGAAAGGCAAGGAAGGCGAGGGCGCCGCAGCCGAGCAGATCACGGCGAAAAACCCGCAAGCGGAAAAACTGGCGAAATCCCTGCAGGCATCGCTGCCGCTGAACAACATGGCGTACTGGCTGCGCGCACTGCCCGCCACGGAAAATGCGAAAGTAACGAAAAAAGAAGACGAGCTGGCGGCCAGCGCAATCAGTGACGACGGCTGGAAAATCAAGTACGACAACTACATGCAGATCGACCGCTATCTGTTGCCTGACCAGATCGAAATGGAAAAGGGCGACACCGAGGTCGAGATCGAACTGGTGCGCGCGGATACTGCTTTCATCACCAGTCCCTGCCCGGTGAACTACACGCCGGGTGATCTCAGCGCGGAGAGTGTGAACACACCGGCCGGCAATCCAGTGGATGCACTGGTGCCCCGCGATGGTTCCGCGCCGCTGCCACGCTGGATCAACGATGAAGAGTTCTGCAAGCAACTGTATAAAGTGCACGGCCGCATTCCCGACCCCCGTGTCGGTCTGTACGGACCTGATTCCATGTTCTGGAAACTGTCGGCGCCCCTGGCACCGGGCGGTATGGGTGCAGGTCGCGCGCTGCTGTTGCAGACGGCTCACCCCTGGGTGACGGCTGGCATCGATGAGCATTCCATCGTGCGCTACGATCCCATGGAGCGCTTCCGCCGCACCTTCAGCAATATTTCCACCATGGTCTACGGCAGCATGCCGCAGGTACTGAACGCGGCCAACAAAGTGCGCGCGTCACACAAGGAAATCAAAGGCAAGATTCCGTATCGTGCCGGTGCCTTTCATAAAGATTCCGCGTACGGCGCCAACGAAGTGAACGCCATGGTCTGGGTGCACGCCACCTTGTGGGAAACCCTGGTGTACATGTACGAGGAACTGGAAGAGCCGCTGACCCAGGCGGAGAAGGATCGCTTCTACGAAGAAACCAAACTGTTCGCCATGCTGTTCGGCATTCCCGAAAGCGCACTGCCGCGCAACTGGAACGAATTCATGGCCTACAACGAAGCCATGTGGTACAGCTCGCAGCTGACCGTGACCGACAACGCCCGCAAGCTGAAGGAAGATCTGTTCACACCGCGCTCCATATGGCTGGTGTTCCCGCTGTGGATTCAGGAAGTGGTGACTGCTTCCAATATTCCGGCGCCGATCCGCGAAGGCTACCAGATGGATTACGGCCTGTGGGAACGCTTCAACAATGCGTGGCTGATGGGCTCGGCGGAATTCACCAGCTGGATTCTGCCGGATTATCTGGGCGTCAACCCGGTCGATCATGAAGCGCATGCGCGGCTGGAAGGCAAACGTAACGATTATTTCCATCGCAAGCAGATTGAAGCCGTGATGGGTACGGATCGACTGGTGAATTAAGTATGGTACGTAAGGCAGTTCTGCTGCTGGTACTGGCGGGCTGGTGTGCGGGAATTTCCCTGGTGGTGCAAGCCATGGGAATTCCCCAGATCCAGTACCTGACCCAGGAACAGTTTGTACAGCAGACGTTTGGCAGCACCCAGCCGCAGTGGAAAATGCTGATTCTGGATGCGGCCCTGAAGCAGAAGGCTGCGGAAATTCTGCTGCATCCTTACCCTGGAATGCGGGTGCGCTACTGGATTGCCGGGCAGCGTACCGCCTGGATCATCGACGAGATCGGCAAGGAAATGCCCATCACCATCGGCGTCGCGGTGGACGGCGACAGTATCCAGCAGGTGAAGATACTGGTGTATCGCGAGGAGCGCGGCGGGGAAGTGCATCAGGATTTTTTCACGCGCCAGTTTGAAAGCGTGACGCTGACCGGGGACGAGCGGCTGTCCCGCAGCATCGACGGCATCACGGGCGCGACACTGTCGGTGCATGCGGTGTCGCGGGTGGCCAATCTGGTGCTGGTGATGCACCGGCAGGTGCTGGCGAAGGCGGCCGTGCCGGGTATGTAGCGGCGATACGAACAACCAAAACGCAGTGGTGGGAAGTAAAGGTATGCAGCGTCTGGTGTGGTGGATTCAGTGGCATCGCCGGATTGGCGCTGTGGTGGCGGTGCTGGTGATTTTTCTGGCCGCCACAGGCGTGCTGATCAATCACAGCCAGGACATGGGCTGGCACCGAACACCCGTCTATTCCGCGACGCTGGCAAAGCTGTACCAGATTCCGTTGGCGAAATTGGAACAAGGCTTTGCGTTGGGCCCCCAGTGGATTGTGCAGCGCGGCGGCCAGGTGTTGCTGGATCAGCAAGCGGTGGCGGAATGCAGCGCCGGCCTGACCGGTGCCACGCTCTATCAGAACCTGATCGCCGTGCTGTGTGGCGACGAAGTGTTGCTGCTGGATATGCAAGGGCAACTGGTGGAAACCCTGCGTGGATTGCCGCAGCCGGGCCGCGCGCTGGCGCTGCAGGACAATGCACTGCGGGTGCGCAGCGATAGCGCGATCTTTGGTTTCGATGATGCGGCGGGTGCGTGGCAGGCGATCACGCCAGCACACACGCCGCAGTGGATTTTGCCGCAGCCGTTGCCGACACCGTTGAAGACGGCGCTCAATGCCGATAATCCGGTGCCGGGGCTGACCCGGGAACGGGTGCTGCTGGATCTGCACAGCGGTCGCCTGTTTGGCACGGCAGGCGTGTGGGTGGTGGACGCTGTGGGTGTGCTGATCTGCCTGCTGGCGTTCAGTGGTCTGCTCACCTGGGTGGGTCGCTATTACCGCCGCTTGCGGCGCCGGCACTGACATGCGTGCTGCCGGAAATTTGGCAACAACCGATTACACAAGCGAGGTGTTTGGTTCAGATTTGAAGGGTGTTTGAACAATCAGGCGGACAATTCCAGTCTTTCGTCCGCCTGATTTTTTTTATTTGTCTTTGGGTTCCCCCAGCTTTTCCAGCTTCAGCAGCAACGGCATCAGCCGCGCGCCCAGCTTCATTTCCAGTTCACCGGTTTTCTCCCGTACCGTCGCCACATCCGGGCATGGGCCTTTGCTTGCCAGTACTACCTGGTTGCCGCTGCCGGTCGCGCAGGTGTACAGGGTGGGAAACGATTGTCGCATCCAGTTGAAAAACGGATCGTCGCCATCGGGCAGTCGGTGGTAGTTGATCACCAGCCAGCCGTCATCCGTCAGCACGCGCTGGCAGTGCTGGATGAATTTCTTCTGGCGCTGGAACGGGTTCATGTCGGCGGAATAATACATGTCGGAAAACAGCAGATCGGTGCTGGCCGGTTCCGCGTTGCGCAGGTACTGGCGGGCATCCTCGATCTGGATCATCAGGCGCTCATTCGGTATCAGGCCGAAATAATCCTGCGCCACCTGCGCCACTTCTTCCCGCAGTTCCACCACCTGCAACGGGCAGTCCGGCAGGGCATGGCGCAGACTGCTCACCAGCGCGCCGCCGCCCAGGCCCAGCAGCGTCATGTGGCGCGGCGTGGTAAACGCCAGTGACAGCAGCATGGCGCGGGCGTATTCATGTACGGGCATGTGGGGTGTGCGCAGGTCGATGCAACTCTGCTCGAACGCGGAGCCGAACGACATCACCCGCAGGTGGCGGTTGTCCACCACCAGGATGTCGCCCCATTCGTCGCGGCTGCGGTGCACCACATGGCCACCGAAATAGTGTTTGATGCTGGTCCAGGTTTCTTCGATTCCGCGCATGCTTATTCCCGGGCGGCGCCCGACACCATCGTCACTTCACGCTGAAGGGGATGTTCAACACTTTTTCCACCTTCACTTTTTTCAGATGCACAATTTCGGGGATGCCGTTTTTATACGGCGGATAGGCCTCGCCCTGGATCAGCGGGCGCAGGTACTCCATGCAAGGCGCGGTAACATCGAAGCCATCTTCGGAAATGAAATCGCGGGGCATCTTCTGCTCCACGTTCGCCACCAGCGACAACGGCGCTTCGCCGATGGACCAGGAGTACTCCGGGCCAGGATTGCGTACGATGGTGGGCATGATGGCGTTCTTGCCGGCCAGGGCGAATTCCACCGCCGCCCTGCCCACGGCATAGGCCTGGTCCACGTCGGTTGCCGATGCGATATGGCGCGCGGCCCGCTGCAGATAATCGGCCAGAGCCCAGTGGTATTTGTAGCCCAGCTCACTCTTGATCATGTGCGCCAGATAGGGCGCCACCCCACCCAGCTGGGTGTGGCCGAACGCGTCCTTGCCGCCGGAATCCGCCAGGAAGGTGCCGTCGGGATTCTGGGCGCCCTCGGATGCCACGATCACGCAGAAGCCGTGATCCTTCACGCTGGCTTTCACCTTGCGCAGAAAGGCTTCCCGGTCGAACTTGATTTCCGGGAACAGGATGATGTGGGGCGGGTCACCCGCTTCCTCCCGCGCCAGCGCACCGGCAGCGGCGATCCAGCCGGCATGGCGGCCCATCACTTCCAGGATGAAGATCTTGGTGGAGGTTTCGCACATGGACGCCACGTCCAGCGCTGCTTCGCGCGTTGAGATGGCGACGTACTTGGCGACGGAACCGAAGCCGGGGCAGCAGTCGGTGAAGGGCAGGTCGTTGTCGACGGTCTTGGGAATGCCGATGCAGGTGATGGGGTAGCCCAGGCGCTCGCTGATCTGCGATACCTTGTTGGCGGTGTCCTGGGAATCGCCGCCGCCGTTATAGAAGAAGTAGCCGATGTCGTGGGCCTTGAACACTTCCACCAGACGCTCGTATTCGCGGCGGTTTTCCTCGAATGAACGCAGCTTGTAGCGGCAGGAACCGAAGGCGCCGCCGGGGGTGTGTTTCAGTGCGGCGATGGTGGCGGCGGATTCGCAGGAGGTGTCGATCATGTCCTCGGTGAGGGCGCCGACGATGCCGTTGTGGCCGGCGTACAGCTTGCCGATGCGGTCGGGGAACTGGCGGGCGGTCTCGATAACGCCACAGGCGCTGGCATTGATCACCGCAGTCACACCACCGGACTGCGCATAGAACGCATTACGTTTCGCCATTCGGAACATTCCCCCAGGACGCGGAATCGGTTGCGGGCCGGACGGCCCCGAAATCAGGCGGCATCATAAAGGAAATGCCTGCCTTTTTCATGTCGGCGTTGGTGCCGGTGGCGGGGATTTGGCACAATGGCGGGCGATTTGAAGTCAAGGAGCCTGCGTTGAAGCCGCTGTTTACCCTGTTCTGGCAGATATGCCGCTTTCGCAGCGGCCCTGAGGATGTGCCCTATGCCCCCGCCCTGCTGGGGCTGATGCTGGTATTGGTGTTGACGCTGGGGCTGTCGAGCATCCCCCTGCTGTCGGCCTATGACGATCCGGCCAAGGCCGTGCCGGCGGCACAGCAGGTCATCGCCCTGCTGTTCAGCGTCAGTTCCTGGATGGTCATCCTGTATGGCCTGTTGCGGTTCATGAACCACACCGCCCGCTATGTGCAGACCATGACCGCCGCGTTGGGCACCGATCTGATCTTCGGCATTCCCCAGGTGGTGTTGTACTGGCTGTTGTTGTCCAGCCCGGCGCAATCCACCGTGGCGATGCTGGCCCAGTCGATACTGCTGGGGGTGTATATCTGGGATATGCTGGTGAAGGGCGCGATTTACAGCCGGGCCTTGGACATTGGCCGCCTGCAGGGCAACCTGCTGTCGCTGGCGCTGTCGTTCGGCCTGTTCATGCTCAGTTCGCTGCTGTTCCTGCCGCCACCTCCGGCGCCGTAGCCCGCAGGCATTTCCCCCATTCCGTCACCCTCGAATCAAGGAGCGCGCATGCATCTGCACTTTCTCGGAATCTGTGGCACCTTCATGGGCAGCCTGGCGGTGCTGGCCAAGGCGTTGGGCCATCAGGTCAGCGGTTCCGACGCCAACGTCTACCCGCCCATGAGCACCCAGCTGGAAGAGCAGGGCATCAGGCTGGTGGAGGGCTATGATCCCGCGCAACTGGACCCGGCGCCGGATCTGGTGATCGTCGGCAACGCCATGTCGCGGGGCAATCCGGCGGTGGAGTACATGCTGGATCGCGGCCTGCCCTATACCTCCGGCCCGCAGTGGCTGCACGACCATGTGCTGCAGGGGCGCTGGGTGATCGGCGTGGCCGGCACCCACGGCAAGACCACCACTACCACCATGGTGACCTGGATTCTGGACCAGGCCGGGCTGGAGCCGGGCTACCTGATCGGCGGCGTGCCAAAGAATTTCGATGTGTCTGCCCGCCTGGGCAAGTCCCCCTTCTTCGTGGTGGAGGCGGACGAATACGATTCCGCCTTCTTCGACAAGCGTTCCAAGTTCGTCCACTACCAGTCCCGCACCCTCATCCTCAACAACCTGGAATTCGACCACGCCGACATTTTTGAAGACGTGAAGGCGATCCAGAAGCAGTTCCACCACGTGGTGCGCACCGTGCCCCGCAACGGACTGATCATCCATCCGCAGAACGATGTGAATCTGGCGGAAGTGATCACCATGGGTTGCTGGACGCCGGTGGAAGTGATCGGCGAGCGCGGTTGGCAGGCGAAGTTGCTGGAAGCGGATGGTTCGGTGTTTGAAGTGGCATTCCAGGGCGAAACCTTCGGCACCGTGCGCTGGGACATGACCGGCCAGCACAGCGTGTACAACGGTCTGGCGGCGATTGCGGCGGCGCGGCATGCGGGCGTGAAACCGCTGCTGGCGATCGAGGCGCTGAGCCGTTTCGGCGGGGTGAAACGGCGCATGGAAGTGATCGCTCACGCCGGTGGCATTACGGTGTATGACGACTTCGCTCACCATCCCACTGCCATCCGCACCACGCTGGAAGGCCTGCGCAAGCGGGTGGCGGGCAACGGCCGCATCGTCGCCGTGATCGAGCCCCGTTCCAACACCATGCGCCTGGGTGTGCACAAGAGTGAACTGGCACCCGCCGCCGCGATTGCCGATCAGGTAATCTGGTACCAGCCGCCGGGGTTGAGCTGGGGCATGGATGCGGTGGTGGCAGCCAGCACGGTGCCGGCCTCGATCCAGACCAGCATCGACGGCATTGTGGCGGACGTGATCGGCAATGCCCGCTCCGGCGACCACATCGTCATAATGAGCAACGGCGGATTTGGCGGCATTCACGCAAAAATGGCCGCCGCGCTGCAGGCCCGTTTCGCGGGCTGATTTTTTTAATGTTTTTCAGGAGTTGAATCATGCGGACCCTTATTGTGCTGGCCTGTCTGCTGGCGCTGGCCGGTTGCAGCAAACTGACCGAGGCCAACTACGCCAAATTGAAATCCGGCATGACCATCGAAGAAGTGGAAGCCGTGCTGGGCAGCGCCGACCAGTGTGACGAAACCTTCAGTTTCCGCCAGTGCCAGTGGGGCGATGCCAATTCCAACATCCGTATCAAATACCTGGGCAACAAGGTGATCGGCCTGTCGAAGAAAAATCTGCGCTGAACGGATACTACCTGGCCTGCTAGACTTGGGGGATGCTCCTCAAGGTGACAGCGAGGCTGATATGAGCCGAACCATGGATGTGCAGCGGGAACGCCTGCCCGGGTTGATCCGCAGCGACTATCGCCAGACGGCGGCGGATACCGGGCTGGCGCAGCCCTCGGACGCGGTGCTGCACGCGCTGCAGGAAGTGCCGCGCCACCTGTTCGTGCAGAAAGCGTTTCAGGATTCTGCCTACTCCAATTCCCCCCTTCCTATCGGTAATGGCCAGACCATCTCGCAACCCTTCATCGTGGCGCTGATGACGGATCTGCTGTTGCTGAAACCGTCCGACAAGGTGCTGGAAATCGGTACCGGCTGTGGTTACCAGAGCGCGATTCTGTCACTGCTGGCGAAGGACGTTCATTCCCTGGAAATCGTATCGGACCTGTACAAGCTGTCCACTGAACGGCTGGTGGGGCTGGGCTACGAAAACGTGCATGTGCGTCTGGGTGATGGTTATTACGGCTGGCAGGAGGAAGCGCCGTTTGACGCGATTCTGGTGGCGGCTACGGCGGATTCACTGCCAGAACCGCTGCTGGCGCAACTGGCGCCGGGTGGTCGCATGGTGATTCCCGTGCGGGATGCGGAGGGGCGCGAGATACTGCAACTGGTGACCAAGGATGCTGAGGGCCAGTTGCAGGTGAAGGATACGATTGGCGTGCGGTTTGTGCCGTTGACGGGGGGGCATTGAGGGGGCTCTTAACCTGATCCATCCGTTTGATGATCAATGAATCTAGCACTGTCTGTAAAACGAGAATTCTTGGGGTGTGTTCTCGGTTGCCGCCGTCATTCCTCTCTCTCCCCACCCCACTCCGCCAGTTTCTGGCGGAGCAATGCTTTGTCGGGCAGGTAAAGCTGATACTCGCGGGCGTGAATGTTGGCGTCCTTGGGCAGGGTGATTTCGACCAGTGCATCGTGTTTCTTTTTGCAGAGCACAATGCCGACGGTGGGATTTTCTCCGTCCAGCTTCACGTGGCGGTCGAAATAGTTGACGTACATCTGCATCTGGCCGAGATCGCCGTGGTTGAGCTTGCCGAGCTTGAGGTCGATCAGCACATAGCAGCGCAGCAAGCGGTTGTAGAAGACGAGATCAACGAAGAAATGCTCCTCGTCGAAGGTAAAGCGCTTCTGCCGGGCCTCAAAGAGGAAGCCCTTGCCCAGTTCAAGTAAAAAGTGTTCGAGCTTGTCGATGATGGCGCTTTCCAGTTCCGATTCAGAGTATCGCGCCTTTTCGTCGAGGCCGAGAAACTCCAGCACGTACGGCTCCTTGAGCAGGTCTTCAGGGCGGCTGATGATCTGGCCTTGGGCTGCAAGTTGTTTGACGCCGTCTTTGTCCCGGCTGAGCGCAAGCCGTTCGTACAAACCCGAACTGAAGTGACGTTTGAGCTCCCGTAGCGACCAGCATTGACTGGCAGACTCGATTTCGTAAAACCGCCTTTCGGCTGCGTCTTCGATGCTCATCAAGAAGATATAGTGAGACCAGCTCAGTTTGAAGGGTGCGGACGCTGTCCGGGTATCCCCCGGCAAATTCTGAGACGCGGCCTCGGCTTTTTGCAAAAGGTCAGACACTGTCTGACCTTTTCTCAGGGCCGGTAAAAGGCCAGACGGTGTCTGACCTATCTGATTCTGGTAGGTCAGATAAAACCGGCGCATCATTTTGAGATTGGTCTGCGAAAAGCCCCTGCCAAACTCATTGGTCAACGCGATAGACAGGTCCTTCAATACGGCATCGCCATACTCTGCCCGTTCCTTGCCCTGCTGTTCGTGTTCGACGATCCGGCGACCGATTTCGAAATTGGTCAGCACCTGGATGATGTCGACAGAATGCACAACCGCTTGGCGGGCGGAGCGAATCAATTCGCGGATTTCGCCGATCAGGGCGCTCACCTGGTCACCGTCCGCAAGGATTTGTGGTCGAGTAGTTGTCCTTCCAGGCTCAAAGTGGGCTTTTCCTTGAGTTGATCACTGGCTTTTGCTCTTTGCTGGGGTTTAAGGGATTGTAATTTATCAGCTTCACCCATCAGGGACCACCAGCCTTCGTCCAGCCCCTTGACCCGCGCGCCCCAATTGCCGAACCTTACCTGAATATACCCGTTTCACATGCCAGGGTTGCAGTCCATGAATCCGGAAGAAGACGATCTGTTCCAGCAGGAAATGGCCGGTGTGAAGCCGCTGCCGAAAAAGCCGGTGGTGGTGACGCCGAAACCCGCCGAACCCACCGAAGCCCAACTGGCCCGCCGCGAAGCCGCGGTGGCCGATCTCAAGCTCGATCCCAATACGTTGTCCACTGAATATGTGGAGATGGTGGGCCCCCACGACATTCTGGAATACAAGCGCAACGGTGTGCAGGAAGGCGTGTATCGCAAGCTGCGGCTGGGCAAGTACGCCAGCGAGGCGACGCTGGATCTGCACCGCAAAACCCTGCAGCAGGCGCGCAAGGATGTGTTCGAATTCATCCAGGACAGCACCCGTTTCGGCTTGCGTACCATCATGATTCTGCACGGCAAGGGTGAGCGCAGTGATCCGCCGGCACTGCTGAAAAGCTACGTCAATAAATGGCTGCCGAGCCTGCCTCAGGTGATGGCATTTCACAGCGCGCAGAAACAGGATGGCGGTGCCGGTGCGGTGTATGTGCTGCTGCAGAAAAATGAAACCCGCAAGCAGCAGAACCGCGAGCATTATCTGCGGCACGCGCGGGGGCGGTGAGCAGCAGGAGGTAGTTTCTGTTCAGGAACCTGGAGTCACCTCCCGATTCGTTCCCGCCGCAGGCCCTATGTTCTGGAAACTGCTTTGCGGTCGGGCGCCAGCCGTTCCAGCAGCTTTTCCTTGAGGGTCGTGAATTCCAGTGGTTTGCCGATGTGGTCGTCCATGCCGGCTTGCTGGGTTCTGGTCTGATGCTCCTGCAGCACATGAGCCGTCAGGGCGATGATGGGCAGGTGCGGCAAGTGACGCTGTCGTTCGTATTCGCGATAGCGCTGCGCGGCACTGTAACCGTCCAGCAGCGGCATCTCGCAATCCATCAACACCAGGTCGAAGTTGGCGTTTTCCCGCTGCAATTGTTGCAGTGCGATTTCGCCGTTGGCGGCAATGGTGTAATTCACGTCGAGCTTTTTCAGCATGCCGGCGATCACCATCTGGTTGACGGAATTGTCTTCCACCACCAGCACGCATTTGCCCTTGAGCGGGCTTTCGACCGGCTCGTCTGCATAGTGCGCGCGGGCCGATTGTGGCCCTTCGGTGAGGCCCAGTAGCGCCTGCCGCAGCGCACGGGCCGAGGCCGGTTTCTGCATCGCCAGTTCGATGCCGGCGGCTTTCAGTTCGTCCTTGGCAGGCATCATCCGCATGGCGGTGAGCAGGATGCAGCGGCAGGATTGCAGCGCCGGTATTGTCCGCATGCGCTGGGCGCACTCCAGCCCGGTCATGCCCGGCATGGACATGTCCAGCGTTGCCAGTTCGAACGGATCGCCGGCGGCAGCGGCTTCCTGCAGCAAGGCCAACGCCTGGTCGCCGTAATAGGCCACTTTGGCGCGCATGCCCCAGGCTTCCACCTGTTCCTTCACCACCTGGGTGAAATCCGGTGAGTCGTCCACGATCAGGATCTTGCGGCCCTTCAGCGCCGACAGCGGTGTGTAGTTTTCCCGCACAAAGGCGTCATCGGCATTGTCGCAGCGCAGGGTGAACCAGAAGGTGCTGCCTTTGCCCGGTTCGCTCTGCACGCCGATCTCGCCGCCCATCAGTTCCGACAGCCGTTTGGAAATGCTCAGGCCCAGCCCGGTGCCGCCGAATTGCCGGCTGGTGGAGGAATCGGCCTGGCTGAACATCTGGAACAGGTTGTCGCGGCCGGATTCGTGGATGCCGATGCCGGTGTCGCGCACTTCGAACCGCAACAGGTGTTCGCCGCTGTCCGCTGCGCCGGGCTGTTTGATTTCCTGCACCCGCAGGCTCACCACGCCTTCATTGGTGAACTTGAAGGCGTTGCCCAGCAGGTTCAGCAGGATCTGCCGCACGCGGGTGGGATCGCCTTTCACGAACACTGGCGTGCCCGGTTCCAGCGAACACACCAGCTCCAGCCGCTTGCGCTCGGCGGTGACGGAAAACACCGACGCGCATTCCAGACACAGCTTGTCCAGATCGAAATCGACTTTCTCCAGTTCCATCTTGCCGGCGGCGATTTTCGAATAGTCGAGAATGTCATTGATGATGTTGAGCAGGGCGCGGCCGGAACTGGCAATCACGTCCACGTATTGCTGCTGCTGGGGTTGCAGGTCGGTGTCCTGCAGCAGTTCGGCCATGCCCAGCACGCCGTTCATGGGGGTGCGGATCTCGTGGCTCATGGTGGCGAGGAATTCGCTTTTGGCGCGGCTGTCGGCTTCGGCTTCCAGTACCTTCTGGCGTGCGTTCAGTTCCTCCACCTGGGTGTTGTATTGCAGCTCCAGGTAGCGGCGCTGCTCCTCGCGCAACTGTTGCTCGTGATGGAGGGTGGCCTGCTGCGCCTGCTCCTTCGCTTCCCGCTCCTCGTTGATGCGGTTGGCCAGGGCGAATGACAGCAGCAGTACCTCCACTGCCGAGCCGATCTGCAGGGCATAGTCCGACAGGGGCCCCGATGCCAGAACTCCGGCCTTGTTCAGGGACAGGATGGCAGCGGCCAGCAGCAGGCCGCCCCAGGCCAGCACGTACAGGCGCGCGGTGCGCTGGCCGCTCCAGGCGATGTAGCAACCCACCACCATGCCGGACAGGCTGGCCACACCCGCGATCAGGGAGCTCAGGCGGATGCTGACCTCGTAGGACGCGAATAACGCAACCAGCAGCGCCACCGCGTAGGCCGCGAAATACAGCAGGTGATACCGGTACAGGCGCGGATAGTCGCGCCGCACCTGCAGCAGCCCGAGGGAGAACAGGGTGCCAGTGAAGCCGAGGGCGACGATGATCAGCGGCAGCGAGATCTGGTTCAGGGCCGGCCAGTGTGGCCACAGGTACTGGAAGGAATAGCCCTTGATGTTGGCCACGAACAGCGCGGTGCAGGCCACGAACAGGGTGTAGACCAGGTAATTGGAGTCGCGCAGGCTGAAGTAGATAAACAGGTTGTACAGGGCCATCACCGTCATGATGCCGAAGTACCAGCCCTGGAGCATGGTGAAGTCCAGTTGGTGCTCGTAGAAGTATTCCCGGTCCGCCAGTCGCAGCGGCACCTGCAGCGAGCCCTCGGTCTGTATCCGCAGGTACAGGGTCATGCCGGCCTGGGGTTCCAGTGTCAGCGGCAGCAGGAACAGGCGGTGTTCCCGTGGCCGCTGGTTGAAGGGCAGGGTATCGCCGACGGTCATGTGCTGCGGCGGCTGGCCGGTATGGACGACATGCATGTCGACCCGGTCCAGCACCGGGTAATCCAGGATCAGCAGCAGGTGCCGGGGGGTGGGGCTCTGGCTGGCCAGTTCCAGTTTCAGCCACAGCGGCCTGGAGTCAAAGCCGAACGAGGCGGTGTCCATCTGCAGTGGTTGCCAGGGGGCGTCTGCTGCCATGGCCGCATCCAGTGTCAGTTGGTGGCTGTCGTCCAGGAAGAAATCCACCTGGCGCCCCAGGGTGGTTTCACTGAAACCCGGCTCGATCGCCAGGGGCTGCAGGGCCTGGGCAGCCGGCGCCGCAAACAGGCAGGCCAGCGCCAGCAGACAGGCGCGCAGGAATGGTGGCAGGCAGGTCCAGCGGAATTGGCACATCAACTTCACAACGGTGATTCACCAGTCAGGTAGCCATCCTACACTATAGGCCACCCACCCTTCCCGAATGGGCTTATCGCATTTTGTTATGAAAATCCCGGGCATTGTGCGTCCGGAACGGCGTGCCGTGGTCAGCGGGCCAGGCCCAGGGGGCTGGCCACCGGCGCGTTGCGCAGGCAACTGACCAGCTTGATTTTCAGGGCGCTGAATTCCAGTGGTTTGGCCAGATGATCGTCCATGCCGCAGTCTCGCGCCCGGTCCTGGTGTTCCGGCAGCACATGGGCACTGAGGGCGATCACCGGCAGCGGGTTCAGCTGCTGTTCCCGCTCGTGATCGCGCAGGGCGCGGGCGGCGGCATAGCCGTCCAGCACCGGCATTTCGCAGTCCATCAGCACCAGGTCGAAACGGGGATGGTGATCCCGCAGCAGCTCCAGGGCGGTCTGGCCGTTGTCTGCCGTCTCGCAGATCATGCCCAGTTTTTTCAGCATGCCGTTGATCACCATCAGGTTGACCGGATTGTCTTCCACCACCAGCACGCGGCGGCCCCGCAGGCGCTGGCCGGTGGCGTCGCTTTCGGCAGTGGGGCTACTGCTGCTGTTCGCGCTGGCGGCAACCGCCTGACAGGGCAGGGTGAACCAGAACGCGCTGCCTTTGCCCGCTTCGCTCTGCACCCCGATTTCACCGCCCATCAGTTGCACCAGCCGCTGCGAAATGCTCAGGCCCAGCCCGGTGCCACCGTATTCCCGCGTAATGGACGAATCGGCCTGGGCGAATTCCTGGAACAGGCGGACCTGGGCCTCGGCGGAAATGCCAATGCCGGTGTCGCGCACTTCGAACCGCAGCCGGGTCTGGCCGCTGGCATCGGGTGGCGACAGGGCCAGCACCCGCAGCCGGATTTCCCCCTTGGGCGTGAACTTGAACGCGTTACCCAGCAGGTTCAGCAGAATCTGGCGCAGCCGGGTGGGATCGCCCTGGATGCGGGGCGGCGTGCCCTCTTCCAGCGTGCAGTGCAGGCTGATGTGCTTGCGCTCGGCGGTGGCGGCGAACATGGCGATGCAATCGCGGCACAGCTGGGTCAGGTCGAATTCGATCTGCTCCAGTGCCAGCTTACCGGCGCTGATTTTCGAGTAATCCAGAATGTCGTTGATGATGTGCAGCAGCGCCTTGCCGGAACTGGTGATCACATCCAGATACTGCCGCTGTTGCGGTTGCAGATCGGTGTCCTGCAGCAGTTCGGCCATGCCCAGCACGCCGTTCATGGGGGTGCGGATTTCATGGCTCATGGTGGCGAGGAATTCGCTCTTGGCACGGCTTTCCGCCTGTGCAGCGATGATTTTCTGCTGGGCCTGCAGCTCCTCCAGCTCTGCGCTGTGGCGCAGGCGCAGGTAGCGTTCCTGTTCTTCGCGGGCGCGCTGTTCGTGTTCCAGCGCCTGCTGCTTGGCCTTGTATTTCTCGCGCCGTTCCTCGTTGATGCGGTCCGCCAGCGCGAACGACAGCAGCACGATCTCGATCACCGAGCAGATCTGGGCGCTGAATTCGGTGAGCGAATTGCGCGGCAGCAAGCCGAACTTGTTCAGCGACAGTGCGACGAAACCAAACACCAGAAAACTGTAAGCCATCACGTAATAGCGCGCGGTGCGCACGCCCTTGTGCAGCAGATAGCTGCCGGCGGCCAGGGCGGTAAGGGAACTCGCCACGCCCAGCGCGGTGCCGACCTTGATGCGGAATGCATACGACAGCCAGGGCGTCAGCAGGATCAGCGCGGCATACACCAGGGCAGTGGCCAGCAGTATGTAGTAATAGCGCGGGCTGTTCTTCTTCATCTGCAGCAGAGCATTGGTGAATGCCGCTGCCCCGCCCACGAACAGGCTCAGCGACACGGTGGTGATCCAGTCATTCACCCCGGGAAAGGCTGGCCACACATACTGGAATCCAAAACCGTGCAGCGACGCCATGAAAAACGCCATCCCCACCACCGAAATGGCGTAGTAGACATAGGCGCTGTGGCGCACCGAAACGAAGATGAACAGGTTGTAGACCGCCATCACCAGCAGGATGCCGAAATACAGGCCCTGGCCCATCAGGTAGCGCTGCTGCTGTTCGAAGAAATGTTCACGGTCCCACAGCGTAAGGGGGATCTGCATGGACGTGCCCGTCTGCACCCGCAGGTAGATCGAGGCGGATGTCCCCGCGTCAAGTTTCAGGGGCAGCGCGAAGTTGTGGTGGTCGATGGGGCGGTTGGCGAAAGGCAGGGTGTCACCCAGGTGGAAGGTTTCCACCGCATCGCCGCTGTAGCGGACGTGCGCCTGAATGTCGTCCAGGATCGGGTAGGCGATATCCAGCACCAGGGACTGGCGGACGGTGGAATCATTGCGCACTTGCAGTCGCAACCAGTAGGCCGCCGCGTCGAAACCGAACGAGGGCACATCGGCCGGTGACACCGTCCATGCAGCGTCCGGCTGTTGTTGCGCTTCATCCCAGGTCAGGTTGCCGGTAGGGTCCCGTAGATACTCGATGCCGGTGGCCGCATTCTGCGATCGGAATGGCACGCCTTCCTCCAGCACCAGTTCCAGCGCCCGGGCGGGCAACGCAGCGGCCAGCAACAGGCATGTTGCCAGCAGCAGGTACAGCAGAGGGGGGAGCGGGCGGGGGCCGCGCGCCCGGCGGGATTCCGGTGCAGGCAAGGCAATAGTCCGTTAGCAAAACACTGCTTTGACTATAGCGCATGCCCCTGTATCCCGCCGGACACCAGACCAGCAGGTCACTGGTTGGCGCGGTTGTCGATCAGATCGTTCACAACGGCGGGGTCTGCCAGGGTGGTGGTGTCGCCCAGGTTTTCCAGTTCATTGGCGGCGATCTTGCGCAGGATGCGGCGCATGATCTTGCCGGACCGGGTCTTGGGCAGGCCCGGCGCCCACTGGATCAGGTCCGGCCTGGCGATGGCACCGATTTCCTTCGCCACCATGTTCAGCAGTTCCTTGCGCAGTTCCTCGGTGGGATCGATACCTTTCATCAGCGTCACATAGGCATACACACCCTGGCCCTTGATGTCGTGCGGATACCCCACCACGGCCGCTTCCGCCACCGCCGGGTGCAGCACCAGCGCGCTTTCGATTTCCGCCGTGCCCATGCGGTGGCCCGACACATTCAGCACATCGTCCACCCGGCCGGTAATCCAGTAATAGCCGTCGGCATCGCGGCGGGCGCCGTCGCCGGTGAAGTAATTGCCCGGGTAAGTGGAAAAATAGGTGTCAATGCAGCGCTGATGATCGCCGTACACCGAGCGGATCTGGCTGGGCCAGCTTTGCTTGATGATCAGGTTGCCCTCGCAGGCGCCGAACAGCTCATTGCCTTCGCTGTCCACCAGCGCCGGCACCACGCCGAAGAAGGGCAGGGTGGCGGAACCGGGTTTCAGCATCACCGCACCGGGCAGCGGCGCAATCATGATCGAGCCGGTTTCCGTCTGCCACCAGGTATCCACCACCGGGCAGCGGGCATCGCCCACCACGTTGTAATACCACTCCCAGGCTTCCGGGTTGATCGGCTCGCCCACGGTGCCCAGCAGGCGCAGGCTGGCGCGGCTGGTTTTCTTCACCGGGCCTTCGCCCAGGCTCATCAGCGCGCGGATCGCCGTGGGAGCGGTATAGAAGATGTTGACCTTGTGCTTGTCGATCACCTGCCAGCAGCGCGAAGCATCCGGCCAGGTGGGAATGCCTTCAAACATCAGGGTAGTGGCGCCGTTGGCCAGCGGACCATAAAGAATGTAGGAATGGCCGGTGACCCAGCCCACGTCAGCGGTACACCAGAAAATGTCGCCCTCGCGGTAATCCAGCACGTATTTGTGGCTCAGCGCCGCCCCCAGCAGATAGCCGGCGGTGGTGTGCAGCACACCCTTGGGCTTGCCGGTGGAGCCGGAGGTGTACAGGATGAACAGCGGATCTTCCGCATCCATTTCCTCGGCGGGGCACTCGTCGCTCACCTTGTCGCGCACCGCGTGGTACCACACGTCGTGCTTCTCGTTCCAGTTGATCGTGCCGCCGGTATGACGCACCACCAGGCAGGTGTGCACATTGGGGCAGTGGCTCAGCGCCGTGTCGGCATTGGCCTTGAGCGGGACTTTCTTGCCGCCGCGCACGCCCTCGTCCGCCGTGATCAGCACCCGGCAGTCGGAATCCAGGATGCGGTCTTTCAATGACTCCGGCGAAAAGCCACCGAACACTACCGAATGCACCGCGCCGATGCGGGTACAGGCCAGCATGGCGTAGGCCGCCTCCGGAATCATCGGCATATAGATGCACACGCGGTCGCCCTTCTTCACGCCGCGCTGCTTCAGGATGTTGGCCAACCGGCACACTTCCTCGTGCAACTGGTCGTAGGTGATCTTCTTGTCCTGGGCGGGATCGTCGCCTTCCCAGATGATCGCGACCTGATCGGCGCGTTTTTCCAGATGCCGGTCGATGCAGTTGTAGCTGACGTTCAGCTTTGCATCCTTGAACCAGGTGGCCTGGCCCTTTTTGAAATCTGCCTCCTTCACCTTGCTCCAGGGCTTGAACCAGGTCAGAAACTCGGTGGCGCGGGCGGCCCAGAACTGCTCCGGCTGCTCGATGGATTCCTTGTACCAGCGCTGGTACTGCTCCTGCGTGATGTTGGCTTTCTTCGCATAGGCGGAGTCGACCGGGTGGTTTTTGATTTCGTACATGAAAATCGTGCTCCTGCAGTGGTGCGTCTACCTGAATCTAAGAAAAACAAGTTAACCCCCAAGGGCGAAAATCGCAATCGCGCCGGGCCGGCTGCGCGCTTCATGACATTTTTTTTGTTGTATATAAAACAACCAGATAAGGAGCTGCTAACAGCCCGCCCCTTACCGCTGGCGGGGTGCGGCCAGGGTAAACAAAATGGCGAGTTACAAACTGTAAAAAAACTGAAAAATTGGGGTTGTGAAATTCGCGTCGCTGACTAGAATGATTTTCGAAACCACAAGATATTGTGGTTGGCGACATGAGAAAGGCGGATATAGCGTGTTTCGCTGTTTTCGGGTACCGGAGGGATTCCGGCCCGGGAAAGCTGTGCGAACAGGCCAGACCCCCACCGTGCAGGGCTCGATATTGCATGGCTCATACAATCAAAACGAACTGTCGTCGTTGGGTGGAACCATGCAAGGCACGTCCTGCTTCAATCAATCAGCAAACGCAACACCATCCGCTGTTCCTTACCTGTATTCGGTTTTTGGGCCGTTCACGCGCCCGCTTTGATCACTTTAGCGCATTGATTACATACGCATTTGATTACACAGGGAACCGGCCCCACGGGGCGCGGACATCAATTCATTCGGAAACAAGAAGAAGGTGGCAATGAGCGCTGTCAATTACAAACCAGTAGCGAAGCAAGAAGAACGGGAAATTCCCCTGCAAGAAGCGTCTTACGACATCTGGCGCACCAAATACTGCCTGCAGAACAGCGAAGGGGAAGCCATCGATGCCAGCATCGACCACTCCTTCCAGCGCGTGGCCCGTGCCCTGGCCGACGTTGAAACCACCGACGAACTGAAAGCCAAGTGGTACGACAAGTTCCTGTGGGCTCTGCGCCACGGCGCCATTCCCGCCGGTCGCATCCTGTCCAACGCCGGTGCCCAGGCCTATAAAGCCGACACCTCCACCATCAACTGCACCGTGTCCGGCACCATCAACGACACCATGTCCGGCATCCTGGAGAAGAACTACGAAGCGGGCCTCACGCTCAAGGCCGGCTGCGGTATCGGCTATGAGTTCTCCACCCTGCGTCCTCGCGGTGCCTATGTGTCTGGTGCTGGCGCCAAAACCTCCGGCCCGCTGTCGTTCATGGACATCTTCGACCGCACCTGTTTCACCGTATCCTCCGCCGGTGGCCGCCGTGGCGCGCAGATGGGCACCTTCGACGTGTCGCACCCCGACGTTCTGGAATTCGTCAAAGCCAAGCGCGAAGACGGCCGCCTGCGCCAGTTCAACCTGTCGCTGCTGATCAGCGAGGAATTCATCAACGCCGTGGTGAAAGACGAACGCTGGCCGCTGGTGTTCCCGATCAAGACCAACAGCCCCGATGCCACCAAGCTGGACATGAAAGACATCACCCAGGTGATCTGGCGGGAATGGCCCTGCAACGACGGCTACGTCACCAACGACAAAGGTCTGGTAGCCTGCAAAGTCTACAAGCAGGAAAAAGCCCGCAAGATCTGGCACGCCATCATGTCGTCCACCTACGATTTCGCCGAACCCGGTTTCATCCTGATCGACAAGGTCAACGAGATGAACAACAACTGGTTCTGCGAACAGATTCGTGCTACGAATCCCTGTGGCGAACAGCCCCTGCCGCCCTACGGCAGCTGCCTGCTGGGATCGGTCAACCTGACCCGCTACGTGCGCAACCCGTTCACCGACAAAGCCTACTTCGACTGGGATCAATATAAAGAAGTCGTCGCCACCTTCACCCGCCTGCTCGACAACGTGGTGGAAGTGAACGGCCTGCCGCTGGAAAAACAGGCTCACGAGATCAAACACAAGCGCCGTCACGGCATGGGCTTTTTGGGCCTCGGCTCCACCCTGACCATGCTGGGCATGAAATACGGTTCGTCTGAATCCGTGGACTTCACCGACGAAGTGTCCAAGCAACTGGCCCTGACCGGCTGGAAAACCGGCCTGGAACTGGCGAAGGAAAAAGGTCCGGCGCCGATTATGGACGAAGACTTCACCGTTGACGGTGCCATGCTGCGCAAGCGCCCTGAAATGAAAAAGGACGGCTACAAGATTGGCGACAAGGTGAAAGGCAAAGTGCTGCACGCCAAGTACAGCCGCTACATGAATCGCATCGCCCAGGCCGATCCGGAACTGGTGAAGCAACTGATGGAAGTGGGTTCACGCTTCACCCACCACTCGTCGATTGCGCCCACCGGCACCATTTCGCTGTCGATTGCCAACAACGCCAGCAACGGCATCGAGCCCAGCTTCGCGCACCACTACTCGCGCAACATCATTCGCGAAGGCCGCAAGTCGAAAGAGAAAGTGGATGTGTTCTCGTACGAGCTGCTGGCCTACCGCGAGCTGGTCAACAGCGACGCCATGCCCTACAGCACCGACCCGGACAAGAAATTGCCGGACTACTTCACCGCCAGCGATGAAGTCACCCCGGAGCAACACGTGGACATCCAGGCCGCGTCGCAGAAGTGGGTGGATTCCTCCATCTCGAAAACCATCAACGTGCCCACCGACTTTGAATATGAAAAATTCAAGGACATCTACCTGTACGCCTTCCGCAAAGGGCTGAAAGGTTGCACCACCTTCCGCTTCAACCCGGAAGCGTTCCAGGGCGTGCTGGTGAAAGAGAAGGACATCGAAAACACCACCTACCGCTTCACCCTGGCCGACGGCACAGTGGTGGAAGCCAAAGGTAACGAAGACATCCTGTACGACGGCGAAGTGCACTCCGCCGCTAACCTGTACGACGCCTTGAAAGAAGGCTATTACGGTAAACTCTAATGGACGACAAAGATCCGGGAAGCAAGCCCATGGCTAAAGAAATCAAATCCAAAATCGTTGGTTACGAAGTGGTGAAACCGGAGTCGAAAAATGCTCCGGCACCCGTGGTGGTAGAGCCGCCGAAAAGCAACGTGGTGCAGATGCACGAAAGCGTCGAGCGCCCGGAAATGCTGCTGGGTTCCACCTACAAGATCAAAACCCCGCTGTCGGACCATGCGTTGTACATCACCATCAACGACATGATCCTGAACGAAGGCACCGAACACGAACAGCGCCGCCCCTTCGAGATCTTCATCAACTCGAAGAACATGGAGAACTTCCAGTGGGTGCTGGCGTTGACCCGCGTAATTTCAGCCGTGTTCCGCAAAGGCGGTGACGCCACCTTCCTGGTGGAAGAAATGAAAGCGGTGTTCGATCCGAAAGGTGGCTACTTCAAAAAGGGCGGCAAGTTCATGCCGTCGCTGGTGGCGGAGATCGGTGAAGCGATTGAAACCCACATGAAGTCCATCGGCATGATCAAGAGCGATCTGGACCCGCACCAGAAAGCGTTCATCGAAAAGAAAAAACAGGAAATCGCCGCAAAAAAGACTGAAGCGTCGCATAGCGAAGAAAACAGCGCCTTTCCTCCCGGTGCGAGCCTGTGCGGCAAGTGCAGTACGAAGGCGGTTGTGTACATGGATGGCTGCATGACCTGTTTGAATTGTGGGGAGTCGAAGTGCGGGTGAAGGTTTGCCTGTGCTGAGAGAGAATAAAAAAGAGGCTGCCGTTTGGTGGCCTTTTTTGTTTGGGATGGACGCCTAAATAAAGGTGGACAATCGGTGTCCGAGCCATGTATTTAAGATTAGAAATTCACAGCTAAATCTGAGTTCCTCCGGGTTTTTGGAAGAGCGGAATTGGATGAATTGATTTTCGGCTGCGCCTGGTTGCACGGAATTGGATGCATATAAAGTTAATTGTTAAATTCTATGAGCACTGATCAAATTAAATCTATGGCCGAAGAAATAGCCAATTTAATAATCGACAAGACATTCTGGGGAAATGAATGGTTTCTCATTTTTACGCTAGTTTTAGTCGGTATTGTTTCTGCTGCCTGTGCGTGGTGCGGAAGCTATATAAGCACGAGAGCACAAAATAAGGCCATGCGCGTAGACTTTGATAATGCGCTGTCTGATATAAAGAAACAAACAGACGCAGTGAAGAGAATTGAAGAAGAAATCTCTCACGATTACCAAGAGCGTCGAGAAATTCTAAAAATTAAGAGGGATAAGGTTGAGGAAATCTATCTTTCATTATCCTCTGAGGCAGAGTTGCTAGCTGGTAACCTCAGAATATCATCTTTGGATGAGATGCAAGATGTATCTTATCCGAACAATAAAGTCGAAATGTTGCTCGCGCTTTACTTTAAAGAAGAACTGGAGCGAGAGTTGGAACTCTATCTTAAGAATAGAAAAGCGCTGATTTCTCGTGTTCGTGAATTATGCCAGGAAAATCTTTCAAGAACCCGTAGAGGAACACCGCAGCGATTTGAAGATAACTTGGAGTATTTTAGAAACTACAATCAGGCCAAGGTTAATATCGAGCTAGGTCTGGAATGCATCATGAAGAATTTAACAAGTCGTTCAAGCTGACCGCGCTACGCGCGGCAGCTTAACTCCAGCGTTAGGCCTCAAATTCATGCACCGAGGGAGAAGATGAATGGCTGAGCTAGTGGCAAATTGTCCGCGTTGCGGCGCAAAGCACATAACTTTCGACGTCACTTCTGCCAAGCCATACCGCGTCATGTACGGCTGGCAAAACTGGTATGAGGCTTTCGGAATATGCCGTCAATGCGGCAGAACAGCGATATTCGTATTGAGCGAGAGCGTAAACGGCAACTATGAGCATGTTCACAAAGTCGGCCTACTCAAGGTCGATGTAGCGTTAAATAGATACGTCGATGTTAAAGGCCACATCAGCCTCAAAGATGCGGTCGGAGTTGAGCCTCCCGATTTCCTTCCGCAAGAAATTGAGGCTGTTTTCAAAGAAGGCGCTACCTGCCTTGCGGTCGGCTGCTACAACGCTGCTGGCACAATGTTCCGGTTGTGCGTGGACATGGCAACAAGATCAATGCTGCCTGCTGAAGACGTGCCAGGACTAAACGCTAAGACTCGTCGTGATCTTGGCCTTCGGATTCCTTGGCTTTTTGAGAACGGTCACCTTCCAGAGCCGCTCAAGGATTTGTCCTCATGCATAAAGGAGGATGGAAACGATGGCGCGCACGCTGGGAACTTATCGGAAGCAGATGCGAGCGACCTGCTGGATTTTTCCATCGCGCTGCTGGAACGCCTCTACACAGAGCCCGAGCGGCTTCGTTTGGCCAAGGAACGCCGCGAGGCCAGGCGCGAGGAAAGAAAGTAGCGGCATGTGGCCTAACATTTCCATCAAGCTGACGTGCCTGCGGCACGCAGCTTATGTTAGGCGCAAAAGGAGAGTATTCAAGGTGAGTGGATGCTTCTTACAAGGTTTTGGGGCGTGTCGGGGTGGTCTTTCACGTGAGCACTATATTTCTGAGTCCGTACTCCGGGCTACTGGAGCGAACCCGGCCGCAAAGATTGGTGGGTTGGCATGGCAGCCCGCTGACACCATTCAAAGCATTGGTATCGGCTCTTTGCAGTCCAAGATTTTATGCGAAGGGCACAATTCCAACCTTAGCCCAATAGATGCTGTCGCGGCGAATCTCTTCAAAACACTGCACGCGATCGACAAAGACCGCCCATCGGTGCCGTCGCTATCCACATTTGACGGACCTGGTTTTGAGCGTTGGTTGCTTAAGGTACTTTTCGGCATCAGTGCGTCGGGTGGATTTCAGATCAAGGCGCCACCTGATAATTGGAAGGCGATTTTAATGGGTGCTCCTTGGCCTGAATCTTGGGGCATGTACGTATTTCCTCCAGATGGATCGGAAATGTTCTCGAGCGATCTGTATATCGAAACGAAGCTTAATCCAGCAACGAAAGAGATTCTTGCCGCTTCATTTAGGTTCGCCGGCATCACATTCAATCTGTTACTTGGCAAGCCGGATCATCCTCTGGCATTCGGAATCCATCGTCCTAGAGGACTAATCTTTCAACACGACTCGGAAGAGCGCCGAGTAGAATTTTTGTGGCCCTTCCAGACGGAAATAGCGATCACCTATAAATGTGTTGGAACCACAACTTCCAAGCCTTCTTATTATGGCGGATGGAAGGAACAGTAAAGTACAGTGGAATAGCGGCGCCTAACCAGGCGTTCAACGCGGACAGTTTGCTGCACAAAATTTTACGCCCCGCTGCAAACCGCTCTGCCGGTTAACTTGGCGTTACGCTTTGCGAGACACTAATAAATTCACGGCCCTGATCAAATATATTCCGGAAAATTTGAGAGCGAGCGAATGAGCAGCACTTTGGTGGCGGATTGGTTTGGTAGTAAATTTAATGATCTGCACCCACTGCTGCAACAACTTCACAAGCATGGTGGTCAGCTCACTGGTTCGGTAGAGGTTGATATTCCCAATGGGATTGCTGGCAAGCTCGGAATGCGACTGGCCAAAAAAGTAGGGATTCCATCTACAGGACGGACGCATAAACTAGTCGTCACCATTTCGCATCACGCAGACGGACTTCACTGGGATAGATGCTTTGATGACCAAACAACAGTGAAATCCGTTTTCAAACCTGTTGGCACTCTGCCTGATGGATACTGGATCGAGAGTACAGGCCCTCTAAGGCTGTATCTCACCGTTGAGATAAAGGATGGCGGCTGGCACTGGCGATGTCTAAAAATGAAAATGGGAAATTGGAGCCTCCCTTTGTGGCTGCTCCCAGGCACCAGCGCATTCAAAACAATTGAATCAGGACAGTATCGCTTCTATGTTGGGTTCAACCTGCCCCTTTTTGGCACTATTCTCTCCTATAGCGGGCTACTCACTCCAAGCACAATAGAGAATGCCCATCTCGGCTTTAACACTTTGGCGCATTAACGGGAAATGGGTTATATGGAAAGATACAAGGCGTTGAGATGAGTAAGCGTAAAGATACGGGTAGGAATCCGACTGAAATGGAATTTCTTGAAGCTGAAAGAGTCCTCAGCCTTCATCCTGTTCAGCAGCAGGGGCATCCGTCTGCGGTGCCAGCGGATCACAGCAAACTTTCTCACATAAATACGTATGGCAGTCTCCCGGCGTTCTATCTGGACACACCATTTGTCTGTCGCTCTTGCGGAAAGCGTGAAATCTGGAAAGCCAAAGATCAAAAGTGGTATTACGAAGAAGCCAAAGGGCACATTGATGCCAAGGCGGTTGAGTGTCATGCCTGTCGCAAGTCGCGGTAGCCGGAGGGCCTTCTCTGTTATGAAACCAGTTGAAGTTGGCAAAGCATACGATCAAATAGTTCATCTCTGGACAAGCGAAGGCTTTAACCGTCAGAACGGCATACAGCAGCATAAAAAGGCGATTTCCTTCGCTCAAAGCCGAGGGCGTGCGTTAGATATTGGTTGTGGCTGCACGGGAAGGTTTATCGATCTTTTGGTGAGTGAAGGATTTGAGGCTGAAGGCGTCGATGTCTCCGAAGAGATGATCAGGTTGGCGCGGGAGAGAAATCCTGAAATAACGTTCCATCATCAGGATATCTGCGATTGGGATTTGCCAAAGGGTTACGACTTCATTACCGCCTGGGACAGCATTTGGCACATACCGTTGGAGCAGCAGGAGCCTGTGCTGACCAAGATCATCAATGGATTGAACAAAGATGGCATTTTTATATTTTCCTTCGGCGGTGGAAGCGGGCCGGGCGATCATAAAAATACCTTCATGGGTCCCGAGGTCTATTATTCTTCATTGGGCACAAACGGCTTCCTGTCGCTGTTTATGAAGCTTGGTTGTATATGCAGGCACCTGGAATACGATCAATATCCTGAGCTGCACACCTATCTGATCGTGCAAAAAATATAACAATGGTTTTCATTTGGCCGGTTCGTCCGTAGGGACGGCGCACCCTATTGAGCCCCGCTGGCTGCTCAATGACCGTTGGATTTCGGAATTAAAATCAATTTTTGATCAAAAAAGCCTGATTCGACTCTTTGAGAGGGTGGCAGGACGCTTTTAGAAGGTTGCACGGCTCTTTGAGAGCGTTGCGAGGCTCTCAAAGAGTGGATTTTGTCCAGTGAGCGGCCAAATTCTACTCTTGCAGTTGGTTGATCGACTCTAAAAGAGTAAAAAACGTACAGTTGCATGAGTTAACCGGCTCTAAAAGAGTGTCCCGGGGTTCTCAATTGAGCAAACAGGGTAAACAGCGCAAGCTGGTCTGGAAAAACCAAATTCAAACCATCAATAAAAATGGGATTTTCATATGTTCAGTCATGTCATGCTCGGCGCAAACGATATTCAGGCGTCGAAGAAATTTTACGATTCTATTTTTAAAGTTCTTGGGTATCAGCCGGGCGTGATTGATGAGAAAGGTCGCTGCTTCTATTTCAACAAAACGGGCGTTTTCGCGCTTAGTATCCCCATTAATGGTGAGCCAGCATCGAAAGGTAATGGCAGTACCATTGGTTTTTCTGCGAAGAGCGAAAAAGACGTGAATGATTGGCATGCGGCTGGGCTCGCAAATGGTGGTGTAACTTGTGAAGATCCGCCAGGTATTCGTGAAGGGTCGGGCATGAAATTGTATTTGGCCTATCTGCTCGATCCCGCCGGCAATAAAATTTGCGCGTTGCATCGTTTGCCCTGATGAGTGCAGGGTGGACATGTGCAGAAGCACCATTCGCGATTCATAAAATACAGGAGAGATTTTTATGGAACATCGACAACTAGGCCGCTCGGGCCTCATGGTGCCCGCGCTCAGTCTCGGCACGGCTACCTTCGGCGGTGGTGGCGAATTTTTCAAACTGTGGGGAAGCACCCAGGCCGAAGAGGCGCGGCGGATGGTCGACGTCTGCCTGGAGCATGGGCTGAACTTTTTCGATACCGCTGACGTTTATTCCAACGGCCTGTCGGAACAGGTGCTGGGTGAGGCGCTGAAAGGGCGGCGTAACCAGGCGCTGATTTCCAGCAAGGGCACCTTCGGGATGGGCAGCGGGGCGAACGAGGTTGGATCGTCCCGGTATCACATCACACGAGCGGTGGAAGACAGTCTGCGTCGACTAGGCACCGATCACATTGACCTGTATTTCATGCATGCTTTCGATGCGTTGACGCCGGTGGAGGAGACACTGCGCGCGCTCGATGATCTGATCTCCAGCGGCAAGATCGGCTACATCGGCGCCTCAAATTTTTCGGGATGGCATCTCATGAAGGCGCTGGCGACGTCCGAAAAATATGGCCTGGGTCGCTACGTTGCGTATCAGGGTTACTACTCGCTGATTGGCCGCGATTACGAGTGGGAGTTGATGCCCCTGGCGCTGGATCAAGGCGTCGGCTCGATGATCTGGAGCCCACTCGGCTGGGGCCGTTTGACGGGGAAGATTCGGCGGGGACAAGAGAATTCCAGCGGACGCATCGCAGCTGGCGGCGATGTTGGCGGCCCTCCCGTTCAGGACGAACTTCTGTTCAACGTCATCGATGTGCTGGACGAAATCGCTCAGCAGCGTGGCAAGTCGATCGCGCAGGTTGCGCTGAACTGGGTGCTGGGACGTCCTTCGGTCGCGAATGTGGTTATCGGTGCGCGCAACGAGGAACAGCTCAAGCAAAACTTGGGTGCCGTCGGCTGGCAGTTGTCGCC
The DNA here is from genome assembly GCA_013178375.1 of Gammaproteobacteria bacterium. Lineage (GTDB taxonomy): Bacteria > Pseudomonadota > Gammaproteobacteria > Pseudomonadales > Ketobacteraceae > Ch67. The sequence continues at coordinate 46,280 of JABLXQ010000043.1, forward strand.
CGAAGAGGCCCAGCGGCTGGATGCAGCCAGTCATCGTGAGCCGGTCTACCCGTACTGGCATCAAAAAGGCTTCGATTCACGAAATCCCAAGCCAACCCGCTGGTAGGGCGAGGGATTGATATGCATCCAGATACCCTGAAGTACAACGAACAGCTGGAGGCAAATCACAAGGAAGTCTGTGATTTGCTTGCCCAGCAAATCGACAAAAACTTGCCTGAAGCTGAAAACAGGATCTGGCACGCTCACCCGGTCTGGTTTCTGGATGGCAATCCAACGGTCGGCTACAGCAAACAGAAACCCGGCATACGGCTGATGTTCTGGAGCGGGGCGAATTTTGAAGAAGCAGGGCTGAATGTAGTAGGCAAGAAATTCAAGGATGCATCTGTTTTCTATAATGATGTTTCGGAAGTGGGGAAGTCAGATCTGCGGCGCTGGCTTAAAAAGGCGCGGGAGATTCAATGGGACTACAAAAACATAGTCCGGCGGAAAGGGCGGCTGGAGCGGTTGACGTGAGCAAGATTCACATGGTACCAGCCCGCATAGTTTCAGAACCCGTAAAAATAGCGGTGGCCCAATCGCTTAACTCCGGCCCAAAAAAGTGAAATACACAATCAAATACTCAACCCACCTCGCAGCGTCTGAAAAGGAAGTGTGGGAGTGGATGACGTCCATTGATGGAATCTCCAAAGAGATGTCTCCATTCATGCGTATGTCCGTACCGGCAGGGGTGACGAATCTTCAATCAGCTTCATTTGAGCCGGGCAAGCGGCTGTTTCGAAGCTGGATTACGTTGTTCAAAATCATTCCCTTCGACTATTCGGATTTGACTTTGGAGAGCCTTGAAGAAGGTGTCGGATTCGTTGAGAAATCTCCGATGGGTTCAATGCGGTCATGGCAACATGTGCGGCGTATTTCGCCGGCAGAGAAAGGTTGCATATTGACGGATGAGGTTACCTTTGAGCCCAGATTCGCCGGGTTCATTGCCAATAGAATTGTAAGGGCATTCTTTGGTCACCGGCATCGCATGCTGCGTCGTTATCTTGGCGGCGTCTGACAGGTGGCTGGGATATTCTATGCCCGAAAAAGGTTAGCCAAGCTATTCAGGAGCCGCATAAAAAATGAAAACCCAGTTCTTCACCGCGACCAGTCTTGATGGCTTCATTGCTACTGAGGATGATTCACTGGACTGGTTGTTTCCGCTTGGCGATCTGAATGACTCCAGCTATCCAGCGTTCATTGCAGATGTGGGCGCATTGGCAATAGGATCGGCAACTTACGAATGGATGATGCGCCACGCAGAGCAGGTTGCCGCTCAGGCTGGTTCCGCGTGGCCCTACACCCAGCCAACCTGGATTTTCTCCAGTCGCAAACTTCCCATCATCCAAGGTGCAAACATTCGGATCGTGAGTGGTGATGTGCGCGATGTCCACGCTGAAATGCGCGCGGCTGCCGGTACCAACAATATCTGGATCGTGGGTGGCGGAGATCTCGCGGGCCAGTTCTACGATGCGGGTTTGCTGGACGAAATTATCATTCAGGTGGGGTCGGCTACCCTTGGCAAGGGCAAGCCGCTTTTCCCGCGCCGGGTGCTAAGTCCGGTGCTGCGCCTGACGGCGGTTCGCCAGATGGGCGCTGGCATGGTTGAGTTGCGCTATGACGTCCACAAAGGTGATGCGGTGGCAACCGCCTGACAACATGAAAACAGCACCCAGAGTCGATTCGGCATCGAGGCTGATTCAGGCATCTCCTGCAGACATTTACCGTGCCTTTGCCGAGCCTGGCGCGATGGAGCAGTGGTTGCCTCCGGGTGACATGGTGGGCCGGATGCTGCATTTTGATTTTCGCGATGGCGGCTCATACCGCATGCGGCTCATCTACCACGCGACAGGAATGCGCTCTTCCCGGGAAAATCTGGCGCTTTTCGTGGAAGAGAGAGCAGATTAGGCGACGCAGATCCACATGAAAAAAATACGTCGACGCCGGAATGAATCCCAATGTTGATGGCTATTTCAGCTTTCGGCGCCTGAACAAAAATCCACTCATACCCAACAACAATAAGGCGAAACTGGACGGCTCGGGAATATCTGCCGGAGTTCCAGCCGGTTTTGAATTGACATCAGTAAGACGAAACTTGATCGTGCTGTCGAACAAGGTTTCATTGACAGGCAGCCCCTCATCTCCGTTAAACCGGGTCCGGCTCTGATAATATTTGAACTGCCCATCCCCGTTGGTCTGGTTATCGAGCGGGTCGGTATCCTTCCATTGGAATGACTGATCCAGCGTGAGCCCGCTGAGAAAATTGTTCAGGCTGTCGCTGACGGAGATTTCAAAGGTTTTTCTATAGAAGTTGCTGATATCGCCCTGGAGTTCTTCGCGGGTTTCATTGTCTTTCAGATACAGGTGGTCAGCGACGGGGGTTCCGTCATCGCCGATGCCATGTTCGATAGCCAGAAATTCATTGGTTCGCCAGCCTTCGACTGCAGCATCGTAATCGTAGTCGCCGGTAAGCTGGAATGACTGGCCTGCGATCTGAAAATCCGTGGTCAGGGCGCCGGCCTTGTTATCTATATCCCACCACCAGTAAAAGCTTGTTTCTTCATGGCCTTCCCCGGCAGCGGCGGTATCCAGCAGATAGCGCCCTTTGATTTCCCGGCCCGCGAATGCGTCTGCGGACCAGAGCTGGCCTGCCAGGTTATTCACGCTGGTCACCAGGCCGGTAAACTGGACTTCCATCAGTGTTGCTTGAAGGTTGGACGAAGCAAGGGATGCTGTCAGCAGCCCTGTAGTCAAAAGTGCGTATTTCATACAGCCCTTCCTGTGCTGGTATAAAATGATGGGATGGGTAATGTGCGGAAAGAACAGCGCTACGTTTGTTGTCAGAGTCGCCTGAGTCGCCAGCATAGGCCTGTTGTCCGGCGTCCGGCAATGGCTTCCTTCAAATCAAAAATCATAAGCCGATTCGGTGCAATAACTTGAATAGAGCTGTCCCCCGTGCGTCTGTGGTTGTAACCTTTACGGGTGCGCTGTGGTCTGGATGACATTCCACACCCGCACCTGTGTCGTCCGTTATCGGGCCTCCAGTGACCTGGCGATCAAAAGGAGCAATCCATGGAAATGACCAGCGCAACACCCATCAGCACGCGTTCGCGAAATGAGCAGGCAACCACCAGCCGTAGCGGCCCCAAAGCAAAAAAGAAAACAAAGGCAAAGGCCGCGCAGATACCGCCGCGGCGTCTGGATTTCGATTTCAGTCCGGCTACGGCGAAACGCTATTTCTACGACGACGATCCGTTTCTCAGCGCATTCTGGCTGACCATGTCCACCTTGTTTCCAGCAGGGGAGGATTTTTTCATCGCATCCGTGCGTCATTACCGGGACCAGATCGATGATCCTGAATTGCGGGCGCAGATTGCTGGCTTTATCGGCCAGGAGGCGATGCACAAGAAGGAACAC
>JABLXQ010000044.1 GCA_013178375.1 Gammaproteobacteria bacterium
ACTGGCGCCCACGCTTGTTAACGGTTTTTATAAACCGGTCATTCATCGGGCTGCCAGTCCGGTAACTTGTTGGCGCAAGTTACGGGCTTCACTTTATCTGTATTGGGGAAATTGAACCATACAAGTCGTTCAAGCGGAGCCGCTGGAGGGTGTAAATAAAACTGTGTAAGCGGTTATCTTATATCTCAAGGAGACGAAGATGACCAACCTCACAGAGAAACAGCAAGCCCTACTCGACGAGCTGCTCAAAGACTTTAAGGGCGACGCAAAGGATCTGCTGGGCCAGCATGGGCTGATCAAGCAGATCACCAAGCGCGCCCTGGAATCAGCCCTCGAAGGCGAGATGACCGATCACCTGGGTTACGAACCTCACGCTGCTGGCGGTAAGAATTCCGGCAATTCCCGCAATGGCCGCAGCCGCAAGACCGTCAAGACGGCCGATGGCGACGTAAACATCGAAGTGCCCCGCGACCGTAACGGCAGCTTCGAGCCGCAGATCGTCCGTAAACGTCAGCGCCGGCTGGAGGGCCTGGACGACAAGATCATCGCCCTCTATGCCCGGGGTCTGACGACCCGGGAAATCCAGGACGAACTCACCGAGATGTACGGCACCGAAGTCTCGCCCACCCTGATTTCCAACGTCACCAATAGCGTGCTGGAAGATGTTCAGGCCTGGCAGGCACGGCCGCTGGATCGGGTCTATCCGGTGCTCTATTTCGATTGCCTGTTCGTCAAATCCCGTCAGGACGGCCCGGTACGCAACAAGGCGGTGTACCTGGCTCTGGGCATTAATTTGCAAGGCGAGAAAGAGCTACTGGGCATGTGGATTGCGGAAACCGAGGGCGCCAAGTTCTGGCTGTCGGTGTTCAACGAACTCAAATCCCGGGGCGTCGAAGCCTGCTTCATTGTCTGCGTGGATGGCCGCAGCCCGAGCCGCCTTGACGGCCTTTACTACCCAATGGGGTAGCCAGTACTCGGCTATCGTACCGAACTGGGAAAACAACTGGGACCGGCTGACAGCTTTCTTCGATTATCCACCCGAGGTGCGCAAGGTGATCTACACCACCAATGCGATTGAGTCACTGAATTACAGCCTGCGTAAAGTCATCAAGGGGCGTGGCGCATTCCCTCATGATGAGGCCGTTCGCAAATTGCTGTATCTGGGTTTACGGAACGTGGCCAAGAAATGGACCATGCCAGTGCGGGACTGGAAAGCAGCGTTAAACCAGTTCATCATTCTGTACGGCGATAGAGTGCCGGTGTAATTTGAACTGCCGTTTACACAGTTATTTTTATACCCTCTCATCGGCTGGAAAAATCAGTTGTTAGCCAAGGCGGCGGCCGTGTTTGGAGGTGACGACAAGGCTGCTCAGCGCACTACCCGCAAAGCTCCACCAAAACAAAATTGCTCCCAACCGTCTCTCCGGATAAACAAAATACCTCCATGATTTCTCCATCCCTGTTTGCACGTATAACGTGCTCCATTTTCATCGCTTCCATCACAACCAAGGGCTGCCCCCTTTTCACAGATTGGCCCTTTTCAACCAGAATGCTACTTATTACTCCTGGCATCGGTGATGTCAGTTTCCGCGCAGAGTCGGCTTTTTCTGTCCCCGTAGCTTGTAGTGTTTTCTTCATGCTTACGCAAAAACACTCATTGAAAACCAAGGTTTCAGCCGTTTTCTGAAATATCCGGAATGCGCCATTAAATGAGCCAGTTACGCGAAGCAGGTTTTCGGAATTGGTCGCCTCAAGCTGAAATTCGCTGTCTCCAGCGTTGATCCTGTAGTTGAAGCCGTCTTCAGAAACCGTGGCTATCTTGATTTTCCCTTCTATTCCATAACGGTAGATTGATCCCTTTCTCGAGTTGGCTCGCCAGTTTCTATTGAAACTCCATTCGTCAATTGCTTGATCTGGTGTTTCTATCAGGTATTCATGTAAGGCCGCAACTGCTACATGTCGATCCGAAATAGGCGCAGTTAACTGAAGTGAATGCTGATTCGCCGCGATGAAATTGGTGGCCAGTTTGCATTGCTGAAAGTCTGCATTCGAAATGAGTTGGTAAAGATAGCTGATGTTGGTTTCGATGCCGCTGATACAAAAACTTTCCAGCGCCTGCTGCATGCGGCGGATTGCGCCATCGCGGGATTTATCCCAGGTGATCAGTTTTGCAATCATGGAATCATAGTAAATACTGATGGTGTCTGCGTCGCGGACTCCTGAGTCAAGCCGGATGTTCGGCGATGGCATCGGCTTACACAGTATCTGGAACGGACCAATAGATGGCATAAAATCAGTTGCCGGATTTTCAGCGCAGATGCGCACCTCAATTGAATGCCCGTTCTGGACAATTTCGTCCTGCTTTTTCGGTAGTGGGAGTGATTGCGCTACCAGGATCTGCCACTCCACAAGATCCTGTCCGGTAATCATTTCCGTAACGGGATGTTCAACTTGGAGGCGGGTGTTCATTTCCATGAAGTAATAGTGGTCGCGACCGTCGTAGAGGAATTCTACTGTTCCCGCGCCGGTATATTGAATGGCCTTTGCGGCTGCGATTGCATCCCGGTGCAGGCCGGTCCGGATGTGGTCCGGCAGATCAGGTGCCGGGCATTCTTCAATGATTTTCTGGTGTCTGCGCTGGATCGAGCAGTCTCGCTCAAACAGGTGGACAGCGTTGCCATATTCGTCGCAGAAAATTTGTACCTCTACATGGCGAGGGCAGTCGATGTATTTTTCGATAAGCAAGTGATCGTCGGAAAAAGAGGCCAACGCCTCGCGACGGCAGCTGGCAATGGAGTCCGGCAGGTCTTCCGCCGAGTGAACCACCCGCATGCCTTTGCCGCCGCCACCCATCGCGGCTTTGAGCAAGACTGGAAAGCCGATTTTCTCTGCTTCACTGATCAGTCTCGATTCGCTCTGGTCATCACCGTGGTAACCGGGAATCAGGGGGATTCCAATTGATTCCATCAGTTGTTTGGCGGCAGATTTCGAGCCCATTGCCCGGATAGCAGTGGCGGATGGTCCAATGAAACGAATGCCATGGATTTCGCACTGTTCAGCAAACTCGGCATTTTCCGATAGAAAGCCATAGCCAGGATGAATGGCGTTGGCTTTGCTCTGCTGCGCAGCGGCCATGATGCGGGGAATATTGAGGTAGCTTTCGCTGGAAGACGCTCCCCCGATGTGAATGGCTTCATCAGCCAGTTCCACGTGCAGTGCATTGCGATCAGCATCGGAATACACCGCTACGCTGCGAATGCCCATCTGCTTGAGCGTGCGAATGATGCGGCAGGCGATTTCGCCGCGATTGGCAATCAGTACCTTGGAAAAGTAGTGGGCTTTCATTTCGATTATTTGCTCCAATCCGGTTTTCTTTTTTCCAGAAACGAATTCAGTCCTTCCTGTCCTTCCCTGGAAACGCGGAGGCGGGCAATCAGGTCGATGGTTTTGTCGCGCAATTCGTCGTTTAAGGGCAGGCCTGCTACCTGCTGTAGAAGTCGCTTGGCTTCCTGAGTGGCAACGGGACCATTTTTCAGCACGGATTCGCAGATGCCATGGATGATGCCGTCCAGCGCCTCGGGGCTGCCAGCGCGGTAAATCAAACCAAGTTTTTCAGCTTGGGCCACATCGATGATTTCGCCGGTAAGAAAATAGCGCCGTGACGCACGTTCACCGATGGCTCGGATAACGTAGGGACTGATGACAGCTGGCACTAAACCCAGCCGGACTTCGCTCAGGCAGAAAGTGGCATCATCGGATGCGAAGGCCATATCGCAACAGGTGATCAGGCCCAGCGCGCCACCATAAGACGCGCCAGTGATCCTCGCGATGGTGGGTGCAGGGAATTCGTGCAGGCTGCGCATGAGCTGTGACAACTGCACAGCATCAGCCCTGTTCTCGGCAAAGCTCATTCCGGCCATGCTGCGCATCCAGTGAATGTCAGCGCCGGCCGAGAAGTGGCGTCCGCTGGACCGCAATATCAATGTGCGCACTGCTGTGTCGGTAGCGCATCGGGCGATGGCATCCGTCATTTCCCGAATCATTTCTGCGTTGAACGCATTACTGGTGTCCGGGCGGTTCAGTACGAGCGTCGCAATGCCGCGAGGATCGATACCGAGTTGAATGGTGTTGTAGTGCATGGGCACCTCACATTCTGAATACGCCAAAGCGCGTGTCTTCGATCGGCGCATTCAGTGTGGCGGACAGTGCCAGCCCCAGCACTTCGCGGGTCTGCGTGGGATCGATGACGCCGTCATCCCACAGGCGCGCACTGGCGTAAAAGGGGTTGCCCTGGTGTTCATAGGTATCAATGATGGGGCGCTTGAATGCCTGTTCATCCTCGGCCGACCAGGTCTTGCCGGATTTTTCCAGATTGTCCCGTTTCACCTGCGCGAGAACGCCGGCCGCCTGTTCGCCACCCATCACGGAAATGCGTGCGTTGGGCCACATGAACAGGAAGCGTGGATCGTAGGCGCGGCCACACATGCCGTAGTTGCCGGCGCCGAAGCTGCCGCCGATGATGAGGGTCAGCTTGGGTACCTGTGCTGTGGCCACTGCCGTCACCATTTTGGCGCCGTGTTTGGCGATGCCCTGGTTTTCGTATTCCTTGCCCACCATGAATCCAGTGATGTTCTGCAGAAATAGCAGTGGTATTTTCCGCTGCGCACACAGTTCGATGAAGTGAGCGCCCTTCATTGCGGATTCGGAAAACAGTATTCCATTATTCGCCACGATTCCGACCGGATAGCCATAAAGGCGGGCAAAACCGCACACCAGCGTCGTTCCGTACAGGGCTTTGAATTCATCGAACTCGGAGCCGTCCACCACCCGGGCGATGACTTCCCGCACGTCGAAGGTTTTTTTGCTGTCAGTGGGAATCAGGCCCAGCAGTTCTCCCGCCGGGTAGAGTGGGGCGCGTATTTCAGCGCGATCCATCTCGACCTTTTTGACGCGGTTCAGACGTGCAACGGATTGACGCGCCAGCTGCAGTGCGTGATCGTCGTTCTCGGCAAAATGGTCGGCGACGCCAGAAATTCGGCAATGCACGTCGGCTCCGCCCAGGTCTTCAGCGGACACTTCCTCGCCTGTTGCGGCTTTTACCAGCGGCGGTCCTGCCAGGAAAATAGTGCCTTGTTTTTTCACGATGATGCTTTCATCGCTCATCGCGGGCACGTAGGCGCCGCCTGCGGTGCACGAGCCCATTACCGCGGCAATCTGTGGAATGTTTTTCGCCGACATGTTGGCCTGATTGAAGAAAATCCGGCCGAAGTGTTCACGGTCAGGAAACACATCGTCCTGTCGTGGCAGGTTGGCGCCGCCGGAATCCACCAGGTAAATGCAGGGCAGGTGGTTTTGCTCGGCAATGGTTTGCGCACGCAGGTGTTTCTTCACCGTCAGCGGATAATAAGTACCGCCTTTCACAGTGGCGTCGTTGGCTATAATCATGCATTCGATTCCGGACACCCGGCCGATGCCGGCAATCAGTCCGGCGCAGGGCACTTCCTCGTCATACACGCCCAGGGCTGTCAGTTGGCCGATTTCCAGAAAAGCCGAACCCCGGTCCAGGAGCCGCATTACACGCTCCCGTGGCAGCAGTTTGCCCCGCGCCAAGTGTTTGGCCTGTGCATCGGCGCCGCCACCTTGTTGAATTTTCTCCACTGTGGCGTACAGTTCAGATACCAGTTTATCCATGCGCTGCTTGTTGGCATGGAACGCTTCGGATTGCGGATTGATTTCGGTGGAAAGAACCGGCATTTCGTTTGGCCTCAGCAGGTTTCGTTAAAGAGTTCGCGGCCGATCAGCATCCGGCGGATTTCCGACGTGCCGGCACCGATTTCATACAGTTTGGCGTCGCGGAGCAAACGTCCGGTTGGGTAGTCGTTGATATAGCCATTGCCGCCCAGTGCCTGAATGGATTCCAGTGCGCAGCGTGTGGCATTTTCCGCGGTGTAGAGAATCACGGCTGCCGCATCCTTGCGCGAGGTTTCGCCCCGGTCACAGGCTTTGGCGACCGCATATAAATAAGCGCGGCTTGCATTGGTGATGGTGTACATGTCTGCCAGCTTGGCCTGCATCAGCTGGAATTCGCCGATGGACTGGCCGAACTGCTTGCGATCATGCACGTAGGGCACCACAACATCCAGGCACGCCAGCATGATGCCGGTGGGGCCGCCAGACAGCACGACACGCTCGTAGTCCAGTCCGCTCATCAATACCTTCACGCCTTCGTTCAGTTTGCCGAGGATGTTTTCTTCCGGCACTTCGCAATCAACGAAAACCAGTTCGCAGGTGTTGGAGCCCCGCATGCCGAGCTTGTCCAGCTTCTGCGCCCGTGAAAAGCCGGGAAAATCCCGCTCCACGATGAAAGCGGTCATACCCTTGGGCCCGCGCTCGGGTTCGGTCTTCGCGTAAATAACGTAAGTGTTGGCGTCCGGGCCGTTGGTGATCCACATCTTGTTACCGTTCAGAACATAGCGGTCGCCTTGCTTGCGTGCGGTCAGTTTCATGCTGACCACATCGGAACCCGCACCGGGCTCACTCATGGCCAATGCACCGACATGCTCGCCGCTGACCAGTTTCGGCAGATATTTCGCTTTCTGCTGTTCAGTGCCGTTGCGGAAAATTTGGTTGACGCACAGGTTGGAATGCGCACCATAACTCAACGCCACTGCTGCTGAGGCCCGGCTGATTTCCTCGATGGCGATCACGTGGGCCAGATAACCCAGATTCGCCCCCCCGTACTGTTCCGACACAGTCACACCCAGCAGTCCCAGGTCGCCGAATTTGCGCCACAGGTCAGCGGGAAAATTGTTGTCGCGATCAATGGCGGTGGCACGAGGTGCAATTTCTTTTTGCGCGAACGCGTGCACGCTGTCACGCAGCATGTCGATGGTTTCGCCAAGATCAAAATTGAGGGAAGGGTAGGGCAGCGTCATGCGTTATTCCTCAGCGCTGGAGTGATTGATTCCGTGCATCGCCGCCACGCAGCGTTCACGCGCTTCTTGCAGTTCGATTTTCATGATGTGGATGTCGTTGAGTTGCTGGTCGAGCAGCGCTTCCTTGTCATCCAGAGTGTCCAGCATGGTTTGCAGTTGCTGCCGGTTGCCGGACGCAGGGTCGTACATTTCGAACAGCTTGCGACTTTCTGCCAGGGTAAAACCCAGCCGCTTGCCCCGCAGGATCAGCTTCAGCAGCACCCGGTCGCGGGGGCTGTAGATACGCTTCTGACCTTCCCGCCGTGGCGCCAGCAGGCCCTCATCCTCATAAAAGCGGATGGTGCGGGTGGTGATGTCGAATTCCCTGGACAGGTCGGTGATGCTGTAAGTCTTGCTCATGGGTCGTTGGTTCCGCCGCCAAGGCGCTTTTCTGGCTGCATGAGTTTACGTTTACGTAAAGGTAATCCAGCCGGCATTGTGAATGCACGACAAAATTGTGGGGGACGCCATCTTCTGCCCCGGGCACCGAGCGTTAATTGTCCAGTCGTGGCAAGGCGTTACGGTCAATTACACTTCGATAATAGTCGAAGTGATGCAAACCTTTATATACTCGGCGTCCATCCTGCCTTGCTCGCCGCAAGCGGTTGTATCGGAACCATAAAATAGTACTTTGGCTGGATGCCCGGGCCGACACCGGTGCTATGATGCCCGACTTCTGCACCGAGCCAATTACCGATAACAAGGACCCTTATTGCCATGACTCGATTGACCCGCATTTCAATGTACCTGATGACCCTGCTGAGTGCCGTTCTGGCCTCTGCCGCGATTCCGGCCTACGCCGAAACGCCCGAGGAAAAAGGCTATGCGATCTTTGCCGAGGCTGAACGCCGCAACGAAGGATTTGGCGACAATCAGGGCGACATGCTGATGATCCTGAAGAACAAGCGGGAAAGCACCAGCCAGCGCGAAATGAAAATACAGGCATTGGAAGGCGCCAAGGGGGAAGGCGATAAGACCCTGATGGTATTCCTGTCACCCAAGGACCAGAAAGGTACAGCGCTGCTCACCTATCAGCACGACGAGCGCGATGACGACCAGTGGCTTTATTTGCCGGCGTTGAAGCGGGTAAAGAAAATCGCCTCCAGCAAGAAGTCCGGCCCCTTCATGGGCAGCGAGTTTTCCTTCGAGGATATCGGCGGCCAGGCGCTGGAGGAATACACCTATAAATATTTGCGCGACGAGCAGTATGAAGGTCAGGACTGCTTCGTGGTGGAGAGCTTTCCGAAAGACAAGAATTCTGGCTATACCAAGGTCGTGACCTGGATCGACAAACAGCATTACCGCACGCTGAAAGCCGACTTCTTTGATCGCAAGAACAGCCATCTCAAGACACTGGTGGCCCGCAACTTCAATCTTTACCTGGAAAAATTCTGGCGCCCGGCGGAACTGGAGATGGTCAACCTGCAGACTGGTCGCAGCACCGTGTTGCAGCAGAATAACCTGGCATTCAAAACCGGCCTGACCGAGGCCGATTTCAACAAGAACAGTTTGCAACGGGCCAAGTAAACCAGCCCCATCGAGCCGCGTCCCGGAGCTTGCAGCCCAAGCCTGTGACGCGGCTTTTTAGTGGGCGCTTTCGATGGTGAAGACAGGACAGAACATGCAGGCATTCCGCCTATTGTGCGCATTATTGCTGCTGGCATTCTGCGCGCCGCTGTATGCGTTTCTCGAGCCGCTGCTGGACGATGGTGATTGGAGCGCGGAAACCGGATTCGAATACCGCTATTTCGATGATCCCGGTGAATTCGGCCAGGAACAGCACGCACTTTCGCTACGGTTTCAGGGTGAGTATGTCAGCCAGTGGAATGACGAATCCGACAGCATGACGTTCGTCCCGTTCGTGCGCCTTGACGAACAGGACGAGAATCGCAGTCATGCTGACATCCGGGAGCTGCTCTGGGTGCATGTGGGCGACAACTGGGAACTGCGCTCCGGCGTAACCCGCGTATTCTGGGGTCGTACCGAATTCAACAACGTGGTGGATGTGGTCAACCAGACCGATCTGGTGGATGGCGACGAGGAAAAACTCGGCCAGCCCATGGTGAACCTGTCCGTGGTAGGGGACGACTGGGGAATCTTCGATTTTTACTGGCTGATCGGATTTCGCGAACGTACCTTCCCCGGACCGGACGGCCGTCTGCGCTTGCCGCTGGTGGTGGACACCGACAATGCCGAGTACAGCACCGACACGGGTCCTGAAGACATGGACTTCGCCTTCCGCTGGCAAACCACCGTCACCGACGAACTGGAAATGGCCCTGTCGATTTTCTCCGGCGTGGATCGCGAGCCTGCCTACACGTTCAATTTCGATTTCAGCGATCCCATGCTGATTCCCTACTACAGCCACATCGACCAGCTGGGTGTGGAGCTGGAATACCTGCATGAAGGCTGGGCGTTCAAGCTCGAAGGCATTACCGTGCAGAGCGAGATTGAGGATTACCAGTCCAGCGTCACCGGCGTGGAATACACCTTCAGCGGCCTGTTCGGTTCCGATATCGACATGACGTGGATCACCGAATACCTGTGGGATTCCCGCGACGAGTCCGCTCCCGGTTTCCTGGAGCGTGATCTGGGCATGGGCGCGCGGTTTGCCTTCAACGATGAGACCGATACCACGTTCCTCGCCGGCATGCTGTGGGATCCGGAAACCGATGAAAAGGTGGCTTCGTTTGAGGGTGAGCGGCGTATTTTCAGCGATTTCAAGATCAAGGTGCTGGCCCGCGTGATGATGGAGCGGGGCGAGCCGGAGCTGGATGACTCCACCCTGGAAATTCTGGCGGATCTGGCGGATTCGCCGCTGCTGGACAACGGACTGGTCGATCGCCAGTTCGTTATCGACTGGCTGATCGATCTCATTCAGGAGGAGGGGATCGATATTATTTTCGAAAATGAAGGTTTCGTCCCCGCGTTGCAGCAACTGCAGCGTCTGTCCAGTGCCGACACCAAGCTCAGTCTGGTGGAAAGCGATGACTACGTGCAGATTGAGCTGATCTATTTCTACTGACGCAGGTACCCGCAAGCCGCTGTATTCGTGGCTATACTGGACAAGCAACCCGCCAAAAACGGTCAGGACGAGCTGATGACCCGCGAAGAAAAATTGATGAAGGACCGCAAGATCCTGCGCAAGATTGATTTTAATCTGGCGTTGCAGAGCCAGTTCCTGGTGGCGGCCAATATCCTGATATTTCTTTTTATAACGCTGGCGGGAGGCTTTTATTCCCACCACGACAGGCTGGTACTGGTGATCGGTGGCCTTTTGCTGCTGTCGTCTGCCGCTGGCTTTTACTACTGTATCCGCTTTGATGCGCTCTATGGCGCCGGCCCTGCGCGCTGGCGTTCGGTGTTCACCTTTCTGCAACTGTCGTCTGCCCTGTTGATGGGGACATTTGCCGCCAGCGTGATTCTGCTGGAGGAACTCAGCGTCAACGGGTTTCTGGTGTCCCTGTACCTGGTCGGCTATTGCGCCATGAACAACATGGAGTGGTCTCCCTATCACAGACGCAATCTTGGCCGTCTCAGCCTTTGCCTGTTTCCGGCCATCGCCGCGTTTACCGTCATCATCGATCTGAACGGTATTACCGTCGCGGCCGGACTGTTCCTCATCTGGTTTATGCTGGCGCGGCAATCACGCCTGATGAATGGCCGGCACTGGGACAGCGTGCGCACCCATCATGAGCTGCATACCAAGGCGCGGGATCTGGCGCATGCGGTGAACGAAGCCAACAACGCCAGCCAGATCAAGACCGAATTCCTGGCCAGCATCACACACGAAATCCGCACGCCCATGAACAACGTGCTGGGCATGCTGGCATTGCTGGACGACACCGATCTCAGTCACCAGCAACAGGAGCTGCAGAAAGTGGCAGTGCACTCCGGCGAGGCGCTGCTGGGCCTGATGGATGACATTCTCGATTTCTCCCGCATTTCCTCCGGGCAGGTGCAGCTGGAGGAAGTGGTGTTCAATCTGAAGCGCTGCATCGACCAGACGCTGGAACTGATGGGCCCCCGGGCCCACGATAAAGGGCTCGAATTGAGCTGTGTGTACGATGGCAATCTGCCGGTGCGCGTCAAGGGCGATCCGGAACGTCTTGCCCAGCTGATCAACAATCTCGTCACCAATGCGATCAAGTACAGCGCCGGCACCGACATCCTGCTGTCGGTACAGATGCAGCGCCTGTCGGAAGCCGAGGGCGAACTGAAAGTCACCGTGACGGACAACGGCAAGGGAATCGATCCGGTCCTGCAGGACCGTCTGTTCGAAGCGTTCTCGAAAAATTCCGCCCAGAACAATTATGCCGAGGCCGGTACCGGATTGGGACTTGCCATCAGCAAGGGTCTCGCCGAGTGCATGCAGGGAGAAATCGGTTTCTCCAGCGCGCCGGAGCAGGGCGCTTCGTTCTGGTTCACCGCGCGCCTGAAACTGTCCACCCAGCAGGCCCAGAAGCCCGCCGAACTCCGGGAACTGATGCAGTCGCACATCCTTCTGGTGGATATCGAAGGTGGTTTGCGGGCTGCGCTGATGGCGGAACTGGCAGGCTGGCAGATGGAAGTCCGTTTTGCTTCCAGCCAGTTCAATCCGGTGGAAACCCTGCTGGCGGCACAACGCGCCGGCACGCCTTACCATCTGGTGTTCATCAATCTGCCGATCAAGCAGAAGACGTCACTTGAGCTGTGTCAGGATATTCGCCAGCATGCTGAGCTGCGCAATTCCCACCTGATCGTGCTCGCCTCGCTGGCGCAACGGGCCGATGCGTCGCGCATGAAGGCGGACATTGCCCAGGATGTGGAATGGCTGAGCAAACCCATCACCCGCGAGAAGCTGGTGCGGGCACTGACCCAGTCCTTCAATCTGCAGGAAGCCGAAGTCGAGGGGCTGGAAAAAGCCGAGTCCTCGCTCATGTCCGGCAGCGAAGGCCGTCGCGTCTTGCTGGTGGAGGACAACGCCGTCAACCAGATGGTGGCGCGAGGCATGCTCACCCGGCTGGGATACATGGTTACCTCGGTAGCCAACGGCAAGGAAGCGCTGGGTCTGCTGGAGGATAAAACCTTCGATCTGATCCTGATGGACTGCCTGATGCCGGTGCTCGACGGTTACGAAACCACTCGTATCTGGCGCGAAAAGGAGAAAGAGAAGGGAGGCCACCTACCCATTGTGGCCATGACGGCCAGCGTGGTGGAAGGCGAACAGCAGCGCTGCCTGTCCACCGGCATGGACGATTACCTGTCCAAGCCCGTCAATATTGATGAACTCAACGCCAAGCTGCGGCAGTGGCTGGGTGCGGACAAGGCGGCTGCGCCCGAGCTGGACGAAGGCATTACACCGCGCGATCCCCAGCGCAGGACGGCCTGAACATTCATTGCTGACCCCGTTTCTTTCCCGCTGATTGTCGCTAGAATACCGCGGCCATTCTGATAATCTTGCCGGATACCGGCCAAACCAACGCGGGGAACGACGCACATGAAAGTGCTTCTGCTGGGCGCCACCGGCCTGATCGGCCATCATGTACTGGAAGGATTGCTGGCGGCACCGCAAGTAACCGAGCTGATTGCGCCTACCCGTCGCACCCTGCCCAATACCGCAGCCAAACTGCGCAACGTGCTGATCGATTTCGACCGCCTCGACGAATATCCCGAACTGTTCGATGTCACCACCATCGTCTGCTGCCTGGGTACCACCATGAAACAGGCAGGATCGAAAGAGAATTTCCGCAAGGTGGATTACCAGTACTGCCGCGATGCCGCCGAATTGGGGCGTGCCCAGCGGGCGCGGGCGTTTCTGCTGGTATCGGCCATTGGAGCGTCGGCCACTTCACCGGTCTATTATTCCCGCGTGAAAGGCGAGCTGGAGCAGCACCTGATTGACCTGGAGTACAACCACCTTTCGCTGTATCGGCCCTCCATGCTGCTGGGCGAGCGCAGCGAATTCCGGCTGGGGGAAAAACTCTACAGCAAGCTGACACCGCTGGTGGACCCGTTCATGCGCGGGCCTTTGCGGCATTATCACGCCATTCCCGCCAGAACGGTGGCGCAGGCGATGGTGAATGAATGTCTGGCGCTGGGCGAAGTGATACCGCTGGGCCCCAAGGTGAATGTTTACCCCTACGACAAAATTGTTAAACTGGCCCAGTCCCGCTGAGGACCACAGTTGTTGTATCTACCGGAGGAGCCTGCCTTGAACATCATCACCTGCGACCTGTCCGACGCCTACCCCGACATCACCCGCGTGGTGGAGCCCATCTTCACCAACTACGGCGGCAGAAGTGCATTCGGTGGCGAGATTCTCACCATCAAATGTCACGAGGACAACTCGCTGGTGAAGGAGCACGTCGGCAATCCGGGTAACGGCCGCGTGATGGTGGTGGATGGCGGAGGCTCGCTGCGTTGTGCGCTGCTGGGCGACATGCTGGCGGCGGCGGCAGTGAAGAATGGCTGGGCTGGCATCATCATTTACGGCTGCATCCGTGATGTTGACGAGATCCGCAAGATGGATCTGGGTGTGCAGGCCCTGCGCACGATTCCCATCAAGAGCAATCGCCAGGGCCGGGGTGACCTGAATATTCCAGTGACTTTTGGCGGCGTGACGTTCCACCCGGGTGAATTCGTCTATGCCGACAACAACGGCATTATCGTGGCGAACCAGGCGCTGAAGATGCTAGGCTGAGACGTGCCGGTGTTACGCGTGAGACTCTGAAAACGCATCCATAAAAAAACCCCGCAATGCGGGGTTTTTTGTTTTCAGCGTCGCACTGCACAAGGCAGAACGATTTACGGCAGCAGGTGCGCAACCGCGTCGCGCTCTTCCTGCAGTTCCTTTTCAGTCACTTTCATTTTCTCACGGCTGAATTCGCTGATTTCCAGGCCTTGCACGATTTCCCAGTCGCCGTTTTTGCAGACGCAGGGGAAGGAGTAGATCAGGCCCTTGTCGATGCCGTAGGAACCGTCGCTGTACACGCCCATGCTGACCCAGTCGTTGGCCGGAGTGCCCAGGGCCCAGTCACGCATATGGTTCAGGGCGGCGTTGGCAGCAGAAGCAGCCGAGGAAGCGCCACGGGCCTTGATGATGGCCGCGCCACGCTGTTGCACTACGGGGATGTAGGTTTCGCGGTACCAGCTCTGGTCCACTTTGGGTTCGGCTTTCTCGCCCTTGATCAGCGCCTTGGAAATATCAGGGTACTGAGTGGAAGAGTGGTTGCCCCAGATGGTGACCTTGGTGATGTCGTTGATGCTGGTACCGGTTTTGGTGGCCAGCTGGCTCAGAGCGCGGTTGTGGTCCAGACGCGTCATGGCGGTGAACTGGCGCGGGTTGATGCCGGGTGCGTTGCGCTGGGCGATCAGCGAGTTGGTGTTGGCGGGGTTGCCGACGACCAGCACCTTGATGCTGCGCTTGGCAACGGCGTCGATCGCCTTGCCCTGTACCGAGAAGATGGCAGCGTTGGCTTCCAGCAGATCCTTGCGCTCCATGCCGGGGCCACGGGGACGGGCACCTACCAGCAGGGCGTAGTCGGCATCCTTGAATGCGACTTTCGGATCATCGGTGACCACCATGCCCGCCAGCAGCGGGAACGCGCAATCGTCCAGTTCCATGGCTACACCTTGCAGGGCGCCCAGGGCCGGGGTGATTTCCAGCATTTGCAGAATGACGGGTTGATCGGCGCCGAGCATCTGGCCGGCGGCAATCCGGAAGAGAAGGGAATAGCTGATCTGGCCTGCTGCACCGGTAACGACTACACGTACAGGTTGTTTCATGAGTGGGATCTCCTGTTAGCCTGGTTTTAGGACCGCACAATTCTATGCATCTGCAATGGCAAATACCATCAGATTTGCAGGCAGTTTGGAGGTCAGTGAAGGCCGTTGGAATACCGGAAGCTGTCCGGTGCGGGGAGAAGACAGGTGGAACGTTGTCGCCTGCCGGTCTTTATCGGCGGCTCAGGGTGCCCGTGATTCTGGCGTGCCCTGATTCAGACGTCTTCGTTGATATAAACACCATCGCGGCGAATGGTGGCGGCGTTACGATCACCGGCATTCTGCAACAGGGCGCGGATCTCTGGGCGCAGATTCTGGTGCGCATTGCGACGGGGCTGGCGCCGCCGGTCTTCCTGGACGGGCACTTCCTGCTTGCGGCGTTCGCGCACCTGGCGGCGTTCGGAGTAGTTGGGTTTGATTTCCGCGCCGACCGGATGGATGCGTTCGGATTCATGCACGCGGATGGAACGGTTTGACTTTAGCCGTTCGATCGATCGTCGATGTATGCGGGGCATTAATAGCATGGTCCGCTCCAGTGTGTTTGGAGGTCTCAACAGGGTTATCGGCACTCCTGTGAAAAACTTTACGAATCAAGGTATTGATCGTAAAGCGGCATTTCGTGCAGATTGCGTGTGCGTTTGTTCCCGATTGTTAACGATTCTCGCTAATGTTGTTAGACAATTTTGGATTCAGAGGCTATTTTTTAAGCCGGGTTAGGTATTTATATTCTTATGCTGGTCACCAGGGAGGGTGGCTCATTTTGACGGGTGGTCATAATGGTCACAACAGGCTTTGCCGGTTTGCAGGCAAAGAAGGTCTGGTTTTGGGGGCTGTCGGTTTGGGTATTGAGTCTGGTTCTGGCAGCGAGCGGCTGGCCGGGGCAGGCGCTGGCGTCCGGTCCCCTGGTGTTGGCGGATTCACAACCCCGTATCCTGCTGAGCGGCCGCGTTGCCGGTGAGCTGGATATCTCGAATTATCTGGAAGTGCTGCCATCTGCGGATCCCGGTCTGGATCTGCAAGCGGTGTTGGCTGGTGATTTGCCGTTCCAGCCGATAGACAACAACGGAATCGCCACTGCGCCCGGAGCAAATCTGTACTGGATTCGTGGCCGCATGAGCCGTTCGCTGGCTGACCTGAGCGGCCCTGACAACTGGCTGCTGATTCTGGAGAACACCCGCGTGCGGCAGGCGCAACTCTATGTGCGGCTGAGTTCCGGACAACCCATTGTCGATCTGGCTGCTCCCTATCATCCCGTGGATCGGATGCTGGGGGAACGTTATCCCCAGTTCGCGCTGACCCTGGCGCCGGATTCCACCCTGGATTTCTACTTGCGGCTGCAGACCGACGGCCTGTTCAGTATTCCCGTGAAAGTGTGGGCCAGCGATGCCTATCTGCTCAACAAGCGCAGCCAGCTGCCGATCTGGGGGCTGTTGTTTGGCGCCATATCCGCATTGACTCTCTACAACCTGTTCATCTACCTGTCGCTGCGGGAGAGGGCATATCTGCAGCTGAGCCTGTTTCTGCTGTCCACGCTGTTGCTGACGCTGGCGCGGGAGGGATTCCTGGTGGCGGGGCTTTCCCGCATGCCTCTGATTGGCGACCGCTTCGGAGCCGTGGCGGAATTCGTGACGCTGGCACTGGCCATCCTGTTCACGCGCAGTTACCTGAATACCGCGCGCTATTATCCGGCGATCGATGCCATTCTGCGCGCCGATCGCTGGTTGTGCCTGGGGTTGGCCTTTGCCGTGCTGGCAGGATTGCTGTCATCCACCCAGGCGTTCGCCGGATTGCTGGTGAGTGGCGCGTTGTTCTTTGTGCCCGCGGTGCTGGCATCCATGCACGCGGCGGATCGTGCCACCCGTTATTACATTGCCGGCTGGTCGGTGTTTTTCGTCGGCTACATGATTT
Source organism: Gammaproteobacteria bacterium (assembly GCA_013178375.1). GTDB lineage: Bacteria > Pseudomonadota > Gammaproteobacteria > Pseudomonadales > Ketobacteraceae > Ch67. The sequence continues at coordinate 16,647 of JABLXQ010000044.1, forward strand.
ACCTGGTAAGCCAGCTGGGGTTGTTGCCGGTGAATGATTTCACGCAGCGCGGCCGCGATCTGGCGCTGTGTTTTCTGGGCCTGTCGCTGTCGCTGGGCATGGCCGAGCAGATTCGCCGCGAGCGTTTCGAAAAGCAGCGCGCCCTGCAACGTCAGCAGGACACCATGCTGGAACTGAAATATTCCGAGGAACAGATCCAGAAAAAAGTGCTGCGCGATACGCTGCAGGAATTTCCCGGATTGCCGACGTTGCAGGAATGCCTGGAAACCGTGGTGGATCCTTCCGCGCAATCCGGTGAATCCGTCATCCTGGTGATGATGGACCTGCATAACGTAAACCGGGTGGAAGAGCAGCTCGGTCATGCCGCCCGCAATGAATTGCTGACGCGCGCCACCAAACGTCTGAGTGTGATTCTGCGCAGCGTAAGCGGTGTATTGCCGCTGACGGAAAGTGCTGCCGACTACGTGCCCATGGCGGTGCTGGAGGACGGCAGTTACGGTTTCATCCTGCGGGGCGTGTCCGACATCACCATCAACCACGCCATCGAGCAGGTAGAGCAGGCCATGTCGCGGCCGTTCTTCTATCAGGGGCTGGAGTTGCAGCCTGGCATCTCGTTTGGCCTGGCGCGGCTGGGTGAGCATGGCGAGGATGCGGATGCGTTGTTGCTGCATGCCGAGCGTTCCCTGATGGTGGATCGCCGCAAGAATCTCGACAAGGTGTGCGAGCTGGACGGCGTGGATCAGTACAACGAACGCAATATTGCGCTCATCAATGAACTGCGCTCGGCGATTCACGAGGATCAGATCACCCTGTATTTCCAGCCCGTTTACGATCTGCGCCGCAATCTGGCCTGTGGCGTGGAGGTGTTCACCCGCTGGGAAAGCCTGAGCGGTGCCAGGATCAGTCCGGGCGAAATTTTTCATCTGGCGGAAATTGGCGGCTTTGTGTCGGAGTTGACCTTGCGTGTGATTGAAAAGGCGTTGCGTTATTTCATGGTGGCGGTGAACGTGCAGCAGTCGACGCTGAAGCTGTCGGTAAACCTGTCGCCACGCTGTCTGCGGGAAGAGCATTTTCTGGAAGAGGTGGATCTGCTGCTGACGCGTTATGGCCTGCCGCCGCAGCGGCTATCGCTGGAAATCAAGGAAGCGGCCATCATCGAAGACCCCAGCATTACCCGCGAGGTGCTCAATCGCATCCGCAATCTGGGCATTGGCCTGACCATCGATGAACTGGGCGCGGCCTACAGCAATCCTTCCTATCTGAGCAGCCTGCCGGTGACGGAAGTGAAGCTGGACCAGAGTTTCGTGGCGCGGTTACACGAGGCAGATAGCCGAGTGATGGTGTTGATGCTGATCGAGTTGTGTCGGGAACAGCACATCAAGCTGGTGGTGCACGGGGTGGAGGATGAATCCACGCTGCATCAGCTGGAACTGATGGGCTGCAGCTTTGCCCAGGGGCATTATCTGGCGGCGCCGGTGCAGGCGCGCGAGTTCAAATTGCCCCGCCACCAGTTGACGCCGCTGCAGTTCCAGCAGGTTTGACCACAGAGTTTGAAGGCGTAATATAGGGAACGTCTGCAGTCGTCCTTCACAGGTGTGCCCATGTCCGTCCAGTCCGCCATTCAAACCAAACTCCAGTCCCGCTTTCAGCCCCGCCATCTGGAAGTGATCAACGAAAGTTTCATGCACAGCGTGCCGCCGGGTTCGGAAACCCATTTCAAGGTGGTGGTGGTGTCGGAGGTGTTTGACGGCAAGCGCTCGGTGGCGCGTCATCAGGCGGTGTACCAGGCCCTGGCCGATGAAGTGGCAGGGCCGGTTCATGCGCTGGCGATTCATACCTACACCGGCGCAGAGTGGGATGCGGTAGCGGTCGCGCCGGATTCACCCCAGTGCCGGGGTGGCAGCAAGCACGACCACTGACCCCTCAAATTTCCAGTTGAATCCCCATTGAAAAGCCGGTGGACTCCCAGCTGACTTCGTTCAGCTGGCTGCCACCAGTGGTGCCGTTGGCGAAATACACGGTGTCCTGGCCGGTGCCGGTTTCCCAGTTTTGTTGATACCAGGCCGCCCGCAGGGAAAAATTGTTCGAAATCCGGTACTGGTACGACAGATCGACGCCGGTGCCGTCGCCCGTTGCCCAGTGCTCGAAACTTTTCGGGTGGGCGAAATCATTGCGCAGGTTCCAGTCCGCTTCGGCGTGATAATCCATCCAGAAATTTTTCAGGGTCAGGGCAAACGTGTGGGCGCGGGTTTCCAGATTCCAGCGCATACCGGCCCAGGCGCCGGACCATTCGGTAAGATAGGTGCTGTTGAGGGTGCCGCGAAATTTGCCAAGGTTGTTCGGGTTGTACATATCGACCACCTGCTGGCCCTGCGTCATCACCAGATCCTGGCTCTGGCGGGTAAAGGCGGCCATGGGGGTCAGTGCGTTGTGCTGGTTGATCCGGAAGCGATAGCCCATACCCGCAGTGAAGCCATCCAGACTGGATTCCTCGGCGGACGACAGGCTGCGGCTGTATTCCTGGGTGCGGTTGTTGCCGTTATAGTCGGAATCCTGCACTTCGCCGCCGGTGGCGTTGCCGGTCTGGTAATCCAGGAACAGCACGGTATTGCGCAGCGCGCCACGGTTGATGGCCAGTTCGCCGCTGGCGTGGAAGACGCTGAATTGCAGATCGCGGTAGGTCAGTTCCGACAGTACGTTGGGGCCGGACGCACCGGTAGGGTCATCGGCGATGCTCCACTGCAGGTTGCCGGTCTCGTTGCCCATGCCGGAATGAATCTTCAGGTCAAACGGCGCTTGCGCCAGGGCCGGCGCGGTGGCACCGGCGCTCAGCAGGGATGCTGTCAGAAAATGCTGGAAAAACAGGCGGCTAAAAGGTTTCATAGGGCAGACCGACTCACTGAAGCAGGTTCATCAAAGCCGGGGAACAGCAACAGATCACCCGAAGTTCCTTTTCAGGGTAGACGGGATTTTTTCTGCAAAAATGCCTGTAACTCATTGAAAATATGGTTGATATTGAACATCAATCACTTAGCGCGCGAAAAAAATTTGTAACCGGGGGCTGTCAAAAGATTGGCATTTCAGCCTTTGTTTGGTTGTTAAGTAATCAATTGCAGGATTTGGCTTGGAAAAAGGTCCGTATAAAAAGTGATCAGTGACGCCATCGACTACAGCCTAACCTACTGCCGCCGCAAGACCATTGGCATTTACGTCAGTGCGGAGCGGGGCGTGGAAGTGCGCGTGCCTTACTTTGTCAGCCGGGCGGAAGCGGAGCGTTTCGTGGCGGAAAAGCAGGACTGGATTCTGCGCAAGGTGCAGGAGTTTGCGGCAGTGCCGGCCCGACATGAACCGCAATTCCAGTGGGGTTCACGCCATTACGTGCTGGGGGAAGCCCAGTCGTTCCATCATGACGAAGACTCCCAGCCGGACATCCTGCTGCCGGGAACCGCCAGCGATCCTGCCAGCCGCATCGAAACCCGCATTGCCACCTGGTACCGTCAGGAAGCGCTGTGCCTGTTCGAGGAGCGCCACCAGCACTGGTGCGAGCAGCTGCAGTGGATGCAACTGCCAAAGTCCTGGGTGGAGGTGCGGGTGATGAGGCGGCGCTGGGGCTCCTGTCGCCGCAACGGCAAGATCACGCTGAATACCGCGCTGTTCAAATACCCGCTGGAGTGCGTGGACACGGTGATCGTCCACGAACTCTGCCATCTGCTGGAATTCAACCATTCCCCCAAGTTCTACCGCCTGATGACCCAGGCCATGCCCACCTGGAAGAAATGGGACCGCCTGCTGACCGACCTGGCCCAACGCTACTGATCATTTTGGTCAACCAAATCGGGCAATTCCGTTATTGCGCCAGCGTTTTCCCCTGTGCAAGGATTGAAACAAGCGTTTAATCGGGAAAAGAGGAAAACCGGAATGGCCAACACTGAACACCTGTTTGACCTGACACTGACTGAAGAACAGCGGATTACCCGCGAATCCATGCGCCGTTTTGCCGGGGCGGAAGTGCGCGCCATTGCCCGCGCCGCGGACGAAGCCGGTGCCGCGCCTGCCGGCTTTTACGACCAGACTGCCGCGCTGGGCCTCAGCCTGCTGGCGATCCCGGAGGCCCTGGGTGGTGCCGGTGCCGGCCGTGCGCCGATCTCCAACGTGCTGGCGGCGGAGGATCTGGGTTACGGCGACATGTCCCTGGCTATCGGCGCGCTGACGCCGCTGGGCTTCATCAACACCGTGCTGGACCAGGGCACTGAAGACCAGCAGGAACGTTTCCTCACCCCGCTGGCTGACGAGACATTCGTCGCCGCCACCATCGCCCTGATGGAACCCCGCGCCACCTTTGAACCCACTGATCTGCACACTACCGCCCGCAAGGAAAATGGCCGCTATGTATTGAACGGCGAAAAATCCATGGTGGCGCTGGGCGATACCGCGCGTTTCATTCTGGTGATCGCAAACGTGGAAGGTGAAAACGTGCCAGCTGCATTTGTGGTGGCGCAGGGCAGTGAAGGCGTGAGTTTCGAGAAAGAAGAATACATGGGCCTGCGCCCGCTGAGCCTGCAGCGAGTGCGTCTGCAGAATGTGGTGGTGGCGGAGCAGGATCGCCTGGGCGGCGACAAACCGTTCAACCTGCAGCGTCTGGTGGATCTTTCGAATATCGGCCTGTGCGCAGCCGCTGTTGGTTGCGGTCAGGCGGTGCTGGATTATGTGATTCCCTATGTGAACGACCGCATCGCGTTTGGCGAACCGATTTCCAACCGTCAGTCCGTTGCCTTCATGGTGGCGAACATGGCGATCGAACTGGATGCCATGCGCCTGATGGTGTATCGCGCCGCATCCCGTGCCGAGCAGGGTCTGGAATTCCACCAGCAGGCGTATTTGTGCCGCGTGCTGTGTGCCGAGCGCAGCATGGAAATCGGCACCAACGGCGTGCAACTGCTGGGCGGCCACGGTTTTACCCGCGAGCATCCGGTGGAGATGTGGTACCGCAATCTGCGTGCGGTGGGCATCCTGCTGGGTGTAGCCGCTGTTTAAGCGGGCAGTGAATTATCCGGTCGAATCGAATAACGGAGAACGAACATGATCAATCTCGAATTACCGCAAAAACTGCTGACGGCACAACAGATGGCACACCAGCTGGCGAAAGGCGCGTTCCGTCCCATCGCCCGCAAATATGACAAGATCGAACACTGCCCCACACCGGAAGAACTGATTCCCATCAGCCAGATGATGCGCGCAATGGGTGGCCAGGCGGTTCTCGGTGGAAAAAAAGAGGGCGGAAAAAAAGACGGCAGCAAGAGTGAAGCCGCTGCCGACAGCGTGAAAAACGGTGCAAACCTGATGGGCATCATGGCCACCACCGAAATGGCGTGGGGTTGTTGCGGCCTGATGCTGTCGCTGCCGGGCGTGGGCCTGGGCAACGCCGCGATCGATACCGTGGGCACGCCCGAGCAGAAGGAAAAATTCGGAAAATTGTACTGCGCGATGGCGATCACTGAGCCCGGTTGTGGTTCCGATTCTGCCGCCGTGCAAACCACAGCAAAACTGGATGGCGACGAGTGGGTCATCAACGGCGAGAAAATCTTTGCCACTGCCGGCGATCGTGGTGACGCAGTGGTGGTGTGGGCGACGTTGGATAAATCCCTGGGCAAGGCCGCCATCAAATCCTTCGTGGTGGAAAAGGGCACCCCTGGCATGGAAGTGGTCCGTTGCGAAGACAAGATGGGCCTGCGCGTGTCCGACACCGCTGCCATCCGTTTCCACGACTGCCGCATTCCCAAATCCAACATCCTGGGCTCCCCCGAAATTGCCGCTGACGCCGAAGCGCGCAAAAAAGCCTTCGGCGGCGTAATGCAGACCTTCGACAACACCCGCCCGATGGTGGCGGCGATGGCGTTGGGTGTGGCCCGGGGCGCGCTGGAGATCACCCGTGAGCTGCTGGAAAAAGAAGGCGTTAATGCCGACTACAGCAAGTCCCTTTACAACAGTAGCGCGCTGGAGGCGGAAATCTACCGCATGGAGGCCAATCTGGAAGGTGCCCGTCTGCTGACACTGAAAGCGGCCTGGATGGCGGACAACAAGCAACCCAACTCGAAGGAAGCGTCGATGTGCAAGGCGAAAGCCGGCCGCGTCGGTAACGATATCACCTTGAAATGTGTCGAGATTTGCGGCGCTCTGGGATACAGCGAAAGTTGGCTGCTGGAAAAACTGGCGCGTGATTCGAAGATTATCGACATCTTCGAAGGCACCCAGCAGATTCAGCAACTGATTGTCGCCCGTCACCTGCTGGGCAAGTCATCCAGCGAACTGAAATAAGCGCACGGCCGCTCCAGCGGCCTCTCTGCCAAAGCAACTGGCTTATTTTCCTGCCCCATCGTTAACAGCGCAGCCGGACACGCAGGTGTCCGGCTTGCGTCCGTTATTCCAGCTTTTGCCTATACTGATCATATTGTCTGCTTTGATTGGGATGGCTTCATCGCGTTATGCCGTTTACGGAATCGCCTGGCCAGCTGCAGGAGACCTTGGGCAACCTGTTTGCCGGGATTGCTGCGTCCCTGCAATATCCGGCGCGGATGTCCCTTTACGTGGCGCAGGGCGGCAACATTGATGAGATCCAGATGCTGCCCAGCAAGGAATTGGTGCTGGAAATTCACGATGACATCACCCCGTTGTCCAGCTATCCACGCTCGGTACTGGAAAGCGTCTTCCGCACCGGTAATCCCATTCTGGTGGAACAAAGCCAGCTGACCCAGCTGAGTGATCTGGATGTTTACGTTGTCAGTGCCGGTATCTCCAGCTTCCTGTGCCTGCCGGTGGTTGCGACCGCGTCCCGCAATGCCGCCATCTGGCTGGAGCGTAAAGGCGTGGAGCAGAATTTCAGTTTTTCCGAACTGGACAGCCTGGAACTCCAGATCCACCAGTTCCAGGGCCTGCTGACTTTGCAGCTTGAAACCGAATCCCTGCACCGACTTTTCAATCGTGACGCGTTCGAATCCGATCTGGTTTTTGCCACCCGGGACGATGCGTTCATGGAAGGCGTGCGCGCGGTGGAATCCCACCTGCGGGTATTCGAACGTGCAGTGAAATCCGCCGACACCGGCTTTGTGATTGTCGATGCGCGTTTGCCCAATCAGCCGATCATTTATTGCAATCCTGCCTTCGAGCGCATCACCGGCTATGCCTTCCGCGAAGCCGTGGGCAAAAATTGCCGCTTCCTGCAGAAGCCCGATGAGCAACCGGAAAAAACGGCCCTCATGCGCGAAGCCATTCAGCGCGGCGAGCCTTGCCAGGTGCTGCTGAAAAATTACCGCAAGAATGGCGAACTGTTCTGGAACGAACTCACCATTTCACCGATCAAGGATGCGCAGGGCAATCTTACGCATCTGATTGGCGTGCAGAACGACGTCAGCGACCGGGTGGCGATGGAGTTGTCGAGCAAAGAATCCGAATCCCGTTTCCGCGCCCTGTACGACAACAGCCTGGATGGCATCTGCTATTACAGCCTGGAAGGCCACTGCATCAGTGCCAACCGCGCTTACTGCGATCTGCTGGGTTTGACGCCGGAGGATGTCGTCGGCATTCACTACCCCGATATCACGCCCGAGAAATGGCGCGAGACCGATCGCAAAATCGTCGAGGAGCAATTGTTCGTGCGGGGTTACAGCGACCTGTACGAGAAGGAATACTTCCGCAAGGATGGCAGCGTCGTTCCGGTCAGTGTGCGCGCGGCGCTGCATTATGATGCCAGCGGAAAGCCCATTGCCACCTGGGGAATCGTGCGCGACATCAGCGAATACCGCAATGTGATCGACCGGTTGAAACAGAACGAAGCGCACATGGAATTCCTGGCCTATCACGATTCTCTCACGGCTATGCCCAATCGCTTGTTGTTCCAGGATCGTGTGGTGAAGGCGCTGGAACGGGCCAAACGCAACGGCAAGAAAGTGGCGCTGATGCTGCTGGACCTGGATCGCTTCAAGAACATCAACGATTCCCTTGGCCACGCGATGGGAGACAGCTTTCTCAAGGAAATTTCCACCCGCATCCAGCACACCATCCGTGAAATGGATACAGCAGCGCGCATCGGTGGCGATGAATTCGTGATCGTGATGGAGAATTTCAATGAGGTGAGCAGCGTGACAGCGGTGGCCAACAAACTTCTGAAAACCCTGGCCGTGCCCATCAATATCCAGCAGCATGAACTCTATGCCACTGCCAGCATCGGCATTAGCATTTTTCCCAATGACGGCCAGAACGTGGAAACCCTGATGAAGGCCGCCGATGCCGCCATGTACTGCGCCAAGGAAAAAGGGAAAAACAGTTTTCACTATTACACCGACGACCTCAACAAGCGCACCCTGGAATTGCTGGTGCTGGAAAATGACATGCGGCGTGCGCTGGACCTGAACCAGTTTTTCGTTGCCTACCAGCCGCAGTTCTCCCTGCAGGACGGCGCGCTGGTGGGTGTGGAAGCCTTGTTGCGCTGGCAACATCCGGTGCAGGGTTTGCTGCCGCCAACCGTGTTCATTCCGCTGGCGGAGGAAACCGGACTGATTGAACCGCTGGGCCGCTGGATGCTGCGTGCCAGTTGCACCCAGATCAAGGCGTGGGTGGAGAAGGGCTACCGCATGGGGCGGATCGCAGTGAACCTGTCAGCGCGCCAGTTTCGTCAGCCGGGGCTGGTGGAGGACATTCATTTTATCCTCAGTGAAGTGGGCCTGAGTGCCGAGCATCTGGAGCTGGAAATTACTGAAAGCATTGCGATGGACAATGTTGAAACCACGGTGGCAAAGCTGGAGGTGCTGAAGCGGATGGGATTGCGCCTGTCCATCGATGATTTTGGTACCGGGTATTCCTCGCTGAGTTATCTCAAGCGCTTCGCCATCCACAAACTGAAGATCGATCAGAGTTTTGTGCGCGACATCGTTACCGACCCCAACGACGCTGCCATTGCGGCATCCACTATCGCGCTGGCGCACAAGATGGGTTTGAAAGTGATTGCGGAAGGTGTGGAAACAGCGGAACAGGTAGCGTTTCTGCGGGAGCAGGGCTGCGATGAAGTGCAGGGTTTTTTCTACGGCAAGCCGATGTCGGCGGTGGAGCTGGAACGTATGCTGGGCGCGGCGCCGCAACGTTATCGCGCCCGTGCCCAGCATTGAGTTACTGCGTTCGTATCAGATGAAAGCCGCCTGGGTGGTGATCCAGGGATTGGTGGTGTATTTGCGGTAGTGACGGATCAGCTTGTTGTTTACGGTACCGCTGTTGATGTTCTTGTCCACCACATAGGCGCGCCAGTCACACTGCCGGTTGTTGAATTCAATCGTCGACCAGCCATTCTGCGTGGTATTGAAATAGCGGATATGGGGATTGGTCAGCCGCACGGCGGTGTTGGTCAGCGCCTGCGCCAGCAGTTGTTGTTGTCCCACCGGCGTTTTCGCGCCGATCATGTCGAACAGTCCCGCCGATGTTACCGCCGGTGTCATGAACTCCACACCCAGATAATTGTGGAAATCGAAAATGGAATTCCGGCTGTAATCCTTCTTCACGTGTGACGCGATGTAGGTATGCAGGTCACCCGTCACCACCACGAAGTTCTCCACCTTGTTGGATGCCACTTCATTGTTGATCAGGTTGCGTTCGTAATCGAAGCCGTCCCACGCATCCACGTTGATGGGGATACGGCCGTTTTTCATTACGATGCCAAGCCGGCCCATGTAGGTCTGGTTGCCCAGCAGTTTCCATCGCGCGCTGGAGCCGATCAGCCCATTGATCAACCAGTCGCGCTGATCGCCGCCCAGCAAAGTCTGCTGATCGCTGGCCCAGTTCTGACAGCCAATCGGAATATAGCGACCGAAGAAATCTGCTTCACCGCAGGGATGCGGTGTGCGGTAGGTGCGGCCGTCCAGCATGAACAGGTCCACCAGATTGCCGAACTGCACGCGGCGATAATATTTCAGGTAATGATGCGGATGGGTGCTGTCGGGATTCACGTGCACGCGGGCGGGAATGTATTCCAGCCAAGCCTGTTGTGAATCCAGCATCAGCTGATTCAGCAGATAGGGATTGTTGCCGTAGGCGGCGTCCACTGTGTAGGGATGATCCGGTGCGCCCAGCGTGTCGCGCTCGTAATCCCAGTACACATCGTTCGCGGTTTCGTGGTCGTCACGGGTGATGATGAAGGTGTGCTGCTCCATCGCTTTTTGCAGGAAGGGATCGCTGCGATAGGTTTTGTACAGATGGCGGTAATCGGCCAGATCCAGCGCCACGATGCCGTCGCTGGGCAGGATGATGCGGCGGTCGTCGAAGGGCAGGCTCTGGAAGCGCGGGTCGCCGGCGGTTTCGTAGATGAAATCACCCAGGTGCAGGACGAAATCCAGTGAATCGTCGTTGGCCACATGGTTCAGTGTGCCATAGTAGCCGTTGGTGTAATCCTGGCAGGTGAGCAGGCCCAGTTTCAGCTTGTCGATCTCGGCGCCGTAGGGGGGCGCAGTGCGGCAGCGGGCGGTGCGGCTCACGGTGTTGTCGTAAACAAAGCGGTAGTAATAGCGGATGGACGGTTCCAGGTAGCCGTCGGTATCGATCGACACGGTGAAGTCGCGGTCGGCTTTGATGTGCTGGCTTTCCACCACGCTTTCAAAGGCCAGTTGCTGGAAGTCGGGATCATGGGCCACCTGCACGAACAGGGCCTGGCCGCTGCGGTGCGCGCTGGGGTCTATGCGGGTCCAGAGCACGACGCCGGTGGGGCTGGGATCGCCGGATGCCACCGACAGGCTGAACACGCGGGCGGAATCGGTGTTGAGTGGCGCATCAGACCGGATCAGTCCCGCTCTGGCGGAGCCGGAGGTAAAGGTGACGACATAGGGTGTGGCGATTCCTGCTGCAACGAACGAGAGGAACTTGCGGCGGTCAATCGTGCTCATGGGGGCTCCAGTGACATCCATGGTTCAAGCCAAAATCCGATCCAGATCTAAATCCCGGTAAAGGAAGGGTAGGGCTGGCAGCCCCTGGTTCGGAAGTGCGTTTTTTAGCTTTTTATTGTGTAGTTAGTATTTCAGTCGCGAAATAAATGAACAATTTCGAGCGCAACTGCGTTCTTAATGTAATCTTGTTGGTACTGGAGTGCAATAATGCTGACAGGCCGATCAGTCACGGTTTCAGCCTGTCGTTCGGTCAGTTTACAAGCCAAACCGAATCGGGTACAAAGCCCCCCACGTTTTACCTGTCGTCCAGAGGTTGTCCCCATGTCCGAGATCAGTGCGTCCGGAACCTTTAAACCCGAGATTTTCCAGCCGGTTAGCCCTCTGGACGCGGGTGTTGCTGCTGTTTCCGGCCGGTTGCTGCAGGCCGATGACGAGGGCGATGAATCCGCTTCCGACGACACCAGCCCTGTCGCTGTCGCCAAAAAGGCCAAGACCAACTTCAACAAGCTGCAGAAACGCCTGCGGCGGGAAGTGGGTCAGGCCATTGCCGACTTCAACATGATCGAGGAAGGCGACAAGATCATGGCGTGCCTGTCCGGCGGCAAGGATTCCTACACCATGCTGGATATCCTGCGTAGCCTGCAGCGTGACGCGCCGGTGAACTTCGAACTGTTCGCCGTGAATCTGGACCAGAAGCAGCCGGGCTTTCCCGAGCACGTGATTCCGGAGTATCTGAAAAAAGAAGGCGTGCCCTTCCATATCATCGAGGAAGACACCTACAGCGTGGTGAAGAGCATCATCCCGGAGGGCAAGACTACCTGCTCGCTGTGTTCCCGCCTGCGTCGTGGCAACCTTTATACCTATGCGGAAGAAATCGGTGCCAACAAGATTGCGCTGGGGCATCACCGTGATGACATCATGGAAACCCTGTTCCTCAATATGTTCTATGCCGGCAAGCTGAAATCCATGCCGCCGAAACTGCTGAGCGATAACGGCAAGCATGTGGTGATCCGTCCGCTGGCCTATTGTCGTGAGAAGGACATCATCCGGTTTTCACAGTACAAACAGTTTCCGATCATTCCGTGCAATCTGTGTGGCTCGCAGGAGAACCTGCAGCGCAATGCGATCAAGGCCATGCTGCAGGAATGGGACAGGAAATTCCCCGGGCGGCTGGAGACGATTTTTTCCGCCGTGCAGAATGTGGTGCCGTCGCATCTGGCGGATACCCAACTGTTCGATTTCAAAAGCCTGACCCAGATGACGGAGCAGGAGCGGGCGCAGGCGGGGATGAAGCTGGATCTGGTGAATTTGTTTTAGGCCTATTAGTGGCAGAGATCGCTGATAGCAGAGGAAGGGGACGGTTTAGCGAGAACGTCAGCGGCCATGGGTGAGCGGGATATAGAAATGCATGCATTTCCCTCGCGAACGCCGCGAACGTATTCGTGAGTGGCTGGACCCGAAGGGGCCGCTGTCGAGCCTACATGGATGTACTTGCGGCGTGTCTCGCTAAACCGTCCCCTTCCTCTGCGTCCGCTCCTGATAAGCCAATTTTTTGAAGGACCATCCTCTTGCTCAATCTAATTTGGGCCGCATTCTTTTTAATCGCCGCTGTAGCGGGACTGCTGCGCTTTCTTGGCGGCGACACCGCCATTTTCCAGCAACTAGTCCAAGCCACTTTTGATTCCGCCAAACTGTCGGTGGAAATTGCACTGGGTCTGATTGGCATACTGGCATTGTGGTCGGGTTTGTTTCGCATTGCGGAACTGTCAGGACTCATTCAGAAAATTGGGCAGTGGCTGAGCCCGGTGTTCGAACGCCTGATGCCGGAAGTACCGAAAGGACACCCTGCCCAGGGCGCAGTCACCATGAACCTTGCCGCCAACATGCTGGGGCTGGACAACGCCGCCACGCCGCTGGGCCTGAAGGCGATGCAGGAACTGCAAAGCCTGAACCCTTCCCGCGATACTGCCAGCAATGCGCAGATCCTGTTTCTGGTGTTGAACACCTCGTCCGTTACGTTGCTGCCCATCACGATTTTCATGTACCGCGCCCAGCTGGGTGCCGCAGATCCCACCGTCGTATTTCTTCCCATTCTGCTGGCGACGATTGCGTCCACCATGGTGGGCCTGATCGCGGTTATGCTGATCCAGAAAATTCGTCTTGATGCTGTGCTGCTGGCGTTTTTTGGTGGATTTTTTCTGCTGGTGGGCAGCTTTATTTACTGGCTCACCGTACTTCCGGCAGACCAGCTTTCACAGCACTCGCAGGTGCTGGCTAACGGTCTGCTGCTGGCGGTAATTGCCGGATTTATTGGCATCGGTTTGTACCGCAAGGTGGCGGTGTACGAGGAATTTGTTGTCGGCGCGAAAGAAGGTTTTGAAACGGCGGTGCGGCTGATTCCGTATCTGGTGGCCATGCTTGTGGCGATCGCGGTGTTCCGGGCGTCCGGCGCGCTGGATTTCGTCGGGCGGGGCATCAGCCGGTTGTGTGAAGCAGTGGGCCTGGATACCGCTTTCGTGGATGCACTGCCCGTGGCGTTGATGAAACCGTTCAGTGGCAGTGGTGCCCGCGCCATGATGCTGGATGTGATGAATACCCATGGCGTGGATTCCTTCGTGGCGAAATTGGCGGCAGTGATGCAGGGCTCCACCGAGACGACCTTCTATGTGCTGACCGTGTATTTCGGCGTGGTGGGCATTACGCGTATTCGCTATGCACTCTGGTGCGGGTTGCTGTGCGATGTCGTGGGGCTGTCCACGGCGGTGCTGGTAAGCTACTGGTTTTTCGGCTGAAGTCCGCCGTTCAGCGGGCGTACAGGAAGAGTTGTTAGCATGACTGAATGGTTGGCCGGACCGCCCGATACCCAGGCCGGTGCTCTTCAGGAGGTTTTTATGCGTTTCCTTTCCCCGTTTGTCGTTCTCGCTGTTGCCGGCAGTGCGATTCTGGCCGCGCATCAGGCCGTTGCCGGCTCCATGCGCTGCGGTAAACACATTATCAACGAAGGCACCAGCCAGTACGAAGTGCATACCAAGTGCGGTGATCCGGTTTATCAGCAACTCATCGAGGAACCGGTGACCGTAATTTCCACTTCCCAGGCCAGTATCAACAGCCGTTTGGGTGCAGACGGGCAGAACCTGCAGCAGGACATCCTTCTGCAGGAAGAACAGCCGATGTACCGCACCATCGAGCGCTGGACCTACAATTTCGGCTCCGGCCGTCTGTTGCGGGAAGTGGATTTTTTCAACGGCGATGTGATCCGGATCGAGACTGGTAGCCGGGCGCCTTGACTTAAACCGCTACGCTTCCGCCAGACATGAATCCGTCGCGTGGGGGGATACAACGATTTCACTGCTCACCAGGCTGCTCCCCGAACAACGCGCCTGTCAATTTATCCGGATTGCGGATCGAGTATAAACGCCACAATTTTTGCTCCCGGAATGCAAAAATCAGCGCTGCTACAGGCCGACCATTTTCGAACGCCAACAATCCAGGCTCGCCATTGATCAGGCGCGGAACCACCGTGAGATTGGCGCGTGGCTGAATGATGCGTCGCAGAAATCGTGCGACGCGCTCGCTGCCCGCAATGGGCCGCAGCAACGACCTGACTTTTCCGCCACCGTCGGAGTAGGCGATCAGGTCTTCATGCAGGCAGTTGAGCAAGCCTGAAAAATCTCCGCTGATACAGGTCTGCATAAATTGCATCAACAAGCGGTCCGCATTGGTGTCGGGCCTGGTCATTGCGATGTCGCCGCCGATTTTTTGTTGCGCGCGCTTGAACAGCTGGCGGCAATGCGCTTCGGTTTTCCCGAGTGTCGCGGCGATATCATTGAACGGCCAGTCGAAGGCCTGCCGCAGCAGCAGTACCGCCCGTTCCAGCGGATTCAGTTTTTCCAGCAGGTGCAGGAACGCGAACGTCAGATTGTCAGCAAGTTCAGTCACGGCCTGAGGCCCGTCAATGGTGCCGTGAAAGGATTCCAGCAGCGGTTCTGGAAGCCAGACACCCACATAATGTTCGCGGCGACGACGGGCACTGCGCTGCCAGTCGATACACTCGCGCGTTACCACGGTGAGCAGCCAGCCAGCGGGATTGGCGATGGTGTCGCTGTCCTGCTGCAACCAGCGCAGGCAAACCTCCTGCAGCACATCTTCGGCATCGGCGACTGAGCCCAGCATGCGATAGGCAAGTCCGAACAACCGTCCGCGCTCCCGCTCGAAGATCGCCGTGTTATTTTCCATGCGTTAGCCTTCTGCAGAATCAATGACAGAGCGCTGAATATCCTGATGAATGGCCGGCACTGAGGGCCAGCGATACAACCGCAGGCCCGTCGCCAATTCCCAGCGCGGAATGTTAAAGGTCATACGACACACGCGCTCCTTGATCCACGCACCTGCTGCGCCGGTGAAAACCCGTTTTTTGGCTTTGTCGTCCCCCTGCGTGGTTTGCACCACGCCTGCCTTCCTGCCCAGGCTGACACACCGTATCAAAAAACCAAACGAAAATGGCGTTGGATCATTTCCTTTTATCATCGCAGCCACGTTTTCCCCCGCCTGTGCGCCCATTGGCAGGGCGACAGCGCAACCCATGCGTAATGGACTGGGGCCTTGCCACGGAAATGCAGCGCTGTCCCCGGCAATCCAGATCCGGTCATCGCCGATCAGTTGCAGTGTGTCACTGACCTTGGCCCGTCCATGTTCATCCAGCTGATCGGTTATGCGGTTCACAATCGGTGATGCCTTGAATCCGGGCGCACAGAGGCATAGATCAAAGGGTAATGCGCCTTGCGAGGTGCGGCAGACCCCTTGCTGGACTTCAAGCGCTCTGTGATCTTCAAGCAGTGTAATGCGTGCCTGTTGCAGATGGTTGCGAAAATACTGCTCTGCCTTGGGCGCAAAATTTTTGAAAGGATTGTGTGAAGAAAGCAGCGTGATGTGCAGGCTGGGATGCCGATTCGCCAATTCCGTTGCGGTTTCCAGCTGGGTCAGCCCGCCACCCACCAGCAACAGGCGTCCTCCGGTTTGTGCCAATTGCTGAATCGATGGTGCCAGTGTCTGGCATTGGTTTTGTGAATTCAGGCTGTGGGAATGTTCGGGCGCGCCAGGAATGCTGCTGCTGTCGATGCGACTGCCTGTTGTCACGACCAGGAAGTCGTAGTCAATGGGCCCGGCGGTTGTGAGCAGACGGCGTTTTTCCGGCTCAATTGCAGTGACGGCCCTGTGCGCAAAGCTGACGCCCGCTGGCCGCAACCAGTGCGCCAGTGGGCCGCGCGGGACAGATGTACCGGCCAACACCTGGTGATAGCGGATGCGCTGTTCAAAATACGGGGACTGATCCAGCAGCACGACGTCAGCGACCTGTTGCCTGGCCAACCGGCTGGCTGCCATCAAGCCCGCGTAACCGCCGCCCAGAATAACGACTTTTGGTTTGCTCATGCTCAGGACTCCTCGATCTCAGATGGGTATCACCCGTAAAGACGAGGCAGCCGCGCAAAACGTGACAAACTTGATCGAACAAGGAGGCAAAGATAGTCAGCGTGTCATGAACACCGGTCCCTAAAGCTGACCCATTTTGCTTTCAGCGCGTTCCATCAACTGCCGCTCCTGCGACACATAGTGCCCCACCATATCCGATAACCCCTGCGCCAGTTCATCGAAACTGATCGGCGGATTGGGATCTGACAGATGCCGCACCACCGCAAAGATCCCCCCGTTGATGAATATGTACGTCATGGTGGGAATGTTGCGGACCCGCATGTTCTCCGGATGGTGCATCAGGTGCTGCATCACCAGTTCCGCCAGGATTTTGGTGATCGGACCCATGTAATCCTTGATGTCCACCCGCATGGCGTGACGCACGCACTTCAGATAGCGATCGTCATTCCGCCGCAGCAGAATCTCGAAACTTTTCAGCAGTGTCTGGATCATTTCAGTGATCTTCATCCGAACAAGATCCGCCATCATCGGCTGGATCATCGCCACCACTTCCTCCACGAAGCGCTGGTTCATGGCGTCGTAAATCGCTTCCTTGTTGGTGAAATATTCGTACAGCGAACCCACGCTGATGCCCGCTTTGTCGGCTATATGGCGGGTGGTGGTGTCGTCGGTGCCTTTTTCCGCCACGCAGATAAAGCCGGCTTCGATGATGGCATCCACGGTGGCGCGGGAGCGTTTCTGGCGGGGTTTTCTGGGCATGTCTATTCCGAATTGAATCCGAACAAATGTTCGGAATAATGTTACATCATCTGATGTAACAATCAATTGTGTCTTTTTTGGTCGGTTTATAAGCAGTCACCGGGAGTAAACATGTTGGGACGAAAAGTTTCGCGGCAGGCATCTGCCGTGGTTACGGGCGCCGGCAGCGGCATTGGCAAGGCGTTCGCGCTGGAAATAGCCCGTCGCGGCGGCAAAGTGGTGTGTTCGGATATCAATCTCGGCACCGCCGAAGCCACTGTGGCCGAGATCATTGCGGCCGGTGGCAAGGCGCTGGCCCTGCAGTGTGACGTATCCGAACTGGCGGCGGTGGAGCGGCTGGCGGCAGAAGCCGAACAGTGGCTGCAGGGCCCCGTGGACCTGGTGGTGAACAATGCCGGCGTCGGCATCGGTGGAAAGCCCATTGGCGAGATCGCCATCGAGGACTGGCAGTGGACCGTGGGCGTCAACCTCTGGGGCGTGGTGCACGGCTGCCATGTGTTCGCGCCGAAACTGCGGGCGCAGGGGAAGGGCGGCATCATCAACGTGTGCTCGACTGCCAGTTTCGCCGCCGCGCCATTGATGGGCCCCTACAACCTGACCAAGGCCGCGGTGCTGGCCCTGTCCGAAACCCTCGCAGCCGAAATGGCCGGCACCGGCATTGCCGTTACTGCGCTGTGCCCCACCTTCGTCAAAACCAATATCACCCGCGACGGCCGCATCGCCGAATCCGCCTCCCGTTTCGCCCAGCGTTTGATGGACATCACCGGTGTCTCTGCCGACAGCGTGGCGCGCAAAACCCTGGACGCCGCCGATCGTGGCCAGCTGTACGTGCTGCCGCAGCTGGACGCGCGTCTGGTGTGGCGCATGAAACGGCTGGCGCCGGTGAGTTACAACCGCGGCTCGGGCCTGATCGGGCGCCTGCTGGCAAAAACGAACAACGCATGAAGTAACTGAGGAGAGTGTCATGGCAATGATCGATCTCGACAAAATGCTGGTGAAAATCAAGAACAGCCAGTGGGCGCTGGCAGACATCGACTGGGATGCGCCCGGTGCCGAGCTGATCACGGAAGAACAGTGGCCCAAGCTGAAGGAATTCATGGCGGACCTGATGTGGATTGAACACGTCGGCGCGCGCGGATTTGCCGCGCTGGCAAAGAAAGCACCCAACGATACGCTCAAGGAAATCTACACCTATTTTCATGCGGAAGAACAACGTCACGCCAACGCAGAAATGGCGCTGATGCGACGCTGGGGCATGCTGGATGGCGACGAAATTCCCGAACCGAATATCAATCTGCGGCTGGTGATCGAGTGGCTGGACAAATACAGCGACGACATGCCGCTGGAAACGCTGGGCTCGGTGATTCCGATGCTGGAAATCGCGCTGGACGGCGCGCTGTGCAAATTCCTGCTGGATTCAGTGAAAGATCCCGTCTGCCATCAGGCCTTCGACAAAATCAACGATGACGAATCCCGCCACCTGGGCGTGGGTTTCACCGTGCTGGAAATGCAGGGTCACGGCAAGCTTTACCAGCTGGTACTGAAAGCCATGGGCACACTGATGCGGCCGACGCTGATCCTGGGCATTCTGTCGTATCTGCCGCTGCTCAACCGCATGCGCGACAACATTGTCGAGATGGGGTTGAAGGAAGAAAGCCTGTACGCCGCGATGAAAAAATTCGAAACCATCGGCGGGCGCACCGAACATGGCCGGCGTAATCCCTGGTACCAGATTATCAGCCGTCATGGCCGTATCGTGGTGGACCGTCGTAACCGTTTCTATCACGTACCGGTGGATGCCGCGGTGAAACTGACCAACTACATTCCGCCATCGATTCTGCCGCCCATTCCCACCTGGGTAAAAGAACTCACCTGGAAACCGACGGCCTGAGGATTCTGCATCATGCGTAATACTGTTTCATTGGATAAAACGGTGGCGGAAAAGAAAATGTTGAAGCCGGCTGCTGCTAAAAAACCTGCTGTTAAGAAAAATACTGGAGAAATAACATTGGCGCAGCTGGAATCGACAGAATCGGTTGCCGGCCAAGTCAACACTGCGGACGTGCTCATCATAGGCGCCGGTTTTGCCGGGCTGGGAACCGCAATTCGCCTGCAGCAGGCGGGCGTGAAAAATATTGTGATCCTGGAGCGCTCCACCGACGTGGGCGGCACCTGGCGCGACAACACTTATCCCGGTGCTGCCTGCGATATTCCGTCCAACCTTTATTCGTATTCCTTTGCCCAGAATCCGGACTGGTCCCGCAGTTTTTCCGGCAGCGGGGAAATCCTGGATTACATTCATCATCTGGTGGAGCAATTCAGATTGCGTCCGCTGATCCGGTTTCAGCGCAACGTCACCGGGCTGGTGTTTGATGAGAATACTGGTGAGTGGAATGCAACGACCGCTTGCGGTGAGCAGTACCGTGCCCGCGCGGCGGTAATGGCATCCGGTCCGCTGTCGAATGCGAGTTTTCCCAACATGCCAGGGATTGAAACCTTCAAGGGTCACAAGATCCACAGCGCGAAGTGGGATCACAGTTACGATTTCACCGGCAAGCGTGTTGCGGTGATTGGCACCGGTGCCAGCGGCATCCAGATCATTCCGGAACTGGCGAAGCAGGCGGAATTCGTGAAGGTGTTCCAGCGCACGCCGGGCTGGGTGTTGCCACGGCCGGATTTTGTCACGCCGGAATGGAACAAAAATCTGTTTCATAAAATGCCGGCTGCACAGACTGCACTGCGTCGTGCGTTGTTCTGGGGCCATGAATCCATGGCGCTGGGCATTATCTGGCATTCGCCGCTTACCGCGCTGGTGGAGCAGGTTGCCCGTTCGCACCTGCATGCCCAGGTGAAAGATCCCTGGCTACGTCGCCAGCTAACGCCGGATTTTCGCATCGGCTGCAAGCGGGTGCTGATTTCCAATGATTATTATCCTGCGCTGCAAAAACCGAACTGCAAGCTGATCACCTGGCCGATTGCCACCCTGTGCGAGAACGGTATCCGCACGGCAGAAGGCATCGAGCACCAGTTCGACTGCATTGTGTTCGCCACCGGGTTTGATGTTTGCAAGAACGGTTCGCCGTTGCCGGTTACCGGTGTCAACGGGCGCCAGCTGGGTGAGGAGTGGAAGCGGGGAGCGCAGGCCTACAAGAGCATCAGTGTGGCGGGCTATCCGAACCTGTTTTTCACGTTTGGACCCAACTCCGGGCCGGGCCACAATTCCGCGCTGGTGTACATGGAATCGCAGATCGATTACTCGGTGCAGGGCATCAAGACCATTCTGCAGCGCAATCTGAAACTGCTGGATGTGAAGGCTGATGTGCAGCAACGCTACAATCACGCGATTCAGAAACGGCTGGCAAAAACCAACTGGAATTCCGGCTGTAAAAGCTGGTACCTGAGTGAAGATGGTTTCAACTCCACCATGTATCCCGGTTTCGCCACCCAGTACGCCAACCAGATGAAGCATTTCAATCTGGATCACTACCGGGCCATCAATGCCTGACTAACGCTATTCACTTGGGCACAATTTCTTGCCTTGCGCCCGGTTTCGTTCTGAAGCCGGGCGCTTTTTTTGCGTCGTTCAGGAAACGTGGGAACCCGCGCCAGGGGATTCTGCAATTAAAGTCGCCGGAAGGGGCTTGCAGATTCCGTGAACAAAGCCCCCGGATCTGCCATAATTTCCTGAATTTATACTTCAGGAATTGCCATATATCCCATGAATGTCGGCCGTGTAGACCTCAACCTGCTGGTATATCTCGACGTGCTGCTGCGGGAACTGAACGTGACCCGGGCAGCAGAGCAGCTGGGCATCACCCAGCCCGCCATGAGCAATGGACTCAAGCGCCTGCGCGAGTTGTTCAACGATCCGCTGCTGATCCGCTCCAGCGACGGCATGAAGCCGACCGAGCGTGCGCTCGATCTGCAGCCCAAGGTGCGCCAGATCCTGGCGGAAACCCAGTACCTGCTGGAGCCGCGCCAGGAATTCAAACCGCTCACCAGCCGCCGCGTGTTCCGTATCATGGTGAGTGATTATGCCGAAGCCACCTTGATTCCCGCGCTGATCAAGCACATCCGCAGTGAGGCGCCCCACATCATCCTCGACATGCTCACCCCCAGCGACGTCAGCTATCAGGACATGGAGCAGGGCCGCGTGGACATGGCGATCAACCGCTTCGATGAAATCCCCCAGTCGTTCCACCAGAGCGTGATCTGGAAAGACAGCTTTTCCTGCCTGATCAACCGCGACAATCCCATCGTCCACAACTTCAACCTGAAGACCTATCTGCTGGCCCAGCACATCTGGGTGAGCAAGACCGGCATGGGCGTCGGGTTCGGCATCAATCCGGAAAAATCCGGCGGCCTGGGCTGGATCGATTCGGCGCTGGCGCGGATCGGCAAGAAGCGCAAGATCACCATCTTCACCCGCCATTACCAGATGCCCGGCCTGCTGGCGCAGAACAACGATCTGGTGGCGACGTTGCCCACCCGCGTCGCCCGCATGCAGGCGGAAAATCCCTGTCTCGTCATCACCGAGCCGCCGTTCTACATCCCGCCGTTCGAACTGAAAATGGCCTGGAGCCCGCTGCTGCATCCCAATGCGGCACACCAGTGGCTGCGACGGCTGATCATGTACACGGCGGAACGGCTACTGGAAGCAGAGCCGCTGGTGCATTTGCAGGAAGAATCCACTATGAACCGGCCGCTGGATGCGGACCGTTTATGAGGAGGGCAGGATGTCGAGCTGGCGCAGGCGGGGCACGAGGTCACCGATCTGACGCGCATCCATCTTGTACAGAATCCGCTGTAGATGCCATTGCACCGTCGTCAGCGACAGCTGCAGATGATCGGCAATATCGTGCACGCTGAGCCCCTGCAGCAGCAGACGGGTGATTTCCTGCTCCTGTGGCGCCAGTACCGGTGTCGTTGCCGGCGCCTGCAGTTCCAGAATGCCCATCGCCCGGACCCGGCTGACATGCTCCGGATTCAAAATGCGCTGGTGCGACAGCGCCAGCCGCAGCATGTCATCCATGCCCGGCAGATCGTCGATCAGCCCCATCAGCATGCCGGTGGCTTCCGCCTGCGTCAGCGTATCGTTCAGCCGACGGTAGGCCGAGCTGATCTGGCCCAGGCACAGATCCAGAAAAGCGATGTACATGTTGATGGGCAGAAAGCGGATCGGGTAGCCATGGTCCACGTTCAGGTGCAGTAACTGCAGAGCCAGTGCCCGCGCCCGGTCGAACTGTTCCAGATGCGTGTACAGAATGATGCCCGCCATCACCCGGTATTCCCGGGTTTCCCACTGCAACGGCAGGCTTGGGTCCAGCGCCTGCCGCGCGGTTTCTTCCACCGCATACTGGGCTGCCAGTCGCTGCAGTTCATTGCCATTGCCTTTGGCATAGGCCAGACGCAGCGCTTCAAAGCGGGTATGGGCCTGGAACAGCGGTGATGCACTGGCACTGGCGGCAGCTTCCAGTTCCTGCAGCAGTTCATGGGCCGCCACAAATTGGCCACGGCGGGCGCGCAGCCGGATCAGAGGTACGTACAGGTACAGTTGCAGGTCGATGCTGTAGCCCGGCTGGCTGCCGGCCAGCACTTCATTAATCAGCTGTTCCGCCCGCAGCGGTTGTTCGCCCTGATACAGCAGATACGCGCGGAAACCTGCCAGCAGGGCGCGGGAAGGGTGATCAGCATCCAGCGGCCGTTGTTCCAGGTACTGGTCGCAAGTGGCAAGGGCATTGCGGATGTCATTGTTCTGGAAACTGGCGTTGGCGATCAGGTACTGGGCCAGGGTCTGGCCGAACAGATTGCCACTCTGCTCCAGCATCAGGGCTGCCTGGGACGCACGCTTCCGCGCCTCCTGGTACTGGCAGTGGTGAATCGCATGCTGGGCCATGATGTTATCGATCGACGCGCGCAGATCCCGTGACAGTTCCGGCAACTTGTACAGTCGTTGCAACAGCTCGATCTGGCCGTCATCCAGTTCGCAGCGGAACAGGCGGATGATGGACTGCAGCACCAGGCTGGCCGGGTCAGATTGTTGCTGCATGGCGCCACTGGTCGACACCGGCGTGCGCGCCAGCAGGCTTTCCGCATCATTCCAGCGACCGAACATGGTGAGGGCCCAGCACCAGGCGAAACGGGTTTCCGGCAACGCCAGCAGCGCCTTTTCGCCCAGTTCACGGGCCCAGTAAAACACGGGATCGCCGCGTCCGGCCTTGAACCAGGCGTGGAAACTGCGCTGCAGGACCTCAACGAAAAAGCCGCGTTGGCTGTGTTCACGGGCCAGCCGGCAGGCCGCTTCGCGCTGCCCGTTATCCACCAGCCAGGCGCAGGCCCGCGCGATCATCCGGTCCTGCTGTTCCAGCGGCATTTGCCGGAACAGCTGTAACAGGTGATGGCGAAACAGTGCATGGTAATGGAAGACGGATTGTGCGGGATCGGCCTCGATAAACAGCCCAAGCTCCTGCAGTTGCCGGATGTGTTCAGCGCCGCGGACACTGTGCAGCATGTAGTCGCAAAGCGGCACACTGAAGCTGTCCAGCAGGGCGGTCTGCACCAGAAACTGCTGCAGTGCCGGTGGCAGGGTCTGCAGCACGCCATTGCAGAGATCGACAAAGACATGCTTGCCAAACAGATCCTGACCGGGCGACAGCGTGCAGTTGCTGCGCTGCAGATAAACCTGTGCCAGTTTCACCCCGGCGGGCCAGCCACGGGTGTACTGGAAAATACGCTGCAGCGGATCGTCGGTCAGACCCTGATTGACCGGCACTGCAGCGGAAGCTTCTTTGAAACCTTCAATGTCCAGCAATGTCCGGGTTTCGTCCCGGCTGAAAAAAAGATCGGACTGTTCAATCTGTCCCAGCTCGTCCCGCAATTTCCAGCGGTCAGCATCGATGCTGGTGGTATGGCGTCCGGACAGAATCCACTGCACGCTTGCCGGTGACAGTTCCAGCAAGTGTTGCAACAGCGGCTTCCAGTGGGCGTCGTCCAGCAATTCAAAGTTATCGATGATGATCTGAACGGGTTGCTCCAGCCTCTGCAATCCGCCGACGAGCGCGGTCAGCGCCAGCCGGGTCTGCTGGGCATCACCTTCCTGTTGCAGGGATACAAATCCGTCGAAATCCGGAATGGCGGTGCGCAGCGCTGCGGCCAACTGGCGCAACAGCCCCACGGGTTCGTTGACAGCATCATTCAGCCGCAGCCAGATCAGGTTTTTTCGCGAGGAATTGGCTTGAAAATACTGGTTCAGCAGAACCGTTTTGCCGGAACCGGTGGGCGCGATGAGTGTGCAGATACGCTGGCTGGCCGCTGCTTCCAGTCGCTGCAGCAGAAGAGGACGCAGCAACACCGGATACGGCGCTGGAGGGGCGATCTGTCTGACGCTTGGACTGGCAATGGGAACGACGGATGACATGGTCCGGGTGCAGCCCTGTTATCGTATTTATTGTTATTGGAATATGAGGCTGTTTTGTCGGGTTTTTCCGATCTGTTACTGCATCGCGGTGAATCAATCCTTGGTCCAAATCACAAAACAGCCAGCCACGCCCTATCATTAGCCTTTAATATCGCTCAGTTCAAGCAAAATTTGTACAAAGTTAATTTGGGAAGGGGTGCGGCGGGTTTGGCGTGTAAATAAAATGACGGTCACAAAAAACCCGGCATTTAGCCGGGTTTTCTGCAGGTAGGGCGATGGCCTGATCAACGACCGTATTTGGCCTTGAACTCGCGGCGACGACGGTGCAGGACCGGCTCGGTGTAGCCATTGGGCTGGGCGCAGCCTTCGAACACCAGCTCGCAGGCGGCCTGGAACGCCACGCTGTCGGCGAAGTTGGGCGCCATGTTGCGGTACAGCTTGTCGCCGGCGTTCTGGCGATCCACTACGGCAGCCATGCGCTGCAGGGTTTCCAGCACCTGTTCTTTTGTGCAAATACCGTGACGCAGCCAGTTGGCGATGTGCTGGCTGGAAATCCGCAGGGTGGCGCGGTCTTCCATCAGGCCGATGTCATTGATATCGGGCACCTTGGAACAGCCGACGCCCTGGTCGATCCAGCGCACCACGTAACCCAGGATGCCCTGGGCGTTGTTGTCCAGTTCCTGCTGGATGTCCGCGGCGGACAGTTTGGTAGCGCCCAGCAGCGGAATGGACAGGATATCGTCCAGTGACGCGCGCGGGCGGCTGGCCAGGGTGTCCTGCACCAGCTTCACATTCACCTGGTGGTAGTGCATCACGTGCAGGGTGGCGGCGGTGGGCGAGGGTACCCACGCGGTATTGGCACCGGCTTTCGGATGGGCAATCTTGGTATCCAGCATGTCCTTCATCAGGTCCGGCATGGCCCACATGCCCTTGCCGATCTGCGCCTTGCCACGCAGGCCGCAGGCCAGGCCGATGTCCACGTTCCAGTTTTCGTACGCCTGAATCCAGGGCTGGGTTTTCATCACGCCCTTGCGTACCACGGCGCCAGCTTCCATGGAGGTGTGCATCTCGTCACCGGTGCGGTCGAGGAAGCCGGTGTTGATGAAGATCACGCGCTCTTTGGCGGCGCGGATGCATTCCTTCAGGTTCACGGTGGTGCGACGTTCTTCATCCATGATGCCGATCTTCAGCGTGTTGCGCTTCAGGCCCAGCGCATCTTCCACGCGGCCGAACAGTTCAACAGCGAATGCGACTTCCTCGGGGCCGTGCATTTTCGGCTTCACGATGTACATGGAACCGGTGCGGCTGTTGCGCACGGCGCCCAGACCTTTCAGGTCGTGCATCGTGATCAGCGCGGTCACCATGCAGTCCAGGATGCCTTCCGGCACTTCCTCGCCTTTGTACAGCACCGCTTCGTTGGTCATCAGATGGCCCACGTTGCGCACCAGCAGCAGCGAGCGGCCGTGCAATGTGTGAGTACCGCCGTGGGGCGCGTTGTAAACGCGGTCGGGGTTCATGCGGCGGGTCAGCATCTTGCCGCCTTTTTCAAAGGTGTCTTCCAGCTTGCCGGTCATCAGGCCCAGCCAGTTGCGGTAAACCTCAACCTTGTCTTCCGCGTCCACCGCAGCGACGGAATCTTCGCAATCCTGAATAGTGGTCAGGGCGGATTCCATCAGGATGTCTTTGACGTGGGCCGGATCGGTTTTGCCGATCGGGTGGCTGGCGTCGATCTGGATTTCCGCGTGCAGGCCATGCTGTTTCAGCAGAATGCCGGTCGGATTGGCGGCGTCGCCCAGGAAGCCGGCCAGTTCGCCTGGATGCTTCAGGTGCGCTTCGTTGCCGTTTTTCAATGTAACGGCCAGCTTGCCATTTTTGACGAAGTATTTGGTCGCGTCCTTGTGGGAGCCTTCGCTCAGCGGCGCGATGCTGTCGAGGAAATCGCGGCCGAATGCGATGACCTTGTCGCCGCGTTTCGGGTTGTAGCCTTTGCCTTTCTCGCAGCCGTCGGCTTCGGAAATCACGTCGGTGCCGTAGAGTGCGTCATACAGCGAGCCCCAGCGTGCGTTGGCGGCGTTCAGTGCGTAGCGGGCGTTCTTCACCGGCACTACCAGCTGCGGGCCGGCCAGATGGGCGATTTCGTCGTCGACGTTTTCGGTGGTGATCTTGAAATCCGGGCCTTCCGGCAACAGGTAGCCGATCTCGGTCAGGAAGGCTTTGTATTCAGGCATGTTGACGGGTTTGCCGGCGTGGCTCTGATGCCACGCATCCACCTTGGCCTGGATGGCGTCGCGCTTCTCCAGCAGGGCTTTGTTTTTCGGGGCCAGGTCAGCGAGGATCTGTTCGAACTTGCTCCAAAAGGCATCGGGTTCCACACCGGTGCCGGGGGCGACTTCGTTGGCAACCAGGTTGTAAAGAACGGTAGCGATCTCAAGACCGCCTTTTTTGATGCGCTCTGTCATGTCATTTCCTCTATCGTAAGTGCCTGTCTGATTAAGAGCCTGGCCTGCCTGGTAAAGCGCTAACCCGCGCCGGGCGCGCTCGTCAAGGGGGAGGGATGATGCAATCTTGGTTTTGGGCTGTCAAATTATTTCCGGATATGACTGCCGGGTCGTTATTCCAGAATGGTGACCTTCAGTTCCAGGCCCGGGCTGCCCTGTTTCAGGCTGCGGGTGCTGGTACCAATACTGTCGCTGTTGGTGGTGACAGTGGCACTGCTGCCGGCGAAGGGCGTCCATACATCCGGCTCCACCAGCAGCACTGATTGTGCCTCGGTCGTCTGCACGCGCTGCTGGTTGGACGGGCTGCGGCGCTGGTTGGTGGTAAAGAGTTCCAGCCGGACTTTCCTGTCGCGCATGATCTGCGGAACCACATAAACGCCATTGCCCACCTGACGGTATTCGGTGGTGGCACCGACACCATAAGCTGGATTCAAGAATACATACCGCGTTTCGGGCCGTTCCTCGCCCACCTGCAGGAACCCTTGCTGTCCTTCCATCACCCGGATCTGCTGGGTGACATCCTCCTTCCGCGTGCTGTATTGCTCCTTGGTGACCACCTGCGCCTGGATCTTGTCATCGCGGCTGGAGCCCTTGTACACCACCATGCGGTCGTTGGGCTGGTCCTGCCCCTGGATGCGCACACCCTTATTGTCGTGAATATAGGTGACATCGGTGCTGGTGTGGTCCAGTTCGCGGCCAGTCAGATTGGAATAACGCACCGAGATCAGCAGATTCCGCAGTGGCCGGTCGATTTCCTGCAGCATTTCCAGCAATTTGTCCTGGCGGTCGCGGGGGGCTTTCACCAACAGTTTGTTGTGGTAGGCGGTGATGCGGTCGTTCACGCCCAGCAGCGGCTGCAGCACGGGCACCAGCTTTTCCGCCGACCCGTAGGTTTCATAGATTTCCGACACCTGCTCCTCAGCCCACGCCGGCAGGTTCAGCAGGCACAGTGTCAGCACCAGTAGCAATCGCTGGAAAAAATGCATCACAGGCTCAACCTCCGCAAATCCTGGCAGGGTTCGCTGCGTTCCCATATTTCGTTGAACCAGCGTGCTTTCTTGACCGCGTCGGGCACAGAGCGGAATTCGCAATGGCCACGCATGTAACCCAGGGCAAACCGTTTTACCAGACCGATGTCGTCCACCAGAAAAAATTCGTCATTGGCTTCTTCGTATTCGGCCGGCACGCTGCGGATTTCGATGGAGGAGGGCAGGCGCTTTTGCAGTTCCACCAGGCGGTGGCCGAAGCGCGCTGCCTTGTCGGCATTTTTCAGCAGAACCTGGATGGTGCAGTTGCGACGCTGGCGGCACACGGCAGAGGCGACTTTCAGGAACTCCGTCTGATCATAGAGTTCGTGGTCCAGATCCTGGGTGAATATCCGGATGCTGCGCACAGCCTGCTGCGCCATGCGATTGATGGCGCAGCGGAATTCGTCGGCGCTTTCCAGCAGGATGGTTCCAGTGCTTTCGCCGACTACCAGCAGAGGGGCAAGATTCTGGATCGACATAGCCTGAGTTTAACACCGATTCGGCAAAAGGCCCGGACCGCGGTCACAGGTCGTCGGCGGGGCCTGTCTCTTCGTCTTCCTCTTCCTCATGTTCATCCTCGTCATAGAGGTCGTCCTCGAAGTAGAGAATGCCCTGATTGAGCAGTCCGGTGAGGAAACGCAGGTTTTCCGGCGTGCGGCAGAACATGTCCAGGGTGGCGGGCCGGTAGCTGCGGTGCTTGCACAGGTAGAGGATCATGGAATGGGTGAGCGGGGGGATTTCCTTTTCTTCCCCGTTGACGAAGAAATGTTCCGGCCGCAGCACGTCGCCGGTGTAGAGCAGGCGGCTGGCCTCTTCCTTGCGCAGGGACTGGTTGCCCGCCAGCAAATCCTGCACCTCGGCTTCGGAGTAATCGTCTTCTGGTGGCTCTGGTGCCTGTTCATACTTGGTCTGCGACAGATAGGATGCCATCCAGTGTGCGATCTTCTGCGGATCGGACACGGCGCGACGCAAAATGTCAGCCACCCGGTCTACAGCTTCCGGCGAAATCCAGCCCGGATTGGCCTGCAGTTTCAGTTCTTTGTCTTCGTAGCGGCGGTCCTGCACGTTGTCGTTGAACAGGGTGTGGACGAATTCCATCAGGATGTCCTGTTCGCTGGGGGCGCGGAAACCCACCGACAGCGTCATGCAATCGTTCTGTGCCACGCCGTAGTGGGCAACGCCCGGCGGCAGGTACAGCATGTCGCCCGGGTTGAGCACCCATTCCTGGTCCGGCTGGAAATCCCGCAGGATACGGATCGGCAGATCCGGCAGCAGCGGCGTGGTGTCGTCGCACATCTGGCCCAGTTGCCAGCGGCGCTGGCCGTGGGCCTGGATCAGGAACACGTCGTAATAATCATAGTGCGGGCCGACACTGCCGCCGAAGGGCGCAAAGCTGGCCATGATGTCGTCGATGCGCCAGTTGGGGATGAAATCGAAGTGTTCCAGCAGGTCGGCGATCTGGGGCACGTAATGATCCAGTGCCTGGATCAGCAGGGTCCAGTGGGTTTGCGGCAGATTCTTGAACGTTTTTTCCGTAAAGGGTCCGTGGCGCAGTTCCCAGTCGATCGGGCTGCGCTCGATGATGATGCGGGATTCGATTTCCTCTTCCAGCGCCAGCCCCGCCAGTTCGTCCGGCTCCAGCAGGCCTTCGATGCCGGGAAACGCGTTGCGGATCAGCAGCGGTTTTTTCTGCCAGTAATCCCGCAGGAATGCGTCCGGCGCGCGGCCGCCCAGAATTTCAAATGTTTTGGCGCTCATGATGGTTCCGAGATCGGTTGGTGGTGCGAAATCGTTTGTTTTGCCGGATCGCTGAATCCAGGCCGCGCCTTTAATGAATACAGATGCGGCCGCAATTCAGGATGACTCAGATTTTTTTCGCCTGCTGCGCCGCATTGCCGATATAAGACGCTGGCGACAATGCCCGCAGTCGTACTTTTTCCTGCTCGGGAATTTCCAGCGTGTCGATGAAGGCCATCAGTGTAGTCCGGGTGATGGCCTTGCCACGGGTCAGTTCCTTCAGTTTTTCATAAGGCTTTTCGATGCGATAGCGGCGCATCACCGTCTGGATCGGCTCAGCCAGCACTTCCCAGGCATTGTCCAGATCGTCCGCCAGACGTTGCTCGTTGATCTCCAGTTTGCCGATACCTTTCAGCGAGGCTTCGTATGCGATCAGACCGTGGGCCAGACCCACCCCCAGGTTGCGCAGTACGGTGGAATCCGTCAGATCACGCTGCCAGCGCGAGATCGGCAGCTTGCTCGCCAGGTGGTGCAGGATGGCGTTGGCGATACCCAGGTTGCCCTCGGAATTTTCGAAGTCGATCGGATTCACCTTGTGCGGCATGGTGGATGAACCGATCTCGCCCGCCACTGTTTTCTGCTTGAAATAGCCAAGGGAAATGTAGCCCCATACATCGCGGTCGAAATCGATCAGGATGGTGTTGAAGCGGGCAATCGCATCATACAGTTCGGCGATGTAATCGTGCGGTTCGATCTGGGTGGTGTACGGATTCCATTCCAGGCCCAGGCTGGTCACGAACTGTTGCGCAGTGGTTTCCCAGTCGATTTCGGGATACGCGCTCAGGTGCGCGTTGTAGTTGCCCACCGCGCCGTTGATCTTGCCCAGCAGCGGCACCTGTTTGATCTGGTCCAGCTGACGCCGCAGCCGTGCTGCCACATTTGCCATTTCCTTGCCCATGGTGGAAGGCGACGCCGTCTGACCATGAGTACGCGACAGCATCGGCATGTCCGCATAGCGGTGCGCCAGTCCGGCAATGGCGTCCACCAGTTTCTGCAGCATGGGCACCAGCACTTCGTTGCGGCCCGCTTTCAGCATCAAACCGTGGGACAGGTTATTGATGTCCTCGGAGGTGCAGGCGAAGTGAATGAACTCGCTGACATATTCCAGCTCGGTATTGCCGGCGGTTTTTTCTTTCAGGAAATATTCCACCGCTTTCACGTCATGGTTGGTGGTGCGCTCGATATCCTTGATGCGCTGGGCGTCTTCCACCGAAAAATCATCCACGATGCTGTTCAGCAGCTGCTGGGTCTGGTGCGAAAAAGCAGGCACTTCGGCGATGCCGTCATGGCGCGCCAGTTGTTGCAGCCAGCGCACTTCCACCAGCACCCGAAAACGGATCAGGCCGAATTCGCTGAAAATCCCCCGCAGGGACTGGGTCTTGCTGCCGTAGCGGCCGTCGACCGGGGAAATGGCGGTGAGTGCATTGAGTTCCATGACGGGCTCCTGTGGAAAATCAGAATTCAGAAAAATGAAATCGGTTACATGATGGACGGGCTGGGCGTCTCAGGCCGCTGTTGCAGCGGTCACGATAGCGCGGCCTTTTGCTGCAGGTCTTCCAGCGCAGCCACCAGCCGGCGCTTGCCAAACGCAAATTGCAGACGGCTGCCACCCAGCTGACGCCAGAGCAGGGCAGAACGCACGCCTGCCAGCAGAATGGCGCGGATCTTGGCGGCGTTTTCCTCGCGCTGCAAATGCTTCGGGTCGCCGTTGACCTGAATGCGGAATTTGAATTTCGCCAGTGTGTCCAGGTAAACGTCGTTCAGGCGGGCGATGATGCTGGAATGGGTAGGCGATTCGAAATGTTTGCGCTGGGTGCTGAGCTGCTCCAGCCGCGAGCGCAGGATGCTGTTGATATCCGCATTGCGCCCCAGCAGCTTTTCCACCTGCAGCATGCCGATGCTGTAGCGGATCGCATCGGAATACCGGGCGGTTTCCTTTTCCTTCATGATCATCAGCAGGGTATCGATGCCGAGTTTTACACCCTTCACTCCGCCGTAGACTTCC
>JABLXQ010000045.1 GCA_013178375.1 Gammaproteobacteria bacterium
CAGCTGATCGATCAGGGCACCAACAGCGCGAAGAAGATTTCCCAGGCCGTGAATACCGATCCGGTCATCGCCGCCAAGCTGATCAAAGCCGCCAACAGCCCCCTGTTCCGCGGCACCAAGGAATTCGAAACCAGCTCCCAGGCCATCGTGCGCCTCGGCATGCAGACCACCAAGCAACTGGTCACCAGCTTCACCCTCAAGGAACTGTTCAAGGCCAAGTCGAACGTACTGAAGAAGCGCATGGATACCCTCTGGCAGCACAGCATCGAAATTGCCGCCGTCTGCTTCGTGCTGGCCAAGCACGCCCGGGGCGTCGATCCGGAGCAGGGTCTGCTGGCTGGGCTGCTGCACGACATCGGCACCGTGCCCATCCTCATGTACGCAGAACAGTACGACACCCTGGTGAACGATTCTCAATTGCTGGAAAAGACCATCAAGGAACTGAAAACCGAACTGGGCGGCGTCATCCTCAAACGCTGGAGCTTCAGCGAGGAAATGATCAATGCCACCCAGCACTCGGAAAACTGGCGCTACCAGCACGAGGGCGGCGCCGACATCACCGACCTGGTCATCGTCGCCCACCTGCACCAGCTGATGGGCAGTGCGGAAAAAGCCGCCCAACTGGAAAAAGTGCCTGCTTTCCGCCGCCTGTTCCCGGGTGAACTGCCCTTCAACCAGCTGACCGCGATTCTGGAAGAGGCGAAAATCCAGCTGGACGAAACCCGACAGCTGCTGGTGGCCTGAGGCAACGCAGGGATTGTTCATAAAATATTTACAACCCTGCACATTTGTTCCCGAAATTTCCTGTGCGATAATGCCGGCGCAATAACGCCCCAGCGGCATCATCACGATCGCCCGACGTGAAAACGCAATGATTTCCCGGCTTTGTCTCGAACACATTCCTTGCAGAATGCAGTCTGTCGTGCGGAACGTCGCGGGGTATCGGTCAAAGCCCAATCAATGTTTTGAACCCGGACAATGGAGTCATGGTTTCATGTTGAAAGTTCTCGCATCCTTATTGCTGGCAATGGCGGTAATCACCGCGCAAGCGGCTGAAACATTTAGCTTTCAGACCGTAATCGACAAGGCCCGCGATCTCGCTGCCCAGCCTTATCATGAGCCGGAACCGATCCCGCGCTTCATGCGGGAACTCAGCTACGACCAGTATCAGGACATCCGCTTCAACCCGGACAAGAGCCTGTGGAAGCAGGGTAAATCCAAATTCCAGGTGATGCTGATGCCGCCGGGCCTGTTTTATGGCCACGCGGTGAAGGTCAACATCGTCGATGGCGAGGGTGCCAAACCCCTGCCCTTCAAAAAAGACCTGTTCACCTTTACCGACCCCGAGCTTGAGAAGCTGGTACCCGCCGATCTGGGCTACGCCGGCCTGAAGCTGACTTTCCCCTTCTTCCAGCCTGACATCCAGAACCAGTTCCTGGTATTTGCCGGTGCCAGCTACTTCCGGGGCGTGGGCAAGGATAACGGCTGGGGCATTTCCACCCGGGGCATCGCCATCGACACCGGCCTGCCCACCGGCGAGGAATTCCCCTCGTTCCTGGAGTTCTGGCTGGTGCACCCTGCCGCCAATTCCGACCAGATGATGGTGTACGGTCTGCTGGACGGCCCCAGTCTGGCCGGCGCCTACCAGTTCAACATCAAGCCTGGCAAACGCACCTCGGTAGACGTGAAAGCGGTGCTTTACCCGCGCAACAACATCAAGCTGATGGGCGTTGCGCCGCTGACCAGCATGTTCTACTACGGCGAAAACACCTCCCGCCCCCGTGGCGAGTGGCGCGATCAGGTGCATGATTCCGACGGCCTGCTGATCCACAACGGCAATGGCGAGTGGCTGTGGCGCCCCCTGATCAACCCGGTCTACCTGCAGATGGATTACCTGCGTGTCGATGACCTGTTCGGATTCGGCCTGCTGCAGCGGGACACCGGCTTCAATGATTACCACGATCTGGGTGCGCGCTATGAAATCCGCCCCAGCACCTGGGTGAAACCGGAAGGCAAGTGGGGCCCCGGCCATGTCGTGCTGGTGCAATTGCCCACCAACATGGAAACCAATGACAACATCGTGGCGTTCTGGACTCCGGAATCCGCCCCCACCCCCAACCTGCCCTACCACATCGGCTACAACATCAGTTTCGGCGGCGCGGAACTGGCGGACCAGGACAATGGTCATGCCATCAATACCTTCGTAGGCGATGGCAACATCATCGGTGGCGGCCAGAAGAAAGGCGCCTACCGCCTGATCATCGATTTCGCCGGTGCCAGCCTGGACAAGCTGTCGCCCCGCGCTGCCGTGCAAGGCGACGTGACCGGCCTGGACGGCACCGAGGTGCTGGAACACTTCGTGGAATACAACGACCAGAACAAATCCTGGCGCCTGTCGATACTGGCCAAACCGGCAGCAGGCAAGTCGCTGGACCTGCGCGCATTCCTGAAGGAAAGCGATCGCGCCCTGACTGAAACCTGGACCTATCGCCTGCCGCCGGACAACGACATCCGGATCGACCACTGAGCGCCGGAACCAGGGACACGCGAAAATGAGTCAGACACAGTGCGAACAGATCCTGAGCCGGGTGCTGGCCTACCTGAGCAGCCTGGGCATGCCGGTGACACGCGAGGTTTCCATGGCTGCGCTGCGGCTGGTGGAAGAAGCGCTGTCGCAGGAAGACTTCCCGGATCTCTACGCCTGGGTGATGGCCCGGCTGCCACAGCAGTTTGCCCTGCCCCAGCTGGAACTGCCACCACTGGCCCCGCCCATCAATCGCGGCAGCATCGGTTACGGTGACGCATGAACACAGCGGTCGACACCACCGCACCGGACCAGCAGGCCAGGCCAGTCCGCTGGAAATTACGCGCCGCCATACGCCGCCTGATTCTGACCACCCTGGTGCTGGGGCAGGTAACTGTAGGCACCCAATACATGCTGTTCGTGCTGCCCTATCACGGCAGCGACTGGCTGGAACTGAGCCTGGCGGTGTTGTTCGCCATCCTGTTCACCTGGATCTCCATCGGTTTCTGGCTGGGCCTGTATGGCTTCGTGCTGCGCCGTTTCGGCGGCGACTCACTGTCTTTGCTGCGCCGGCACGGCAAATTTCTGGACCAGACCCCCATGGCCCGCACCGCCGTGGTCATGCCCATCTACAACGAACCCATCGAACGCACCCTTGGCGGTCTGCGCGCCGTGTACCGCTCGCTGATCGCCACCGGGCAGAGCGAACATTTCGACTTCTTCATCCTGTCGGACAGCCGTGACCCGGATATCTGGCTGTCGGAGCAGGCCACCTGGTACCAGCTGTGCCGGGAACTGGGCGCCGAAGGCCACCTGTTCTACCGCCGCCGCTCCCTCAACATGCATTACAAGAGCGGCAACATCGCCGACTTTCTGCGCCGCTGGGGCAAGGATTACGAATACACCATCGTGCTGGACGCCGACAGCCTGATGGAAGGCGACACCCTGGTCAAAATGGTGAAGCTGATGCAGCGCGAGCCCAATGTGGGCATCCTGCAGACCGGCCCCAGCCTGATCAATGGCAAATCCCTGTTCGCCCGGGTGCAGCAGTTCTCCAACCAGTTGTACGGCCCCCTGTTCAGCACCGGACTCGCTGCGCTGCAACTGGGCGACGCCGCCTACTGGGGCCACAATGCCATCATCCGCACCCAGCTGTTCATGCGCCATTGCGGCCTGCGCACCCTGGGTGGCCCCGGCATTTTCGGCGGCCCGATCCTGAGCCACGATTTCGTCGAAGCCGCCTACATGGGCCGCGCCGGCTATGAAGTCTGGCTGGAGCCGGCGCTGGAAGGCACCTACGAGGAATCGCCCCCCACCGTGGTGGACGAACTGACCCGCGACAAACGCTGGGCCAAGGGCAACATCCAGCACCTGTGGCTGCTGCTGTTCGAACCCCGTCTGCGTTTCGCCCACCGCATGGCATTCCTGAACGGCCTGATGTCCTATTGCGCATCGCCGCTGTGGCTGGCATTTTTGGTGCTGTCCACCTTCGAGGTCACCCGCCTGATCCTGTGGCCCATCAACTATTTTCCCGCCGAGTACAGCCTGTTCCCGGTGTGGCCGGAGTTCCATCCGGAACTGGCGCTGGCACTGGCGTCAAGCACCATCGGCTTGCTGTTCGTGCCCAAGGTGCTGGCCTTCCTGGATGCGCTGATGACCCGGGGCCGCATCCGCAAGTTTGGCGGCTTTTTCCAGTTGCTGCGGGGCATGCTGCTGGAGATTGTCGTGTCGATCCTGCTGGCACCGATCCGCATGCTGGCCCACACCCGCTATGTGATCGAGGCGCTGTTCAACCTGAACCTGAGCTGGGCCGGCCAGAACCGTACCCGGGAAACCCGCTGGTGGGATGCCATCGTCAACCAGGCACCGGGTACGATTCTGGCGCTGGGCTGGAGCGGTTTTGCCTACTGGCTGGACGTGATGTTTTTCTACTGGTCGCTGCCGGTGGCGTTGCCACTGATCCTGGCGGCGCCGATTTCAGTTCTGTCAGGCAAGATCGGTATTGGCCTGCTGCTGGAACGCTGGGGCTTTTTGCGCATTCCCGAAGAAGTGAACGGCAGCAAGCTGGTGGACGAACTGGAACGCATGCCGGTGACCGATGCCCAACTGCCACGCTCCGCTTTTGTCCATGCGGTTGTGGACCCGGTGATGAATCATGTGCACTGCACGCTGGCCCGTGGACATCGCGGCGGCGTGAAGCAGAGCCGGCTGGCGGTATTGCGCCGCCGTTGTCTGAAGGAAGGTCCGGAGAGCCTGTCGGGCAAGGAAATCAGCATGCTGGCAAAGGACAAGGAGTCGCTGCGCTGGCTGCACGAAGAAGCCTGGCGCGCGTCGCACGACAGTTACTGGGGGCGGGTGATCTCGGCGCGCAGTTACTGAAACGGCAATACAGGACGGGCGCCGGCCTGCCATATCCAGGATACAAGCGCCAGCCACCTTCGTTTCACCCGCCCCATTCGCCTTTCCACCGATACAGCCGGGACTGATCAGTTGCAGCCCGGCGTTTCCGGTCTTCCGGTCAGGGCCGGCAGTTCTTCGGCCCCAGCACATCCTGCGCCGCCTGGTTCGTCATTACCGACAGTTCATTCACGTTCTTCGCCGTGAACACGCGGCCGCCAGTGGCCTGGGCCAGACAGTTACCCGCTCCCGTGCCCATGATATCCACCACGTTGATCTTCAGATGCGGCTTGGTGCGGGCCAGTTGCTTGCCCACGGCACACGGATCCTGGCCGCAACTTTCCTCACCGTCCGATACCACCAGCATCACCGATTCCTTGTTGACGCCGTCCAGCATCTGCCCGGCGCGGGCCACGCCGTCTGCCAGCGGGGTACCTTCCACCGGCCGGATTCCCTGCAACTGGCCCATCAGGCTGCCACGCTGGGCCGGTGAAAAGTAACCGGCACTGCGGGCGCCAGGACAGCGCTCGATCATCACCAGGCCTATGCTTACGTCGCGCGGAACCTGCTGCACCACAGCAGTGGTGGCCTGTTTGGCGGCGGTGATGCGCTTGGGTTCGCGCTGGAGATGCTCCAGTGCTGCCATGCCGGCCAGTACGCCCAGGATCTGGCCACCAGGGCCGGCGTTGTTCATTCCGCGCAGCATCTGTTCTGCCCGGGCAATTTCCTCGCGGCTGGCGTTGAGGCTGAAATCCATGGAACCGGACGCGTCGAACACGATGATCAGTTCCGGCGCCAGCTCTTTCGGACGTTCGCCGGGACACAGGTTCTTGGCCTGCTCGATCAGCTGTGTCTTGCAATCGCGATTCAGGGTGGCATCGATCTGCTGTTTCAGTGCCACGGCCTTCGGATCACTCCCCTGCAGCAGTTTTTCCTCGGCCTGCATTTTCTGCAGGGCGGTGCAGTCCTTGGTGGCACCGACTTTTTTCGCCAGCTCGTCCAGCGGATCCGGTGGCGGTGGGGGCGGCGGTGGTGGGGGCGGTGGAACCGGTTCCGGCTCGGGCTCGGGTTCTGGCTCCGGTTGCGGTTCGGCGGGAACCTCAGGCTCCACGACGGGTTCTTCCTTGGGCTCTTCCGGCTGCTCGACCACCGGCGTTTCCTGGGGTGGCGGAACCGGTTCCGGCTCGCGGCAGAACAGCCACCAGAGCAGCGCGGCCAGCAGGCCCAGCAGCAAGAGTGCCAGCAACAGCCAGGGCCACCAGCGGCGAAGCTTGCGCTCCGGTTCAGCAGTGGCCACTGCTTCCATCGCTGGGGGCGGGGGCAAATCGGGGCCGGCTGGCGCGGCGCCGTTCATGTTAAGCGCACCCTGCACCGGCTCGGGCACGCGCAGGCCATAACCCCAGAAGGTGAGCACCGGCTGGCCGTTGAGGGAATACAGCGTACTGGTGTCGGGATAGCGTGCCGCCTGCCGCAGCAGCGCCGCCTGTTGCTGCCCCTCGGCGCCCTGGCTGTCCAGCTTGGTCGCCAGATGCTGGATCGAATCCAGACGTTCATCCAGCAGACGTTTTACCTGCGCCGCCTCGGCAGGGGGCAGCTGGCTGAAGGGCACTGGCTGGCCACCCAGCTCGGAGTACCATTCCATCACGCCGCCCTCCACCGCTTTCGGCTTGGAGAACAGCGCGACGGTGCTGGGCGGCAGATGCCGTTTCAGGATCTGGGTGAGTTCACCGTGTCCGGCCAGGGCGTCGGCAGCACTGAACTGTTCCGATCCGAGGCGTGCAATTCGTTTCATGCGCTAGGGGTTCCGTTCAAGGCAATCCGCGTCAGGGGCAGTTGGCCGGGCCGAGCACGTCCTGGGCAGCCTGCGTCACCATCATGTTCAACTCATTCACACTCTTGGCGGTGAACACGCGGCCTCCGGTTGCCTGGGCCACGCAGGTGCCGGCGCCGGTGCCCATGATATCCACCACATTGATTTTCAGATTCGGTTTGGTGCGCGCAAGCTGTTTGGCTATTGCGCAGGGATCAGCACCGCAGCTTTCCTGGCCATCGGATATCACCACCATCAGGGATGTGCGATTGACGCCATCCAGCATCTGGCCACCTTTTGCAATGCCATCCCCCAGCGGCGTGCCTTGCTTGGGTTCGAGGGACTGGATCAGCCCCGTGAGACTGCCACGCTGTGCCGGCGAATAATAGCCGGCGGAACGGGCCTGGGAACACTGTTCAATCATCACCAGGCCGATGTTGGTATCCCGCGGCGTCTTGCGCACCACGGTAAGTGCCGCCTCTTTGGCTGCATTCATGCGGGTGGGCGCCTCCTTGACGACGGCTTTTTCCACCGTGCGCCCGATGGTGCCACCCGCACTGCCACCGATCAGTCCGCCCAGGCCGCCGACCACATCCCTGGTCACCTTGCGCTGCAGTTGCTCCTGCGCCGTCAGCGGCAATCGCTCATTCATGGAACCGGAGGCATCGAACACGATGATCAGTTCCGGTGCCAGTTCCGGCGGCCGCTGGCCAGGGCACTGGGTTTTCGCCTGCTGGATTTTGGCCTGTTTTTCCTGTTGCTGGACCTGTTGCTGTTTGGCCTGCTCCTGCTTGCAGCGGCCGTTCAGCGTGTCCGTGATCTGTTGCTTCAGTGCGACGGCGCGCGGGTCGCTGTCCTGCAACTGCTTTTCGTCCTGCAGCAGGGTTTGCAGGGCTGCGCAGTCCTGGGTGGCTTCCGCTTTTTGCGTCAGTGTGTCGAGCGGATCGGGTGGCGGTGGCACCGGTTCGGGTTCCGGCGGAGTGTCGGCTACCGGTTCTTCGGCGGCAGGGTCCTCCGCCGGCAGAGGAGTCTCCGGTGGTTCCGGCTCAGGCGGCGGCTCGACTGCTGGTGTTTCCTGCGGTGGTACTTCGGCCGCGGGTTCTTCTGGTACAGGTTCTTCTGCCGCAGATTCTTCCTCCGGCTGTTCCTGCGCGGGAGGTTCCTGCGGAGGCGCCGCTGGTTCCGCGTCACGACAGTACAGCCACCACAACAATGCCGCGAGCAGACCCAGCAGCAACAATGCGAGAAGCAGCCAGGGCCACCAGCGACGGCGTTTGCGTTGCGGGCCTTTTCCGTCCTGAAGCGGAATGCCGGTTTCCGGCGGCAGCGGTGGCAGGTTTCCAGCCGCGGGTTGCGCTTCAGCCGAAGCCGCAGCCGGGGTTGCAGCAGGAGCCGGAACAGGAGCGGCCCCCGGCAGGCTATGACCCCAGAATGTCAGCACCGGCTGGCCGTTGAGGGAATAGAGCGTGCGGGTATCAGGATACTGTGCGGCCTGGCGCAGCAGCACGGCCTGCTGCGGACCATCGCCACCCTGGGACTGCAACCGCTCCGCCAGTTGCAGGATCGACGCGAGCCGTTCGTCCAGCACGCGTTTGACGCGGTCCGCCTCGGCCGGTGGCAGCTGGTTGAACGGCACCGGCTGGCCGCCCAGCTCGGAATACCATTCCATCACGCCGCCATCCACTGCCTTGGGTTTGGCAAACAGGGCCACAGTGGCAGGCGGCAGATGCGGGCGCAGAATGCGGACGAGTTCGCTGTAATCCA
Organism: Gammaproteobacteria bacterium; assembly: GCA_013178375.1. Lineage (GTDB taxonomy): Bacteria > Pseudomonadota > Gammaproteobacteria > Pseudomonadales > Ketobacteraceae > Ch67. The sequence goes on from JABLXQ010000045.1 coordinate 8,496, forward strand.
GCGGCTGGTCGCCGGCGCGGAAAGGTTCGGTGCCGAGACGGGCAATTCGTTTCATGCGCTACTGGATTCCCCTTCCTGCTGGCAATGTCGGCAACCGGATCAACCGCACTTCATTCACATACTGGACCGGCAGGGACGCTCGCAAAAGCAGTTTGTGTCCACCGGCCAGCACTATCAATGCCGGACAATAGCACCCGCCCCGCAAGGATGGAAAGCAGCAGAAAACGAATCTGAACATCATGTTATAGTTGACACACTTTTGTTGTATTGAGATAAGTTCTGGTCAGTTTGCCGGCGCCTCCAGGTCTGGTTTTGCGACCAGGGCGGCCACCGATTCCGACGACAGTTTTTGGGGAAGGACGACCATCAATGCCAGGCGCATTACTCAGAAGCGGAAAGCTGCAGGAATTCAAACCGCTGGGGGAAGACGGCCAGCCGGTGTACACGTCGGCGCTGCAATTGCGCGAGGCGATCCGGCTGAAACTGGGCCGCGACGCGGCGCACTGCCTGGCGGTGCCACAACGCAATGAAACCGGCGATCGCATCGACTGGTATGCACCGGAAGAAGGCGATGTGGTGCCCTGGTCCGCCGCCACCGACGACGAGCGCGTGCAGGCCAAGGCCATGCTGGAAAAAATGCACGCCAACCTGCTGCAAGTGGGCAGCACCATGCGCGGCGAACAGAGCCGCGACCGCCAGATCTTCGGCCGCCTGCTGGAAAAGGTCATCTATTTTCCCGACGACACCCACGTTTACCTGGTGAACGGCAAACCCGTTCTGACCTTCTGGGGTTTCACCGATCCATTCGGCGCATCCAGCGAAGATCCACTCGGCCGCCTGCAACCGCGAGCGCCCGTCCCCACGCCTGCCAGCGCAGGCCCCCTGCCGGTCGCCGAGCCGGCCCCGTTGCCGCCCCCCATTCCCGTCGCCGCCAGAAAACGTTTTCCCTGGTGGTGGCTGCTACTGTTACTGCTGCTTTTGCTACTGCTGTATTTCCTGCTGCGTTCCTGCGCGCCAGAAGTGCCGCTGCCCTTCGTCGAACCTGATGTCACCGAGGAACCGGTGGAAACCGTGCGTGACGGTGTGCGTTACGATGCCGATGGCAATGTCATCAGCACCGTGGACGGCAGCACCACCAGCAGTGGCGTTACCGAAGGCAGCGCCACACCCGACGCCGGCACCGAGCCTCCACCGGATCTGCAACCGGACGAAATGACACCGGAAGAAGGCACGCCGGAAGAAACGCCGCCAGCAGAAGAACCAACACCCGAAGAACCTGCCACTGAACCACCGGCGGGCGAGGAACCCGGTGCGGAAGAACCGCCCGTGCCGGAAGAACAGGCCCAGGAAGAACAACCACCGACAGAGCCGCCAGCGGAAGAACAGCCGCCCGCCGCAGAACCGCCTGCGCCAGAAGAGCAGCCACCGGAACAGCAGCAACCCACGCCGCCGGAACTGCAGGATCAGGCCCAGCAGCCCAAACCGCAATCCGGCCAGCAACCGCCGATGAAACCGCTGGAAATTCCCCCGGACGCCGCCAAGACCGGCAACACTGATTTTCTCGACGGCAAGTGGAAGGCCGGTGCCGGCATCCAGGATGCGCGCACGGGCAAACCCATGCGGCTGGACTACGATTTCAAGGATGGCAAAGGGAAAGTGAAGATCACTGGCAGTGACGGCGTGGAGTGCGTCGGTGACGTCAACACGTCCATGAGCGGCGGCGGACTCGTCATCAACAACCAGGGTCAGGCCAAATGCAAGGACGGCAGCACCTACAAACTGCCCAACGTGACGTGCAAGCCCGGCGCCACCAGCGCGGCGGACTGCAGTGGCCAATACGACAACAGCAATAAATTCCCGATTTCCATGAAGCAGGGCGGCTAACCGGAACCACGACATCATGTTGCCAGACATTATTCAATACGAAGACAAGCTCACCCTGATCATGGGCAGCGGCATCCAGTTTCTGGATTTCGCGCTGAAGCTGGACCTGCGCCGGGAAACTGCAGGCGAATTCGCGCCCCAGCGCAGCAACCTTTCGTTGGCAAGACTGCTGCACGACGAACGCAGCGACCAGTATTTCCACCCGGCCGAACCTGGCGTGGCAGTGACGCCGAAACTGAGCGTTCCCATGGACCAGTCCATTGCGCTGCTGAGCGACCTGTGGCTGCCGCTGCCGTTCTTCCGCATGAAACCGCCGCGCAAATTCGACGACGGCCCGTCCAACTGGTCGCGGGTGCGGGTGATTCCGCTGGCGGAAGGCGAAGATCCCGATGGCAACACCCACCGGGTGGTGTTTGCATTCGACACCAAGGTTTTCACCAGCCGGCGCGATACTGCGTATCTGGCTCCCACCATCGATGACGTGAAAGCGGGCCTGCCCTACGCCCTCGCCCACCGCGCAGACGAAGTGGGCTGGTTCCTGGAACTGGACTGGATCGACGCCTGGCTGCAGGAAGTGTTCACCGAGCAGGCACAGGCGCGTCTGCGTCTGCAGCGCGACGACATCGAGGACGAGCGCAAGGCCCTCGCCCACCAGGCTCACTACCTGAACCTGCTGCACCTGCTGGGCAACCGGCTGACGCTGCCGGAAATCAAGGTGATCTCCAATACCGATACCGACCTGCACAAACCCATTCAGGTGGATATGGTGCTGGACGTGGGCAACTCGCGCACCTGCGGCATTCTTATCGAGGATCATCCGCAGGAAAGCGACGGCCTGCGCAAACGCTACGAACTGGAACTGCGGGATCTCACCCTGCCCGCCCATATTTATTCGGAACCGTTCGAGAGCCGCGTCGAATTCGCCCAGGCCGTGTTCGGCAAGGACAACTGCTCCGCCATGAGCGGTCGCAACGATGCGTTTCAGTGGCCCACCATTTCCCGCGTCGGGCGCGAGGCCGGACGTCTGGCCAGCCGCAGGCGCGGCACCGAAGGTTCCACCGGCCTGTCGAGTCCGAAACGTTATTTGTGGGATGAGGAAAGCTACGAGCCGGGCTGGCGTTTCAACTGTGCCTTCGTCAAATCCGAAAGCGAACCCCACGCCACTGCCGCGCCGATTGCCAACCTGATCAACGAACTGGGCGACGCGCTGTACACGCTGCCGCTGGAAGAACGCATGCCGGTGTTTCACCCGCATTATTCCCGCAGTTCGCTGATGACCTTCATGCTGTCGGAAGTGCTGGCGCAGGCATTGATGCAGATGAACAGCCCGTCGCAGCGGCTGAAACTGAGCCACGCAAAAGTGCCGCGTCATTTGCGTTCGATCATCCTTACCGTGCCGCCGTCGATGCCGAAACCGGAGCGGGAAATATTTGCCAAGCGCACCAAGCAGGCATTGGGTTTGGTGTGGAAAAGCCTGGGCTGGCATCCGGAAGACGACAATATCGAAGGCGAGGGTCAGGCCAGGGCCTGGCCGCCGCTGCCCACCATTCACGTGCAGTGGGACGAAGCGACCTGCGGCCAGGTGGTGTATCTGTTCAGCGAAACGCAAAACAATTTCGGCGGCCGGCCGGAGGAATTTTTTGCCACCCTGGCGCGGCCCGACAAGAAGGATCGCAAGCGGCTGTCGATCGCGTCGGTGGATATCGGCGGCGGCACCACGGATCTGGTGATCACCGAATACCATCTCGACAACGGCCAGGGCAGCAACGTCTATATCGTGCCGGAGCAGCGTTTCCGCGACGGCTTCAAGGTGGCGGGCGATGACATCCTGCTGGAGGTGATCCAGAAATTCGTGGTGCCCTGGTTTGCCGACGCACTGAAGAAAACCGGCGTGAATGATCCGCAGCCGCTGCTGTCGCGCCTGATCGGCAACGAGCCGGTGAAAGTGCAGGAAGCGGTGCTGCGGCAACAACTGGCACTGCAGGTACTGAGCCCGATTGGCCTGCGCCTGCTGAAGGAATACGAAAAATACGATCCGCTGGAACCGGGCAGCCTGGGTACGTTTACTTTCGCTGATCTGCTGGCAGGCCACGAGGCGCCGACACCGGATGTGATCGAGTTCGTCAACGCTGCCGTGCGCCGCCAGCTCGGCGCCAACGCAACGGATTTCAATATTCTGGAAACGCCAATCGCGGTGAATCTGCGCAAGATGCACGAGGCGTTTCTCGGCAACCGCATGAACATCTGCAAAACCCTGAAGGCGCTGAGCGAGATCGTGCATTGCTATCAATGCGACGTGTTGCTGCTCACAGGCCGGCCGTCGCGTCTGCCGGGCATCCAGGCGGTGTTCCGCAGCCTGCTGCCGCTGCCACCCGGGCGCATCCTGCCGCTGCATCATTACCGCACCGGCGGCTGGTATCCGTTCCACAAGCAGGGACGCATCGACGATCCCAAAACCACCGCCGCCGTGGGCGCCATGCTGTGCCTGCTGGGCCGCAGCCTGCGTCTGCCGAATTTCTTTTTCCGCGCCGCCGCGTTCAAGCCCTATTCCACCATCAAGTATCTGGGTCTGATCGACAACAACAACGTGGTGAAGGAAAGCAACGTCTACTACAAGGCGATCAATCTGGACGATCCGGATTACGAATTGCCGGACACACCGTTCGAATTGCGCGGCTCGATGCGACTGGGTTTCCGGCAACTGGCGGCAGAACGCTGGTCGGCGGCGCCGCTGTACACCATCACGGTGGTGGACAAGAAACTGAGCGAGGCGCTGGCATCGGAAGGCCGCGTGCTGAAAGTGCGGCTGCAGGCCAAGCGCAACAGCGCCAACCCGGCGGAAGGCACTGAGCGGTTCATCATCGCGGGCGTGGAATCCGACACCGGTTCCGTCAGCAGCCGGGCGCTGAAACTGCAACTGAACACCCTGTCCGATGCCGGACTGGGGGAATCCCAATACTGGCTCGATAGCGGAAGCGTGTTTCGATGAGCGGCGCAGAACAGAAAACCAGCCCCGAACAACTCAGCCAACACTGGGCGGCGGTGCACACCGGCGCGGGCGATGCCGTGCGCTGGATCAGCGACGTGCGCCGCAACGCACCCCGGCTCGACAACGAAGCCGATCACCTGATCCTGAAAATGCGCCGCGTGCGCAATCTGGCGCGACGCCTGGGCGCAGTGTCCAGCCGCCCGATGACGGTGGGCTTTTTCGGTTTGTCGCAGGCGGGCAAATCCTATCTAATTTCAACACTGGCGGCAGGCACCAACGGCAAACTGGAAACCGATTTCGGCAGCCAGCGCCTGGATTTTCTCACCCATGTGAATCCGCCCGGCGGCGGCAAGGAAGCAACGGGGCTGGTCACCCGCTTCAGCCGCACCGCACAACCGGGCCCGGCGGATTTCCCCATCGAGCTGAAACTGTTTGGCGAAGTGGAAGTGGCGAAGATTCTGGCCAATTCCTTCTTCAACGATTTCAACACCGAGAAGTTCCAGTACGAATACAACGACACCAAAGTGCGCCAGATGCTGAAGGATCTGGCCAAACGCAAACAGCATCAGCCTGTCGCCGGTGTCAGCGAAGACGACGTGGTGGATCTGTGGGATTATCTGCTGGACCGCTTCCCCGGCTCACTGAAGCAGCTCAATGGTTATTACTGGCCGACGGCGGTGGAACTGGCGCCGTCCCTGTCCAGCGACGACCGCGCCAAACTGTTTTCGATTCTGTGGGGCGAAATTCCGGAACTGACGGAAACCTACGCCCGCTTCGCCCAGACCCTGGCCAGCCTGCGCCACGCCGGCAGCGTGTTCGCGCCGCTGGATGCGCTGGTGCGCGCCACTCCGCAGGGTGGCCTGTCGCAGGCCGACAGCATCATGAACGTGGACATGCTGGAGCGCCTCGGCAAGAACACCGACAAAACCATCAGCGTACGGCCTTCCGTCAACAATGAATTGCAGCCACCGGTGACTTTATCGCTGGCGCAACTGGCCGCCCTTACCGCCGAACTGATTTTTCCGCTGGTGGAACACACCCGCGAGCCGCTGTTCGAAGACGTGGACCTGCTGGATTTTCCCGGCTATCGCGGCCGCCTCAGCGTGGAATCGCTGGATGACGTGCGTCGCGCCGTGAAAAGCGACGACGCCAATCCGGTGGCGCAGCTGATTTTGCGCGGCAAGGTGGCCTATCTGTTCGAACGCTACACCGACAGCCAGGAGATGAACGTGCTGATCGTGTGCACACCGTCGAACAAGCAGTCGGATGTCACCAGTGTCGGCCCGGTGCTAACCGAATGGATTGCGCGCACACAAGGCAGCACACCGGAAATCCGCGCCCGCCGCCAGTCCGGTCTGCTGTGGGCCATCACCATGTTCGACATGCGCATCGGCAACTCGCTCGATATGGGCGAGGATCTGCTGCAGATCGCCTGGGGCAACAGCGGCATGATGAAAATGGCGATGCTGGAACGCTTCGGTCAGTACGCCTGGATGCAGGAATGGGTGCCGGGCAAACCGTTCAATAACACGTTCCTCGTGCGCAAGCCGCGCATGAAAGTGGCCTTCCTCGATCTGGAAAACGGCGAGGAAAAAGCGGTGAACGCCACCATGGCACCGCAACTGGAACTGATGAAACGCACCTTTGCCGCAGACGAAACCGTGCGCGAGCACGTGCACGAACCCGCCGCTGCGTGGGATGCCATGATGGCGCTGAATGACGGCGGCATGGATAGCGTCACCGGCTACCTGCAGAAGGTCGCCCTGCGCACTGTGAAACTGGCCCGCATCCACGAACAGCTCGACGATCTGGTGCACGATCTGGTGGAAAATCGCCTCGGCCCCTGGTTCCTCGCCGAAGGCGCCGGCGAAATGGAGAAGAAAAAGAAAATCGCCCAGCAGATCGTGGACGCGCTGAAACCCCGCGCCCTGTTGCTCGGCGATTTCCTGCAACGGCTGCAACTGCCGGACGATATGCTGCGTACCCTGTACCTGCGCGCCGATGACGAACCGGTGGAGGCATCGACACCGCAAACCGGCACAACGCAGGAATCTGCCGGCGCTCTCAGCCTGGGTGGCGACCTGATCAGTCTCGGTGACGACCTGGACCTGTTCGGCAGCAATGACAGCGCGCCGAAGGCCAGCGGGAAAACGGCGCAAACCATGGCGGTGGGCAGCGACGCCCGCTTCGCCCAGGCCGTGCTGCGGGAATGGATCAATCACCTGCGCAATATTCCAGAAGACCAGCGCCTGATGGCCTTTTTCGGTTTTCCCAAACCGGCGGTGGAAGCACTGGTGGACGAACTGATTACCGCCGCCAACCGCATGGACCTGCGCACCCGGCTGCTGCATACCATCGTCAGCACAGAACAGGTGGGCACCAAGCGCGAACAGCTGGTGGACCGGCAGGTGCTGGCAGCCCGCACCGTACTGGCGGACTTCATCGCCTGGCTGGGCTTTATCGAACAGCCTCTGGCCGAGCGGCCCGACAGCGCCGCCAACAAAGGTGCCAAACTGTTCGAGCCGCCTGCCGCGATTGCACCGGGCAGCCTGCCCGACCTGCCACCGCAACCGATCAACCACACCGGCATTTACCTGTTCGACTGGCTGGTGGCCTTTTCCAAAATTGCCCTCGGCAACGCCGGCCACAGCGCGGGCCGTGAAATCACGCCGGAACAGAACGATGCGCTGGGCCGCATCATCGCCACGTTCAAAGCAACCCGTACGGAATAACGCATGCCCTTACGACTGGAACTGAAAGCCTCCGCCACCGGCCCCGGCTACGCCATGCTCACCGTGATCGGCTGGAAAGCGCCGGCCGGCAACGTCGAGCTGTCGGTGCAGCGTAACCAGGACAGCCGTTTTCTGGATGAAACCGGCGACTGGACCACCAATCCGGTGTGGCACGATGTCAGCGTGCTGGAAGCGATTGAAGGCGGCCTCGGCGGCGAAATGGGCCCCTGGCTGGTGGACCCGCTGGTGAAGAATCCCCAGGTGGTCTACATGTTCGAACTGCGCAGCGCCGATCACAAGGACAAGGGCGTGTTGCGCATTCTGGGGCAGATCCTGTCGTCCCAGGCGGCGGGCAATTCCGTGCGCCAGGAATCCCGCACCCGGCATGAAAATGCGGCACCCGTCGCTGCGAAGGAAGTGAAGGAAGTCGCGCCGGTCGTCATACCCGAACCCAAGCCGGAACCACAGCCGCAACCGGAGCCCGAACCCAGCATGAAGTTCGGCGTGGCTCCCATCGATGAAGGCACCGTGGTGCAGAAGAAGCCTGAGCAGACGTCGTCCACCACGCCGTTTCCGCCGCACAGCCCGTCCACCGGCGAACCCGCATTCAAACCGCTACCCAAACGCAGCATGCTGCCCCTTTATCTCACACTGCTGGCGCTGTTGCTGCTGGTGAGCGGCGGCGCGGCCTGGTACCTGGGCCTGTTCACCACCGGCAACCTGCCGGGCGCGACTCCAACGGCCGGTACCGGCGCCTGCGGCGAGGAAGCCATGGGTGGCGGCGACGATCTGGCCTTCGTGCAGGGTTGCCTGAAATCATCACCGTCCACCGAGCAGGTGCTTGCCGTGATCAACGCCGCCAAGGACGCCAAGCGCTGCAACATCGCCCAGCGCCTGTATGCCTACAAGGCCCAGGCCGGCGACGCGCGCATCGCACTGGCCTACGCCCGCGAATACGATCCGGACCATTTTGAAGCCGACGGCTGCGTGGAAAGCGCCGACGCGGAAACCGCCGCCTACTGGTATGAAATTGTCGTCAATCACGATCCGGACAACGCTGAAGCCAAGCAACGCCTGCAACAGCTGGGCAAGTGAAAACCGGTTCAACGCCAGCTGGAAAATCACCAAACGGATCAACACCAAAACAGATCAATATAAGTCGGATCAACTTAAGCCCGACCTACTTGAATCAGAACTAACTGAATCAGAGCTATGCAAAACAGAACTCTGCCAAACGGGAAACACAACGTGCGCACTGCATTCCGCTCCATCCTCGCCGCCACGCTGCTGGCCGCTCTTGCTCCCGGCGCCAGCGCCGCCGACAGCAAGCCCCTGTTGCAGCCGGGCAAGAAAACCCTGCACCAGCGCGTGCTCACCACCCCCGGCTGCCTGCTGACGGACACGATGGGCGCCACGGGCGGCAAACCGCAACCCGCCTTCAGCCGCTTCTACGTGTATGAACGCAAAAAATCCGGCAATGCTGAATGGCTGCACCTGGGCCCCGACAGCTACGGCAAAACCACTGGCTGGATGAAGGCCGACTGCACCGTCGAATGGAAGATGCAGATGACGCTGGCTTTCACCAACCCGGCCGGCCGCGATCCGCTGCTGTTCTTCCGCAAGAAAGATACGCTGGACCAGATCCTGGCGGCACCGGACGCAAAACCCATCCTCAAACCCATCCGCGACAAGCTGGCCGCCAACGGCCGCGATCCCCGCGTGGTGGCGCAGGAGCCGCCTTACGCCGTCGACCTGCAACAGAATTTCTACTTGCTGCCGGTGCTGGGCGCCGAGGAAACCTTCACAGAAAACGGCTTTCAGGTGCGGCTGCTGAACGTGGCGTCAGTCAGTAAGGATGACAGCAAAAAGGATGACAAAGCCGCCGGCAAACCAGGCAAGGAAAAAGAAGCGGACAAGAGCCCCAATCCCGCCTCCCAGCCGCCCCAGGAAAACATGCTGAAAGGCTTTTCCGCCGCCGTGGTGTTCGTGATCGATTCCACCATCTCCATGGGCCCCTATATTGATCGCACCCGCGAGGCGATCAAAAAAGTGTACAGCCGCATCGAACAGGAACAGCTGCTGGACCAGGTGAAATTCGGCCTGATTGCCTACCGCTCCAGCACCAAGGCCGTTCCCGGACTGGAATACGTCAGCAAGATGTACGTCGATCCCACCACGGTGAAAGACGGCAAGGATTTCCTGGCCAAAGTGGCGGAACTGAAACCGGCCACGGTGTCGAGCAAGGCGTTTGCCGAGGATGCCTACTCCGGCGTCATGCAGGCGCTGGACGAAGTGAACTGGAACGAATTCGGCGCGCGCTATCTGGTGCTGATCACCGACGCCGGTGCGGTGGACGGCAGTGATCCGCTGTCCGGCACCGGGCTGAACGCATCGCAGGTACGGCTGGAAGCCAAATACCGGGGCGTGGCCATTTACGCACTGCACCTGAAAACCGCTGCCGGCGCCAAGGACCACGCCAGCGCCGAAGCCCAATACAACGATCTGGCGCTGAACCCCTTCCTCAACAAGCCCCTGTACTATCCGGTGGAAGCGGGCGACGTGGGCAGTTTCGGCAAAAAAGTGGATGCACTCGCCACCGCCATCACCAGCCAGGTGAAAGCGGCCTACAGTGGCGAGGATGCCGCCGGCAGCGCCGCCAGTGCCGACCCCAACTACGGCAAACCGGCCAAGCCCACCGCGCCGGCAACCGCCAGCAAACCCACCGCGAAGGAAGATCCCCTGCTGCAGGACACCGCGTTACTGGGCCACGCCATGCGACTGGCCTATCTGGGCGAAGTCACCGGTGCCCAAGCGCCGCCGGTGTTCGAAGCCTGGATCAGCGACCGCGATCTGGAAAAGCAGAACGTGCCCACCACCGACGTGCGCGTGCTGCTCACCAAGAGCCAGCTCAGCGACCTGGCCGACGTGGTGAAGAAAATCGCCGACGCAGCCAACGAGGGCCTCATCTCCCCCGCCAACATGTTCGAGCAATTGCGTTCGGTGGCCGCCACCATGGGCCAGGACCCGAACCAGCTCAAGCAGAAAACCTCGGCCAATCTGACGGAACTGGGCTTGCTGGGAGAATACCTGGAAGGCCTGCCCTACCTGAGCGACGTGCTGAGCCTGGACGAGGAAACCTGGAAAAGCTGGGAAGGCGTGGAGCAGGAACGCTTCATCCAGCGCCTGAACAACAAGCTCAAGTACTACCAGCGCTACAACGCCGACGTGGATCGCTGGGTGTCGCTGGCGGAAGGCAGTGATCCGCGCGACCACGTCTATCCTGTGCCGCTGGAAGCGCTGCCCTGACCTGAAGGAAACCGGTATGTTGCGGATCGAAGGCATGGGCATCGCGCGCGGGCAGGGCAGCCAGACTTACCGGGTGTCCCTGCCTTCGCTGCACCTGCGACGCGGCGAAGTGGCGGCCATCACCGGCCCGTCCGGTTGCGGCAAGAGCACGTTGCTGGAAATGATCGGCCTGATCCTCGCCCCCGCCCAGCTGAAATCCTTCACCCTGGGCGACACGCCCGCCATGGATATCGCCGCTTTCCTGCAACAGGATGCCCAGGCGCCGCTGGCCGACCTGCGCGCCCGCAAACTGGGTTTCGTGCTGCAGACCGGCGGCCTGCTGCCGTTCCTGAACGTGCGCCAGAACATCAGCCTGCCCCGCCGCATGAGCGGCCTGCCGCCCCGCAGCGATCTGGTGGAAGATGCCATCGCCCGCCTGCACCTGCGACCACTGCTGGACAAACTGCCGCGCCAGCTGTCGATCGGCGAGCGCCAGCGGGTGTCCTTCGTGCGCGCCATCGCCCATCAACCGGACCTGCTGCTGGCGGACGAACCCACTGCCGCCCTCGACCCGATCCAGGCCCACAAGCTGTTCGAACTGATCATCGAAATCGTGCAGAATTTCCAGATCGCCGCGCTGCTGGTGAGTCACGACTGGGATCTGGTGCGCAGCTGCGGCATCCGCAACATCATCGGCGTGCCCAGTGCGGACAGCAGCCAGGGAACGGTGTTTCGTGACGCAGCCTGAGCCATTACCGACAGCCCTCGCCCCGCCCCCACGCTGGCGCCTGCTGGTGGAACTGGCCAGCCGCGACCTGTGGTTCGACCGCAAGGTATCGTTGTGCATCGTCGCCTCGATCATTGCCGTCATCGCACCGCTGCTGTTGCTGTTTGGTTTGAAAAACGGCGTGGTGACGCAACTGCGCGACAATCTGCTGAGCGATCCGCGCAATCTGGAAATCAGAATGCTGGGCAACGGCAACCTGGACCAGCCCTGGATCGACGCACTGAAGGCACAGCCGGCCACCGGCTTCGTCATGCCGTTGACCCGCTCCCTCAACACCCAGGCGGATCTGGTGAAAGACAGCCAGCATTTCGCCGCCGACGCCGAGGTCATTCCCAGCGCCCCCGGCGATCCGCTGTTGCAGGGCAAGGTGGCACCGCCGCCATCGGCGCAGGACGTGGTGCTGAGCGCCGCCGCCGCGAAAAAACTGCTGGCCAAACCCGGCGACACCCTGCAGCTGGTGGTGATACGCAAACTGGACGGCAACAACGAACGGGGCCGGGTGACGTTGACGGTCTCCGGCGTGCTGGACGAAACCGCCTTCGGCCGCCCCGCCGCGCTGGTGACACTGGATCTGCTGCTGGCGATGGAACAGTTCCGCGATGGCGTTAAAATGCCGGCATTCGGCCTCGACACCGGCACGGAAGCAACGCAGACACAATCCCGCTTCGCCCGCGCCCGCATCTATGCAAAATCGCTGGACGACGTGGCGCCGCTGGCGGACTGGCTGCAGCAGCGCAATATCGAGGTATCCACCCGCGCCCGCGACATCGAATCAGTCAAGGCCATCGACCGGGTGCTGAGCCTGATTTTCGCCGTGATTGCCTGGACCGCCGTGATCGGCTGCATCGCCTCGCTGATCGGCGCGTTCCTGGCGAACATCGATCGCAAGCGCAAGGATCTGGCGCTGCTGCGCCTGCTGGGATTCCGGCGCGGTTATGTGGGTGCTTACGTGATGGTGCAGGCGGCGCTGCTCACCGGCATTGCGTTTGTCATCGGCTACCTCGCGTATCTGGCGGGCAGCAGTGTGTTCAACCGCGCCCTGGGTACCAATCTGGCGGACGGCGCGTTCGTCTGCCATCTGGAAAACAGTCATATCGCGCTGGCCTTCGTCAGCGCCTTGCTCATCGCCACACTGGTGGCGGGAATAGGAGGATTCCGTGCCATTCACATTCAGCCGGCAGAAAGCCTGCGGGAAATCTGAAACAGCCACTGGCATGAATCAGATCAGTCGGTTTTTAATGCCCGCAACGGCACTGATATTGTCGACGTTTGCCGGCACCGCCCAAGCCACCTGGGACGAAAAATATTTCAACCCCAAACCAGCGGACGGCGACGTCATCCTGCCCATGCCCTGCGATGGCGCCATGGCCTTCCGCCAGATCAAGGTGCCCCTGGCCAACCCGCTGGAGGATTACGCCATCACTGTGGGCCAGGACAGTGGCAACTGGGGCTATCTGGAACAGGCGCGGCCGGACCATATCGCCGGCAGTTTCACGGTGACCAAGCCGGAAGCAGGCCGCTACTACCTGCTGGCAAAATATGAACTGAACGAATTGCAGTACCAGGCGATGACGGCGGAAAAATGCCCCACGCCCGCCGCGAAAATGCGCCTGCCACAAACCGGCATCAGCTGGTTCGACGCGATGAATTTTTCCGACAAATACAGCCTGTGGCTGCAAAAAAATGCCGCCGCAAAATTACCGAAGGAAGACGGCGCCCCCGGCTTCGTGCGCCTGCCCACGGAAGTGGAATGGGAATTCGCGGCGCGAGGCGGCATTGCAGTATCACCGGCAGAATTCCGCGACTCACGCTTCCCGATGCCGGAAGGCATGAACGGCTATGCCTGGTTCGCCGGCTCGCAATCCGCCAACGGCAAACTGCAACTGGCGGGTCTGCTCAACGCCAATCCGGCGGGCCTGCACGATGTCCTCGGCAACGTGGATGAAATGATGTTCGAGCCTTTCCGTCTGAACAAACTGGATCGCCAGCACGGCCAGGCCGGCGGCTACGTGTTGCGCGGCGGCAATTTCCAGACACCACAAGCGGAACTGCACAGCGCCATGCGGCAGGAAGAGCCCTATTACAGCAGCGGCGCCCAGAACAAACTGAAAACCAGCGGCATCCGTCTGGCTGTGGTGGCACCCACCCTGACCTCGCGCGAACGGGTAAAACAGATCGAAAGCGAATGGAACAAACTGGGCGCCCGCAAGGACGGCGGCAAAGCGGACAGCGGCGGCAAGGACCCGGTGAAGGAACTGGGCAGCATCGCTTCCGGGGTGCAGGATGACGCGGTGAAAAAGCAACTGGAAAAACTCAACAACGACCTGCGCGCCAACATCCAGGCCCGCGACGAACAGCGCGACCAGGCCATCCGTTCCTCGCTGCAATTGGGCGCCTTCCTCTGCACCAAACTGAAAGACGATGGCGCCTTCCACGACCGCCTCGCCGGACTCTACAAAACCAATTGCGCCGACAACAGCGCGCCGGCCGCGACCTGCCCCAACCGCAAACAGCAGATGGACGACCAGAAGAAAGCGCTGGATTTCATCCTCAATTACTATGCCGACACCCTGGTGGACACCAGCATGACCTACAACGAAAAGCTGGTGCAACCCCAGATCAGCGTCACCGGCCAGCAACTCAGCGCGCGGGGCAAAAACAATCTGCGCGCCTATCTGGACACGCACTGGAAAAACCTGCAAGGCTATCTGAACACCGGCAAGATCGCGCGCCAGCAATGGCTGGACGCCTGCAAATCCACCGAATGACATGCACGACCGAGGCACATCCATGAACAAGGTTTTCGCATTTCCGCAACGTCGCGCCATGGCTCTGGCAATCGGCATCAGCCTGACACTGGGTGGCTGCGCCAATTCCCCCTACTCGCTGCCGAACATGGGCGGTGGTGGCAGCCCCGCGCCGGCACAACAGGCCGCCGGCAGTGCCGACCCGCGCCTGACCCAGACCGATGAAGCCCGCTTCTTCAGCAAATCCGGCTGGCAGGCCTGCGCGGGCGGCGCCATCGCCGGCGCCTTGCTGTGCCAGCTCGGCAATCCCAGCGACAAGAAAGACTGCATGCTGAAAGCAGCGCTGGTGGGCTGCGGCGTGGCGATGGGCGCCAACTATTATCTGGACCAGCGCCGCGCCGAATACTCCAACACTGAACAGCGCCTGGACGCCATGATCAACGACGTGCGCGAAGACAACCGCAAACTGGCCAGCCTGACCCAGACCGCCCGCACCGTCATGGCGGAAGACCGCGCACAGATGGCCCAGCTGCAGAAAGACATCGCCGCACAGAAAGTGCAGAAAGCGCAGGCCCAGCAGCAACTGGCAGAAATCGACGCCAACACCAAATACCTGCAGAAAACCCTGGCCGACCTGAAATCCCGCGAGCAGCAATGGCGTGAAGTGGCCGCGTCGGAAAGCGCCAGCGGCGCCCGCGTCGACACCCTGAATGCGGAAATCAACACGATGCAGAAACAGATTGCCTCGCTGGAATCGGAAATCGACAGCCTGTTCCAGCAACGTTCCGCCATCAAGATCGGTTAAGGATTTAGCGCATGCAAACCAAACTGCACTTTTCACTGATCGTTGCATCCCTGTTACTGGGCGGCTGTACCGTCAATCCGGCGGACTGCGACCCCACCAACCGCGACGCCAGCATCATCGCCAAAACCCGTTGCACCAGTTCCGGCGCCTACGACGTTCGCGTGCAGGCAAAGCAGAATATCCTGCTGGACGAACAGAAGACCAACCAGATGTTTCGCGACCTTTATGCCGCGGTGGAAAAGGAAAAATCGGAAGTCAGTGCGGAACTGCGCGGCAAGCGCAGCGAATACGGCGCATTGCAAAAAGCCCTGGGCGCATTGCTGACCGAGATCAAGTCGAAAGCCAAGGGCAACAAGGAAATCGAGGCTGAAGTCGCCGCTCTGGAACAACAGCTGGCCACCGTCACCGGTCAGAACGATCCGGTGGTATTGCAGAAACAGCAACAGCTGGACGAATTGAAAAATCGCGCGGTGAAGCTGGAACAGGATCTGGGCTTGCGGGAATAATCGTTCAGGTATCCGCCCAGCGCCGCACCAGATTGTGGTAAATCCCCGACAGCCGCACCACCTCGGGATGATCGACACCCTGCTCTGCGGCCAGCGCCTGCACGCTCTGATCCAGGTCGTACAGCAGCTCACGCGCGCCGTCATCCCGCACCATGCTTTGCATCCAGAAAAACGAACACACCCGCGCGCCCCGCGTCACCGGCATCACCTGATGCAGGCTGGATGACGGATACAGCACCATGTGTCCCGCCGGCAACTTCACCGCCTGGGCACCAAACTTGCCTTCGATCATCAACTCGCCGCCGTCGTATTCCTCCGGCTCGCTCAGAAACAGCGTCATGGAAAGATCCGTGCGAATCCGGGTCACCGTGCCTTTCACGAACCGGATCGCATTGTCCACGTGCACACCGAAATGTTCACCACCCTGGTAACGGTTGAACAGGGGTGGAAAGATTTTCAGCGGCAACGCAGCGGAAATGAACGGGCCATGACTGGCCAGCGCGTCGAGAATTTCATTGCCCAGTTGCTGCGCCAGCGGCGACTGCTCCGGCAATTGCTGGTTCCGTTTTACTGCGCCGGACTGCACCCCTGCTGTCACCTTGCCATCCACCCATTGGGCAGAATCCATGCGCTGGCGAAAACGTTTTACCGTGTCCTGGTCCAGCACGTCGGGCAGGCAGATCAGCATGGGGTGCTCCTGTTGCAGGTCAGAAATCGTAAGTAAGTGTCACGAAGCCCGAACGGCCCGGCGCCACGTACACGAACGGCACCGCGCTGCGGTACAGCGCATCATAATACCGCTCATCCGCCGCGTTCAGCACGTTCAGCCGCGCTGCCAGCTGCTGGGTGATCTGGTATTCCGCCAGCAGATCGAAACGCCAGTAGTCGGGAATCTCGCTCAGCTTGCCAGTGGCCGGGATCGGCGCCGCCGCCCAGGTTCCACCGTTGACTTCATCCCGGTAAGTGGCGGTCATGCCCAGCGCGAACTTGTCGGTGACCTCGTAGCGGTTCAGCAGAGTGAGGGATTTCTCCGCCACGTTCGCCAGCTCCAGGCCGATATTGTCCGGGTTTGCGGAATCGGTGATTTCAGTGTCGATATGGCTCACGCCACCGGCCACGCTCCACGCGTCGGTGACATTGCCTGACACGCCCAGTTCTGCACCGTCCACGCGC
Organism: Gammaproteobacteria bacterium; assembly: GCA_013178375.1. Classification (GTDB taxonomy): domain Bacteria; phylum Pseudomonadota; class Gammaproteobacteria; order Pseudomonadales; family Ketobacteraceae; genus Ch67. The sequence continues at coordinate 25,404 of JABLXQ010000045.1, forward strand.
GCCTCGCCAGAGTTACCCCACACACCTGGAATACCGGGGCCTGCACTCGGCGCCTGTTCGCGGGCATCATCCTTGTCGGTACGGAAAATCGCAAACGTCAGCAAGGCATGACGATCAAACAATTCCCACTTGGTACCGATCTCGTAATTGCGGTTTTGCTCCACGCCCAGATCTTCGGTCTCGGGGCCCAGCGCGCCATAAGCCGTGGCGGTGCCGTCCACCTGCTCGCCCACCGGGTTGGAGGAGGATGCAATCGACGCATAGATACTGCCGTTGACCCGCGGCTTGTACACCAAACCCAGATGACCGTTGATGAACGTGTCCTTGGTGTCGGCTATGGATGCAACGTCGACATATTCATTGATCGCCACCTGCCGGTCCAGTTCGTAATAGTCGTAGCGCACGCCACCGAATACCTGCCACCAGCGGTTGATTTCCAGCGTGTCCATCGCGTACAGCGCTTTCGAATTCAGCTCGGTGCTGGTTTCGTTGGGGCTGGTGCCAATAGTGCCGGACCAGGCGTTGGGATCGGGATTGTAAAGATCCAGCGTGATATTGCCGGCGGCATTGGTGGGCAAAAAAGCCGGCGGCCGGTTGGCCATTTTTTCATTGGTCAGTTCAAAACCCAGCACCAGGGTGTGCAGCATGTCGCCCTGTTCCAGCTGCGTTATGAAGTTGGTGGCATGGCCGATATAGGTGTTGTCCTGATCGCGGTTCTTGGGGCTGGATACAACGGTTTCTGCCACAAAATCTGGGCGGCTGGGGGCGCCGGCAATGTAGCTGTTGTTGGTCTCGCCATAGCGGGTCAACGAATTCACGCGCCAGTCATCATTGAGCTGGGAATCGATCTTGAAGGTGAAAATATCGGCCTGCGTTTCCCAGAAATCCCGCGTGGTCTGGCCATAGAAATTGTCCAGATCCACTTTGGCGGGGCGGTTGTTGGCCTGGTCGTAGGGAATACCCCAGTCCGGCATGGCGTCCGTGTTCAGGTGATAGTAGTCCACCACGATATTGGTTTCACTGCTGACGTCATAGCGCAGTGCCAGCGCGGCACCCTTGCGCTCGTCGAACACTTCGTCGCGGCCCGCCACTTCAGTGTCGTGGTACAGCACGTTGGCCCGCACGGCAACGCTTTCGCCCAGCTGCTCGTTCGCGTCCACCGTCATACGCTTGTAGTCGTCAGTACCGGCACCCGCTTCGACAGTGGCGAAGGAATCCATCTTCGGCATTTTTGTAACGCTGTTGACAGCACCACCCGTGGTGCCACGGCCAGCAAACGTCGAACTCGGTCCCTTGGAGATTTCAATCTGCTCCACCGCGAAGGTTTCGCGCGACAATACGCCGGGATCGCGCAGGCCGTCCACGAACACATCGTTGCGCGCCTCGAAGCCGCGGATGATGAAACGGTCGCCGTAGGTGTTGCCGCCTTCACCGGTGCCCAGGGTCACGCCAGGCTGCACCCTCATCACTTCCTTCATGGAGTTGGCGCCCATCGCCTTCATGGTTTCCTTGGGAATCGCAATCACCGTGCTGGGCTGGTCCAGAATCGGGGCAGTGCGCTTGGCTTCACCCGAGCGGTCCACCTTGAACGGCGCGGCGGGGTCGGAATAGGGATTGGCGTTGCCTTCCGCCGCATCCACCGTGTCGCCCCGCACGGTGACCGCATCCAGGGTCACCACTTCTTCTTTCGGCTTGTCAGCCGGCTTTTCGGCTGCCGCCTCTTCCGCCATGCCTGGCTGTACCACACCGCTGAGGGCCAGCAACGACAGCGACAACAGATCGCTGCGGCGCAGGCCGGCAGACTGGCGCAAACTGAAAGGCGCGACTTTTCCCACAGGTTTTTTAGACATTACAAATCCCCTATCCCGGTCAATGGACAAATGTAAGAACGATGGCTGTAAGCTGGTGCAGGCAAGAATCACGCAGAAAAATTGATGCTTCTCTCTAGCATCCGCGACACGTGAAACAAATAATAACTATTCGCGAATGATAATATTAAGCGTTACGATGTCAATCTCTAATTGACTGCTTTTCAGACCGTGAAACAAAAGAGCAACAAAAAACCCCGCACGAAGGCGGGGTTTGGAGGGTCAGACTGGCCCGGTGCAGGTTACTGGGCGGGAATCACGAACTCCCCTTCAGACACCACGCGCTTGTCGCTGCCCACGTTGCCATTGGGGTAGCCGGTGAAGGAGAACAGACCCACCAGCTTGCCGCCTGCATCCTTCAGGATTTCCAGCTTGCCAGGCTCCGCTGCCGAGATGCGGTAACTGGTTTCTTCACCCTTCTTCTGGATGGAACCCTTGAAGTACTTCAGTTCGTAGACGCCAGGGCCAACATATTCGTCCACCATGATGGTCACTTCGAACTCGCCGCCCTTGGCACTGATACGCATGGCGCCGAATTCATTCAGATCCTTTTCCACCGTCAATTTGGGCAGGTTGTCGCTCTGGCCGGCAGCGCCAAAGTTGTGCTTGAAGAAGAACTGGGTGCCATCGGCGCGGGTACCACGGCCAGTACGGGGATCTTTCGGTACCGGGGGGGCTACCGGCTTGGGCGGGGCTGCGGCGATCGCTGCAGCAGGCGCAGCAACGGCAGCAGCCGCTGCGGCAGGCTTGGGCTCCACTTTTGGTACCGGCTTGGGCTCAGGCTTCGGCACTTCCGCCACGACCAGCTTGCCATCCTTGAATTCACAGGGCGTGCTCTGGCCGGCCTTCACGCAGGTGCCCTTGCCGGCAGGACTGGTGCCATTGCGCACCGGGCCGGTATAGCGGGTGCCATCGGCCAGTTCCACCATGGCATTCGCGGGCGCGCGGTCGTCCACCCAGTTGCCGGTGGCCACGCTGCCGTCCCGCAGGCTGACCCGGAATTCACCGGATTTCTTGCCGCCCTTCCAGCTGCCTTCGAATTTATCGCCGGCCGGTGTGGTCAACACGCCCTTGCCCTGACGCACGTTGCTGGAAAAGTTACCCTTGAAGATCTCGCCCTTGGCCGAGGTGAAGGTGCCCTCGCCCTGCATCTTGCCTGCTACCCAGTTACCGTCGTACACGTCACCGTTGGCCCAGGTCATCTTGCCCTGGCCGTTTTCCTGGTTGTTGCTCCAGTTGCCGTCGTAGCGGTCACCGGCCGGAGTGGTGAATACGCCATGGCCTTCCCGGCTGCCGTCCACCCAAGTGCCGTCATACACTTCACCCCGGCTGGAGGTGAATTTGCCTTTTCCATGAAAACGGTTGAAGGCATTGCGCTCGCCTTCGTATTCGATGCCAGCCAGGGTGGTCGAGCCGGCCATCAGGAGAACCATTCCTAGAGAAACAAGGGTTTGAAGCTTCATTGCATATTTCCAGTGAGTGTAAACAGTCGAGACAACCACCATGGTCCGCCATTTTGCTGCATATTCAGAATGTTACCGAATATGCCTAACATTTATAGCAAAGACGGTGGAATAAATACATGACCGCAAACGCTTCGGCGTCCACGATCGTTCCCTCCCATCCGTTAGCACTTCCCGCGCTTCGAATTTGTTTATTTAAGTAACATAGCTACCAAAAGCGTAGCCAATAACCGGGGTTTCCGCCGGAAACGTAGTCAGGCGTTTTCCTTCACCCGGAACCAGGCGGCGTAGAGTGCCGGCAGGAACAGCAGGGTCAGCGCCGTGGCCACGATCAGACCACCCATGATGGCCACCGCCATCGGGCCGAAAAAGATGGAGCGCGACAGCGGAATCATCGCCAGCACCGCTGCCAGGGCCGTCAGCACGATGGGGCGGAAGCGCCGCACGGTGGCACCCACCACTGCCTGCCAGCGGTCGATGCCGGCGGCGATATCCTGCTCGATCTGGTCCACCAGGATCACCGAGTTGCGCATGATCATGCCGCTGAGGGCGATGGTGCCCAGCATGGCAATGAAGCCGAACGGTTTCTGGAATGCCAGCAGGAACCAGGTGACGCCGATCAGGCCCAGTGGCGCGGTGAGGAACACCAGCACCGAACGCGAGATGCTTTTCAGCTGCAGCATGAGCAGGGTCATCACCACCACCACGAACAGGGGCATGCCCGCCATCACCGAGGCCTGACCCCGGGCGGAATCCTCCACTGTGCCCCCCACTTCCAGCCGGTAGCCTTCCGGCAACTGGGCACGCACCGGGTCCAGCGTGGGCAGGATGTCCTTCACCAGCGCCGACGGCTGCTGGCCGCCATAAATGTCGCCGTAGACGGTGACGGTGGGCAGGCGGTCGCGGTGCCAGATCACGCCTTCCTCGAAACCGTATTCAACGGTGGCGACCTGGGACAGCGACACGCTGAGGCCCTTGTCGGTGGGCACCGCCAAACTGGGCAGCAGTTCCATGCGTTGGCGCTCGCGGTCGGTACCACGCAGCATGATCTCGATGAGTTCGTTGTTCTCGCGGAACTGGTTGACGCGGGAGCCGGACAACGCGCTCTGCAGGAAACGCGACAGCGCGGCCGTGGTGACGCCCAGCGCCCGCGCCCGTTCCTGGTCGATGTTCAGGTAGATCACCTTGCTGGGCTCTTCCCAGTTCAGGTGCACGCTGGAGACATAGGGATTCTCCCGCACCTTGGCCGCCACCTGCCGGGCCAGATCGCGCACCACATCGATATGCTCGCCTGACACCCGCAACTGGATCGGATACCCCACCGGCGGACCGTTCTCCAGGCGCGAGATGCGGGTGATCAGCATGGGGAATTCCTGCTGCATGGTGTCGATCAGCCAGCGCCGCACGTCCTCCCGCTCCTCGACGGTTTTGCAGCGCACCACGAACTGGCCGAACCGGCTGGACGGCAACTGCTGGTCCAGCGGCAGGTAGAACCGGGGCGAACCCGTGCCCACATACGCCACATAATTGTCAACGCCAGGCTGGGTTTTGAGCTTTTCCTCCAGCCGCTTCATCTGCTCCTCGGTGGCCTTGAGGGAAGAGCCTTCCGCCAGCTTCAGATCCACCACCAGTTCCAGCCGGCCCGAGGGCGGGAAGAACTGCTGCGGTATCAGCCGGAACAGTGCCAGCGAACCCACGAACAGGGCCAGCGTGGTAAGGATGACCAGACCGCGCCGGCGCACGCACCACTCCACTACCACGCGCACCCGCTGGTAAAATTTCGTGGAATAGGGATCGTGGGCGTGGCCGCCGTGTTTGCCCATGATGTCCGGCAACAGGCGGTCGCCCAGGTAGGGCACGAACACCACTGCCGCCACCCAGGACGCCAGCAGGGCAATGGTCACCACCTGGAAAATGGACCGGGTGTATTCGCCGGTACCAGACTGGGCAGTGGCGATGGGCAGAAAGCCCGCCGCCGTGATCAACGTGCCCGTGAGCATGGGAAACGCCGTGCTGCTCCAGGCAAAACTGGCTGCCTTCAGGCGGCTGAAGCCCTGCTCCATCTTCACGGCCATCATTTCCACCGCGATGATGGCATCGTCCACCAGCAGGCCCAGGGCCAGCACCAGCGCGCCCAGGGAAATCTTGTGCAGGCCGATCTCAAGGTAATGCATGGCGGCGAAGGTCATCGCCAGCACCAAGGGAATCGACAGCGCCACCACCAGTCCGGTACGCAGCCCCAGCGAGGCAAAACTCACCACCAGCACGATCACCAGCGCTTCCACCAGTACCCGCACGAACTCGCCCACGCCGGTTTTCACCGCCGCCGGCTGGTCCGACACGCTGTGCAGTTCCATGCCCACCGGCAACGTGTTCTGCAGCCGGGCCGATTCCTCGCGCAGGGCCTTGCCGAGCACCAGGATGTCGCCGCCCGCCTTCATGGATACGGCAATGCCGATACCGTCCTTGCCCATGAAGCGCATGCGCGGTGCCGGCGGATCGTTGAAGCCGCGCCGCACAGTGGCCACGTCGCCGATATGGAAAGTGCGGTCACCCACCCGGATCGGGAAATTGCGGATTTCCTCCACCGACTCAAACCGGCCGGACACCCGCAACTGCACCCGGTCGGACCGGGTTTCAAAAAAGCCGGCGGAGGACACTGCGTTCTGTTCCTCCAGCGCCTGCTGCACCTGCGCCATCGACAGGCCAAGAGTGGCGGCCTTGACGTTGGACAGCTCGATCCAGACCTTCTCGTCCTGCAGGCCGATCAGCTCCACCTTGCCCACGTCCTTCACCCGTTGCAGTTGCAGCTGCAGGCGGTCGGCGTAATCCTTCAGCACGGCATAATCAAAGCCATCGCCGGTCAGGGCGTAGATATTGCCAAAGGTCGTGCCGAATTCGTCATTGAAAAAAGGACCGATGACACCGGGCGGCAGCGTGTGGCGGATGTCGCCCACCTTCTTGCGCACCTGATACCACAGATCGGGAATCCTGCGGTTATTGAGATTGTCGAGAGCGACGAAGGTCACCACCGATTCGCCGGGGCGGGAATAGGACATGACGTACTGGTATTCGCCGGTCTCCATCACCTTCTTTTCTATGCGCTCGGTGACCTGGCGCGACACTTCCTCGGCACTGGCACCGGGCCAATCGGAACGGATGACCATGGCCTTGAAGGTGAAGGGCGGGTCTTCACTCTGACCCAGCCGGGTGTATGACATCGCGCCCGCCACGGCCAGTACCAGCATGAAATACAGCACGATCTGGCGATTTCTCAGCGCCCATTCCGACAGGTTGAAAGACATCGGGTTATCCCCCCGCCGCCAGCTGCACCGGACGGTTGTCGCGGTCCACCGGTTTCACGTGCTGGCCCGGCAGCAGGATGTGCACGCCCGCCTCCACCACCCAGTCCTGTTCCTTCAAACCTTCCAGAATCGACACCCGTTCCTGGCCGTAGATACCCACGCGCACCGGCGTGCGCACGACAGTGGACGTGGCCGGGTCCACCACCCATACATATGGATCGCCATTTTCGGCCGTCAGGGCCGACAGCGGCACCGACAAGGGCACTTCACCCGCTGCCCGCACATAGACGCGGGCGCTCTGGCCCAGCTCCACGGCAATCAACTGTCCGCTGAACGATACCCGCGCGGCAAAGGTGCGCGACTGGGGATCAGCAGAGGGCGACACTTCGCGGATACGTCCCGGCAGGTGCTGCCCGGCCTGGGACCAGACCTCGACACTGACTTCCTGGCCGACACGGAATTTGTCGATGGCATGTTCCGGCACCCCGATCAGCACTTCCCGCTCGCCATCCACCGCCAGGGTGTACACGGTCTGCCCGGCCGCCACCACCTGGCCCACTTCCGCCAGCCGGCGCGAAATCACACCCGCCTGGGGTGCCCGCAACACGGAATATTCGGTCTGGTTGCTGGCCACATCGTATTCGGCACGAATCTGCTGCAGGCGCGCTTCGCCGGCGCGGTACTGGTTCTCCACGCTGTCGTACTGGGACTGGCTGATCATCTGGCGGTTGAGCAGGGTTTTGTAGCGGTCGCGCTCACCCCTGGCCAGATTGAGATTGGCTTCGGCGGCGGCCACCTGGGCCCGGGCCGCTTCCAGCTGCAGTTTCACGTCTTTCGGATCGAGTTCCGCCAGGGCCTGATCCTTCTTCACCCGGCTGCCGACGTCCACCAGGCGCTGGCTGATCTTGCCGCCGATGCGGAATGCCAGTTCAGGTTCATAGCGGGCGCGCACCTCGCCGGGATAGGCTGTCATGGAAACACTGGCCGGTTGTGGCTGCACCACCAGTGCGGGCCGCACGACGGACTCCGGCGGCGCGCCATTGCCGCAGGCAACCAGCAGAAGGGCACAGCAGAAAGGGGCAATACGGCTAAGGTGTCGCATGATCATGGATGACCTTTTTATTTGCTCGACGTTTTCAAATAACTATACTTCGAAGTATAGTATATATACCAAACTCACCGGTCCAGTATCAAGAAAGAGATAGATGAAAGACGCTCCAACTCCCGCTGCACCCGGCCGCCCCAAGGATCTGGCCAAGCGCAAGGCCATCCTGGAGGCGGCAAAGCGCCTGTTTGTGCGCAACGGTTATGGCAACAGCAGCATGGACGCCATTGCAGCGGAGGCTGGGGTATCAAAACTGACGGTGTACAGCCACTTCACCGACAAGGAAAACCTGTTCGCCGCCGCCGTGAAATCCAAGTGCGAGGAACAACTCCCATCCCTTTTTTTCGAATTCAATCAGCATAGTCCGATTAGGGACTCTTTGCTGGCCATTGGTCACGGCTTTCATGCGCTGGTCAACAGCGAAGAGTCGGTGGCCATGCACCGGCTGATGGTGTCGCAGGCCCAGCACAACCCGAAACTGTCGCTGCTGTTTTACGAAGCGGGGCCGCAACGGGTGGTGGAGGCGCTGGAAAACCTGCTGCGCCAGGCCAATGCGGCAGGTTCGCTGCGGATCGCGGACCCGGCGCGGGCGGCGGAACATTTTCTGAGCCTGGTGAAGGGTGCCCACAATACCCGGCGACTGGCGGGAATCGACGATCCCCTGCCAGCGGAAGCCGTCGAGCGCCAGGTGCAGGAAGTGGTGGCGCTGTTCATGCGCGCGTTCAGGCCGGACGCTTGATGCCTATTCCCCGCGCCGCACTTTCAGCCAGGTAAACGCCAACAACGGCAGAAACAGCGCCGACGCAAACAGACAGGGCGCCACCGGATTCCACTGATACAGCGCGCCCCCGAGCACCGGCCCCAGAATGAAGCCCAGCGCCGGGGACGAACTGATCAGCCCCGCCACCGCGCCCTGCTCGTCCGCATTCACCGCCAGCGACGCCGACGCACTGAAGCCCGGGCCGCACATGCCCATGCCCAGTCCCACCAGCGCCAGATCACCCACCAGCATCCACAACTGGTCCGACAGAGTGAGCAGGAAAAAACCCGTCATGATCAGCGGCAGCCCCGCGCGCATCAGCGTCACCGGATGCAGACGCAGTTTCTGCACCAGCACCAGCTGCGCGAACAGCGCCATGAATGCCGACGCCATCATGCCGATACCGACCTTCTGCACGGTGTCGGCTGCCGGCAGATGCAAGACATCCTGGAAGTAATAACCCAGCGTCTGCTGCACCATGGAGAACGCGGTGTACAGGCTCACGCCCACCAGGATGAACGGTAAAATGCGGCGATCGGAAAGGCGCAGCCGCGCTGCCGGACGCTCGGAGCGGGAATGGGTGGGTGGCAGCGCCGGCAACCATTTCCAGACCAGCAGCGCCGCCAGCAACGTCATCGCCGCCGCAAAATACAGCGGGGCCAGCAGCCCCAGTACCGCCAGCGCCGCGCAGGCCGGGCCGAGAATGGTGCCAATGCTGTGGGCCGCGGAAAGCAGCCCCATACCGGAGGTGCGCTCGCTGATATTGGTGATGTCCGCCATGTAGGCGGTGGCAGAAGGCGAGGTGGCCGACATCACCAGCGACTGCAGGCTGCGCGCCATGATCAGCGCGAAAAACAGCGCCGCTCCTGTCAGCCAGTGCTGCAAGCCGATCCAGAAAGTGGTGGCGAACAGCACCGTGCCCGCCGTGTAGCCCAGCAGACCGACGATCATGGTGGGCTTGCGGCCCGCATGATCGCTGCGCCGGCCCCACTTGGGACTGAAAATGGAAAACACCAGCGATGAACAGGTGATGATGATGCCGATCTGCATTTCACTCAGCATCACCTCGCGTCCGAGCGGACCGAGGATGGCAAACACCACCGTCTGGCCCAGCCCGGTCGCCATGACGGCGAAAGAAATCAGCAGGCGGGCGCGACGGCGATGCGCTGCGTCCGGCAGCGCGGTTTCAGGATCAGGCATGAACGGATTTCACGGGCAGGAAAATACCCGCTCAATATAGATGAGTCTCGGCGGTTTTGCTGTAGGGTTTCAGCTCGCTGAAGCGACCCTGGCGCACTTTCACCGCCCACTCCGGGTCCTGCAACAGCGCGCGGCCCACCGCAATCAGATCGAATTCACCCTGCTGCAGGCGCGCGAACAGTTCATCAAAACTGCGCGTGGGCACCGGCTTGCCGTCATCCTTGCCACTGAAGGTGGTGTCGAGAAAATCCCCTTCCAGGCCCACGCTGCCGACGCTGATGGTGGGCAGGCCGGTAATTTCCTTGGTCCACCCCGCCAGATTCAGGCTGGAACCCGGGAATTCCGGTTCCCAGAAACGACGGTTGCTGCAGTGGAAAATATCCACCCCGGCCTTGGCCAGCGGTTTCAGGAAGCGCTCCAGTTCCTCCGGCGTCTGCACCAGGCGGGCGCTGTAATCCTGCTGCTTCCACTGGGAATAACGCAGCATCACCGGGAACGACGCGCTGACCCGCGCGCGGACAGCCTCGATGATTTCGATCGCAAACTGCAGCCGGTTTTCCAGCGAGCCACCGTAACGATCGGTGCGTTCGTTGGTGACGTCCCAGAAAAACTGGTCGATCAGGTAACCGTGGGCGCCATGGATTTCCACGCCGTCGAAACCGAGCTGCTCGGCATCCGCCGCTGCCTGCGCGAACGCCGCCACACAGGCCTGGATATCCTCCAGCGACATGACGTGGGCCTTGCGCTTGCCGGCGGAGGTAATCCCCGACGGCCCCATGCCCGGTGCCTCCTTATCCGGCCCGATGCCCGGCTTGCGCACCGTGCCCACGTGCCACAGCTGCGGCATGATTTTCCCGCCGGCGCCGTGCACCGCGTCCACCACTTTTTTCCAGCCTTTCAATGCTTCGCCGTGAAAGGCCGGCACGTTCTCGTAACCGTTGGCCGAGGGATGATTCACGGTGGTGCCCTCGGTGATGATCAGGCCCACGTCGTTTTCAGCGCGGCGGCGGTAATAAGCCACCACATCATCATTCGGGATGTAGCCAGGGGAAAATTGCCGGGTCATCGGCGCCATCACGATGCGGTTTTTCAGGTGCAGGGATTTACAGGAGAACGGCTGGAACAAGGGGGAAACATCAACCTGGGTCATGAAGGATCTCGACAGCTGGATGTGAATTGAACTGCTTTTCATTCTGGACCAAACGTTCTTGAATGCAAAAGGCCGGAAGCGTCATTTTTCGGGCAGATATTGTCGCCCCGTGCTGGCCGTGGCAATCTTCCCTGAATATCAGGTTTTGAACCCGTTCACACATCCCACCGCCTTAACGTTAACGACAAGGAATCCTCCATGACGGCCAAAGTGATCACCGCCTGTGGCGAAATCAGCGGCATCCAGCGCGAAAACCATGTGGAATTCCGTGGCATTCCCTATGCCGAGCAACCGATTGGCGTAAGCCGGTTCAAGGCACCACAGCCGCTGCTGCCGGACGACGAACCCATGGCAGCAGAAACCTTCGGCGACGCCTGCCAGCAGGAAGAGGTGTCCATGTTCGGCATCAGCCAGATGAGCGAGGACTGCCTGTACCTGAACATCTGGACCCCGGACTGCGACAGCAAGAAACGCCCGGTGATGGTGTGGATTCACGGCGGCGGCTACCAGACCGGCTCCGGCGCGCAGCTGATCTATCGCGGCGGCCAGCTGGCAGTGCACGGCGACGTGGTGGTGGTGACGCTGAATTACCGGCTGGCGGCCTTCGGCTTCCTCTACCTGAATGACCTGATTCCCGAGCACTACAACGTGGGCGCCAACAACGGCCTGCTGGACCAGATCGAAGCGCTGAAATGGATTCGCGAGAACATTGCCCAGTTCGGCGGCGATCCGGATCAGGTGACGCTGTTCGGCGAGTCCGCCGGCGCCATGGCCATCGCCACCCTGCTGGCCTGCCCCGCCGCCCAGGGCCTGTTCAAGCGCGCAATCCTGCAGAGCGGGTCCGCCGACCAGGTGCTCACCCGCGAGGAAGCCAACAAGATCGCCCATCGTTTTCTGGAAGTCACCGACATCAATCCCGCCAAACCGGACAAGCTGTGGCAACTCACACCGCAGCAGATCGTCAAGGCCCAGCGCGACTGCATGCGCATGAGCTTCGATCGCGGCATGTATGCGCAGCAGGTGCCGCAGACCGGCATGACTTTGGTACCGGTGATCGACGGCGTTACGCTGCCGCAATCGCCGTTGCGCTCGCTGGAGCAGGGCGATTCCCGCCACATCCCGCTGCTGGTGACCTGGACCCGCGACGAATGGAATCTTTTCCTGCGCATGCCCGGCGCGGAAAAAATAATGAACAACGAAACCTTCAAGAATCTCGACAAACTGGGCCTGATCAAGCTGTGCGAGAAAAATCTGCCGGGAATGGGCGAGCGCGCCGCCAACCTGTATGAAAAAATTCTCAAGGCCCGCAATCCCAGCGCATCGTATACCGATATGTTCAGCGCGTTTGAAAGCGACCGGGTGTTCCGCATTCCGTCACTGCGCATCGGCGAATTGCAGGGCCGCCACAGCCAGGACGTCTTCCTCAGCCAGTTCAACTGGGACAAGGGTCTGCTGGGCGCCTGTCACGCCAGCGACATTCCCCTGGTGTTCGGCTGCGCCGACAACGGCGTGGGCCAGTTCCTCACCGGCGGCGGCGATGGCGCGAGAAAACTCAGCGACGTCGTTCAGAGCAGCTGGATTGCCTTCGCCCGCTCGGGCAATCCGGCTACCGACCGCGTTGGCCACTGGCCCGCCTTCAACAAGGACACCCGCAAGGTGATGTGTTTCGACGAGACCACCCAGCTGCAGGACGATCCGCTGGAGCAGGAACAGGAGTTGTGGGAAGGGATTTTGTAATCTGATCCGGGCCGGCCATACTTTGATCCAATCCCAGCAACCTGCGCAGGAAACCGGACATGTCCGATCATGAACTGCTGACCAAAGCCATGTATCTCTACAAGATCCAGATGGACAAACATGCCCGCGCCAACAATGGCGCTGTCACCTATCTGAATCAGCACTCCGTACTGTAGGGCGTGCAACAGCAAAAATCCCACGAGATGGGCGAGCACAATTATTACGGCGTCTGCGCGGGCCTGGCGATCGAATGGGTGCGCGCGACCCTGAAGGGCGATGACTTCATCAACAAGCTCAACACCGCCCGCAGCGAAGTGATGACCCAGGGCAAGTCCAAGGGCGTTGGCAAAAGTTCAGATGCGCTGTTTGCCGGCGTGGCAGATGCCCATTACGAGCAAAAGGACGTGAAGGCGGCGTTCAAGAGCGTCGCCAACTGCAACAAGGACGTCAGCTCCAACTATCCCTTCGGCGGTGCCGACAAGCACTTCAGCAAGGGCTGTTTTTACTATATTTCCACGGGAACCCATGCCACGGCGGCATTCTGTCGCGGCGACACGCTGGATTTTTACGATCCCAACGTGGGCCTGGCCAAGGGCGTGAAAAAGAAAATGATTGGCGGGTATTTCAAGGACTGCATCGAGGAAACCTTCAAGCTGTTGGGTGCGGATGTGGCAGGAGCCAAGAGCAAGAGCCTGTCGATTTTGGGGTTCAAGCCCTTATAGAGATGGGAGGATGCGTCGTTATTTTTTTGTTCATGGATTAATAACGGCGCATTTCCTAGAATACGCGGCTTCAGAGTCGCGGGGTCAATCGTCACATGAGCAAGCAGGCATTCTTCATCGGACAACGCTGGGCCAACACGGCCGAAACCGATCTCGGCATCGGGATCGTCACTCAGGTCAACGACCGCACCATCAGCCTGTTCTTCCCCGCCGCCGAGGAACTGCGCAACTACGCCAAGGCCAACGCCCCCCTCACCCGCCTGCAGTTCCACGCCCGCGACACCATCGAAACCCAGGACGGCGTCCGCTACCGGGTACTGGACCGCACCGAGCAGGACGGCCTCTTCTTCTATGAAGCCGAAGGCGAAAACGGCGAGATCAAAACCCTGTGCGAAACCCAGGTACAGGGCAGCAGCCAGATGCCGGAAGCCCTGAAACGCCTGCTGCTGGGCCAGCTCGACGACTTCCGCAACTTCAGCCTGCGTCTGAAAACCTGGCAATTGCTGGCCAATTACGACCGCCACCCCGCCAAGGGTTTCATGGGCGCCCGCGTCGACCTGATCCCCCACCAGTTCCACATCGCCAGCACCGTCTCAGCCCGGAGCGCCCCCCGCGTCATGCTGGCGGACGAAGTGGGCCTGGGCAAAACCATCGAAGCCGGCCTGATCGCCCACCAGCAACTGATCAGCGGCAAGATCGGCCGGGTGCTGATCCTGGTGCCGGACTCCCTGGTGCACCAGTGGCTGGTGGAAATGCGCCGCCGCTTCAACCTGCCGGTGCGGGTGCTGGACCAGGACCAGTGCGAGGCCCTGTGCGAGCAGGAACAGACCGACAACCCCTTCCTGTATGAACAACTGGTGCTCTGCTCGATCCAGTTTTTGCTGCATCACAAACAGTGGGCCGAAGCCGCACTGGACACACCCTGGGACCTGCTGGTGGTGGACGAAGCCCATCACCTGGCCTGGGAACCGGGCAACGCCAGCCCGGCCTACACCCTGGTGGAACAGTTCTCGCTACGGGCCAAGGGCCTGCTGCTGCTGACCGCCACCCCGGAAAAAGAAGGCCCGGAAAGTCACTTCGCCCAGTTGCACCTGCTGGACCCGCTGCGCTACGCCGAACTGCCAGCCTTCATGGAACAGCAGCAGCGCTTCAACGACATCGCCCTGATTGCCGAGCACCTGATCGACCACGACACACTGGCGCCGGAGCATCTGGAGCAACTGAAAGTGCTGCTCAGCGACGCCAGCAGTCACCGCCTGATCACCCTGCTGCAGGCCGACACCGGCGACAAGGCCGGCGAAGCCCTCGCCGCCCGCACCCTGGCCACCCGCCTGCTGGATCAGCACGGCACCGGCCGCGCCCTGTTCCGCAACACCCGCGCCAGCATCAGCGGCTTCCCCCAGCGCAAGCTCACCCGAGTGCGCCTGCCCAACCCGGCCTGCTACGCCGATCTGAAAATCAACGTGCTGGAAGATGCGCTTTACCCGGAAATCGACACCCCGGAAGGCCAGTGGCTGGCGCAGGACCCCCGCGTCAGCTGGCTGCTGGAAACCCTGAAAAAACGCCGCAAGGAAAAATTCCTCATCATCTGCCACCACAAGGACACCGCCTGTGCCCTCCAAGCGCAGCTGCATTTCAAGGGTGGCATCCAGTGCAGCGCGTTCCATGAAGACCTGTCCCTGATCGAACGCGACCGCAGCGCCGCCTGGTTTGCCTCGCACGAAGATGCCGCCCAGGCCCTGATCTGCTCCGAGATCGGCAGCGAAGGCCGCAACTTCCAGTTCTGCCACAACCTGGTGATGTTCGACCTGCCGTCCTCCATCGACCAGCTGGAGCAGCGCATCGGCCGCCTCGACCGCATCGGCCAGAAGCAGGACATCAACATCTATACGCCTTACCTGGGCGACACCTGGCAACAGCACCTGCTGGAATGGTACGACGAGGGCTTCGGCGCCTTCGACAAGACCGAGTCCAGCCACAGCGTGGTGTTCGAGTCCCTGCACGCCCAGTTCCTGGTGGCACTGGAGCAGGACGAGCACGCCCTCGACAAGCTGGTGAAAACCACCCGCACCCGCATCGACGAACTGCATGAACGTTTCATCCACGGCCGCAACCGCCTGCTGGAAATCCACTCCAAGGGCGACGGCAGCGTGCAGGATTTGCTGGAGTCCGTGGCCGACAGCGATAACGACCCGAACCTGAAGGAATACATGGAACTGGTGTTCAGCGCTTACGGGGTGGAAGAGGAAGACCTGTCCGACACCATCATCCTGCTGCGACCCGGTTCCTCACTGGAACACAACAGCTTCCCCTCGCTGCCGGAAGACGGCGTCAGCGCCACCTACCAGCGCGCAGTGGCACTGGGCCGCGAGGACATCGAATTCCTGTCCTGGGATCACCCCATGGTGCGCAACGCCATGGACATGGTGCTCACCAGCGGCAAAGGCAGCTCGGTGCTGAGCCTGCTGAAGAACAAGCAGGTCAAGGAAGGCACCGTGCTGCTGGAGGTGCTCTATATCGTGGAATGCCCCGCCCCCGCCGACCTGCAGATCCAGCAGGTATTGCCACCCACGCCGGTGCGTCTGCTGCTGGACCCGAAAGGCCGCGACCTGTCCGCCGCCGTGGACACCGCCAACCTGGACAAGCAGCTCAAGCGCATCAAGAACGATCTGGCCGCACCCATGCTGAAGGAAATCCAGGAACCGGTGAACGAGATGCTGGCCAAATGCGAAGCCCTGATGGACGCCCGGATGCAGCAGGTACGCGAGCAGGCCCTGGCGGAATTCGACGCCTACTGGGAAAACGAAGCCCGCCGTCTGCAGGCGCTGGCCCAGGGCATGGCGCAACCGGCCGACATCGCCCCGCAACTGGCGGCGGTGGCCCAAAAGCGCGAACAGGGCCGCAAGGTGCTGAACAGCCAGTGCACCAGCCGGCTGGACGCCCTGCGCATCATGATCAGCGTGGGATGATCAGAAACCTGCTCCCCGCGGACGCCGATCTGGTCATCCTGTTCGAGGACGACCACCTGTTCGTGGTGGACAAACCGGCCGGGCTGCTGTCGGTGCCCGGCCGCCTGCCGCAGCACCAGGATTCCATCCAGCTCCGCGCCGCCCGCCGCTTCCCGCAGGCGCTGGTGGTGCACCGGCTGGACTGCGCCACCAGCGGCGTGATGGTGCTGGCGAAAACCAAAGAGGCCCAGTCCGAACTCAGCCGCCAGTTCCGCGACCGGGAAACCGCCAAGGAATACATCGCGGTGACCTTCGGCAACTGCCCGGCCAGGACAGGCGAAGTCGACCTGCCACTGATCGTCGACTGGCCCAACCGGCCCCTGCAGAAAATCTGTTTCGAACACGGCAAACCCTCGCTGACCCGCTATGAATTGCTGGATCGCGACGGCCAGCGCAACCGGCTGCGGCTGATCCCGGTCACCGGCCGCTCACACCAGCTGCGCGTGCACATGCTGGCCCTGGGCATGCCGATCCTGGGTGACGAGTTTTACGCCCCGCCTGAGGTGCTGGCCCTGAGTCCCCGGCTGTTACTGCATGCCGCTACGCTGGAATTCCGGCATCCGGTGTCAGGACATGGCGTAAAAGTGAGTTCTGCGGTACCGTTTTGATTGGTCCGTGCCAAACGGCAGGACGGAGGGCGGTTCTGCTGTTCGGGGCACGCCACAAATACATCCCTGTAGGCTCGACAGCGGCCATCCCTGGCCGCTGACGTCCCCGAACAGCAGAACCGCCCTCCGTCCCACCGCATCCGACTTTCGTGCGAGCGTCCCCATGACCCAATCCGACCTTTTCAACGACCTCCAACTCCAAAGCGTCGAACTGATCGAAATCGACGACGGAGACATCCTCTGGATCAAACGCTTCCTGCCCAAAGCCGACGCCGACCTCCTGCTCCAGACCCTGCAAAACGAAATACCCTGGCGCCAGGACAGCATCCGCATCGCCGGCAAGGACACCCCCATCCCCCGCCTGCAAGCCTGGTATGGCGACCCCGGCATGACCTACACCTACTCAGGGCTCAAACTCGACCCGCTGCCCTGGACACTCACCCTCGCCGCCATCAAACAACGGATCGAAGACTACAGCGACTGCCACTTCAACAGCCTGCTCGCCAACCTCTACCGCAACGAACAGGACAGCGTCGGCTGGCACGCCGACGACGAACCCGAACTGGGCCAGAACCCTGCCATCGCCTCCCTCTCCCTGGGCGACGCTCGCGACTTCCAGCTCAAACACCGCACTCACCCGGAACAAAAGCTCAGCCTGCCCCTCCAACACGGAGACCTGCTGATCATGAAAGGCGCCCTGCAGCACCACTGGGTGCACCAGATCCCCAAAAGCAAGACACCCTGCCAACCCCGGATCAACCTGACATTCAGACGAATTTTTAAATAGTGGACTTAGGAATTCAGGTGCGTTTACATTCACCTGCCTTTAAAATCGGCGCCTCACCGCCCGCCCGCGGTCGCTATACTGAAATCCAATTGAATCCCACAGGCCGATCCGATCCATATGCTGTTGCGAACCCAAAAACTGCTAAGGTGGGCTCTTTTGACACTTGTTGCATCCAACGCCGGCAACCTGCTGGCTGAACCGGAAGTCAAGCAACGCACCATCTACGGCTGGGTGGAATGGATTCAATTGCAGCCGTCGCAGAAGTACACCAAGGCCAAGTTCGACACCGGCGCCAAAACCTCGTCGATGCACGCCCTCAACATCGAGTGGTTTGAAAAGGACGGCGACGACTGGGTGCGATTCCAGTTCTCCCCCAACACCAAGATCTCGGCCAAACGCATCCTGTCCGGCAAAACCAGGAACTTCATCACCATCGAAGCACCCGTTGTGCGCAACGCCCTCATCAAGCAACACAAGCGCTCCAGCGCCGAACGCCCCGTCATTCACCAGAAATTCATCCTCGACGGCAAGGAATACGAAGGCGAATTCACCCTGACCGACCGCAGACGCTTCATTTATCCGATTCTGTTCGGCCGCCGCTTCCTGCAGGACGTTGCTGTCATTGATCCGGCCCACACCTTCCTCCGCGGCCGCCCGCCAGCCAAGGAAAAAGCAGCCCCGGCCAGCACCACAAAAGCGGCAACAACCGCCACAGACGAAACCAAACTGGCGAAAACCAAGACCGAGTCCACCGTTCCTGCTGCGAGCAAAAATCCGTGAGCAAATACAAAATCCAGTTCATTGCGCTGATCCTGATCCTTATTGCCGGCGGAGCGGTCTATTACAAATCCACCCGCATGGGCATGCCCCTGTTCCCGTCGCAGCAATCCGATGTCTGGACCGTAGAAGCCAAACTGCAGTTTCACGCCACCGGCGGGCCGGCCAAGGCCGAGTTCTATATCCCCCGCAATCCACCGGGCTTCGTCAAGCTGAACGAGGATTTCATCTCCAGCAACTACGGCCTGGCCACCGAAGTGGTGGACGAAAACCGCAAGGCCCTGTGGGCCGTACGCCGCACCAAGGGCAAACAGGTGCTGTACTACCGCATGGAACTGACCCCGGACGACTCCGGCGATTTTGAACCGCTCACCAGCGCCCGGCCGCGCTATCCCACCGTTCCCACCCACGACGAAACCATGGATGCCGCCATCAACGCCGTGCTGAAGGACACCCGCGATCATTCCGCCGACGTGGTGAGCTTCACCCGCGAACTGCTGGCCCGCCTGAACAACCCCAATCCGGACCAGAACATCTCCCTGATCAACAAGGTGGGCCACGGCTCGGTCGAGTGGGTACGCCAGCTCATCAACATCCTGGCCACCGCCCGCATTCCCGCCCGCATCGTCTACGTGCTGCCGCTGCAGGACCGGGTGAAGCATGGCCAGCTGGTGCCCTGGATTCAGGTGCATAACGATTTCGAATGGATCGCCTTCAACCCGGTGAATGGCGCCCAGGGCCTGACCCCCGATGTACTGGTCTGGCGCACCGGCGATGACCCGCTGGTGACCATCAAGGGCGGCAAACCGGCAGAAGTGGATTTCTCCATTTCACGCCATGCCCACTCCCAGGTGTCGGTGGCGGAACAGTGGGCGCGCCAGAGCAGCTCGCGCCTGATGGACTTCTCCCTGTTCGCCCTGCCGGTGCAGACCCAGAACGTCTACCGCATCATCCTGATGGTACCGCTGGGCGCACTGGTGATCGTGTTCCTGCGCAACCTGGTGGGGCTGGCCACGTTCGGTACCTTCATGCCGGTACTGGTGGCGATGGCCTTCCGGGAAACCTCACTGATTGCCGGCGTCATCATGTTCACCAGCCTGGTGGCGATCGGCCTGATCCTGCGCAAATTCCTCGAAGACCTGCACCTGCTGCTGGTGCCGCGACTGGCGGCGGTGCTCACCATCGTGATCATGATGCTGGCTGCATTCAGCATCGTCAGTGTGCAACTGGGTATCGAGCGCGGCCTGTCCGTGGCCCTGTTCCCCGTGGTCATCCTGGCCATGACCATCGAGCGCATGTCCATCGTGCTGGAAGAAACCGGCTCCAAGGAAGCCTTCAAGCTGGGCTTCGGCAGCCTGGTGGCGGCCATCATCGGCTATGCGGTGATGTCGCACGAACTGCTCAGCCACCTGATCTTCGTCTTCCCCGAACTGCTGCTGGTGGTACTGGCGCTGACCATGCTGCTGGGCCGCTACACCGGCTACCGTCTGCTGGAACTGTGGCGCTTCCGCAGCCTGATGAAGGATGCCGACAAACTATGAAAATGCCCTGGACCAAACTGCGCGAGCTGGGCATCGTCGGCATGAACCAGCGCAATGCCAGCTACATCATGCCTTACAACAAGCGCCGCTTTTATCCGCTGGTGGACAACAAGCTGCTGACCAAGGACCGCGCCATCAAGCGCGGCATACCGGTGCCCAAGCTGTATTGCAGCATCGAACTGGAACACCAGATCGCCCACCTGAAGGACGTGCTCGACAAGCACGAGGACTTCGTGATCAAGCCCGCCAACGGCAGTGGCGGCAACGGCATCGTGGTCATCGCCGGTAAAACCCCGGGCGGCTACTTCCGCAAGGCCAACGACGCCCTGGTCAGCATCACCGAGCTGGAACACCACGTTTCCAACATCCTCAGCGGCATGTACAGCCTCGGCGGCGACACCGACAGCGCCATTGTC
Organism: Gammaproteobacteria bacterium; assembly: GCA_013178375.1. GTDB lineage: Bacteria > Pseudomonadota > Gammaproteobacteria > Pseudomonadales > Ketobacteraceae > Ch67. The sequence goes on from JABLXQ010000045.1 coordinate 45,851, forward strand.
GAATACCGGGTCAAGTTCGATCCCTGCTTCGAGCACGTCAGCTACAAGGGCGTGCCCGACCTGCGCATCATCGTGTTCCGGGGCATCCCCGTGTTCGCCATGGTGCGACTGCCCACCCGCCACTCCGACGGCAAGGCCAACCTGCACCAGGGCGCCGTGGGCGCCGGCATCGATCTGGCCACCGGCCGGACAATTCGCGGCGTCATGTCCTCGCGCCAGGTGGATATGCACCCGGACACCGGCACCTCGGTAGCCGGTCTGGCAATCCCGCGCTGGCCCGAGATCCTGCACCTGGCCGCCAGCTGCTACGACCTGGCCCCGCTGGGCTACCTGGGCGTGGACATCGTACTGGACCGGGAACTGGGCCCCATGATGCTGGAACTGAATGCCCGTCCCGGCCTGGCGATCCAGATCGCCAACAATCAGGGGCTCGCGCCGATTCTGCAATACGCGGAAAAGATCGGCACCATTCCCAAGGACCCGGCAGAACGGGTGAAACTGGGGATCATCATCCGTGAAACCGTGCTGAAAAAGCCGGTCGCCTGAACGACGGCCCGCCCCCATGACCACCCACGGCAAAGAGGAAAACCAGGAACGGCGCCAGCGCATCCTGCAGGCCGCCCGGGACGTGTTCGCCAGTGAAGGTTTCCGCAATGCCGAGGTCAAAACCATCGCTGTGCGGGCGGGGGTCGGCAAGGCCACCATCTACAAACATTTCGAAAGCAAGGAAGACCTGCTGTTGAGCCTGGTACAGGAAAACTTCCAGTGCATCCGCGACATTGCCCTCACCCACCTGATCGGGGCCGGTCATCCCCTGCAGCGATTTGAAAAGACCTGCCTGGGCATCGCCGACTACCTGAATGCCAACCGCAACTTTTCCCGCGTGCTGATCCGCGAAGCCGGTGAATTCATGCCGGAAATCCAGCGCATCCATGAGGCCGTGGTGGAGGAAAACCAGCCCTTCGCCGACGCCTTCTTCGACGCCATGAAAAGCGAAGGCATGATTCCCGACATCCCCAACCGCACCCTGCTGGAGCTGCTGATGAACCTAACCATCGGCACCGTCTACAGCTGGACCCTGCGGGAGGACCGGGACCTGCGCGGGGATGTGGAGTTCCTGTTCGGACTCTGGCAGAAGAGCCTGTCCCGGTAACCCGGCCCCGGCAACTTTGTCACAAAAATACCCGTTACAATTTGTCGTACCTTGTTACCACTGTTTAATTGCGCGCTGAGGCGGACCACTTCTATAGTGAATGGATTCTGAACAGTCCCAAGGGAGAATAATAATTATGAAAGTGGAAGCAAAACCGGCATCAGCCGAACCCACCAAAGCTTCACGGA
>JABLXQ010000046.1 GCA_013178375.1 Gammaproteobacteria bacterium
CCACCAATACAGTCATACCACGCGGATTCATCAGCGACCCTCCCAACGGCTGTCACGGGACTGGCGGATGCGGTCAAGCCCCCGCACGGTGTCCGCCGGCCTGGTGGTGTCGGTGCGCGACTGCTGGTTGGACGTAATGTCCGCCGGGGCAGGCGCCAACAGTGGCGCAGCACCCTGCAGCATCTTGTCGAGCGGCAGATACAGCAGATTGTTGCCACCCTCGGTATCCACCATCACCTTGGTGCTGTTACCCATGACCTGCTCCATGGTTTCGATATACAGACGGCGCCGGGTCACTTCCGGGGCCTTCTTGTACTGTGCATACATCTGCTCGAAGCGGGCTGCTTCACCGCCGGCGCGCTCTACCACTTCCGCCTTGTAGGCATTGGCTTCCTCGATCATGCGCTGGGCCTTACCGCGGGACTCCGGCACCACCTGGTTGGCGTAGGCCTGGGCTTCGTTCTTCACCCGCTCCTCGTCTTCCTTGGCCTTGATCACGTCATCGAAGGCATCCTTCACATCCTTGGGCGGATGGGCGTCCTCCACGTTGATCTTCTCGACCACCAGACCGGTCTTGTAGCGGTCCAGATATTCCTGCAGGCGCTTGTCCACTTCCACCGCGATAGCCTCGCGACCGTCAGTCAACACCCGATCCATTTCGCTGCCGCCCACGACGTGGCGCAGGGCGCTTTCAACCGAATTGCGCAAAGCGGCGATGGGATCGCTGGAATCCAGGAAGTAAGCCTGGGCATCGTTGACCCGGTACTGGACCTGCAGGTCGATGTCGACGATGTTCTGGTCCTCGGTGAGCATGGTGGCGCGCACCGGCATGGAATTGAGCTGGCTGGTGTCGACCTTCATGACAGCGTCGATACCCCAGGGATTCCAGTGCAGACCGGCGGAAACCATGTCGTGGTACTTGCCGAACCGCAGCACCACGGCCTGTTCGGCCTGCTCCACCCGGTAGAAACCAGCGACACCCCAGACAATGGCGAGCACACCCAGAATCAGGCCAATCAGCCCCAGACTGCTGTTGTCGTCTCCAGAGCCGCCAAACATGCCACCGAAGCGATCCTGCAACTTTTTGAGCACGTCATCCAGGTCGGAAGACCCGCCGCGACCATCGCGGCCGCGCCACGGGTCCTGATTGTTGCGCCCACCGCCGGGCTCGTTCCAGGCCATAAAATAGCTCCGTATTTGTTCAAACTCCGAAATGTTATTGCATCTCAGAACGTTATAGTAGGTTTAATTATTCGGATCGCCGTTTTTTTCGCAACTGCCCTCAATCGATCAGAATGTCGCCCTGCAGACTGAACCGCTTCAGCATCTGCTGCCAGGCTTTGACCGGCATGCGAATCGACAGCAACGCATTGCCGCTGTCGTCGGCGGACTCACCCTGCACTGCCTTGAGTTCATAACAGTGGGCGCGCACTGCGGACTGCTCCGGCAGCAGGCGCAGCACGCCTTCCACCATCTTTTTGCCCAGCCGTTCGTTCAGCACCTGCAGCAGCAGGTCGAGCCCCGCGCCCGTAACAGCTGACACCCACACGGCAATGGCGGTGCCCTCTTCGTCGCGGTCGATGCGGGGCGGAAAATCCCCCATCATGTCGATCTTGTTGTACACCATCACTCCCGGCACATCACCGGCGCCGATTTCCCCCAACACTTCCTGCACCTGAAAAATGTTGTCGTCACGATCGACAGCGCAGGCGTCCACCACATGCAGCAGGAAGTCCGCATCGCGGGTTTCCTCCAGGGTGGCACGGAAAGACTCCACCAGTTTGTGGGGCAGATGGCGAATGAAGCCCACCGTGTCTGCCAGGATGATGCCGCCCAGGTCCGGCACCTCGATACGGCGCACGGTGGGGTCCAGGGTGGCGAACAGCTGGTCGGCGGCGTAAACATCCGACTGGGTGAGACGGTTGAACAGGGTGGACTTGCCGGCGTTGGTGTAACCGACAATGGAAACGGCGGGCACTTCGGCACGCTGGCGGGCACGGCGGCCCTGGTCACGCTGCTTGCGCACCTTTTCCAGTCGACTGTTGATGGATTTGATGCGGGCCCGCAGCAGGCGACGGTCGGTTTCGAGCTGGGTTTCACCCGGGCCCCGCAGACCGATACCGCCCTTCTGCCGCTCCAGGTGGGTCCAGCCGCGCACCAGCCGGGTGGACATGTGCTCCAACTGCGCCAACTCCACCTGCAATTTACCTTCGTGGGTACGGGCGCGCTGGGCGAAGATATCGAGAATCAGCCCGGTGCGGTCCAGCACACGGCATTTCAGTTCGCGTTCGAGATTGCGTTCCTGGGAGGGCGACAGTGAATGGTTGAAGATAACCAGATCCGCCTGCTGTTCCTCGACGATACGGGCCAGTTCTTCCACCTTGCCGCTGCCGATGAACATACGCGAATCGGGCGCCGGACGACTGCCCCGCACCAGGCCACAGTTTATCGCGCCGGCGGAGTCCACCAGCATTTCGAATTCCTGGGGATCTTCCCGCGTATATTCCTGGGGAAAATCGATGTGGACGAGGACAGCCCGCTCACCGCCCTGGGGACGGTCGAATAAGGTTTCCATCTAGCGGATCACCTAGCGGCTTTGTGTGTGAACAGGCTGTCGTGCTCCGGGCTTACAGTCCGGGCTCGCCGTTGCCGCCACCTTCATGGCCACCACGCTCGGGACCACCACCGTGGGCACGGGGGTTGCGGGCGGGAACCACAGTGGAAATGGCGTGCTTGTAGACCATCTGATTGACGGTGTTGCGCAGCAACACAACGTACTGATCGAAAGATTCGATCTGCCCCTGCAATTTGATGCCATTGACCAGGAAAATAGAAACGGGAATCCGTTCTTTACGCAAAGCGTTCAGAAAAGGGTCTTGTAAACTATGCCCTTTAGACATAAAGATCTCCTTACAAGTGGTGCCCAAAATCGGGCGAAAAGAGCGAAAAGCAACCAATCAAGAAAAACAACAACGAAAAGCTATCGGCTAAATTAGGATGCGGGCGGCCGGTAAAATTTTCAAGACGTTTTCCAACAAATTTGGGTCGTCACTATCGAACCAATGCAAATCCTGCCAGCTGCGCAGCCACGTAATCTGCCGCTTGGCGAGCTGCCGCGTCGCAATGACGCCCCGCTCCTCCATTTCAGAGTAGCTGGTTTTGCCTGCCAGACAATCCCACATCTGGCGGTAGCCCACTGCCCTGATTGAGGGCAGGTTGGGGTGCAGGTCGCCCCGTTCATACAGCGTCTTTACTTCATTATAAAAGCCTTGTTCCAGCATTGCATGAAAGCGTGTCGCTATGCGTTTGTGCAAAATGGCGCGATCTGGCGGACAGACCGCAATATTGATCACCTGGTAGGGGAAACTGCCAGCGTCGCCACCCCAGGTATCATCCACCCCACCGGCTTTCTGTTGCTGCTGCCAGTCGGTGAGGGTGCGGCCGGTGGCGCGGTAGACTTCCAGCGCCCGCTGCAACCGCTGCGGATCATTGGGGTGGATGCGCGCGGCGGCCACCGGGTCGATCTGCTGCAATTCTTCATGCAGGGCCGGCCAGCCTCTCTGCGCCGCTTCCGCCAGCAGTTGCGCCCGCACCTGTTCATCGGCGGAGGGCAGATCGGCAATGCCTTCCCTTAGTACTTTGAAATAGAGCATGGTTCCGCCCACCAGCAGGGGAATTCTGCCCTGGGCGGTGATGTCGGCCATTTCCCGCAGCGCATCCGTGCGGAAATCAGCGGCGGAGTAGCTTTCGGCCGGGTCAAGGAAGCTGATCAGGCGGTGAGAGGCTTTGGCCAGCAGGTCGGCGTCGGGTTTGGCGGTGCCTATATCCATGCCTTTATAGATGAGCGCGGAGTCGACACTGATAATGTCCATGGGGAAGCGCTGCACCAATTCCACCGCCAGGGCAGTCTTGCCAGAGGCGGTGGGACCCATGAGGAAGATGGCGAGCGGTTTGGTACTGTCGGCAGTCACGGCCTGGTCGCTGGCAACATTTGTGGCAGTGCTTGCGGCCATGCCGCCCTGTTTATCGCCAGTCACCCTCAGCGCCCCCGCAGGAACAGCTTGTCCAGCTCCGCCAGACTCATGGGCACCCAGGTGGGGCGACCGTGATTGCACTGGCCGCTGCGTTCGGTAATTTCCATATCCCGCAGCAAGGCGTTCATTTCCGGCACGGTGAGTTTGCGGTTGGCGCGGACGGAGCCGTGGCAGGCCATGGTGGCCAGCAGTTCGTTCAGTACGTTGTCGATGCGGTCGCTGCTGCCTTCGGCAACGATATCCGCCAGCACATCGCGCACCAGCTGTTCGATGTTGGCGTTGCGCAGCAGGATCGGCACTTCGCGAATCAGCAGGGTTTCCGGCCCCATGCGTTCCAGTTCAAAGCCCAGGCGCTGGAACAGGTCGGCGTGCTCTTCGGCAAAATCCGCTTCCCGCGAACTGACTGCCATGCTGTGCGGCACCAACAGCGGCTGCGAGCGGATTTTGGCTTCGTCCCAGCTGGATTTCAGGCGCTCGTAGGTGATGCGCTCGTGGGCGGCATGCATGTCCACCAGCACCAGACCGTCGCGATTCTGCGCCAGGATGTAGATGCCGTGCAGTTGCGCCAGCGCGAAACCCAACGGCGGGATTTCGCCTTCCACCTCGGCGGGAAACACGGGATTCGTCGCTGTCGAAGAACCATTTGCGGGCTGCAGAGGAATGGCATCGACATCCGAATCGGCTGGATGCAATCGACCGTACAGCTGCATGTTTTCGCGCACCTGCCAGGACGGAGTAGCAGCTTGCTGCGGCAAATGCAGGCGGGTCTGCTCGCGGAATTCGCCGGCTTCCGGACCACTGATCGTTGCGGTGGACGCCAACGCCAGGGGCTGAGGTTTTGCGTCGGCGGGCGTGAGTTCGGCAATGGCGCGGTGCAGCGTGCGAAACAGGAAATCATGCACCTGGCGGCTTTCGCGGAAACGCACTTCGTGTTTGGTGGGATGCACGTTCACGTCCACGCCCTTCGGGTCCAGTTCCAGGTACAACACATAGGCGGCGAAACGGCCGTGGTACATCACGTCCTGGTAGGCCTGGCGCACGGCATGGTTCACCACCTTGTCGCGCACGCTGCGGCCGTTGACGAAAAAATGCTGCAGGTCGGCCTGGCTGCGGGAAAAAGTGGGCAGACCGAGCCAGCCCCACAGCCGCAGACCTTGAGTCTGGGTGTCGATGCGGACGGCACTTTCAACAAAGCTGGTGCCGCACAGGGTTGCGACACGACGATCCTGCTCCATTTCATCCAGCGCCGGCTTCAGCGTGTGCACGATTTTCTGATTGTGGCGCAGGGTGAAGCCGACTCCGAAATGGCTCAGGGCCAGGCGTTTCACCACGTCTTCCAGATGGCCGAATTCGGTCTTGTCGGTGCGCAGGAATTTGCGTCGCGCCGGCGTATTGAAAAACAGGTCGCGCACTTCCACCGTGGTGCCCTGGTTGTGGGCGGCGGGCACGATCACGGCGTCCATGTCGCGGCCTTCGGCCTGCACTTTCCAGCCGGCGCCGCTGCCATCGGGGCTGGAGGTGAGTGCAAGGCGCGAGACGGAACTGATGCTGGCAAGCGCCTCACCGCGAAAGCCGAGGGTGGCAACGCCTTCGAGATCGTCGAGATCGCGGATCTTGCTGGTCGCGTGGCGGGCGATGGTGAGCGGCAGGTCGTCCTGTTCGACGCCACTGCCGTTGTCGCGGATGCGGATCAGCTTGATGCCGCCCTCTTCCACGTCGATGTCGAGCCGGGTGGCGCCAGCGTCCAGGCTGTTTTCCAGCAGCTCTTTCACCACCGACGCGGGACGTTCGACAACTTCCCCCGCCGCGATCTGGTTGGCCAGGCGCGGAGTCAGGCGATTGATGTTGGCCAAGACGGAAACCTTTTTTGTTCAGGAATTGGGAATGCGCAACACCTGGCCGACACGCACGGTGGCCGGGTCATTGAGGGCATTGTACCGCATCAGGCTGGTCAGGCTGATCTGGTAGCGCTGGGCGATGTGGGACAGGGTTTCACCCTTTTCGATGCGGTGCTCGCGGCCATCGCCAGCCAGCATGCTGCCACCACCCTGTTTGCGGTTGGCGTACCAGGTGCCCGGCGGCGGATGCTGGTCGAAATAGCGGATCAGGCCCTTGCTGATGGCACGAGCCAGCCGGGTCTGATGCGCTTCCGAACGCAGGTTGGCTTCTTCCGAGGGATTGGAGATGAAGCCGGTTTCCACCAGAATCGACGGAATATCGGCGGACTTCAACACGGCAAAGCCGGCCTGTTCAACACGCTTGCTGTGCAGCGGCGTGTGCCGGCCAACCTCGCCCAGCACCATGTTGCCCACTTTCAGGCTGTGTTCCATGCTGCCTTCCATCGCCAGGTCGGCAAGGACGCTGGCCAGCATTTCATCCTTATCATCCAGGCTGACGCCACCGATCAGGTCGGACTCGTTTTCCTTTTCTGCCAGCACGCGGGCCAGAGTGCTGGTGGCGCCGCTGCGGGACAGGGCGAACACCGAAGCACCGCGGGCCTTGCGGTTGTGGGCTGCGTCGGCATGAATGGAGACAAACAGGTCGGCCTTGTGCTTCTTACGGGCGATCTCGCGGCGCGAGGCCAGCGGCAGGAAGTAATCGCCGTTGCGCACCAGTACGGCCTTGATGCCCTTTTCCGCGTTCAGGGTGCTGTTGAGGCGGCGGGAGATCTGCAGCACTACGTCTTTTTCGCGGGTGCCGCGTGGCCCACTGGCGCCGGGGTCGTCGCCGCCATGGCCTGCGTCGATAGCAATCACGATGTCGCGTCCGCCGCCGCTGGTAACCGGTCTGGGGGTGCTGGCGACGGCAGGTGTCGGGCTAGGTGTTGACGCCGGGGCTGGCCGGGCCACGGGGCCAGGATACGGGGTGGGCTTCGGCACTGGCGCGCGCTGGTGGACGGAGCCGCCGAAGATGCAGCGACAGGCGAAGGGGTGGATGCCGGCGCAGGCTGGGCCACGGCCGCTTCCTTCTGGAACAGGTCGATCACCAGGCGATGGCCATACTGGGCATTGGGTTTGAGCAGGAAGCTCTTGGGTTGCAGGGGCTGGGACAAATCCAGTACCACCCGCAGGCCATTCGCACCCTGGGGAGCGCTGCGCACATTGGTGATGAAGCCGCCTTTGGCATTCTGCAGGTTGATGCCCAACGTGCGGTCCGCCTGGGCCAGATCGATCACCACCCGGTCAGGGTTCTGCAGGGTAAACAGTTGATGCTCGATGGGGCCGCTCAGATCGAAGACCAGACGGGTGTTGTCCGGCGCCTGCCAGACGCGAACGCTGGTGATTTTCTCAAGGGCCAGGGAAACCGGAGCGAACAGGATGGCGCCAAGCAATATCAGGGCTTGGAGCGGAATGCTGAGGGATCGATGCAAAGGGTTTTCCAACCTCATGAGCTTTCTGCACTTTTGACAAGCACTATTTAGGCGTTTTTTGCCTGCTGGTCAAATTTTCATTGATTGCGGGATGCGCAAGGTTAACTATTGACGGTTTTTCTTGTGCATCAAGCCAGATTTTTGGCCATCAGCATCCCCAGCTGGGTGTTGGGGATCAGGGTGGCGCTGCGCCCGGTGCCGGCTTTTTCCAGTTCCAGGATCAGATCGGGTTCCGGGATGGCATCTCCGCCCTTGTCCGGCCATTCCACGACGCAGATGGCCGCGGGAGCGAAATAATCGCGGATGCCGATCAGTTCGAGTTCCTCGGGATCGTTGAGGCGGTAGAGATCGAAATGGTAGAGCCGGCCGCAGGGCAGTTCATAGGGTTCGACCAGGGTGTAGGTGGGACTTTTCACCGCGCCCGTGTGGCCCAACGCCTGAATCAGGCCCCGGCTGAGGGTGGTCTTGCCCACACCCAGATCACCTTGCAGATAGAGTACACCGCCTTTCGCCAGCACGGCTGCCAGACGCCGACCCAGTGCGACCGTGTCCGCCTCGGCGGGGAGTGTCCAGTGCAATTCGCTCATGTCGGTTCACCCGCTGCCGTTTGCCAATAGCCGCAGCCAGGACATCAAGTCCGTGGCCAGCAGCCCCCGTTCTCCACCTTGCGCCGCAGCCTTGTCCGCCGCCGCGCCATGCATCCAGACACCGGCCGCCGCCGCTTGTTCCAGGGTCAGGCCCTGGGCGATCAGGCCGCCGATCACGCCGCTGAGCACATCGCCCATGCCGCCGCTGGCCATGCCGGGATTGCCGGTATTGGACAGCCAGATCCGGCCATCAGTGCCCGCGATCAGGCTGCCTGCGCCTTTGAGGACGGCAACGGCGGCGTATTGTTGTTGAAGCGCTCGCACGGTGTCAAACCGGTTGCGCTGTATTTGCGCGGTGCTGGCGTACGCTGACGGAGCACGCAACAGCCGGGCTGCCTCACCCGGATGAGGGGTGATCACCCAGTTGCCGCGTCGCGCCAGGGGATCGCCCTGTTCATGCCAGCGGGCCAGCAGGTTGAGTCCGTCCGCATCCAGCACCAGCGGCAACGGGCTGGCCAGCGCCTGCCGCAGCAGCGACTGCCCCCACTCCTGTTGGCCCAGGCCAGGGCCGATAACCACCACCGTCGCCTTCTGCAGCAGCGGGCCCAGATCGGTCTGGCTGGTGACCATGCACTCCGGACGCCGTGCAAGAATGGAAGCGACATGCTCGGGGCGGGTGACCACCGACACCAGTCCCGCGCCCACCCGGCCTGCGGCCTCCGCTGCCATCGCCACGGCACCGCCCATGCCCGCGTCGCCACCGACGATCAGCGCATGGCCGTTGTTACCCTTGTGAGCAAGGCGGGAACGGGGCGGCAACCATTCTTTTATATGATCTTGCCGGACCAGGGTGGCGCTGGGGGGAACCGCGCGATACACGATTGCCGGCACGTCGAGACCAGCGAAGAAGAGCGCGCCGGTGCAGGCAGGTGCCTCGCCGGTGAGCAGGCCCTGTTTCATGCCGATGAAGGTGATGGTGGCGGTGGCCTTGACCGCACTGCCGAGAATGCTGCCGGTATCGGCGCACAGACCGGAGGGAATATCCACCGCCAGGACCGGAAGGCCGGAACGGTTGATGGCATCGATGGCGAGGGCGTAATCCGGCCGCACGGTGCCGGACAGACCTGTGCCCAGCAACGCATCGACTATTACTTCAGCGTCGGCCAGCTGCGCACCAATACCGCCAGGAGCAAACGGCAGGAACGGCACCCCACCCTGCTGCGCCTGTTGCAAAGCCGTCAGCGCATCGCCCTGGCTTCTGCCAGCATCACCCACCTGGATCACCTGCGGCTGCAGTCCCGCCTGCTGCGCCAGTGCCGCGATGACATAACCATCGCCGCCGTTATTGCCCACGCCACAAAACACCGCGATTTTACGCGCCTGCGGCCAGCGCACCCGCAGCAGCGCGAAGGCAGCGGCCCCGGCCCGGCTCATCAACGTGAAGCCCGGAATGCCCTGCTCCTGGATCGCCACCCGGTCCAGCTCGCGCACTCCGGCAGCGCGGTACAGGTCCGCCGGACATTCGCTGGTATACTGTGGCGACGCTGCTTGCGACATGGATTTTTCCGTCATTGGATCTTGCACCTGCAGTTCCGGCATCAATCAGATTGTTATATCACAGACACCGCCCCATGAGGTTCCCCCGTGCCGTCCCCCGAACTTGACTACACCGCGCTGGCGCACCAGATCAAAGCCTGGGGCGAGGCGCTGGGGTTTCAGAAAATCGCGGTGACGGACGTGAATCTGGGTGAGCACGAGCATTACCTGCAGCGCTGGCTGGAACTGGGTTACCACGGCGAGATGGAATACATGGCGCGGCACGGCAGCAAGCGTTCGCGCCCTGATGAACTGCAGCCCGGCACGCTGCGGGTGATCACCGCACGCATGGATTACCTGGCGCCAGACCCGCAGATTGTTGAGGTGCTGAATGATCCGGAAAAGGCCTTTGTTTCCCGCTACGCACTGGGCCGCGACTACCACAAACTGATCCGCCGCCGGCTGACGCAGCTGGGCGAAAAAATCACGGCCGCAATCGGCCCGTTCGGCTATCGCGCGTTTGTGGACAGCGCGCCCATTCTGGAAAAGGCGCTGGCGGAAAAATCCGGCTTGGGCTGGATCGGCAAGCACACGCTGCTGCTGGACCGCAGTGCCGGCTCCTGGTTTTTTCTTGGCGAGATTTACACGGATCTGCCACTGCCGGTGGATGAGCCAGTAACCAAGCATTGCGGCCAGTGCCGCGCCTGCATCGATATTTGCCCTACCCAGGCCATCGTGGCGCCGTATCAGCTGGATGCGCGCAAATGCATTTCCTATCTCACCATCGAACTGCACGGACCGATTCCGCTGGAATTACGCAAGCCCATGGGCAATCGCGTGTTCGGTTGTGACGACTGCCAGCTGGTGTGTCCCTGGAACCGGTTTGCGAAAATCACGCAGGAAACGGATTTTCTGCCCCGGCATTTACTGGAAAGATCGTCGCTGCTGGAGCTGTTTGCGTGGGATGAGGCGACGTATCTGCGCAACACGGAAGGCTCGGCCATTCGCCGCATTGGTTACGAAAGATGGCAACGGAATCTGGCGGTAGGACTGGGCAATGCGCCGTTTTCTGAAAGGATTATCGAGGCGCTGAATCAGCGTCTGGCGACGGCGGGGGAGATGCTGAAGGAACATTTGCTGTGGGCGCTGGCGGAGCAAACCGCCAAACGCCCGCCGACCTGAATCAGAGTTTGAAAAAACGCTCGCGATAATGTCTCAGCTCGGCGATGGATTCGCGGATGTCGTCCAATGCGAGATGGGCGCCCTGCTTGCTCACGCCGTTCAGCACAGAAGGATTCCAGCGCCGCGCCAGTTCCTTCACGGTGCTCACGTCCAGGTTGCGGTAGTGAAAAAAGGCTTCCAGCTTGGGCATGTAGCGGTAGAGGAAACGGCGGTCCTGGCAGATGCTGTTGCCACACATGGGCGAGGCGCGGTTTTCGCTCCAGCGGGAGAGAAAATCCAGGGTGACGCGTTCGGCTTCGGCGGTGTCCACCAGGCTCTGGCGCACCCGCTCGGTGAGGCCGGACTGGCCGTGGGTACGCACGCACCATTCGTCCATGCGGGCGAGGGTTTCCTCGGTCTGGTGCACCGCGAATACCGGCCCTTCCGCCAGGATGTTGAGGTGGGCGTCGGTGACGATGGTGGCAATTTCGATGATCACATCACTGTCAGGGTCGAGGCCGGTCATTTCCAGGTCGATCCAGATCAGGTTGTTTTTTTTGTCGGTCATGGTGATTCCTTGGCTGAAACGCTGCGTACAAACCGATAATTCGGCGCACAGAAGGTTCGATGGAAGCGGGGGCTGGTGGCGGTGTTCAGGACCGTCCGCGGCCAGGGATGGCCGCGGACGAGCCTACAGGGATGTACTTGTGGCGTGTCCTGAACACCGCCACCAGATCCCGCGCCACCAAGCTGGTCCGAAAACCACGATTCCAGAATTACAGCTTCAATAATAACGTAGAATACCCATCTGCACCGGTTTTCCACAGCGAGATCCCATGACCAAACGCAAACTCACCCGCCAGCAGAACTGGCGCATCCAGAAGATCCAGGATGAAAAAGCCGCCCGGCTGGATCGCAAGAGCAAGCGCGTGGAAACCGACGGTGAGGAACTGGGCCCTGAGCAGGAAGGTCTGGTGGTGGCCCATTTCGGCACCCTGGTGGAAGTGCAGGTGACTGAAGCCCCTGCCGCAGACCCAAACGCCGCACCAGCGCCGACCGTGCAATGTCACTTCCGCGCCAATGTGGGTGCCATCGTGGCCGGCGACCGGGTGGTGTTGCGCCAGGGCCAGTCCTACGGTGTGATCGAGGCGGTGCTGCCGCGCACCTCGCTGCTGTCGCGACCCGATCCGCGCGGCCAGCTGAAACCCGTGGCCGCCAATATCGATTTCATCGTGCTGGTGATCACGCCGGAACCGCCACCGTCCAGTGTGTTGATCGATCGCTATCTGGTGGCGGCGGAATTGCAGAACATTCCCATCAAGATCCTGCTCAACAAAACCGATCTGCTCACCGAACTGAACGAAGCGTCCATCGATGCGCTGCTGAACCTGTATCGCGCCATCGGTTTCCCGGTGCTGGAATCCTCGGTGGTCACCGAGCGCGGACTGGAAGAACTCCAGCAGCAGCTGGACCAGCATATTTCAGTATTCGTGGGCCAGTCCGGCGTCGGCAAATCGTCGCTGGTCAATGCGCTGTTGCCGGGTGTAAATGCCAAGGTGGGCGAACTGTCGGAAACCTCGGGCCTGGGCCGGCACACCACCACCAACGCACGTCTGTTCCATTTTCCCAGCGGCGGCAGTCTGATCGATTCGCCGGGAATTCGTGAATTCGGCCTGTGGCATCTGGAGCCGGAAAATCTGATCGAAGGCTTCCGCGATTTTGACGCCTGGCGTTTCGACTGCAAGTTTCGCGATTGCAGCCATCAGGCGGAACCGGGCTGCGCACTGCGTGCTGCGGCAGAGCGCGGCGACCTGCATCCGCAACGGCTGAAAAATTACTTTGCCATCCTGCATTCACTGCAGGAAACCCGTTAAACTGACTGTTGCTTCTAAAATTCAATCCCTGACCGATGGACTGCGTTTGCCGTGGATTTTACCTACACCGCCCTGACAATCGGTGCAGTGCTGGTGCTGCTCAGCATCGTGCTCACCGCCGTGTCATCCCGCGTTGGCTTCCCGCTGCTGCTGCTGTTTCTGGCGCTGGGCATGTTGGCGGGCGAGGACGGCCTTGGCAAAATCCCGTTCCAGAATTATCCCGCCTCCTTCCTGATCGGTAACCTCGCGCTGGCCATCATCCTGCTGGACGGCGGCATGCGCACGCGGGCGGATTCCTTTCGCGTGGCATTGTGGCCCGCGCTGTCGCTGGCGACGGTGGGCGTGGTGCTCACCGTGGGCATCACCGGCGCGTTTGCCGCCTGGCTGCTGGATCTGCCGCTGTGGGTTGGCATGCTGCTGGGGGCCATCGTCGGCTCCACCGATGCGGCGGCGGTATTTTCCCTGCTCAACAACAGCGGCGTGCACCTGCAGCAGCGGGTGGGCGCGACGCTGGAAATCGAATCCGGCTCGAACGATCCGATGGCGGTGTTTCTTACCGTCGCGCTGCTGGAAATCACCATGCAGGCGGAAAGCGGTTTCGGCATGACGCTGCTGATCAGCCTGGTGCAGCAGTTCGGTATCGGCGCGCTCATGGGTGTGGGCGCGGGTTTTATGCTGCTGCGGGCAGTGAATGCACTGCATCTGGCGGCGGGTCTGTATGCACTGCTGGTGTGCTCCGGCGGTGTACTGATTTTCGCCGCCACCAGCGCCGTGGGCGGCAGCGGCATCCTGGCGGTGTATCTCACCGGCATCCTGCTGGGCAACAAGCGCCTGCGCAACAAACAGGGCATTCTGCAGGTGCTTGACGGTGCTGCCTGGCTCAGCCAGATCGGCATGTTCCTGATCCTGGGACTGCTGGTCACCCCCAGCAGCATGATGCATTACGCGATCCCGGCATTGATCGTGGCGGTGTGGCTCACATTGATCGCGCGGCCGCTGGCGGTGTGGGTCAGCCTGACTCCGTTCGTGTTTTCCGTGCGGGAAAAATTCTTCATCTCCTGGGTAGGATTGCGCGGCGCGGTGCCGATCATCCTGGCGCTGTTCCCGATGATGGCCGGGCACGAACACGCGCAACTGCTGTTCAACATTGCCTTCGTGGTGGTGCTGGTGTCACTGATGACACAGGGTTTTTCGATTCCGCTGGCCGCCAGTATCTGCAAGGTGGAAGTACCGCCGGAACCGGAGCCGGCCCAGCGCATGGCGCTGGAAATGCCAACGCACCAGGAACATGAGATTTTCATTTTCCTGCTGGACGAACACACCACCGCCACCAACCGGCAGGTACGCCAGCTGCGGATGCCGGCGGAATCGCGCATCGCCGCCGTATTTCGCGGCAATCAGGTGCTATACCCGAATGGCGATACGCAGCTGCACCAGGACGATCACCTGTGCGTGATCGGCCACACTCGCGATCTGCCCGATATCAGCCGGCTGTTCTCCACCATTGCCACGCCGGAGCATCTGGACGGCCATCACTTCTTCGGCGATTTCATGCTGGACGGCAGCGCCCACCTGGCAGACGTGTGCGCATTCTACGGCCTGAAAATCACGCTGCCGCCGGATGCGCCTGACATTACACTGGGGGAATACATTTCCCGGCGTTTTGGCGGTCACTGCGTGGTGGGCGACAAGATCCGCGAAGGCGGCGCCAAGCTGGTGGTGGCGGAAATGGAAAGGGACGAGATTCGCAAGGTGGGGATCAAGTGGCTGCAGGAACCGCTCTGATCCCCGCATTCCACTTCAGAAAAATTCGTCGCTGTCCGCCGGCTTGGGTTTGGCAGGAGCCGGCACCACCGGCACCAGCTCAGTAGGCGCCGGTGGTTGCGCCGCGTCGGCGGGCGCCGAAGAGGGCGCAGTGGGCGGTGGCACTACCGTGGTTGCTTCGGCAGGCGCGCCCGCCGCCGGCTCACCGCCCTGACGTCGGGTCATGGTCTGGCGCAGCCGCTCAAAGGCTTCCTGTTCCGGCAGGGATTTTTTGTCACCCTCATTGGTAACCGTGACACCTCCATCTGCCGGGCCTGCCGCACCCGCTTCCGGCTGCTCCGGCGCTGGCGCCTCGAAATCCGGATCTTCCGGCAACGTCTCCCGCTCTTCCTGCGAAGTACCGCCACCCTGTTGTTGCTGCAACTGATTATCCGATTCCTTGTTCATCACCAGAATACTGATGCGGCGGTTGATGGGCGCATTGGGATCATCCTTGACGAAGAGCACGGACGAGGACAACCCCACCACCTGCGCCAGTTGATCCTCCTTCACGCCACCCTGCAACAACGAACGGCGTGCGGCATTGGCACGGTCTGCCGACAATTCCCAGTTGGAATAATCCGGACTGTCCACAAACTGCTGCGCGTCAGTGTGGCCGGACAAACTGAGGCGATTGGGCACGGTGCCGATGGTTTCTGCCAGCGCCACCAGAATGTCATTCATGTAGGGCTTGATCTCGTCACTGCCACTGTCGAACATCGGCCGCGATTCCTTGTCGACGATCTGGATCTGCAACCCGTCGCGGGTCATTTCCATGATGATCTGGTCCTTGAATTTCTGCAGTGCGGGGTTTTCCTCGATGCGCGCCTCCAGCGTGCGCTTGAGCTCCTGCATCTTGCGCGCTTCGATTTCCTGCGCCATTTGCTCCACGGTTTTCTCATCGATCTTCACACCTTTCGACAAGGCCGAGGATTCCGGTGTTTCCTCGGGTGAATCACCGGAAAACTGATCGTCCTTGAGACCGCCGCCCAGATCGACGGCATAGGGGGAGCCGCCTTCGGTGAAGGCCGAGGGATCGTTGAAATATCCGGAGATGGCCTTGAGCTGTTTGGGAGTGGCCGATTCCAGCAGCCACAACACCAGGAAAAACGCCATCATGGCAGTGGCAAAATCCGCGAACGCCACTTTCCACGCGCCGCCGTGATGGCCGCCCACCACTTTCTTGACGCGCTTGATGACAATCGGTTTGCCGGTGTTTTCAAATTCCATCAGCGGCCCCGCAGGTGATCATCCAGTTCCTTGAAGCCCGGACGCTCGTGGGAGCCAATCACCTTGCGGCCAAATTCCACCGCCAGCTGGGGCGGAATGCCATTCACCATGGCCAGGATGGCGGTCTTGATGCAAACCAGCGCCTTGATGTCCTCGGTGGCCATGTGTTCCAGCGCCACGCTCAGTGGGCCGACGAATCCATACGCCAGCAGAATACCCAGGAAAGTGCCCACCAGCGCCGCTGCCACGTGGGCGCCAAGCACCTCGGGCGGACCGCCCAGGGACGCCATGGTAATAACGATGCCCATAACCGCCGCCACGATACCGAAGCCCGGCAGACCGTCCGACACCTTGCCCAGCGCGTGCGACGACGCCATGGCCTCGTGCAGTGCGGTCTCGATTTCCTGGTCCATCAGGGATTCCAGCTCGATGGCCGACAGGTTGCCCGCCGCCATGATGCGCAGATAGTCGCAAATGAAATCCAGCAGGTGCGCTTCCAAGGTAACCCGGGGGAAGCGATTGAAAATCTCACTGGATTCCGGCGTCTCCACATCCTCCTCGATCGCCATCAGGCCGTTCTTGCGTGCCTTGTTGAAAATCTCGTACAGCAGGGAGAGCAGATCCATGTACATCTCCTTGCCGTAATGCTTGCCCTTGAGATTGCGGCCGCAGGCGGCCATGGTGTCCTTCACCACGGTCATGGGATTGGAGATCAGAAACGCACCCAGAGCGGCCCCGCCGATGATCAGCAACTCGAATGGCTGCCACAGCGCCATCAGTTGGCCGTGCGACAACACGTACCCGCCCAGCACGCTGCCCACCACCACAAAAAATCCGACTAATTTCAGCATAAAAACGCAGGGAGAATTCCAAGGGGTCTATAGTTTGAAAGTTAAGTTCAGATCCCCCGTTTTAACAACCGCATCAGGGCGACCATGGCCACAGCCACACACGAGGATGCATTGCAACGCTGGCTGCCACGACTGGACGAGCGCCTGCTCCCGGTGCTGCCAGCCCCACGGCAGCGGGTGGACGCTTTGCTGAAAAAACGGGAAGTACCCCTGCAGGAAGTGGCGCGCACCATTGCCGCCGATCCGGTCATGAGCTTGCACCTGCTGCGGGAATGCCAGCGCCTGTTCGGTCGCCGGCTGGGCGGTGTGCCGGGCAACGTGCAGCATTGCGTGTCGTTGCTGGGGCTGGACAAATTGCGCGCACTACTGGGCACCTTGCAGTCACTGCAGGGCGATCCGGCCGACCCGGCCATCCACCCCTATCTGCGCGCAATTGGTGGCAGTGTGCACGCGCTGGCGCAGGTCGGCGCCTGGACCCGCTACCGCAGCCAGCCCGGCGCCGATCACCTGCTGCAGGCAGCCCTGCTGTACAGCGCTGCGGAATGGTCGCTCTGGTATTTTGCCGGCGCCGATATGCAGATCGTCGACCGCCTGATCCGCCAGGAACGCATTCCCCCCAAACAGGCCGAACTGGCCGTGTTCGGCTGCAGCCGTGACCAGATCGCCCATGGCCTGGGCCAGCGCTGGAAATTCCCCGCCGACGTGCTGGAATGCCTGGACAGTCCGCAGTTGCCCGACCTGGGTTTCATGCTGCGCTGTGCCCGGGCCGCGCAACAGGATCCGAACTACCGCCTGCCCAACCGCGACCACCACGGCCACATGATCCGGTCGGCGGGCATGACCCTGCACCTGGGTGACTGGCTGGCGCGCGAACTGGCGCTGGACTGGTACTCGCCGGGCACCCGCCACTGCCTGGAAATTGCGGCGGTGTACCTGAACATTCCTCTGGACGAGCTGCGTGGCCTGATCCGCGACTGTGCCCTGGCCATTTCCCACGACTGGACTGTGCCCGGCGTGGTTGCCCCCGCCGCCAACCTGATCTGGCCCGTGCAGCCGCGCCGGCCCCGGCGCCTGAAATTACGCCAGCTGCCGGCCGCCGTATCCAAGCTGCGTGCCACGGCCGCAAAGACGCCGGCACCTGAACCGGTCCGCCCGCCAGCACCTCAGGCCGCACCCATCGCCCAAAAGGCACCTGCGCCCCCCCCACGCCCGACACCCATTGGCATCGCCAACGATCACCTGCCACCGGAACTGGACCGCGACCGCATCCTCAACGCCCCGCTGCCGCCGGTGGCGCCGGCCGATACCTCGCACCGCCACGCCGGCTTCCGTTCCGCCGGACACAAGCAGACATTCGAACGCTTCCTGCGCGACCTGCAGGATCCGAAACGTGCCGGCAGCGACCAGGATGCAGTGCGGGCAGTAGTCGACCAGTTGCTCGCCTGCACCGAGCTCAGCCGCGTGGTGGCCATTCTCTATCAGCGCCAGGCCGATCAGGTGGAAACCCTCTACGCCGCCGGCTGCGACAACCACCCGGGCCTGCAGCGCCTGACAGTCTACCTGCAGCCAGTGAACCTGTTCACCCACCTGCTGAAACAGCCGGCCAGCGTCTGGATCAGCCCGGACCGCCCCAATCCCATGAACGCCCTGGTACCCGGCGCGCTGAAGCGGGCAGGCCAGGCCAGCGAGTTCTTCATCATGTCCGTCTTCGATCACCGGGGGCCCTTCGGCCTGTTCTACGCCGATCGCGGCCCCGGCGGCCAGACCGCCCTGTCGAATCCGGAATACGCCGCCTTCAAGGCCGCGTGCACTGCCTGCAGCAAGCTGCTCATCGCCCGGGGCAAACAGGGTAACGGCCGCTGAGCGCCCGTACTAAAAATTTTGAGTGCAGATGCGGGGTTCAAGTAAACTGGTCGCAATATTGTCCCTGTTGCGGCCCATCCCCAGGGACCTTGCCCGCATTCTGAAGGAAACCGAATGAGCCAAAGCCGTCTGGATCTGCCGCTGGTGATCGAACCGGCCCAGCTGGAACCCCTGCTGGGCACGCCGAACCTGCTGGTGGTAGACCTGTGCCGCCCCGAGCAGTACGCTACCGCCCATATCCCGGGCGCCGTGTTTCTGCCCTTCACCCAGCTGTCGCGCGGTGTTCCCCCGGGGCCGGGCAAACTGCCGGCAGAAAACCTCATGTCGCGCGTCATGTCCTCCATCGGCCTCACCCCCAACACCCACGTGGTGGCCTACGACGACGAAGGCGGCGGCTGGGCCGGACGCCTGATCTGGACCCTCGACGTGATCGGCCACCCCCACTATTCCTACCTGAACGGCGGCCTGCACGCCTGGATCGCCGAGCGGCGCAAACTGGAAGGCGGCATCGCCATGCCCGCTCCCAGCCAGTACAGCGCGCACTACACCAGTACCGGCATCACCACCAAGGACGACATCCTGGCGCGGCTGAAAGACCCCAATTTCGTGGTCTGGGATGCCCGCTCCCGCGACGAATACTTCGGCAACCGGGTCAGCGCGCAGAAAAATGGCCACATTCCCGGCGCCGTCAATTACGAATGGACCCGCGCCATGGACCCGCACAACCACCTGCGCATCCGCGATCCGGAAAAACTGCGGCAGGAACTGGCCTCACTGGGCATCACCGCCGACAAAACCATCGTCACCCACTGCCAGACCCACCACCGCTCCGGCTTCACCTATCTGGTGGGCAAGGTGCTGGGCTTCCCCAACATCAGCGCCTACCCTGGCTCCTGGTCCGAGTGGGGCAACGATCCGACGACACCGGTGGAAACCCACTGATCCCAAACGGGTCCAACCTGCTGCGTTCCCTGTTTTGAAACCGAGAGAAAACCATGTCTGATTCCATGCTGGATCGCCTGAAAGTCCTGTCCCAATACCTGGTGCCGCAACACTTGCTGTCGCGCGCGCTGGGCGTGCTGGCAGAATCCCGCGTACCCGAGATCCGCAATGCCCTGGTCGATTTTTTCGTAAAGCGCTACAACATCGACATGAGCATCGCGGCAGAACCCGATCCCCACGCCTACGCCTGCTTCAACGATTTTTTCACCCGCGCCCTGCGCGACGGCGTGCGCCCGATCACTACCGACGGCATCGCCTGCCCCGCCGACGGTGCCGTGAGCCAGCTGGGCAAAATCGACAACGAGCGGATTTTCCAGGCCAAGGGCCAGCACTACACCCTCACCCAGTTGCTGGGCGGCGATCCCGAGCGCGCCGCGCCCTTCCGCAACGGCGATTTCATTACCGTCTACCTGTCACCGCGCGACTATCATCGCGTGCACATGCCCTACTCGGGCGTGTTGAAGGAAATGATTTACGTGCCGGGTAAACTGTTCTCGGTGAACACGCTGACGGCACAGCAGGTGCCGGCGCTGTTCGCGCGCAACGAGCGGGTGGTGGCTTTCTTCGATACGGATGCTGGCCCGATGGCGGTGATTCTGGTGGGCGCGATGGTGGTGGCCAGCATCGAAACCGTGTGGGCCGGCCTGGTGACGCCGCCGAAGCGGCAGTTGAAAATCACGGATTACAGCCCGCGCCCGCAGCCAATCAGGCTGGAGCGCGGCGCCGAGATGGGCCGCTTCAAACTGGGCTCCACCGCTATCGTGCTGTTTGGCCCGGACGTGGTGAAGTGGAAGGACGGCCTGCAGGAAAACTCTCCCACGCAAATGGGTGAGCAGATCGCGACCCTGGCCAGAGGCTGAAACAGCGGGCGCGGAAACAACTTACTCGTTGTCGTCCCCTTCAATCTCCTCCACGAACGGCTCTTCCGTCAGCGTCAGCAGGATTTCTTTCTTGTACGTGGTGATCACGATCTTGCGGGGGTCGATGCGCTCGATGCTGACGATGTCGTCCACCGTCTCATCTTCCGGCTCGTTGATCAGGCTGGTCTCGGCGTAGGACAGGATGCTGGGGAACACGATCCGCAGCAGGGGATTCTGGGCTTCGGGGTCATCGAAGCATTCGATGAACAGCATGCGCACATCGATGTCGTAAACCAGATTGGAAATATAGGGCGAGCAATCGCCCAGCAGCTGTTCGGTCAGTTCCATGGCGCACCGGAGAAGTCGTTAACGGTGCGCCATTGTAAGCCGGCCGCCTTCCGGAAAGAAGGAAAAGAAGGGTCAGGCCGCGTGAGTAGCCTGATTCACCTGGGCAATCACCCGCTCCAGATTGGCGAACAGCCGCGTCATCAGCTTGTTGATGCTGCCAAAGCGGTTGCTCTGGGCCACCAGCGTACTTTCCAGGCCATTCAGTTCATGGGTGGACGGCATGCGGGGCCGCAACTGCTCCGCCAGATCCTGCAACGGCTGCACGATCGGAATGATGTAGCGGTCCACCTGCTGGGCCAGACGGGTTTCCAGTTGCAGCAGGGTATCTGGCGGCAGTTTCAGCCCGGCCACCGCTTCTGCCACGCGGGTCTCCAGCGACTGACCCTGGGGCTCGAACTGTCGCTGCGCCTGATTCAGCACCACACTCAGATTTTTCAGCACCGCCATTGCCGGCACCAGTTCCGTGAGGGAGCCGTCCAGCGCCGCACTCATGCGCAGCAGGATTTCCAGCTTGCTGCTGAGTTCGGACAGGCGGTTCATCTTGCCCATCAGCAAACCCACCTGGGCGGAAATGTCCGAGGTTTCCTGCTCGATCACGGAAAACTGCGGGATCAGCAGTTCCAGCTGCGCTTCCGCCTCGCCCGACAGGCCCGAGGTCAGCTCCTGGTCCGCCAGCCGCGACACGGCTTTCTTGAACAGCGTCAACTTGTCATCCAGCGTGCGCACGTCGGACTGCATCGACTCCACCACCGGAATCAGCGCCGCCATGAACACGAACACGGGATTGAGATAGCCCTCGACGCGCAACACACCGGAATAGGTACGGTCGACCTGCGGCTTGACGTTGCGCGCCAGCAGGTTGAGCTGCAGCGCCGGCCGCAACAGCGTGTTGCCTGTCGCCTCCGCCAATGACGCCGCCACGCTGCTTTCCTGCAACGCGAGGTCGTTCACTTCCTTCATCGCCCGCGTGTTCTTGTTGAGGCTGCGCACACTGTTGCGGATGCTGAGCAAACCCACCGGCGCGCCGACCGCAAATCGCTGGGCATCGGCCTGCAGCACATTGTTGATGTTGGTAACGAAGGTGGACAGGTTGCGGATATCACGGGCGAGGGGATACAGAATGGTCCTGAGCTTACGAGCTTCTTCCATGGGTCTCTCCTTGCTGAGAAAGGGTGAACGCTTCACGAGGCTGCGCACACAACGGCATTCAATTGCCAGATATTCGTTCGCTGTGTTGGTTTTCGCTTGCACAGGCACAAGAGCTACCCGCCTGCACAACAGTCCACGCTGCAAAAGAGTATAGCGGCAGGCATAACGCCCTGCAGAGACCAGCCAGACAAAAATTTTGGTATTTTATCAGGCAATCAATTTTAGGGCGTTTTTTGATCAATTCTCGATGGAAATGTGCCCCGGCTGCTGCTGCACCCGCCGGATCCAGGCTTGCAGGTGCGGGTAGCGGCTGAGCTGGAATCCGCCTTCTTCAGCCACGTGGGTGTAGGCGAACAGGGTAATGTCGGCAATGCTGTAGCGGTTGTCGACGAAATACAGGTTTTGCGACAGGTGCCGTTCCATGACATCCAGCGCGGCATAACCCAGCGGCATGCGGCGGCGGATTTCATCGGCATTTTTCTGCGCCGAGCGCTGGAACGCCACCCAGAAACGGATGGTGGCAATGTAGGGTTCATGGCTGTACTGCTCGAAGAACATCCATTGCAGCACCTGGGCCTGGGCGAATCGGTCCTGCGGGAAAAAGCGGGTGCCCTGGGCCAGGTAATAGAGCGCGGCGTTGGATTCCGGCAGATAACGCCCATTCACTTCCAGCACGGGAATACGACCGTTGGGATTGATGCGCAGAAACTCCGGCGTGCGGGATTCGCGCCTGAGAATGTCGATTTCAACTTTTTCGTAGAGAATGCCCAGCTGGTTCAGCAGCAGGCGGATCTTGTAGCAGTTGCCGGAGGGGTGGTACTGGTAAAGACGCATGGGGAAGGCTCCTTTTTCCGTTTTCAGAAACTGTATTCCACGACCCGCCGCTCATCGCGCAACGGGCCGACGATGGGTTTCACCTGTTCGTGCACCGGGTGTTTTTCATAGATCGCCAGCGCCTGCTCGTCGTCGAAATCCACAATCATCACCACGTCGGAGGCGTCGGCCATCTGTGCGGTGTTGATACCCACCTGGATATTGATCAGGCCGGGAATCTTGCCGCGCATGGATTCCAGCGCACGCTTGATGGTGCCGGCGTCGAGGGTTTTCTGTTCAGGTTCGGTGGCGCGCAGGCGCCAGAGCACGACTCGTCGGAGCATGGGACATTTCCTGTTTCAAGCAGTCTTGGTTGGCAGTACAGAGGAGTGAATATGCGGCGCATGTAAATTGAGTCGTGCGGGCATGCAAATCTGGACGCTCTGCGGCAGGGATGCCGCGGAGCAGCCCCCAGGGAAGGATTTACGGGGGGACGCCTAGTTCGTGTCCAGATTTGCATGCCCGCACGACTCAATTTACATCCGCATTTACTGATCGACCATAAACGCCAGCATCTGTTCCAGCTGGGTTTCCAGCATCCATTTTCCGCCGTGAATGTTGCAGCCTTTCTCCTGCGCGATCTGCAGCAGCGGCGTCATCTCGTTATTCACCACCACGTCCGCCACCCACATATGCGGCTGCAGGAATTTTTCCGACAATGGCAGCATGTCGTCTTCATACATGCCCAGGCTGGTGGCGTTGATCACCAGATCGAAATCCTGGTCGTTGTACGGGCCACACTGGAAATTCACGGCGGGAAAACGCAGTTTGAGTTTCTTGGTGAGCAGTTCGGCTTTCGACGCGGTGCGGTTGCGCACATGCAGTGACACGACGCTGTATTTGGCCAGCGCAAACGCCACGCCCGCCGCAGCGCCACCGGCACCCAGCAGCAGCACGCGCTTGTCTTTTACATCAAAGCCGTGTTCGCGCAGGCCGGCGACAAAGCCTTCGCCATCGAGCAAGGTGCCCGCCAGCGAACCGTCGCGATTGCGGCGGATGACATTGCAGGCGCCGGTCCAGTGCACTTCCGCCGTCATCACGTCGAGCATGGATACCACGCCATTCTTGTGCGGCATGCTCACCACCGCGCCGCAAAAATTCTGGATTCCTTTCAGCGCAACGATGGTGTTTTTCAGATCCGCCGGCTTCACATGCAGAGGAATGAGTACCGCGTCCAGATTTTTTTTCCGGATCAGTTCGTTCATCCAGCCCGGTGTTCTGGCCTGTTCCACCGGATCAGCGATGATGGCCATCCAGCGGGTGTAGCCGGTGATCGGATTCATGCGAGTACCTTGCTGACTGCAGACACCGGGAGGCTCGCAATATTTTGTCCCGAACGCAAGCGCCAGGCGTTGACCAGCGCGGGCGCGACGGCGGGCAGGCACGGCTCGCCAATGCCGCCGGGCGCCGCTTCGCTCGGCACCACTTCGATATAGAGAGATGGCGTGCGGCTGATGTCCAGCAGCGGGTAAGTATCGAAGTTGCGGGTCTGCACCCGGCCCTGTTCCAGCACCACCTGTTCCCCCAGCGCCGCCGACAGGCCCATGGTGAGGGCACCTTCAATCTGGGCCCGCACGTTGTCGGGATTGACCACGATGCCACAGTCCACCGAGCAGACGATTTCGGCGATGTGGCCAGGCTCGGTGGCCCCCGGCTGCAGTCGCACGACAGTGGCGACAAAAGTGTCGTAACCGGCAAAGCAGGCCAGCCCCATGGGATTGTCGGGACCGCGCTGGGGCCAGCCGGCCAGTTCCGCCACCCGCTCCAGCACCGACCGCAGGCGCGAAGGCGACGGCAGCAACTGCAGACGCAACGAAAGCGGGTCCAGGCGATGGTGTGTCGCCCATTCATCGATGAACACTTCCTGGGCAAAGATGTTCAGGCTGTTGCCCACTGAACGCCAGTAACCCACGGGCACCGGCAGGTCCACGGGGACATGCTCGACCCGCCGGTAAGGCAGGCGGTAATGGCATTGCCGCACGCCTTCCACGGCCGATTCGCCCACCCGTTTTGACGGCACCACGCCCTGGCTGTACTCCACAGTTTTACCGGGTGCAGGGGCCATCAGATTTTTCAGATATTGGGTCAGGTCGCCCCTGGCTGGCGGCGCCGACGCTGTTTCATTCAGCCGGGCGGTACTGACCACCTGATGCTGCAGGCCCACCAACTGCCCCCTGGGGCCGGCATGGCCGCGCATCCGGATCACCGCCGGAGGACGGTACTGGCCTGAAGCCAGCAGGTCCTCGCGGGTCCACACCACCTTGACCGGCTTGCGCAGGCGCACGCCCAGTTCCAGGGCTTCGGCGATGAAATCTGTCCCCAGCCGGCGGCCGAACGATCCGCCGGACAACTCGTCGTCCAGCTGGATGGCTTTCATCGGCAGACCGGTAATGCTGGCGGCCAGCATGCGCACGGTATCGGGACGCTGGGTGCCGGCCTGGATATAGCAGCGTTTTGATCCCACTGACACGGTGCAGGCCAGCGGCTCCATGGGGGTGTGCGCCAGGAATGGCAGACGGTAAACGCGCTCAAGGGCAGGCGCCGTGGTGGGCGCCGCGCCCTCGGTGACCACCGCCTGGCTGAGACCGGGCTTGTCCAGCAGGCCGGCCAGCGTATCGCCCAGGTCGACACTGGACAGTTCGGCACCGCCTTTCCACTGTGCTGCCAGCGCCTTGCGTCCCTGCAACGCGGCCCAGGTGTGTTTCGCCACCACGGCCACGCCGGACTGCAGCGGAATCACGGCCGTCACGCCCGCCACCGCCAGTGCGGCCTGTTCATTCATGCCCGCCAGCTCGGCGCCGAAGCGGTCCGGCCGTTCAATCGACGCCACCAGTTCGCAGGCGCGATCAAAACCGTATTTCGCCACACCGGTGACCTTCTCCTTCAGCCAGGCCGGCTCCTTCCATTCGCCGATGTAACGCCAGGGCGGCGGCGTGGGCCTGACCCGCTTCGGATCGACCGCGCGGGCAGCCTCTGTCACCTTGCCCAGCACCGCCGCGAAGCGCAGCGGCTCCCGCGGGCCCAGAATCCAGCCGTCCCGCAGTTCAAATCGGGGCAACGGGCGGCCCGGTGCCTGCGCCTGCACGGTGAGTGCGGCGGCCTTCAGCAGCACGTCGCGGCAGTAGGCGGCGGCCTGGCGCACGGGAACCCAGCTGGTGCGGGTGGAAGCACTGCCACCGGTGTTCAGCGGCTGGGTCAGGGCGTTGGCCTGGGTCGGGCCGGAACTGAGCAGGCGCACCCGAATGCGCTCCGGTGCCGTG
Organism: Gammaproteobacteria bacterium; assembly: GCA_013178375.1. Lineage (GTDB taxonomy): Bacteria > Pseudomonadota > Gammaproteobacteria > Pseudomonadales > Ketobacteraceae > Ch67. The sequence goes on from JABLXQ010000046.1 coordinate 25,802, forward strand.
CCCAGTTCTTCGGCGAACAGGGTACGCAGGCCATCGCTCAGGCCCTGCCCCATTTCATGCCGGTTCAGCAGTATGTACAGCTGGTGGTCCGTGCCGATTTCAAAAAAACCGGTGATCGCTGGCGGTGCCGCGGGATTGGCCGCGTGAGCGGTCAGCGGAAACTCCAGCAACAGGGCACCACCAGCCGTCAGCGTCAGGCTGATGAAACTGCGCCGGTCCAGCCGGATGGAATCAGTCATGGCAACAACTCCTGGGCAACGCTGTGGGGCGGCATGTTATCAGTTTTCGCGCCGTTGCCGCAGGTCAATAAGAATGGGCGTTTTGGTCAGTGTCAGTCCCGGCGCAGGCAGCTAAGGTAAGCCGCATCAATCATCGTGCCAATGAGGATGCAGCCGTGAACAGCTCTGTACCGTTTCAGGAAATCATGCAAGCCAGTACCTGCACCACTGAACAGGCACTGGCCTGGTTCGACTCGCTGGACCCGGTGGACGAAGCTTTCATGTTGGGGCGGTGGCGCGGACGCGGTGTCGCCACCGGCCATCCCATGGACGGCCTGCTGGAACTGTTCAACTGGTACGGCAAGGAATTTCTCAGCGCCGAAGCGGTGCATCCACTGGTCTTCACCGCCAGCGACGGTTCCCTGGTCAAACTGGATCCGCGCTGGATGTCGATGAAGCATGCCCGCAACACCCCGCTGGCCCGTCACGCATTCAGCCGCCGTCTTTTCAGCCTGCTGTCGCGGCTGATGCGGACTGAACAACCCAGGGCACGGCTGCGCATGATCGAGTACCGGGGCAAGGTAAGCGCCGCCATGCAGTACGACAACCTGCCGATCAACGATATTTTCCACCGGATCGATGACAAGACAGTGCTGGGTGTGATGGATCTGAAGGGAATGCGACAGCCGTTCTTTTTCCTGCTGGAAAGGGAAGGCTGACGACGGCATCCCTCAGTGCGGAGTGGCTACCGGATCGGCCACGCCGGCCGCCGCCTGCAGCAGGGTGACGCTGCGGGAATCCGTGGCGGGCTGCCGGCTCGCCAGCCAGTCACGAATGAACGGCTCCAGCGCCGGACCGAGGGTTTTCACATAACTGGCAGACAGGTGATTGCTGTCGCGGTAAACCATTATGTTACCAATCACAGGCGGACAGCGCTCCGCATCGCACAGATAGCGGGTGAGATCGATCTGGCGCAACCGTGCCGGCAGACCGGCAATATCCGCAACGGGATTTTCCGGCAAAAGCGACTTCTGTCTTGGCAACTGGCAGCGCCGGCTTGCGGGACCGAACACGTCCACGCAGTGCGCCGGATCGGTACTGTGCCAAGGAGTATCCCGGATCGCGATCACGTCGATCCCGAGCGCCTGCATCTGCCACCACTTTTCCACATACTTCGACGGCACCGTTTCCATACCGGCAGCCCGGGTCAGCGTGGTGAACACTGCATCGGGCCGGATACGTTCCAGCTCCTTCAGCAGGTTGCGGTTCCAGCGACCGCAGGACTCGGCAGCGCCCTCCAGAGCCTGATCGGATTTGGCCTCATCGCTGAACCAGCAACCACTTTTCGTCATGTTCAGAATCCGCAGATCGTGGCGTTCGGCAATGACCTGCAACGCTGGCAGCCACTGGGCGGAATGAGATCCCCCTACCAGCGCAATCACGTAACGCCCGTCCCGCTTGCCGTAGTCCCCCACCCGCACCTGATCATTCAGCAACTTCTGGTGGCTGGCATCGCTATAAGACGCCGGCAGGTCGGACTTGATGCGGAAAGGGCCCGGTAACGGCGACCTGGGTACCGGGCCACCCACCGCAAATCCGGGCATCAGCACCTGGGCACCCGGATAATCCGTACTGCCCACCCGGGTGGCCGCATCTATTTCCAGCGACTGCAGCCGCAGGGTATAACCTGCCCAAACCGCCAGCACCAGCGCGGTAGTGGTTACACAGGCGGCGCCAAATGCAAACGCCCGCACCGGACCCGGCCCGGGAAACAGGTCACGCCGTACTGGCCGCTCCAGAAACCGGGTGGTGAGCCAGGCCAGCAGCATGGACACCAGCAGGATCGCCATGCCCTGCCCCAGACTGACCTCACGCGTACCGGAATAGGCGTAGACCAGAATCAGCAGCGGCCAATGCCACAGATAGAGGGCATAGGAAATGCTGCCGAGAAACTGCAGTGGACGGGCACGCAACAGGGCGGCAACACCCCAGACACTGTTGCCGGAGCCCGCCAGCAGAACAAGCACCGCGCCAAGCGTGGGCCAGAGCGCCGCATACCCCGGAAACACCGTGGACACCTGCAACAGCAGGCCACAACTGACCACCGCCAGCAAACCGGCCCATCCCGCCAGCGCCGCCACCACGCCCTGCGGACGCCACGGCACCCTGGGCACCGCCAGCAGTGCACCGAGGGAAAATTCCCACAACCGCGCGCCGGTATCGAAATAGGCAAACGCCTGGTTCGTGCGGGTCGCATACACGGAATAGGCCAGCGACAACCCGAACACCCCCATCAGAACCGACGCCATGGTCGCACGGGCATCCCGACGCAGGAGCGACGCCAGCCAGACAGCCGCCGCCACCAGACAAGGCCACATCAGGTAAATCTGGCCCTGGGTGGAAAGCGCCCAAAAATGCTGGAACGGACTGGGTGGCGTCTCGCGCGCAAGATAGTCAACGGCATCAAATGCCAGCAGCCAGTTTTCCAGGTAAACCGCGGCGGCGGCGGCCTCCTTGATGGTGCCCTTCCATTCCACCTTGGGGAGAAGAAGATAAGACGCTAGGCAGGTAAAAAGAATAACGGTGATCGCAGCGGGCAACAGCCGCTTAAGAAGGCGGGCCCAGAAACCCGGGAAATCAATCCGGCCCCGCCGGTCCACCTGGCGCAGCAGCATGCCGGTAATCAGGAAACCAGAGACCACGAAAAACACGTCCACGCCACCGGATACGCGACCAAACCACAGGTGGTAAACACACACCAGCAGCGCCGCGACGGCACGCAAACCCTGGATGTCAGGCCTGAATCCCTGCTTGAGAACTGAACCGTTCAATCTAACCCCAATACGAATGCGCAATAGGTGCACGCCACTTTATTCCGGGCATTGTGCCCCGGCCGGTGACCGCGCGGTGCGCTCAAAATCAATACAACCACAGGTTTGCCTTGCCGTTCCCGGGTTGCGGTCCCGAGGGCAACAGGCAAACTCACCTGCCCTTGGAATACTACCACGGCGCCGTCAACCACAAAGCATCAAACCGGGCAGGAAGACAGGACTCTCCAGGCTGCCGACTGCCGGTCACTAAAGTCAGACAAACGTTCGGCCTAATCAGTATCGTACAAAAATCACACAATGCTGTCACCGTCCCCACCCCGCATCCCCCACGCTATCTCGTTCCCGCAGTGAACTCCATCCCAGCTTGGCCACCCGCATTTTCCGCTTCACGGAACTGAGAACTGGCCCTCAAGGACCGCCTCCACCCGGTTTCTATATTGGTAGCCAGAAATTCGATCTCTACTGCCCATTTTTTAACCGAAGGTGTAATGACGATGTTACTGGTATCTCTCTGCAAAACCCTGCTCAAGGTGCAAGGAATGGCGCTGGTTCTGACCACTTCCGGCCTGCTGCTGGGCGGATGCGGGGGTGGCTCCCAGAGCAGCGGCAGCACCGAACCCCCGGTCCAGACTGATGGCGGCGACGGCTCCGGCACCCAGACCGGCACCACCGACCCGACACCCACGCCGACACCGGAACAGCACAGCCTGAGCCTGACCTCGCAACCGTCCAATGCGGTCATTTACGAAGGCCAGAACCAGACGTTCAGCCTGGCCTACAGCAACAGCCACCCGGTCAGTGTCTCCTGGTACCGCAACGGCAGCCCGATCAGCGGCGCCAGCGGCAACAGCTACACCGTTGCCAACGCCACCACCGGCAGCGCCGGCACCTATTCGTGCGCCGTGACCGATGGCGCCCTGACCGTCAACTGCGCCAGCTTCAGCCTGACCGTCAACCAGATCGTCCGCATCACCCAGCAGCCCACCAACCAGATGGTGAACGAGGGCGTGAACGTCAGTTTCAGCGTCGCCGCTACCGGCACCGGCCCGGTGAGCTACCAGTGGTATTTCAACGACCAGCCGCTGACCGGCAAGACCGCTGCCCAGTTAAGCCTGACCGACACCACCAGCGTCAACGGCGGTCAGTACCATGTGCGGGTTTCCAATGGCGGCTCCAGCGCCAACAGCAGCAAGGCCACTCTGACCGTCATCTCGAATCCCAACGGCATAGTACAGCTGAGCTGGAACGCTCCCACCAAGCGGGCGGATGGTTCCACCCTGGCTTCCAGCGACATCGCCAGCTACCAGGTCTTCCACGGGGATTCCGCCACTGGCGCACTGGCCCAGCTCACCACCGTCACCGGTGCCGAACTGAGCCTGCAGGTGGAGGAACTGGCCAAGGGCACCCATTACTTCGCCCTAACTACCGTGGACACCCAGGGGCTGGTCAGCGCCCAGTCCAGCAGGATTGCCGTCGCCGTCCAATAACAGTGAAAGGGAGGAAGCCCCGCTTCCTCCCCCACTGACTTCAACAAGTCAAATAGGCCCCGCCGCCATCCCGCCGCATCGCGTAAGACACAGGCCACAGTTCGGACAGAACCCGGCTCACCCCCCGCCTGTGACTTTCTGCTCAATTTTTGTATGTATTTTGATTGATCCATCAAGCTGTGAACTGGCCCACACGCCTGCCGGAGCCTGCTGGCTACTCTGACCCTTACAGGGTTCGTGCGAACCGCTCCAATGGACAAATTTTCAAAAGGTAGTCAACGTGATGGCCATTTCATCGATAGCACAAGGACTTTTCAGGGCGCCGGCGCTTGCACTGATGATCGCCAGTTCGAGCCTGCTGCTGAGTGGTTGTGGTGGCGGCAGCGCAGATTCTGCCAAGGCCCAGAGCACGTCCACCGAATCCACCGATAACAGCGGGACCGATACCGGCACCGATCAACCGAACACAGTGCCGCATTCCCTCAGCCTCAGTTCCCAGCCCGGCAACGCCACTATCTATGAAGGCCAGAGCACAACCTTCACCCTGGGCGTATCGCACAACTACCCGGTTACCATCAGCTGGTACAAAAACGGCAGCAAGATCAGTGGCGCCAGCGGCACCAGCTACACCGTGGCCGCCGCCAGCACCGGCAGTGCAGGCTCCTACTCCTGCTCGGTGACCGACGGCACTCTCACCGTCAACTGCAGCAACTTCAGCCTGGTGGTAAACCAGATCGTCCGCATCACCCAGCAGCCTGCCAACCAGATGGTAAGCGCGGGTGCGAACGTCAACCTCAGCGTCACCGCCACCGGCACCGGTCCGCTGAACTACCAGTGGTATTTCAATAGCCAGGCCATGAGTGGCAAGACCACCGCCCAACTGAATCTGAGCAACGTCACCGCCGACAACACCGGCAACTACTATTGCATCGTCAGAAACGGGGGTTCCAACGCCACCTCCACTACCGCCGCCGTGTCAGTGGTGGCCACAGCGGAAACCGGCAGCGCCCAGATCAGCTGGAGCCGGCCCACCACCCGTGCCGATGGCTCCACCCTGACGGCCGGCGACATTGCGGGATACCAGCTTTACTACTCGTCAACCTCTAACGGCCAGCTGACCCCGCTCACCAACCTCACAGCCGCGGAACTGAGCGTGCTGGTGGATGATCTGATCGTCGGTACCCACTACTTCGCCCTGACAACCACCGACATCAACGGCCTGGAAAGCGCACAAACCAGCCGATTCAGCGTCACTATCAACTGATACCGCTCTTCACTCCCCTCCAAAACGGGCTTCGGCCCGTTTTTTTGTTTGTAATACATGGACATATACCAACCAAAATGGACTTGGATCGCATCTTTTGCGGCCCTTGTTCACTTACCATATGCGACTTAATGCACGTTCGGGAAAAGACATTTTAGTGGGGGGTAAATTCGTGAAGCAGGCCGCACAGAATGGCCAGACCCACCTCCTAGAATTCTCTACGTAACGCTCCACTTCCCCCAGCTCTAATGAAAGGTGATTTAAAGATGTTTGCTTCCGCCACTCACAGAGGGATGTTCAACGCGAAAGGATTCCTGTTCACTGCTGTCTTGTTTCTTTCGCTGTTTACCAGCCTGACTGCTGAAGCGGCCCTTTCGGTGCTGTCACAACCAGCCAACTCCAGTGTCTACGAAGGCAAATCCATCTCCTTCAAGGTCAGCGCCACCAGTAACCGCACCATCCGCTACTACTGGTACAAGAACGACACCATGCTGAGCAACAAGACCAACACTCTCACTATCAGCAGTGCCAACGCTACCAGCGCCGGCACCTACTCCTGCCTCGTGAACGACGGCAGAACCAAGATCCGCTGCACCCCCTTCACGCTGACCGTGAACCAGATCGTGCGCATTACCACCCAGCCGTCCAACCAGATCCTGGATGCCGGCACCAGTGCCAGCCTGAAAGTGGCCGCCACTGGCACCGCGCCCATGACCTATCAGTGGTACAAGAACGGCACTGCCATCAGCGGCGCCACTGCCAGCACGCTGACCTACTCCAGCAGCACCACATCCAATACCGGCAACTACTACTGTGTGGTGAAAAACCCGGGCTCTTCTGCCACCTCCAGCACAGCAGCCCTGCAGATCGTGGCCACCGTCAGCACCGGTTCTGCCCAGATCAGCTGGAGCAAACCAACCACCCGTCAGGACGGCACTGCCCTGACTGCCACTGAAATCGCCGGCTACAACCTGTACCACTCGAATACCGGCACCAGCTCTCTGACCAAGCTGGCCTCGCTGACCCCGAGTGAACTGAGTATCGTGGTAAGCGATCTGGCTGCAGGCACCCACTACTTCGCCCTGAGCACCATTGATACCAAGGGCCTGCAAAGCAGCATGTCCTCCACCATCAGCGTAACCATCCAGTAACACCCATCGCGCCGGAGCGGGATCACCCCCTCCGGCGCATCTCTTTTGATTAATTTTCGACCACGCAAAACGCTCCCGCCACTCCTGATCCGGTAATACCTCTCTACCTTTTTGTGAAAATTCAATCCTGCAACCATTTGCTTTAAACTCCGCCCCCAAGATTCAACCGGCTGACCCAACAGCAGCACCCGACTCCCGTCAGAGCGGACAAAATTTAACCGATCACAAATAATTCATATCAGGAAGCAACAGGATTCCGGAAAATTTGTGAACACATTCAAATCTTGCTGCAGAAATATCTGCCAGCATCGGGGACGCTGAACGGATTCTGTTTGCCCGGCATAACGGGCGTTTGCTTTTCGAGCCTTGCTCATGACAACTATGACCAATAGACGAATTCTGCACATCGCTGCAGTTTTGGGGATTTTGTTCCTGCTGCCGTCCTGTAAACAGGCAGACAGCGAGCAGGCCACCAATCAGAACGGCAATGCACCTACCGAAGAAGTCGGCGAGGAAGTCCCGCCCGAAACGGTGTTTGAGCCGATTCAGATCAATGCGGCCCCGCAGGACCAGTTCGGTTATCCGGGCCAGACCGTGACATTCAGTGTCGCGGCCTCCAGCAATATTGCCCTCCGGTATCAGTGGTATCACAACGACAGCCTGGTCGAAGGGGCCAGTGGCGCCAGCCTGAATGTGGCCATCGCGGGTGCCGACGATGCCGGCACTTACCGGGTGGATGTCAGCAACGCCAGCACCAGCGAATCTGCGTCGGCTGAGTTGTCCATCGGGACGTCTGCCACCATCACTTCCCAACCACAGTCCGTCGCCGTCTATCCGGGCGACAACGCCAGCATGACGGTCGGCGCCAGCGGAACCGGTCTGGCTTATCAGTGGCAATCCGAATCGAACGGCGCCTGGAAAAACGTTGCCAACGCTACCGACAAGACCCTGCTGATCAGCAACGTCGATTCCACCAAGGCCACCCGTTACCGCGTCAAGGTCAGCAACGAAGGCAGCAGCATCACCTCGTCCACGGCAGTGGTCACCCTGAAAAATCCGGTCGTCATCACCCAGCAGCCCGTCGCGAAACAGACCGTCACCGGCCAGAACACCAGCTTTACCAGCGCCGCCAGCGGTCATGGCCAGCTTTCCTACCGCTGGTACAAGGGCAACTACGCCATCTACGACAGCAGCAAATACAGCGGCACCGCCACTGCCACCCTGACGGTTTATGCCGTGTCCACGACGGATGCCAGTCTGTACAAGGTCAAGGTGTCCAATAGCGATAAAAAATATGCATTCTCGAATTCAGCCCAGCTGTCGGTGTCAGGTCCGGCCAAGGTCACGGTCCAGCCGGTGAACACCAGCCTTTACAGCGGCCAGTCCGGCTCCCTGGTCATTGCAACCAGCGGTGACCAGCCCATCACTTATCAGTGGCAAAAGTGGAATGGCAGCGCCTGGCAGAACGTGAGCGGCGCCAGCAGAGCCGCACTGAACTTCGCATCCGTCACCAGCTCGCATGCCGGCCGCTATCGCTGCCAGGTCAGCAATGCCGTGGCCAAGGACACCAGCACAGAAGCCTCCGTCACCGTTCTGCAGGGCGTATCCATCACGACCGCACCTGCCAGCAAAACCGTGATCAGCGGCGCCAGCGTCAGCTTCAGCCTGGTTGCCACTGGCGATAACCTGCAATTCGAGTGGACCAAGAACGGCAGTGTAATTTCCGGCACCGGCAACACGCTGAGCTTTGCGTCAGTCCAGGAAGTGGACCAGGGCACCTACGGCTGCAGGGTCTACAACACCGGTGGCAGCCTGAACTGCCCGGCCTTCACCCTGAACGTGCAGGACGCACTGGCCATCACACGCCAGCCGGTAAGCCAGAACACCTACGAGGGCGGCAGCGCAACCCTGAGTGTCGCCGTCACCGGGGAACCCACTCCCACCATCGAATGGTATTTCGGTGGCAAGCTGGTGGGCACCGGCGCCAGCCTGGTACTCAGCAACATCACCGCATCGCAGCAGGGCGACTACCAGTGCGTGGTGAAAAACACCTCCGGCTCGCTGACCTGCAACGTGGCCAGCATTACCGTGAGCCAGTCGGTCAAGATCACGGGCCAGCCTGGCAACACTACAGGCAATGAAGGAACCAGTCTCAGCCTGTCCCTGTCGGCCGTGGGCGAAACACTGAACTACGACTGGAGCAAGAACGGCACCAGCCTCGGTATCAACAGCCCTACCCTGTCGTTCTCCAGTCTGAAGGCAAGCGACGAAGGCACTTATTCATGCCGGATCTGGAATACCAACAGCAGCGCCAGCTGTAACAGCTTCACCCTTACTGTCAACCAGGGCGTGAAGATTACTACCCAGCCGGCTGCGGCCAGTGCATTCGAGGACGCGTCCGTCACCCTGAGTGTGGCAGCCACCGGCAAGCCCACCCCCTCCGTGGATTGGTATTTCAACAATGCCCTGGTCAAGAGCAACAGCCCCAGCCTCACCTTGTCGGGCCTCACCATGGCCCAGGCAGGCAGCTATTACTGTGTCGTAAAAAACAGCGTCAGCAGCGCGAAATGCAACACGGTAAACGTGACTGTGCGGGAGAAAGTTCGCATCACCAAGCAGCTGGCCAACCAGACGCTGAATGAAGGCGATACCCTGGCCCTGGATTTCGCTGCCAGCGGCGAAGCACCCATTACCTACAAATGCTACCGTGGCAGCACCCAGGTTGCCGCCGGCACCCGCATTAGCGACCTGGTACTCCCCAATGTAGGCGCCGCCGATACCGGCAGCTACCGCTGCGTGGCCAGCAATGCCGGCAGCAGCGCCACTACCAGCACCGTCTCGGTGTCCGTGGTGGCAGCCGTAAGCACCCGCTCCGCCCAGCTGACCTGGAGTGCTCCCACTACCCGGGAAAACGGCAGCAAGCTGACCAGCAGCGAAATCGCAGGTTACGAGATTTATATCGCGACCAGCACCGCAGGTCCCTTCACGTCGGTCATGACCACTGGCGCCGGCGAAACCAGCGCACTCATTACCGAACTGGCACCTGGAACCTACTACTTCGGTGTGACCGCCCTGGATACCTATGGGCTGGAGAGCGATATGTCAGAATTGTTCAGGCTGACCGTCGAGTAAATGCCATCCTGCCGCCGGGGGCACTCCTATGCCCCCGGCGCGCCCAATCATGTTGACATCCCCCCCTCCTGCATCACCTCAAACACGGCATTTTTAACGCTGTCAATGTGCAGCCTGCCAATGGCGGATCTGCCAATATTCGTACAAACTTAATTCATTCTGTGTTTACGGGCCGGGTATTGGTAAAATCCGGCCCGCAAAATGTCTCTGCGGAACGCCCGGTCACTGATTCAATTGAGCCTGCCAGCACACAACAACCCGGGGCCCTGACTCAGACTTCGAATCCACGGCACCGAAAACGTAAAGGACTGGCCGCGCAGTTGCCGGCCAAATGCACAATGATTGAAACCGTTACCGTCATTATTCCGACAACTTGCGAAAAAAGGCGGGAAGCCCAACTGTTGCGGGCTATCGACAGCATCCAGCGGCAGAAAGGGGCAAGCGCCCAGGTGATGCTGGTGGTCAATGGAGACCGATTCGATCCCGCCCTGTATCAGCAATTGCGCAACCGGTCAGACATCATCACGGAATACCTGCCTATCGGCAGCCTGCCCAAAGCCCTGGAGTATGGCCGCTCGAAAATCGTGACTGACTACTTCGGCTTTCTGGATGACGATGATGAACTGCTGGAAACGGCCGTGGCCACACGACTTCAGGCGCTGAACAAAGATCCATCGCTGGATGTGGCGGTTACCAACGGCTACAACGTACGGAACGACCAGCGTGAAATCCGGGTTAAATACTGCGACAACATCAATGCAAATCCGATGCTGGCTCTGACCCGGGAAAACTGGCTAGCCTCCTGTGGCGGACTGTTCCGCACCCGCACGGTCACACCGGATTATTTCCGCGATCTGATGAAGTACTACGAGTGGACCCTGCTGGCCTTCAGAATCACCCGCGACCGCAAGGTAACGTTCATCAACGAACCCACCTATGCAGTGAACGACACACCGAACTCACTCTCCAAGACGGCCGAATTCATCTATACCGATGAGAAGGTTGTGAGCGAGATGCTGTCGCATCCGCTACCCGAGGCGATAAAAAAGGAATTCAGCAAAAAACTGGGGCGCAGTCTGCACGCCATTTCATGTTACGAACGCAGCAACGGCCATTATCGCAGCGCCTGGCGTTACCATCTGCGCAGCCTGATGTGCGCCGGCGGACTGGTCTATCTGCTATATACCCGCAAACTGATACTGCCGCAGCTGTACCCGTAATTGAATAGACGGAGACTGGCCACCTACTGGGTGCAGCCGGTCAGCATTCCCCTCACTACATCCGCCCGGGAACGGATGTGGGCAAATGAAATTCCGCCACGCAGCAGATAGTCGAAATGGGCGAGATGATGCCCATTGAGAATGTTTTCCCTGCGCAGATCATGCGGACTGGACGCAGTGGTGACGGTACCGGAATCCGCCGTCACCACAATGTCATAACCCGCCGCAACCGCCATATTGAAATGACTGTCATTGAAGTCCTTGTGCCAGCGACCGTGAGGATAGGCAAAGGCAGCGCACGCTCCCAACTGCTGCTGAATGATGTCACTGGACTGAGCGATTTCTTGCTGCGCATCGTCCGGCGACAGATAGACCAGACGCCGATGATTGACGGTATGCGATCCGAAGCTGATCAGTTCCGATTTCGCCATGGCATGAACCTCATCCCAGGTCATGAAACGCAGGCTCTCATACAGCGGACTACGGTACAGATCCTCCCGCGACAACGACGCCTGGTCCAGCAAATTTTTCAGGCATGTCTGGATGCCATCCGCATCAAGCATGGAAAAATGGCGCGCGACCTGTTCATAGGCCACCGCCTTTTCGCTGCTGGAGACGATTGCAAGATCACGATCAGCGAGCTTTAGCTGTGGCACGTTCGCCAGCGTCAACAGAATCGCCAGCTCTTCGGGCCAATTCAACCGGGTTGAGCCGATGTACCCGGCGGCAATGAAAATTGTGGCCGGTATTCTGTAACGCTCAAGAATAGGAAAGGCGACAGACAAGTTGTTGTAGAAACCGTCGTCAAACGTGATCGCGACCGTACGAGACGGGATACTTTTGTTTTTAATATATTCAGCAAGCTGCTGCAGGGATACGCAGTTAAAACCGGACGACACCAGATAGTGCATCTGATCGTGAAACAAATCACCGTCCAGGTGGTGCGGCACAGGAATAAGAGGTGTCTGCGAAGGCAGAGTGCTGTGGTAGGTCAGCACGATGGCCTCGTGTCGGGACACAAAGGATTTGAACGAGCGCTTCAGCCCGGTCAGACTCAACTTAGTAGACATCGGTATCACCCAGATTGAAATCCCATCTGTCAGGATCATTGAGCTGACTTTTCAGCTCTTTGTCCTTTGCGTAAAACATGAATCGGTAATTGCTGGGCTGGCTGCCAAAGGCCAGTTTCTTGAGCAACTGATCGAGCTGTTTATTCAAGCCGACTGCCGCAATCATATGGTAATCACGCGCAGAATAATGAGCTATAACTTTCAGCAAGGTACTGCTGACATCCATGAGATCATCCGAGCCACGCACGATGTCCATAATCACGGCACAACCATCAGCGGCTTTTTCATGCACCACGACCAGGCAATTGGGAACACCATTCTTGCGCTGCGCAAAGTATTTGCACTTCAAGGCAGGACTTTTTCCGTAACGCCACGCCAGGTAGGAAAAATCCTTGATCAAACCAATCCGGTTCGGGAAGCGCGCGGCATCGAATGGCGGGACCAGCTCTTCGGACAACTGATCAACCACCCGGTAACGGTAACGGTCCAACCCACGCAGGGTCGCATACAACCAAAAGCCAATGCGCAGCAACTGGCGGGCACCAAATACTCCAAGCGTCCTGACATATCCGAACAGGGACAACCCGACACTCTTTGGCTTCAACATGTAATGGTACATTCGCAGATCGTTGTCCAGATTCAGGAAGCCCGCCTTCTCGAACAACTTGGCCGCATCCGCCGACACGTAAGATGCGTAAAAGACCGGCACATCCTCCAGAATCTTGCGAAACAGCCGCAGCGCCGGAAATCCCTTGTAGTCCGGCGCAACAAAGAAATCGACAGGATGGCAGGAGGGATACGTCTGCTGTCCCACCTGGATTTGAGTACGGATGCCGCCAATGACACCATTGATCGCCCCGGCACTGCGAATAACGAAGAACTGCGCGCCCGCCTGACAAAGCGGATTGTCGAGGAATTCCCAGCGCCACAGATCAAGGTTGTTCAGCTTGGGCTTATCCTGGAAGTGGGCCTGATAGAACTGGTTCAAAAGGGGAATGTCATCGCTATCGATTCTGACAATATCAAAAGCTTCTTGGTTGCTGGTCATATGCCCCTTCAGAACGATACAGGATAAGTAAATCAGGGACGTCCCGTGCCTGACTTGACTGACGGAGCGGCCAAAAATGCCAATGGTAAGTAATTATAAGGAAAGTAGGCAAGGCTGCGCCTTCGAGGGCTGTGCTCACAACAACCAACCGAGCCAAACCTTTCCCTCTGTAACTTAGGCCAATCAGCCATGCCAGGCGCACACTGACCACGCCACGTCGCCATCCTCAGCAACATCGCTTAAGTATTATTGTACCGTTAATCAGTTTTTCAAATCGCCTCTGCTGGCTACACGATCAGCGTGACGCCACAATCTCGGGATAAGTACGATTCAAGGGCAGCTCACGCAACCGTTTCCCCGAGGCCGCGAATATAGCGTTCACCAAACTGGGCGCCACCGGTGGCACACCGGTTTCGCCGACGCCGGACGGCGGCAACGTGCTGGGCACCAGATGGGTCACGATTCGCGGACACTGGTCAACGCGCAAAATCGGGTAGTCGTGAAAATTGCTCTGTACCACCTGGCCGTTTTCTACGTCTATCCGCCCCATCAGCGCCAGCGACAAACCAAAAATCACGGCGCCTTCCAGCTGCGCCTGCACCCGATCCGTATTGACGCATTGCCCGCAGTCGAGCGCCACATGCACCTCCTCCAGCGTGAGGCGCTCGCCTGCCACACTTACCCGGGTGGCGACCGCGCAGTAGCTGAAAAAACCGAAATGCGCCGCTACCCCCCATCCCGCGCCATTTCCCAGTTGCTGGTAACCACTGTTCTGCGCCACCAGCCTTATCACGTTTTTCAGGCGGGCGGTGTCCACCGGGTGCTCCTGTTCGCGCGGGTGCTGCAACTGCATGTAGGCCGGATCGAGGATGCGGTCGGTGCCAATCAGTTCCAGCAGGTTTTCAACCGGGTCTTTACCGCGCGCATGCGCAAGCTCGTCGGCAAAACAATTGTTGGCGAAGGCATGCTGGATGCTGGTAACCGAACGCAACCAGCCCAGGCGTACCGCCGGATCAGCAGGATGGATCTCCGACCGCAGGCTGGGCACCTCGAACAGGGTGTTGGCAAAACCGCCCATCAGCTCACCGGTACTGGGTTTGTTCGCGCTGCTGTTGGACGTCGATTGGATGCTGGGATAGGACGCCCGCTGAACCCAGCCTGCCACGCGGCCGTCGGCATCCAGCGCCGCCCGGTAATGTTGCAGGCTGACGGCGTGGTAGTAATCGAAGCGGATGTCATCCTCCCGGGTCCACAACAGCTTCACCGGACGGCCGACCCGGGCGGAAATCAACGCCGCCTGGGAAGCAAAATCGCCAAAGGACTTGCGGCCGAAACCGCCCCCGAGCAGCGGCACGTTCACTTCCACATGCTGCCTTGGCAGATCCAGCAGACTGGCTACAGCACCCCGTACGGCCTGGGGATTCTGCGTGCTCACCCACAGACGGCAGCCATTCCAGCCGACATCTGCCACCGCGACCGGCGTTTCCATCGAAGCATGGGCAAGATGGGGCACGACATAGGTGGCCTCATGCACCTGGCTGGCACTGGCGAACGCGGCATCCACATCACCCGTGGTGCGCACCACTTCGCCTGGGGTTCTGATCTGCTCGGCCATCGCCTGCCGAAAGGGCTCCGATCCGCGCGTGCTGTATGGACTGGAGGACCATTCGCACTTGAGTTTCTTGCGCCCCTGCAACGCGGACCAGGTGCTGCGGGCCACCACGGCCACGCCGTGCAACGGCTTGGTTTCCAGTGGAAAACCCTGCTGCGGCAAGATGACGATATCCACCACGCCAGGCACCTTGCGTGCTTCGGCATCGTCGCAGCGCAGCAGACCTGCTCCCAGCACCGGCGCATTTTCCACCACGGCAAACAGCATATCCGGCAGCACCACGTCAGCGGTGTAGATGGCCTTGCCGACCACGATGTCTGCGTTGTCCACCGACGGAACCGCCTTGCCGATGTAGCGAAAATCCGCCGGAGATTTGAAGGTCAGTTCGGTCACCGCCGGCACGGGCAATGCCGCCGCCGCTTCTGCCAGTTCACCGAAGCTGAAGGACCGGCCGGTGAGTTCGTGCAAAACCTGGTGCCTGACCGCCCGGCATTCACCCTCATCCACGCCCCAGCGCGATGCCGCCGCCCGCTCCAGCATTTTCCGGGCAGTAGCGCCGATCTCCCGCATGACGGAGTAGGAATTGAGGATGCCGTTGGAACTGCTCGTGTTCTGGTTGCCATAATCCGGATGCGCCGGTGCCTGCACCACATCCACCAGCGACCAGTCCGCCTCCAGCTCGTCCGCCAGCACCAGTGGCAATCCGGTCTTGATGCCCTGCCCCATCTCGACCCGGTGGGACACCAGCGTGACCCGATTGTCGGCCCCGATCTGGACGAACAGCCGCACCGGCTCCACCGGCACGTGCAGCAGAAGGTGCACTTTGTTCTGCACCGCTGTCAGCTTGCCTGTGAGGTACAACCCGCCCACCGCCGCGCCCGTCATGCCGACGGCGCCCAAAAACGCCCTGCGAGACAACTTCCTGATATCAGCCATGCGGAGGCTCCTTCACTACCCCTTTCCGAAGCGCCTATTAAAGCAATTTCGCATTCCGCTTCAAACCGGCAATTTTGCCGCTGAACAGGGATTGATGTAGGCATCTTTCCCCCATCAGTTTAAAATATCGCCCTTTCTGCCATTGGCGCTGAACCAGCCGAATCCGGGATAACCTTGATTCATCGGCGCTCACATGCTCTATACTTTTTACGATTCAATGTGTTAAGGGCGCGGTTTAACGACTCTCCCGGCGCTTGAGAGCGGATTTTTGCAGGGGTTGCGAATCAGACGATGTGCGGAATAGCAGGCATTGCGTCCTTGAACGGATGGTCGGGGCAGACTTCAACGCTGTTACACGACATGATCGCCCAACTGCATCACCGCGGCCCGGACGGCACCGGCTTCTATTCCGACAATCAGGTAGGACTGGCCCACGCCCGCCTCAGCATCATTGACCTCGCCGGCGGCTGGCAGCCGATCCACAACGAAGACAAAACCATCCAGGTCATCTTCAACGGCGAGATCTTCAACTACATCGAATTGCGGGAAGAGCTGCTCAGCTACGGCCACCAGTTCTACACCCACAGCGACACCGAAGTCATCGTCCACCTGTATGAACAGTTCGGCAACGATTTCGTCAATCACCTGAACGGCCAGTTCGCCATCGCGCTCTGGGATACCCGCACCCAACGGCTGGTGCTGTGCCGGGACCGGGTCGGCATCACCCCCCTCTTTTACACCCAGGATGGCGACCGTCTGGTGTTTGCCTCCGAGATCAAGGCCATCCTGCCGGCGCTGCGGGCCAAACCCGGCATCGACCTGAACGCGCTGGACCAGCTGATGACCTTCTGGGCGCCGCTGAGCCCCAATACCCTGTTCGAGGGCGTTTTCGAATTGTCGCCCGGCTGCATGGCAGTGCTCGATGCCCGGGGCTTCCGCGTCTCGCGTTACTGGGACTGGCACTTTCCCCTGGACCGGAGCGGCTACCACAGCGCCGATGAAAACACCCTGGCCCTGCAACTGCGGGAACTGCTGATTGACGCCACCCGCATCCGCCTGCGCTCGGATGTGCCGGTGGGCGCTTATCTGTCCGGCGGGCTCGATTCGTCCGTGCTGGTGGCGCTGATCCATCATTTCAGCGACGCCAAACTGCGTACCTTTTCCATCGGCTTCGATGCGGAATCCCTCGACGAAACCGGCTACCAGCAGATGATGATCCGCCAGGTGAATGCCGAGCACAGCCGGATTCAATGCAGCGAAGCCGACGTGGCAGAGCATTTTTTCCAGACCATCTGGCACACCGAAGCACCGGTGCTGCGTACTGCGCCGGTGCCCATGCGCATGCTGTCCGGACTGGTGCGACAACAGGGCTACCGCGTGGTGCTGACTGGTGAAGGGTCGGACGAAGTCCTGGGCGGCTACGATATTTTCAAGGAAACCAAGATCCGCCAGTTCTGGGCTGCCAACAAGGATTCCGGTTTCCGGCCTGCGCTGCTGAAAAAGCTGTATCCGTACCTGGATGTCTCGCCCGGCCGCGCCCAGGAATACCTGCGCAATTTCTTCGGCAGCAATCTGGATGAACCGAACCTGCCGTATTTCTCCCACGTGCCGCGCTGGACCACCACCGCGAAGTGCAAGGAATTCTTTGCCGACGACGTGAAGGCAACTCTGCGCGATAACGCCATCGACCTGCTGGCCCAGTCGCTGCCGCAGGATCTGCCGCGCTGGCACCCGTTCAACCGCGCCCAGTATATCGAGTCCAAAACCCTGATGGGCGGCTACCTGCTGAGTTCCCAGGGCGACCGCATGCTGATGGCCAATTCGGTGGAAGGCCGCTTTCCGTTTCTGGATCACCGCGTCATCGAGTTCGCCAACGCACTGCCGCCCAAACTGAAAATGAAAGCGTTGAACGAAAAATACCTGCTGAAGAAAAGCATGGGCGAATTCCTGCCGCGCGACATCGTCAACCGGCACAAGCAGCCTTACCGCGCCCCGGACATTCCGTCGTTTTTCTCGGCCAAGACACCCGAATATGTGGACGCCATGCTGGGCGAGGATGCGATCCGTGCCAGCGGTCTGTTCGATCCCAAGCGGGTGCAGCTGCTGGTGAAAAAAATCCGTCTGGGCCGGGCCATCGGCTACAAGGACAACATGGCGCTGGTGGGCATTCTGTCGACCCAGATCTGGCATCACTTATTCATGAAATAAACGCATCGTCCGGAACGGCCACCGCGGAATTCCGGCATCCATCACTGCACGATAAAAGGAGTGGCAATGTCCGCTAAAGACAAGATCAAGCATTACATCCTGGAAAATTACCTGTTCACTGATGATCCGTCAGCGCTGAACGACGGCGACTCTTTCATGGGACAGGGCATCATCGATTCCACCGGCATTCTGGAAGTGGTGTTTTTCCTGGAAGAGGAATTCGGCATCAAAGTGGCCGACGAAGAAATGGTGGCGGACAACCTGGACTCGATCAACAACCTGGTGAGGTTCGTTGAGCGCAAGAATGCCGGCTGAGACTAGCGACATGACCAAGGATTCCTTGCTGGCACGGATCAGGCAGCGCGCGGCACAGGCGGGCGAACAGGCCTGCCTGGTCGCGGACGGCAAGGCCTGGTCCTACGCTGACATGTGGCAGGATGCCCGCCGCGTGGCGTCTTTCCTGCGTGGCAAGGGTTTGCAGCAGGGTGATCGCGTTGCGCTGGTGGCAGACAATTCACCGCAGTATGTCGCGGTGTTTTACGGCGTGTTGCTGGCCGGTGGCGCCGTGGTGCCCATGAACACCAATTCCAAGTTGCGGGATTTCGACAACTGGATGGCCCACTGTGGCGCGCGCTTTGCGTTCGTCGATTTTGCGCCGCGCGAAATGCAGAAACTGTTGCAGGGTGAACGTGCGGTGGGTTTTATTGCCACGCAGCAACGCGCGGACGGCGCCATTCCCGAACCGCAGCAGACTGTTCTGCTGGCGGACTGGAGTGACATTCAGTCCACGCCGGTTGATCCTGCCATCGATGAACAGGATGCAAGCGCCGATGATCTGGCCTGCATCATTTACACCTCCGGCACCACCGGCAATCCGAAGGGCGTGAAGATCAGTCACGGCAATCTGCTGGCGAACGTCAATTCGATTCTGGCGGCGCTGCCGATCCAGCCGGGGGACCGTTTCCTCAACGTGCTGCCGTTCTACTATTCCTACGGCAACTCGGTGCTGCACACGCATATCGTGCAGGGTGCGACCCTGTACCTGGAAAACAGCCTGATGTATCCGCACTCGGTGGTGGCGCGGCTGCAAAGCGAAGCGATCACCGGGTTTGCCGGCGTGCCGTCCACCTTCGCGCTGCTGCTGAGTCGCGGCAAGGTGAGCGAGCATGATCTGTCGTCGTTGCGTTATGTGCTGCAGGCGGGCGGCGCCATGACCGTGCCGCTGATCCGCGAGGTGATGGAAAAAATGAGCCAGTCGCTGTATGTGATGTACGGGCAGACCGAAGCCACTGCGCGGCTCACCTGCCTGCCGCCAGAACGGCTGGAAGAAAAACTGGGATCTGTGGGATTGCCGATCCAGGGCGTTAGCATCGAGATCCGCCGTCCTGACGGTACATTGTGCGCCGTTGGTGAAGAAGGCGAGCTGTATGCGCAGGGTGGCAACGTCGCGCAGGGTTACTGGGACAATGCCACTGCCACGGCGGAAACGTTCAGCAACGGCTGGCTGAAAACCGGCGATCTGGGCCGCTGCGATGCGGACGGATTTCTCTTCCTGCAAGGACGACGTTCGGACATGATCAAGTCCGGCGCCAACCGCATCAGTCCGCTGGAAATCGAGGAAGTGATCAGTGAACTTCCCACCATCGAGGAAGTCGCCGTGGTAGGCCTGCCCGATGAGGTGCTGGGCCAAACCATCGCCGCCTTCGTGGTGATGAAAGAAGGCCAGGCGCTGGACATCAAGGCGATCAAGAAATACTGCCTGGACAATCTGGCGTCCTACAAGATTCCCAAACAGATCCTGAAAGTGGACGTGCTGCCGAAAACCGCGTCCGGAAAAATTCGAAAACATTTGCTGGCTGAACTTATCGAGGACAAACCATGAGCCTGAAAACGGAAATTGCGCAACAGATTTTGAGCTTTGACAAGGACGCCGAAGTGGCGAAGATCACTGCCGGCATTCGCGAGATTCTCAGCAAGAAAGTGCACCGCCGCGGGCTGGTAATCGCCATGTCGGGCGGTATCGACAGCTCCGTATCCGCCGCGCTGTGTGTGAAAGCCGTGGGCCCGGGCAAGGTGTTCGGCCTGCTGCTGCCGGAACAGGATTCGTCGTCAGAAAGCGAACAGAAGGGCCGCATTCTTGCTGAGCACCTGGGCATCCAGTATCTGGTGCACAACATCGCGCCCACGCTGGAAGCCATTGGCTGCTACAAATGGCGCGACGAGGCCATCAAGGCCACCTTCCCCGAATACGGCCCCGGCTGGAAAAACAAGATCGTGATTGCCGGCGGTTCCGAAGGCAAGATCAACCACTTCCAGCTGGTGGTGCAATCGCCCAACGGCGAGATTTCAGAAAAGCGTCTGGGCCTGAAGGAATACCTGCAGATCGTAGCAGCCACCAACTACAAGCAGCGGATTCGCAAAACCGTGGAATTCTTCCATGCGGATCGCCTCAACTACGCGGTGGTGGGCACGCCCAACAGGGTGGAGTACGACCAGGGCTTCTTCGTGAAGAACGGTGACGGCTCGGCCGATGTGAAACCGATCGCGCACCTGTACAAAACCCAGGTGTATGCGCTGGCTCGCCATCTGGGCCTGCCGGATATCATCTGCAACGCCATTCCCACCACGGACACCTACAGCATGCCGCAGGGCCAGGACGAGTTTTATTACGCCCTGCCCTACCAGGAAATGGACATCGCGCTCTGGTGCTACAACCACAAGAAACCTGCCGAGGAATTGGCGAAAATCCTGGAGGTTTCCGTGGATCAGGCGCGCTTCGTGTATACCGATATCGAAAACAAGCGCAAGACCACCGCGCCGCTGCACTGGCCGGCCATCCTGATCGAGAAAGTGGAACTGTAATCCGCTCGGGCGCAGCAAGTGGAGACAGTGTCTGACTGTCTTCACTTATCGCGCCGGCTCCAGCAGAATACCCATTTCCCTGCAGCCCCTCATCCAGCACCGCCACCCGCGTCAAAGGCCAAGCACGTGACCCAAGAACAGCGCATCAAGCTTCCCGCCAACCTGGATGAATACCGTGCCACACTGACGCCCGCCGCCATCGCAGAACTGCAATCGATCAATGCCCGTTTTGACACCGCCAAGGCGGAACTGAAACAGTTGGAGCTGGAAAAAGGCATCTGCTCGCGCAAAATCGGCGAGGCAAAAAAAGCCGGTACGCCGGCCGAAGCGCATCTGGAGCAGGTCCGGCTGATGTCGGAAAAAATTCGCGCGGTCAAACACGCCCAGGACGAATTGAACAATGCCGCCAACGCATTGCTGACATCGGCAGCGAAGCCGGAAGAAAAAGCACCCGCCGTTTCAGCGCACTTCTGCCCACGCAGTGATGTTGGTGCGACAACCCCGGCGGGCCAGATCCAGGTGGTGGAAGCCGGCAACGAACTGGCTGCACAGTGGAATGCCTATGTCGATGCCCAGCCACGCAGCTGCGTGTACCACCGGTTCGAATTCAGGCACATCATCGAGCGCTCATTCGGCCATCGGGTTTTATATCTCGCTGCACTGGACCAGAACCAGCGCATGTGCGGCATTCTGCCCGCCATCCAGATCAACAGCCGCATTTTTGGCAACTACATGGTGTCGGTGCCGTTTTTCAATTACGGCGGCGCCCTGGCCGATCATGACGGGATCGAACAGACACTAATGCAGCACCTGAACGAACGCGGTGCGGCACTGGGCGTTTCCCACATCGAATACCGCGACACCCAGCCGCGCCAAGGCTACGTGCAGAAAACCGAAAAATCCTCGCTGATCCTGAAGCTGCCATCGAGCCCCGACACTCTGTGGGACGACATCGGCACCAAGGTGCGCGCGCAGATCAAGAAAGCGCAAGGCAGCGGCCTGACCTTCAAAACCGGCCGGCATGAACTGCTGGAAGACTTCTACCACGTGTTCGCCATCAACATGCGCGATCTGGGCACGCCGGTGTACGCGAAGGATTTCTTCAAAAACATTCTGGACGCAGCGACGCTCGACGCGCGGCTGGCCGTCGCCTATCTCGGCACCAAACCCGTGTCCTGCGCCTTCCTGATTGCCTGGCACGACACCATGGAAATTCCCTGGGCCTCCACCCTGCGCGAGGCAAATGCCTGCAACGCCAACATGTTCCTGTACTGGAATGTGCTGAAGTCCGCGATTGAAAGTGACATCGGTTTTTTCGATTTCGGCCGCTCGTCCAAAGATGCGGGCACGTTCAAGTTCAAGCTGCAATGGGGCGCGCAGCCGCAGCAGCTGTACTGGCATTACTGGCTGAAGGACCAGACCGATTTGCCGGCGCTGAATCCGAACAATCCGAAATACCGCATTGCGATCGCGGTGTGGCAACGATTGCCGGTGTGGCTGACGCGCCTGATCGGTCCGCACCTTGTGAAAAACCTGCCCTGAGCGAAGGCGAGCCGATGCAGCCTGACCGATCCGCCCATTTCGACTGCTGCATTATCGGCGCCGGCGTGGTGGGTCTGGCGATTGCGCACGAGCTGGCCCTGCGCAAACGCTCCGTCGTGATTCTGGAGCAGGAGGATCGCCACGGCACCGGCAGCAGCGCCCGCAACAGTGAAGTGATTCATGCCGGCATTTATTATCCCGCCGGCTCATTGAAAGCGACGTTGTGTGTAGAGGGTCGGGAACGGCTGTACCGATTTTGCGAAAGCCGCGGCGTTCACCACCGTCGCATTGGAAAACTGATCGTGGCGGGAACGCAAGAACAGCACCCGGATCTGGAACTGCTGCAGAAAAAAGCCAGCGCCAACGGCGTGACGGATCTCCAATGGATTGAAGCGAAAGCACTCGCGCAACTGGAACCGCATGTCAGCGGCACATCCGCCCTGCTGTCACCGTCCACCGGCATCGTCGACAGTCACGGCCTGATGCTGGCACTGCTGGCCGGCATCAACTCCCACGGCGGCACCCTGTGTCTGAAAACCGAATTCCTGCAGGCGCAGCGACTCAGCGATGGATTCAGCATCCAGGCCAACAGTGTCGGCGAAACCTGTCAAATCCGCAGCGAGCAACTGATCAATGCTGCCGGCCTCGGCGCGCAGGCAGTGGCCGCCCGCATCGACGGCCTGGATGCAAACGCCATTCCCCCGCTGCACTTGTGCGCGGGCCGCTATTTCACCCTGTCCGGCGCCGCGCCTTTCACACGGCTGATCTACCCGCTGCCGGACGCCGCCACGACCGGGCTGGGCATTCACGCCACCCTGGACCTGCAGGGCCAGGTGCGTTTCGGACCGGACACGGCCTACATCGCCCATGAAGACTATCGCGTGGCGGACGATCTGCGCGCCGACTTTGCCCGGGCTATCCGCCGCTACTTTCCTGCGCTGGATGAATCCCGCCTGATTCCGGCCTATGCTGGAATCAGGCCGAAAATCCAGGGCCCGGGAGCGCCCGCGCAGGATTTCAGGATCGACCAGCCGCTGCCGGGGCTGATCAATCTGTTTGGCATCGAATCGCCGGGACTGACGGCCGCCCTCGCCATCGCGCGGCACGTCGCCGACCGGCTGGCATAAATGAACCGCCGCAACCCGAAAGGATCAACGTGAGCGACCGCCCCCCTTCCTACCAGGCGACTTACCAAGTGGCTTACCAGGTGACTATCGGCGCGCCCGACCGCGACGCACTGCCGCGCCTGTGGCAGACGCTGGAAGCGCGGGCGACGCCGAATTTTTTCCTGTCCTGGCAGTGGGTGGATGCCTGGCTGACCACCTTCAATCCCGGGTGCCGCCTGGTGCAGATCCAGTGCGAGTCCCAACTTGTGGGACTCGCACTGCTCACCTGCAATGAGGAGATACGACACCGCATCCTGCGCTCGCGCGTACTGCGCCTGGGCAGAACGGGTAATGCGGTTCAGGATCAGATCTGGATCGAATACAACGGCCTGCTGCTGGACCGGCAACATGAACACAGCGCACCGGCGGCGCTGCTGCAATATCTGCTGCGGCAAAACGACTGGGACGAATTCGAACTGGGCGCCAGCGACAAAGCTGTGTTGTCGCGCTATGCCCATCCGGATTGCGCCGCCATCACCCGGTGGTCGGCACCGGCCTATGGCGTGAATCTGGCCGCATTGCGGGCAGCAAAAACGGATTACCTCGCCAGCCTGTCCCGCAACACGCGCTACCAGATCAATCGCAGCCGCAAGCTGTACGCAGCCGATGCCACGCTGACATTCAGCGCGCACAGCACGCCGGATGCCATCCTGAACCTGTGGCCGCAGCTGGCAGACCTGCACCGGGCGCGCTGGGGCAATGCACCCGGGCAGAGTGGCTTTGCCAATCCGGATTTCGTGCGCTTCCATCAACACCTCATCAGGAATGGCAGCGCGGATGACAGGGTGGAACTCTGCACCCTGTCCCGCAACGACGAACTGCTGGGCTGTCTCTACAATTTTCTGTATAAGGGCCGCGTGTATTTTTATCTGAGCGGACTGCGCGCCGAAACCGATCCGCATCTGAAGCCGGGCCTGTTGCTGCATGCCATGGCGATCCAGCACTATCTGGAACGGCATTATGACTATTACGATTTCATGGGTGGCGAGGCACGCTACAAGCAGTCCCTGGGCAGCCAGCATTGCGAACTGCAGCTGGTCAGCTTCCAGCGCCCCCGGCTCAAGCTGAAACTGGAACAGCTGGCCCGCCGCATCAAACATCTGACACCGGACACGCAGTCAACCGATGACCATCAGCAATAGCGAAACCCGACATCCATCACCGGCAGCGGACACCCTGCTGCTGCGCAACCAGGTACTGGCCGTGGCGGCCTGGCTGCTGGCGTGGCTGCTCGTTTTCCACGACGCCCTGCTGTCGGCCGCCAGCGTCTGGCTGATCAACGACACCTTCAACCACTGCTTTTTCGTGCTGCCGGTGGTGCTGTACGCGATCTGGCAACAGCGTGGCGCCGTGCAGGCGCAAACGCCGCGCTATTCCGCACTCGGCGGGCTGCTGGTGCTGGGTGCGCTGCTGACCCTGGCCCTGGGGCAGGCCGCTTTCATCGATGTGCTGCAACACCTGGCCGTGTTCGGCCTGCTGCCGGCAATGGTGCTGTTTCTGCTGGGCTGGAAGGTGGTGCGGGTAATCTGGTTTCCGCTGCTGTTCCTGCTGTTCAGTGTGCCGCTGGGGGAAGAACTGATTCCCCAGTTCCAGCAGATCACCGCCGACATTGCCATCGCACTGCTGCACCTGATTGGTGTGCCCGTGTATCGGGACGGGCTCTACATCAGCGTGCCCAATGGCCATTTCGTGGTGGCCGAAGCCTGCTCCGGCGTGCGTTTTTTCATTGCCTGCGTGGTGCTGGGCACGGCCTATGCCTATCTCAACTTCGTCTCACGCTGGCGCGCGCTGGCGTTTGCCCTGTTTTCGGTGGTGATGCCGATTATCGCCAACGGCATCCGCGCCTTCGGCATCATCTACATCGGCCACGCCACCAACATGAAGCACGCGGCCGGGGCCGACCATCTGGTGTATGGCTGGTTCTTCTTCGCGGTGGTGGTGGTGTTGCTGCTGGTGACAGGGCATTTCTTTTCCGACGGCCATCGCCCATGGCAGAACCGGATCACGACGATCGACCCCGGCTGGCGCCGCCATGCCACCCGCACCACCCTGCTGCTGGCCGCCGCACCCCTGCTGCTGGCGCTGACCCTGAAGCTGGTGCAGGACCAGTACACAGAAACCGCCTTCGACCTGGACCACGCCGGACTGAACAGCGTCAGCAAGGAACAGGCGCAGGGACAAAACTGGACACCGCGCCTGGAGACCGCCGACGAATTCCGCCTGGGACAGGATGCCGCCAGCGGCGCCCAGCTGTTCCAGGCCATCTACCGGCACAACGAAGCAGGGCGGGAATTGGTGAGTTGGGCCAACCGCGTTTATGATATTGATCAGTGGTCACTCAAGGAGCAGACCACCCAACCGGTGGATGGCCTCGGCGCTGTCACCGTGCTGGACCTCACCTCGCTGCGCAACCGTCAGCGGCTGGTGGCTTACTGGTATGTAGTACCTAACAGGATTAGCAGCAGCCAGACCCGGATCAAGTTGCAGCAGGCCATCAACACGTTGCTGCTGCAGCCCTCCGGTGGCGGGCTGGTCGCCGTCAGCCTGGATTATCGCGGCAACAATGAAACGGCCCACGCACAACTGCAACAGGTGCTGAACAGCAATGCGCTGCGCCTGTCCGGCCTGCTCCAGCCAGGTCAACCAACATCTGAGTGATTCAGGGGCCAACGCCCTTACGGAGACCCCAATGCAACACGCCATGACCATCGACGTGGAAGACTACTTCCAGGTATCGGCCTTTGAAAACCTGGTCAAACCCAAGGACTGGGACAGCATCACGCCCCGCGTCGAGGCCAACACCGACAAGCTGCTGCAGCTGTTCGCGGACCACAACACCACCGCCACCTTCTTCACCCTGGGCTGGATTGCCCAGCGCTTCCCCGCCATGATCCGGCGCATTGTCGCCCAGGGCCACGAACTGGCCAGCCACGGCACCATGCACCAACGCGCCAGCGCGCAGACACGGGAGGAATTCAAGGCGGATGTGGGAGATGCCAAGCGGCTGCTGGAGGATCTGTCGGGGAAGCCCATCGTCGGTTACCGCGCACCGAGTTTTTCCTTCACCAAAAACAATCTGTGGGCCTATGAGGTGCTGGCAGAGGAAGGCTACCGCTACAGTTCCAGCGTGTACCCGGTGGTACACGATCATTACGGCATTCCGGATGCGCCGCGCTTCCGCTACCACACGGATTCCGGCATCGACGAAATTCCGCTGAGCACACTGCCGCTGTTCGGCCGCAATCTGCCGATTTCCGGCGGCGGTTATTTCCGGCTGTACCCGTATGCGCTGACGCGCTGGGCGGTGAACCGTTTCAGCAGCAAGGAAACCCAGCCCTATATTTTTTACATGCACCCGTGGGAAGTGGACCCGAACCAGCCGCGCATGCAGGGCGCGTCGGCGAAAAGCCGGTTCCGGCATTATCTGAACCTGAAGCGGGTGGAAGCACGCCTGACCCACCTGCTGGATGATTTCGAGTGGTCGTCGATGGCGAAGTTGTATGGTTACGCCTGAGGCGGACGCAAGCGAAGCCGAGGTTTGATTCAAATCTGGACACGCCGTAAACCCATCCCTGGGGGCTGCTCCGCGGCATCCATGCCGCAGAGCGTCCATATTTGAATCAAACCTCGGCTTCGCTTGCGTCGCTTTTGTCTATGTGGCGCCTTGCGCTGAAGGCCCCCGCTTCTTAACGACCTTCGCAGGATTCCCCACCACGATTGAATAGTCCTCCACATCATCGGTGACGACCGAACCGGCGCCGATGATGCACTTCTTGCCAACGTTGGCCATGATCAGTGCACCGTTACCAATCCAGGTGTCCTCGCCAATCACCACCTTCTCGAACTGGCCGCCCTGATCGCGGATCGGCGTGTCCAGATCGGTGAAGCTGTGCTGCTTCTTGCCGCTCATGATGTGCACGGCGCTGCCCAGCAGGCAGTTTTTTTCGATCCGGCATTTACCGATGTTGCATTGCGGACCGATATACACGCCAGCTTCAATTTCAGTGTCCTGGTGCGACAGCAACACACCGAACGACACCAGACTGTCCCTGTCACAATTCGTGATGATGAAACGCAGCGCCGCCTTGCGGAAATAATTGCCCAGCTGGCCCGGAAACAGGCTGAGGAACTGGGAATAACCGGCCGTGAGACTGTCGCGGTTGCCGATCAGCGCCAGCAGCCGGTAAGACAAAAACACCGGACTGGCCAGCACCACAAACAGCAGATAAATCGCATTTTTAACGTGAGTGCGCACAGCAAATTACCCCGCCGCTTTCCGCGTGGACAGAATGGATTCCAGCGCTGCCAGTTTGCCATTCCAGGAATATTCGCGCTGCATAAGATCGTGAGCATTGCGTCCGATGCGTGCGGCCTCTTCCGGATGCGTCATAACCCAGTCGATCTGCGCCAGCGTTTCTTCCAGTGTGTCCGCCACCAGCACGTGCTCGCCGCGCTTGCAGTTGATACCTTCACATCCCATCGCGGTGGTGATGGTGGGCAACGCGCAGCCGAACGCCTGCAACACCTTGTTCTGCACACCGCGCGCCAGCCGGAACGGTGCGATGAAAATATGCGCCTTGTCGAAATATTCGCGGATGTCATCGACAAATCCGGTCACGACAATACCGGGAAACCGGCTCAGCGCTTTCACTTTCGGCGATGGATTCATGCCGGCAATAAAGAATTGCGCGTCAGGGTATTTGGCCCGCACCTGTTCCCAGGCGCCCTCGACAAACCAGACCACCGCGTCCTCGTTGGGCAGGTAATCCATCACGCCGGTAAACAGGAAATTCGGGCCCTGCTGCGGCTTGGGTCCGGCGGCGGGGCGGAAGGTTTCGGTATCCATGCCATTGGCCACCACATGCACCCGGCCCAGTTCCGGATTGCTCTGCATGAACAGGTCCACTTCATTCTGCGAGATGAACAGGCAGGCATCGAAGGCCTGGTGGATTTTCTGCTCGTAGCGCGCGATCAGCTTCGCCTCGCGGCCATAAACCAGGTTCATGGGGAAGGATTTCAGTTTCTGGTATTGGCGCCACTTGTCCGAATCCAGGTCCATGAAATCCATCACCAGCGCAGGACGCGCGGCCCCGGCACGGCGCAATGCCTCCGAACGAAACACATATTCCGCCATGCTGGAACTGGTGCAGACGATGGCATCCACTTTCTGCGCTGCCAGTAACTGGTCAAGCTGCCGCTGCAATGCCGGCGTGTAAAAATGGCTGACACTGAGGGCCTGCCACTTCAACAGACCCCGCAGGTAGGACAGCGGCCCGGGCTGCGGCGCATGGAAGGTCTGTTGGCAATAGTCTTGCTTCAGACTGGCCATGTGCCGGATGTCCTCCTCGCCCGCCACCGGCGCCAGTACCTGAATGCAGTGACCCCGCTGCGCCAGAAACTTGATCTGGTGGAAGGTGCGAATCTTTTCACCCTTGTTGGGGGGGAAGGGAACCCGGTGGGATAGGAATACGATGTCCATGCAGGGCCAGGGTGGTGGATGAAAGTCCGGGGTAGTTTGCCAACTTCAACCCGACATTAAAAGCATAGTACTGCCGGAACCCCTGCTTCAATGCGCGCATTTGCTTTAATATAAGCACCCGGCAAAATCCCCCAGGCTCACCCACATGACCGAAGGCCCGACGACGCAGACCATGAAGTTTGTCCCGATCACACTGCAGGAACGACAGGGAATCCACCGGACGGCCGAGCCGCTGCGCGTGGGCGTGCCGCTGGCGGAAGGCGTTGTGGCCAACGCCGGGCTGTTGCAACTGCAGGACGAGGACGGCACTGTTATTCCGGCCGACATTCAGGTCACCGCCCGCTGGGCCGACGGCAGCCTGCGCTGGTGCCTGCTGGATTTCAGCGCGTCGGTGCCCGCCCTGGGTGTCAAAACACTGCAACTTGTCATTCTGGAAACGGCGCCAGCCGCACCGCCAGTTGCATTGAGCCTGCAGGAACAGAAGAGTGCTTTCATCATCGCCGCCGGTGCGGCGCGCTTCCGGTTGGACGCCAGCCACCCAGCTGTCAGTTTGCTGGCAGATGACAGTGACAGTGTCGCGTTGCAGTGCCCGCAGCTGATCATTGCCAATGGTGACAGCTGCACCGTGCAGGTCGAACAAACAGACGTTTCCGCACAGAAAGCTCAAGCAAGGCTGTCGGTATCGCAGCAGGGATTTTTCGCCACGCCGACCAACGAATCGTTCTGTCGCTTCGAATCCCGCTTCACTTTTTTTGCCAACAGCACCCGCGTGCGCTGGGAATTCACCCTGCACAATCCGCGCGCCGCGCAGCATCCCGGCGGCCTGTGGGATCTGGGCGACCCGGGCTCGGTGTTTTTCCGTCAGCTGAGTGTCGGCATTCACCTGCCGTCACCGGGTTCGACTCACTACCAGCTGGAAGCAGGCCAGGACTGGACTACCGCAACAGCCAACGCCGAATTACTGCAGGCCTCCAGCGGCGGCGAGCACTGGGACAGCCGCAACCACGTCAATCACCAGGGCCAGGTGACGCTGCCATTTCGCGGTTACCGCTTTGGAGACGGCGTTCGCGAGCAGTCCGGCTTGCGCGCCAGCCCGCTGGTATTCAGCAGCGCCGGCGTGAGCATACATCCCGTCCAGTTCTGGCAGAATTTTCCCAAGGCCATCACGGCAACGCCGGAATCCATCAAGCTGCAATTATTTCCGGAACAGGCCGGCAACCTGTTTGAACTGCAGGGCGGCGAGAAGAAAACCCACCGCGTATGGCTTGATTTCAGCGCCAATCGCGATGCCCTGGCGGGCGCCCGAGCGCCGCTGGTT
This sequence comes from Gammaproteobacteria bacterium, assembly GCA_013178375.1. Taxonomy (GTDB): domain Bacteria; phylum Pseudomonadota; class Gammaproteobacteria; order Pseudomonadales; family Ketobacteraceae; genus Ch67. Next base: position 56,346 of record JABLXQ010000046.1, read on the forward strand.
GCAACACTTGCGGCAGACTACATTGCCAGTACCGGTTGCATGCAGCATTTCGCCGCTCAGCCGGAACCGCTCGACGAACTGATCGCCACCGGGCTTGATCCAGCGCGGGGATTTTCCGCCAAGCGGGAAATCATCGACGAATACGGCTGGCGCCATTTCGGCGACATTTTTGCGGATCATGAAAGCCTGTACCTGAAAAACGGCGAGCTGTTCATTTCGCACTACAACAACCAGTACGATCCGCTGTACGGCTTTATTCGCCAGTTCCTGCACACCGGCAATCCCGCCTGGATGGAACTGGCCAACGATCTGGCCGGCCACGTCACCGACATCGACATCTACCACACGCAAGCGGATCGCGCCGAATATAACGGTGGCCTGTTCTGGCACACCGATCATTATGTGGATGCGTTCACCGCATCGCACCGCACCTACTCGCGCCAGCAGAAACCCAATGGCGTGGACGTGACCGGTGGCGGCGGCCCCGGCGGCCAGCATTGCTACAGTCACGGCCTGCTGCTGCATTATTTTCTGACGGGTGCGGAGTCCTCCCGCGCTGCCGTGCTGGAACTTGCCCAGTGGATCGGCCAACTCTATGAAGGCACCGGCACGCTGGTGGAGCAGCTGATTCGGGTTAAAAGCCAGACGTTGCCGCGCCTCAAATCCGCCAGCAACGGGGGCGTGCTGAATCACCGCTATCCGCTGGATCGCGGCGTCGGCAATTACATCAACGCCGTGCTTGATACCTATGCCATCACCGCCGAGCCAGCGCGGCTGCAGCAGGCCGAACGCATCATCCGCGGCACTGTGCACCCGCAGGATCGCATCGCCGACCGCCACTTCGACGACATCGAAGGCACCTGGTTTCACACGGTGTTTTTCCAAGCCGTGATCCGCTTCCTCACGGTGAAACAACGACAGCATCAGACTGATGACGCCGGTTACCGCTACGCGCTGGAGGCACTGCTGCACTACGCGCAATGGATGGCGGACGCGGATTCGCCCTATCTGCAGCATGCGGAAAAACTCGACTACCCCAACGACACCTGGACCGCGCAGGACATTCGCAAGGCCAATATCCTGTACTTCGCCAGTTGCCACGCACCGCAGCCGGAACTGCGCCAGAAAATGCGCGAGCGGGCGGATTACTTCTATCAGTACGTGTGCCAGCAACTCTCCGCCAGCGACACACGGCATTTCGCCCGCATCCTGGCGCTGCTGATGCAAAATCACGGCCCCCACGGATATTACCGTTCGCTGCCGCCGCCAGCCGCCGCTGTCATCAATGCACAGACAGAAGGCAGCCCCTACGCCAGCCGCGGCGACCTGCTGCGACAAGCGGTGCTGGAAACCCTGCGCGCACTGCTGCGCCTGTCCCCGAAAAAGGAACTGGGCTGGCTGCGTTTCCGCAGCGGACTGTTCCAGAAGATCTACACTCGTCTTTACGGCCATCATTAACGGAATCCCTTATGTGCGGCATTGCAGGCTTTGTTCGCTTCCAACACCCGACCGGTGACATCGACACCCTGAAGGCCATGGGGAACGCCATTTTTCACCGCGGCCCCGATGCCGGCGGCGAATATATTGATGACGGCGTGGGCCTGTGCCACCGCCGCCTGGCCATCATCGACCTGTCTCCCGCCGGCGTGCAGCCGATGCATTCCGTCAACGACCGCTATGTCATCGTCTTCAACGGCGAGATCTACAACTTCCAGGAACTGCGCGAGGATCTGATCGCGAAGGGCTACCAGTTCCGCTCCCGCTCCGACACCGAAGTGCTGCTGGCGCTGTACCAGCACGAAGGCGAAACCCTGGTGGAAAAAATTAACGGCATGTTTGCGTTTGCCCTGTGGGACAAACAGGAGCAGGTGCTGTTCATCGCCCGCGACCGCCTCGGCAAAAAGCCACTGTATTTCTACCAGCACGAAGGCTATTTCATTTTCGGCTCTGAACTGAAAGCGATCCTGCCGCTGCCGATGGTGAAACGCGACCTGCGCCCGGATGCCATTTACGATTTCTTCACCTACCAGTACGTGCCCGATCCCAAAACCATTTTCACCCACATCCACAAACTGGAACCGGCCCACACGCTGACCATTACCCGCACCGGAATCAGCAAACGCCAGTACTGGGATGTATCGTTCAAACACCAGCCGCAGCGCGATGCCGATGTCATCGCCGACGACCTGCTGGGCATCATCAACCACTGCGTGAAAAGCCGCATGGTGAGCGATGTGCCACTGGGCGCCTTCCTCAGCGGCGGCGTCGATTCCAGCGGCGTGGTGGGCCTGATGGCGCAGAACAGCGACAAGCCGGTGACCACCTGCTCCATCGGTTTCGATTCGGAAAAATTCGACGAAGTGAAATACGCGGCGGAAATCGCCCGCCAGTTCAAGACCGACCACCACGAATTCACCGTCAAGGAAAATGTCGAAGACAATCTGGAAAAAATCGCCGCGTTTTTTGATGAACCCTTTGCCGACCCGTCGCTGGTGCCGACCTTCTTCGTGTCGCAACTGGCGCGGCAGCAGGTCACCGTGGCCCTGGCCGGCGACGGCGGCGACGAAAGCTTCGCCGGTTACAGCAAATATGCGGTGGATGCCGTGGAAAATCGCCTGCGCAATCTGTTCCCGGCGTTCCTGCGGCGCTCACTGTTTCCCGGACTGGCAAAACTGTTTTCCAAAAGCCACGCCACCGTCGCCCGCAAGGCTACTACCCTGCTCACCACCCTGAGCCACGATCCGGGCTACGGGTTTTTCATGACCAACTCGTTTTTCAGCGACGAACTCTGGCGCCGCGTCGTGCGCGACGATTTCAGCCGCACGCTTGGCTCATACCATCCATCCAGTCTCTCGCTGCAGTACTACAACAACGCACCGGCAAATGACCACCTGTCCCGCATTCTCTACACCGACATCAAAACCTACCTGCCTGGCGACATTCTGGTAAAGGCAGACCGCATGAGCATGGCCAATTCACTGGAAGTGCGCGCGCCACTGCTGGATTACACCCTGGTGGAATATGCAGCCTCGATTCCCTCGGCACTGAAACTGAACGGCAACGACAAGAAATTCATCCTGAAAAAAGCCTTCAGCAAACTGCTCAGCCACGACACCCTGTATCGCAAGAAAATGGGCTTCTCGGTACCGCTGGCAGAATGGCTGCGTCAAACCCTGCGGACGAAAGCGGAAAAACTGCTGTTCAAATCGCAACACGGCCTGCCGGATTATTTCAAAATGGATCAGGTACAGGCCATCTGGAACGATCACCAGCAAGGCAAACGCGACTACTCCAGCGAACTCTGGAGCATGCTGATGTTCCAGCTGTGGTACGACCGCTATGTCACCGGCGCGACCGCCTGAACCGTCCAAACCTTTTTTCACTGGAAACGCCATGCCAACCAAGCACATCCTGCACATCACCTACGACATGAACATCGGCGGCACCGAGCAGGTGATCCGCAATCTGGTGGAAGGTCTGGACAAAAGCCGCTTCAAATCCTCCATCCTGTGCATCGACGGCCAGATCGGCCCCTGGGGTAAGGAGCTGCAGAAAAAGGGCTTTCCGCATTTCTGCCTGCAACGCAAACCGGGCTTCGATCTGCAACTGATCCGGGACATTCACCGGCTGATCCAGCGGGAAAGCGTCGACATCGTGCACTGCCACCAGTACACGCCCTACACCTACGGCTGGTTCGGCTCACTGTTCACCGGCAAGCCCGTCATTTTCACCGAGCATGGGCGTTTCTATCCGGATGTCAGCAGCCCCAAACGCCGCCTGATCAATCCCATCCTGCAAATGCGCACGGCGGCAATCACCGCCATCTCTGCCGCCACCAAACAGGCGCTGGTGGAGTACGAGAACCTCGCCGCCAACCGCATCGATGTGATTTACAACGGCATCGCCGACACCCGCGTCGCAGCGTCAGACGAATTGAAATCCAAGCTGGGATTGCAGGATAACGACATCGTACTGGGCACCATTTCCCGGCTCGACCCGATCAAGAATCAAGGCATGATGCTGAAGGCATTCAAACGCGCCCGTGCGACCAACCCACAGCTGAAACTGCTGATGATTGGCGATGGCCCACTGCGCGAGGAACTGAAAGCACTGACCCGGGAACAGGGCCTGGACGACAGCGTAATTTTCACCGGCTTCCAGCCCAACCCGCAGGCGTATCTGGCGCTGATGGATATATTCCTGTTGCCGTCGCTGAGCGAAGGCACCTCCATGACACTGCTGGAGGCCATGAGCTTCGGCAAACCGTCCATTGCCACCGCTGTAGGCGGCACGCCGGAAATACTGCAGCACGGCAAGACTGGCCTGCTGACGGCCAACAAGGATGAAGACGGTCTGATGAATGCAATGAAACAGCTGTGTGGATCAGAGGAATTGCGGCGCCAGTACGGAGCCAATGCACGGGCAGTTTACGAGCAACGCTTTACGCTGGGCGCAATGACGAAGGAATATGAAAAGCTGTATGAGCGGTTGTTGGTGTAGCAATCACTGCGCCGCGAAGACATGCAGCTACACCGGGCACCACGCGCGCCCCCAGGGAAAAACAAACTCATACCGCCTCACCTCGTCGGGTCAGCAAGCCCACTACTTTGGTCATCGCGCCCTGAACATACGGCCACGCCTTATTGTTCCCTAACCTGAGACCAACCAACCACACCGGCACCATCACCGCTCCCATGATCAGTAAAGCCAGCCACGAATTCATAGCCTCAAAATCAATCTGCAACGTCATCAACTTCAGCACGATCCAGCAAGCCGCCGCCACCAGCAGATTTGGAACGAACGCCAGCAACAGACGCATCACACCCACGCCCAGCGCAACCTTCATCAACCAGGTTGCAACCAGAAGATCAAGCACTCCAGACAACACGAAGCCCCAAGCCACTGCATCCAACCCATAGGGCACCGTGAAAATGATCAGCGCAACTTTGGCAGCAAAAGACACGACCTCCTTGACCAGCACCAGCCGCTCCTTGCCTACTGCCAGTAACGCAGGGGTGGCAAAGCAATGCACCGAGCGCAGCATTTCCCACAGCGCCAGAATCGATGCCACCTCCACCGATATTTTCCACTGGTCGCCAAACAATGCCGTAATCATGGAGTAGGCGGCCAGATTCACCACTGCAAATAGCGGCAGCGAAAACGCGCCAACCAAAACAATGGCATTCAGGTAGGCATCCGGCACCGATCCTCCAGCGCGTCGCACCTGTGCCAAATGAGGCAGCGCCACCGGCCCCACCGCCTGCACCAGAGAATTGTGCAGGAACAGCACCAGCCCCAACCCGCGCGAATACAGGCCAACGTCCTTCATGGACGCCAGGCGCCCCAGCACCAGATCACTGGCATTCTGCGACGTCGACTCCAGAAACTTGCCGACACTGATTTGCACACCCACCCGAAAAATATGCAGCAAATTCCGAAAGGACGGCAACCAGGGCGTACCGGGTGGGCGGAAATACGTGATCGCCAGAAACTCCGCCACCACGCCAGCCAGCGCGCCATACGCCAGCCCGTAGTAGCCATAATCCAGCAGCACCAGACCAATGGAAACCAGGTTGCGGATCAGGCTACCGAACAGATCGATCCTCAGAATGATGTCGAATTTCATCTCCCGCGCCAGCAACGCAACCGGGACACCGGAATATGGCGCCAGAAAAAACGGTAACGTAATGATCCAGAGGATATTGCGCAGGTCTGCCACGCCATAAAAATCGGCAATCCAGCCGGCAGTACCAATCAGCAGAAATGCCAATCCCCATGACATGATGATCATCACACCCAGCACCGCCGTTATTTTCTGACGGTCGATGGCCTTTTCCCGTACCAGAAATTCGCTGACGCCGAATGAACGGATTTCAATTGCCAGAAACGCAATGGACGTAGCCACTGCGAACACCCCGATTTGATCAGGTGTCAGCAGGCGTGCCAGCACCGCCACCGAAATAAAGCCGATGATCTGCAATGAATACTGGTTCAACACCGAATACAGAATGGCTTTGCGGATTTCACTCATCGATGAGCCGCCGCCGGGACATGAATTTGAACAGGAAAGGAGGACAAGATTGAAAACAGGACAGCCGTCATGCCCCTCAAAAGGGAACCACCGGCTCGAACACAACGACCATTGCCAGCCAGCCGGAATGCTGCACGAACTTGAGTCTGAGCAATGACAGCAGATATTTGACGAAAGACTTGAGCACACGCTCCCAGCGCCGCATCGCCCAAGGAGCCTGCGTGCACGCCAGCAACGAGCAGCGCAACGCAAACGGGAAATCACCTTCTTCCTCGGCGATCTGCGAGCAGATCCCATAGGATTGCGCTTTTGCGGATTGTTTCAAATGCGCCAGCGACTCCGCGGGTCCGCCCACGCCAAACACGGTGTCGATCACCTTCAGGTGATTGGGCAGTGTCTTGCGGGTGCTGCGCGACGCAGAAGCAGGGTGAACCCGATACCACACCAGCGGCTCGTTGACATAGCAAATCTCGTGAAGGCTGGCGAGCCGGATCCAGAACTCCCAGTCCTCGATCGATTGCAGCGACTCGCTAAAACCACCTGCATCCAGAAACACCTGCCGCAGAACCATCACCGAGGAGGTTCCCACGAAATTATTGCAGATCAGTTGCTCCAGCACCTGGCCCTGATATTTTTGAGTCAGGTCGCTGTCCCGCTTGCCGTCGTTGACGCCGCCCAGGAACATCGAATTCGTGTAAGACCAGGCGCGATCGCCACAAGCCGCCAACTGACGTTCGACCTTGTCGACGCTCCAGAGGTCATCGGCATCCAGAAATGCGATCCACTTGCCAGTCGCTTCGCGCACGCCAAGGTTGCGGGCGGCCGCCGCGCCACTGTTCTTTTGCCTGACAACCCGGATGCGATGGCGGTATTTTTCAAGAATCTGCGCCGACCGGTCTTGCGAGCCGTCATCAACCGCCACAATCTCAATATTCGGGTAGGTCTGGGCAAAAACACTTGCCAGCGTCTCTTCCAGGTGCGCCTCGGCGTTGTATACAGGTATAACAACGCTTACCAGATCCCATTCAGTTTTTTGCATTAACATTCCCATGCGGACAAAGGCCCACTGCCCAGATTGCATTCACAACGCCAATCATGGGCATCCCGAGGCGAAAACTGTATCGCTGGCCCCACAAACAAGCACCCGACATTGCCAAAACAACAACGTCAGCACAGCTGCTCTCACTGCTTTGCATGGCAACAACTGGCCAAGAGATCGAAAGCAACAGGTTCATAGTAAAACGCATTCAGTTATTGGCTGTCCAGTGATCATTTTATGATCAATTTCAGCAACATCGTTAACCAGTCCTATACGCAAGCCCTGCGGCTAAAGAATTGGATGTGCTTATGGTGCCCCGCCATAAAACTTAGTAAATTAGCCCAGCCAATACATAAGCTTTCCACACGCACGCGTCTGCCATGGTCCCTTGCTTGACTACCCATGCATCTGGACGCGGGGAAGAAGCGAACCAATACTGTTTACCTGGCTTCCCCATCGCGCGCCCCTAAGGTTATTCGTTTTCCTGAAATCCAGTCACACCCGGCATATCCGCCATACCGGGTAGACGGAATTATTATAACCGGCCGGGCAGAGAGACGCAGATCACAAGCCCAAGCAATTATTTAATGGGCGCGAGGGAACTTGAAAGGCGGATATGAATATAATGTTGGCACCTCGATTTTGGTCATAAAAAAGGCTGGTGAATGCAGGAACCCGCATCGGATCTGGTAAGCGTTGTCATTCCCGTCTACAACGCCGAAAAACATCTGGAAGAGACGCTGGCAAGTGTATTTGCCCAGACCTACCCGCACATAGAGATTGTGGCGGTCGATGACGGCTCGAAAGACCGTTCAATTCAGATACTTGAACAGTATCCAGGTCGCATCCATGTTGTAAAGCAGACTAACGCTGGCGCCGCCGTGGCGCGCAACCGGGGGGTGCAGGAAGCCAAAGGCAAATGGGTGGCATTCCTGGATGCGGATGATCTCTGGACGCCAGACAAGGTCCAGCGCCAGCTGGAGGCCTGCAGCGGATATGCCTGGTCCCATACCGACTCGGTCTTCATGGGGGGCGTCAACGATGGCAGGAAAGACAGCGACTTCACGAAAAAACACCAGGGCCAGATCCTGGAGCAACTGATCTGCAGCAACTTCATTGGTACCTCCACCCTGATGATCCAGCGCCAGGTGTTTCTAGACGCCGGCGGCTTCGATGAATCGCTGCGTTCCATTCAGGACTGGGAACTCTGGATCCGGATAGCACGCCAGCACCCCATCGGCTTCGTGGACGCCCCGCTCATGAAGTACCGGGTACATGCCGTTTCGGCGTCCCGCAGCACCCGCAAAACACTGCCCAACCACCTGAAAGTCATCGACAAAGTATTTGCCATTGGCGGTCCGGCGGAAGCGCTGAGCCACCTGAAGTCGTCCGCGAAGGCGCGCTCCTATGGCATCTGCTCGCAGATTGCCGAGGAGGAGGGAGATTTTTCCTTTGCGCTGCGTTGTTCGATGATGGCCTGCCAGCAGGAACCAACCGATCCAAGCCGCTGGGTAAGAGTGACGAAAGCCTTCATCAAATACCTGCTTTCACTGCTCGGATACAAGAAGCACCTCAGCGCCGATCATCACTAGGCAAATACAACCCCTTGCAACTCTCTGGGCCTCAATGAGCGATCTTCGCAAAGCAATTCTTTTTTCAGTGCTGAACCAGCACTCGCTGCAAGTCATCAGCATTTTATCGATCGCGATCCTGGCCCGGCTGCTGTCCCCGGACGAAATCGGGATTTTCGCCGTGGCTACGTCCATAGCCTTTCTGGCAACCGAGCTGCGATCGTTCGGGGTGGGGGAGTATCTGATCCGGGAAAAGGAAATCGATGCCGGAAAAATACGCACCGTCCTGGGTGTCATGGTGATCATGTCCTGGGGCCTGGCCGTTCTGCTAATCGGAGGCGCCCCCTGGATCGCACACTTTTACGACAACCCGGATCTGCGCAACCTGCTCTGGATCATTGCCCTTCCCTTCTTCCTGGCACCGCATACTGCGATTCCCTACGCGCTACTGGTAAGGGAAATGAACTTCACGGCCATACTCCGCATCAACCTGCTGGGCAGCGTAGTCCGAAACGGCGGCTCTATTTGCCTGGCGCTGCTGGGTTTCAGCTATTACGCGCTGGCTTACGGCACTCTGGCAGGAATCGTGGCCGAGTTTCTGGCCATCAGCTATTTTCGCCCAGCGGGCACACCCTGGATGCCCTCATTCAACGGTCGTCTCAAACACGTCTTCCAGGTCGGCGTTCAGATCAGCCTCAGCAAGTTCCTGCAATCAACCTCCCAAAATGCCAGCGACCTGATTCTGGGACGCCTGGCCACGATGAAAGATGTAGGAATGTATTCTCGCGGACTGGGTCTGATCCTGTTCCTGCAAAGCCTGCTCACCAACGCGGTAGCACCCGTCGCGTTGCCCCACCTTTCCCAGGTCAAACGCACCGGGGGCTCCGTGGCGGACGCCTACCTGTATGCAGTAGCCCTTGTAGGCGCATTTGCCTTGCCGCTTTTCGCTGTCGTTAACATCGCGGCACACCCTCTGATCAACGCGCTATTTGGCGATCAGTGGGACGTCTCCGTGCACGTCGCGTCGAACCTGGCTATCTGGGCCATGCTGCAATCCATGCACTGCTTTTTCGCCCACGCCATGCTGACGATGGGAAAGGAACGGCTGATGATGATCAAGGAGATCATTTCATTTGCCGTCAAGATCGCCCTGATCATACTGGCGGTACCGTACGGACTGGAGATGGTGGCTTGGGGAGTGGTGATATCAGGGGGGGTAGACCTGATCGTGACATCACTGATGTTGAACGGGACCCTGGGGCTGACAGTTCGAGCTCTGATCACAGGCTTCATGCCCAATATTGTTCTCGCCGCGCTGTGCTGGACCACACTCAGGATTCTGTCTTTCTATATCGACTTTCACCATATCAATGCCTGGCTGGCACTGCTGATCATTGGGGCCGCCATGGTGCCGACGTGGATGATCGGGCTGAAACTTACAAAGAATATCGCTTGGCCCTTCGTGATGGGTATTATCTCGAAATTCGCGAGTTTTGGGCCTTGGGGGAAGCAAGTGTAATAACCCAGTAATTTCCTGCTCAGGTACAATCCACTGACGGAGGTACCTATGGGCATGACAATGGACGACGAAATCAAACGCTGGACCGCCAAGCGCAAATCGGCACTGGTCCTGGACATCATTCAAGGC
>JABLXQ010000047.1 GCA_013178375.1 Gammaproteobacteria bacterium
TGGCCGGACTGGGGATCTCGATATTATCGGTCCACACTCTGTCGTTTGGCGGCAATGTCGGGCTGGCGACGCTGGATGTGCAGCAGCTGCCTATTGAAACACGCTGGTATTTTGTGTGGCTGGCGGCAAAACGGCTGTCGCCTGTGGCGCAAACATTTCTGGAATACGTACAGCAGGAAGGACGCCGGGACTTGCTGGAAGCGCTGGCAGCAACCGGTGTGAATCGCTGATGACGCAACATCCCTGCCCAAAATGAAAAGGCCCTGCCGGTCTGGCAGGGCCCGAACAAGCCAATCCCTTCGGCTGCATTCACTCCATTGGCACGTTGGAAGCCAGCCCCATGGAAATCCCGCGACCCAGCATCTCCATCCGGTCGTCTTCCCGGTACAGCGCGCCCAGTTCGTTGCTCTGCTGGTACAGGGATTCCACCGCCACGGCCACCAGTGCCGGCGCAGCCTGACCGCTTGTTACCTGCTGCAGACCACCGCGTGCGGCGTGCCACTGGGTATCCAGCTGGGTGAGGGCGCGGGTTTCACCATCGTTCCAGGCGGCCGAGCGCAACTGGCTCATGCCTTTCTCATAGGCCTGCATGCTGTAGTTCATTTCTTCCAGCACCCAAGGCTCGTTGATCCCGTAGTTGTGAGCCGCATAGAACAAGCCAATCCGTTCCGACAGCATGCCCTGTTGCAGGGCCAGGTCGCTGCGCTCGCCCTGATTCTGCGGCAGGCGCATCTGCCAGTCCCGCACCAGCGCGTCGCTCTGGAACAACAGGTTGTCACTGGCTTCCAGCAGGGCCACTACCGAGTCCCGGCTGGGCTTGCTCTGGGCCATGGCCTTGTAGTTCTGCCACAGCCCCTTGATCTTGACGATGCGCTGGTTGATCGCAGAATTGGGGGAATTGGCTTCCAGCTGGTTCAGGTTTTTCTCGTACTGGGCAATGCTGGTGGTCAATGCCTGGCGTGCCTGATCGCGGTCAACGCCCGCTGCCAGTTGCAGATGGGCCTTGGCAACTCGCATCACCAGCGTGCGCTCGGCCGCCGACTGATGCACCGCATCCAGATCCGTGAGACTACGAGCCGACACTGAAGCCGAACCCAGCGCCGATACCAGCAGCAACATTCCCGCACACACACCACGCAAACCGTTTGACTGAGCCATGGACAGATTCCCTTTACAACGTAACTGAATGTAATCTCAATCTCAGTGTAGGCAGGTGAGTTCAAAACAACAGCGGCGGCTGATAGGTTTGTGAGGCGGTTCATACAGGGATCGCAGGAACCGGAACCAACACACAGTCTCACGGGACAATATCGCACAGGGAAAATAGAATACGCGGCACATGCACCACTTTAGCCGGCCTGACGACCATCTGACAGGGAAATAGAATACCCACCACGCACACCACCACAGCCGGCCCGAAGCCCACCGACAAGGACAGCCCCGTGATCAGCACCCTCATCAAGCGCTACCACCACTCGCGACTGACCGCCGCCCGCACCCGGGTGCAGGCCGTGCAGGAAAAAATCCTGCTGGATCTGGTACGCGCGAACCGTGCCACCCCGTTTGGCCGGGAACACGGCTTTGCCGGCATCCGCACACTGGAACAATATCGCGCCGCAGTACCGGTGCGCACCAGCAAGGAATACGCCGGCTACCTGCGCACCGTGTATGAAACCGATCCCTGCCACCTCACCGCCGAGCGGCCGCTGTTCTTTGCCATGACGGCGGGCTCCACCGGCGACTACAAATACATTCCGCTGACGCCGTCGTTCAAAAACGCCATCAACCGCTCGGTGTTCGCCTTCTACCACTTTTTCGAAAGCCAGTGCCCGGAGCTGGCCCACCATCCGATCCAGTTTCTGGTGGGCTCTGCCGAGGGCGGCACCGCACCGGTGGGCATTCCGCAGGGATTTGTGTCCGGGTTCAATTACCGCAACCTGCCGGCCTTCATCCGCCGCAAGTTCATCATCCCTTACTGGGTGTTCACGCTGGAAAACGCCGACGACCGCTATTACGCCATGGCCCGCTTTCTGGCGGCGAACGGACGGGTGGCGGCGATCGGTGCGTTTTCCCCGATGAACATCGCCAATATTGTCAACGCAGTGCAGGCCCGGCTGCCGGTGTTCATTCAAGATCTGGAACGGGGGACGCTCAGCATCGCCACTGCGCCGCCGGCACCGCTGGATTTGCCGCGCCAGACGGAACTGGCCCGTCAGGTAAGCGACTGGCAGCGGGCGGGCAACGATCCTGTCGCGCTCACTGCCCTGCTGTTTCCCCATCTGAAATATTTCGCCTGCTGGCTCGGCGGCAACATGGGCCACGCCCGCGACAACCTGTTCCGCATCATGGGCGAAAAATCCGTATTCGAAATGCCATTCTCCGCCAGCGAGGGCGTGTTCGCGGTGCCCCACAAACTCAACGAACCCGGTGGCATCGCCGCTGTCACCAGCCATTTCCTGGAATACATTCCCGAAGACGCCATCGACGATCCCGCCGCGCCCACCCTGTGCGCGTGGGAACTGGAACCAGGCGGCACCTACTATCAGGTGGTGAGCACCCAGGCCGGCCTCTACCGCTACAACATGGAAGACCTGATCCGGGTGAAAGACCACTGGGGTGGTATTCCCGTGGTGGAATTCATTTCGAAAAAAGCGCGGCAGATTTCCATCGCTAACGAACGCCTGAATGAAAACGATGTGACCGAAGCCTGCCGCATCGCCTGTGCGCAAACCGGTACGCTGCTGAAGCAATTCATAATGTTTCCATCCCGCGACGGATATTACGAGATGCTGGTAGAAGGCCGCATCGACGATCCGCAACGATTCGCCGATGCCATGGAACAGACCCTGTGCAACGTGGCGAAAGGTTACGATTTCGAACGCGAAGACCGTCTGCTGCAACCGCTGCGGCTGCTGCAGGCGCAGGACGGGCAACTGAGTGATTACGTACACGCACGGCAATTCCGCTCGGCGCTGCCCAGTGCCCAGTTCAAACCCATTCATCTTTCAAACGAATTTGAAGGTGCGCGGGATTTTGCGATCCAGTCCAGTCATGTCGCTGCCGACCGCTATGCCGGTGGTCTTGCATCGCAGGTGTCCGCATGAAAATCCTGTTCGCGCTGGGCTGGATGCTGCTGGTGTCGGTATGCCTGAGTCTGTTGCTGCTGCCGGCCTGCGTGGTGCTGGCGTTGCTGCAGCCGGATTCGGTGCTGTCCGGCATCGGGCTGGCGTTGATTATTCCACCTGCGCTGCTGGCAGGATACTTTTTGCTGCTGGGGCTGACGTGGATTTATTGCCGCGTATTACCACCAACACCGCAGGGCAAATTCAACCTGTTTGAGGATCGCGGTGCGGTATTGTGGGCACTGAACAACGCACTGCCCACACTGCTGCTGAAACTGTTCCAGTCGACACTGTTTCTCAGCGAACACCTGCGCTACTGCCTGCTGCGTGCCTGCAATGCCGACGTGCGGTTTTCCTCGTGGATTCCCACCAACGCGTCCATTGCCGATCTGCGCAACCTGCATCTGGGCGAAAACGTGGTCATCGGCGAGCACTGCACACTGGGTCCGGCATTCCAGCCCCGCCCCTACCGACTGGTAGTGAGTGATATCCACATCGGCGACAACAGTCTGGTTGGTGCCCACAGCATGGTAGCGGCCGGTGTGCATATCGGTGCAAATGTGCTGATCCAGGCCCAGGTAATGATCGCCAGCGGCAGCCGGCTGGGTAACAACGTGAAGATCGGCGTGGGCACCCGAATCGACACCTACTGCCACATCGGCGAAGGCGCGGTGGTAGGCAAGTGGGTGACATTGCTGTCGCGGGCACATATTCCGGAGGGCGCGCAGGTGCCGGACGGCGCAGTGGTGCGGGGAAAATGGATTGATACGAAGCAGGAAGCTGAAACGAAAAAAGAATGATGGCGAGGGAGGAAACGGCTGACCCGACGCCGTCTCACACCGCCTCCAGGTGCTCCACCATCAATTGCGGATTCTGCACACCGCGAAATTCATTCACATCCAGCTTGTACGCCAGATAAATTCGTCGTGCATTTTTGTTGGGCCACTTTTCCAGATCGACGTTGAACGCAATCGCGTCGATCACCCGCTTGCTGGCGGGAAAACCCAGTGTCAGTTTCAGATGCTTTTCACCGACGATGCGCTGATCCAGCAATTCGAATTCACCGTCAAACAGCGGCTCGGGAAAACCCTGCCCCCAGGGGCCCGCTTCCCGCAGCATTCTCGCCAGTGGCAGATCGATATCGCTCTGCGACAACTCGCCATCGCTGTGCAGCACTCCGGTCAGATCATCCAGCGTCAGCAAACGCCGCGCTTCCTTGTCGAACGCCTGCTGGAAGGATTCATATTTTTCCACAGGCAGACTCAGCCCCGCCGCCATCGCATGACCGCCAAACTTGGTGATCAAACCAGGATGCCGGCTGGCCACAGCATCCAACGCATCACGAATATGAAAGCCGGGGATGGAGCGCGCCGAGCCTTTTATCTCGCCTTTTTCCGCAGGTGCGAATGCAATCACCGGCCGATGAAACCGTTCCTTGATGCGCGACGCCAGAATGCCGATCACACCCTGATGCCAATCCTTTTTATAGATGCACAATCCCCAGGGCATCTGCTGGTCCGGCTTTAGGTGAATCATATTGAGCGCGGCCAGTGCCTGCTGCTGCATGCCGCTTTCAATGGATTTGCGCTCGTGATTGAGCTGGTCCAGTTCCTGCGCGAAATCTTTTGCCAGACCGGGATTGTCGGTGAGCAGGCATTCAATGCCGTGCGACATATCGTCCAGCCGCCCCGCTGCATTCAGGCGCGGGCCAATCATGTAACCCAGGTCCGCCGCCACCAGCCGTTCCAGCTTGCGCTGCGCCACATCCACCAGCGCCTTAATGCCCGGCCGGCAACGCCCCGCCCGCATCCGCATCAACCCGTTGTGCACCAGAATGCGGTTGTTCTGGTCCAGCGGCACCACATCCGCCACCGTGCCCAGGGCCACGATATCGAGATAATCCGCCATGTTGGGCTCGGGAATTTTCTGCTGCTCGAACCAGCCGATTTCCTTCAGTTTTGTGCGCAGCGCCGTCATCACATAAAAAATCACGCCCACACCCGCCAGGTTTTTCGACGGAAAATCGCAGCCCGGCTGATTGGGATTCACAATGGCGTTGGCGTCCGGCAACTGCTGAGACGGCAAATGGTGATCGGTCACCAGCACTTTCATGCCCGCTTCCCGCGCCACCGCAACGCCTTCGATGCTGGAAATGCCGTTGTCCACCGTGATCAGCAGATCCGGCGTGCGCTGCTTCGCCACCTCGACAATTTCCGGCGTCAGTCCATAACCGTACTTGAACCGGTTCGGCACCAGATAATCCACATGGTGCGCACCCAGCGCCCGCAGCGCCAGCACCGACAACGCACTGCTGGTGGCACCGTCGGCATCGAAATCACCCACGATCAGGATTTTTTTCTGCTGCTGCAACGCATCCACCAGCAGGTCGAGCGCCTGCGGCAGCCCTTTCAGCAACTGGGCAGGGAAAAGGTGTTTCAGGCTGCGATCGATCTGCTCGTCATTCAGCACACCGCGGCTGGCGTAAATACGCTGAAGCGCCGGGTGCACGGCGCCGGAAAACTGGGGCGAAGCGGGAGGGGTGCGGCGGGTGATTTTTTTCATACTTTCCCCGTCTGCGCGGAACGATCAGAGAGTGAATTGAAAAACAGGATAGCGCAAAACTATCCTGCCTGAAAAACAAAAGGGAGCCGACCAGCGCGACTCCCTTTTGTTTATTCCACCTGATGGCATCCCTGCCATCCAGGCTGGCCGGATCAACCCGCCATGTTTTTCAGAATGGCTTCCTTCACGGCGCCCAGCTTGGCATCGATGGTAAACATGCCGGCATTCTGGCACTGGGCAATCGCGGTATCAGGATCTTTCAGGCCGTTGCCGGTCAGGGTGCAAACGATCTTGCTGCCTTCGGGAATCTTGCCGTTCTTCACGTCGCGGATAGCACCGCCCAGGGAAGCGGCCGATGCCGGTTCACAGAACACACCTTCGTGCTGCGCCAGCAGGCGTTGTGTCTGCAGGATTTCGGCGTCGGTCAGTTCGTCGAACCAGCCGCCGGATTCCTTCTGCACTACCCACGCCTTGTCCCAGCTTTGCGGGTGGCCGATACGGATCGCAGTGGCGATGGTTTCGGGATTGTCCACCATGTGGCCACGCATGAAGGGCGCGGAACCGGCCGCCTGGTAGCCGAGCATTTTCGGGCGGCTGTTGGCCAGGCCGGCCTTGTGATATTCGGAGTAACCCATCCAGTGCGCAGTGATGTTGCCCGCGTTCCCCACCGGCAGGCAGTGGTAATCCGGCGCGGCGCCCAGGTCTTCCACGATTTCGAACGCAGCGGTTTTCTGGCCCTGCAGACGGAACGGGTTGATCGAGTTCACGATAGTCACCGGCGCTTCGGCGGCCACTTCCTTCACCAGCTGCATGCCTTCGTCGAAGTTGCCACGAATCTGCAGGGTCACGGCGCCGTACATCATCGCCTGCGCCAGCTTGCCCATGGCGATCTTGCCTTCGGGAATCAGCACGAATGCGGTGATGCCCGCGCGCGCCGCATAAGCAGCAGCGGCAGCAGAGGTGTTACCGGTAGAGGCGCAGATGATGGCCTTGCTGCCCTCTTCCACGGCCTTGGTCACGGCCATGGTCATGCCACGGTCCTTGAACGAACCGGTGGGGTTCAGGCCTTCGTATTTCACGTAAATATCGATGTTCTTGCCGATGATGCGCGGAATGTTGTTGAGGCGAATCAGCGGCGTGCGGCCTTCACCCAGGCTGATCAGACGGGTGTCGTCGTGTACGGGCAGATAGTCACGGTATTTGTCGATCAGTCCGGTGTAGCGTGTGCTTGGCATGGTCTGTTTTCCGATAGTGTTACTGCAATGTTTGAAATTTACTTGTCCAGCATTTCCAGCCGGATGCGGGTGACATCATTCACCAGCACGTCCAGCTTGCGGATCTTGTCGATCGCCGCGTTCATTTTCTTTTCCTGCACCTTGCGGGTCAGCATGATCAGCGGTACCGGCGCATTGTCATCGGCCTGATCCTTCTGGATGATCGACTCGATGTTGATGTCGCCTTCGCTCAGCACGGTGGCGATCTTGGCCAGCACGCCGGGGCGGTCCTTCACATCCATGCGCAGGTAATACGCGGTTTCGATTTCCTCGATCGGCAGGATCGGCTTGTCGCTCAGTCTGCCGGGCTGGAATGCCAGGTGCGGTACGCGATTGGTAGGATCGGTGGTCAGCACACGGGCCACGTCCAGCACGTCCGCCACTACGGCAGAAGCGGTCGGCTCCGAGCCGGCGCCACGGCCGTAATACAGGGTGCCACCCACCGCATCGCTCATCACCATCACGGCGTTCATCACGCCATGCACGTTGGCAATCAGGCGGCTTTCGGGAATCAGGGTCGGGTGCACGCGCAGCTCGATGCCGTTCGGCGTCTGGCGGGCAACACCCAGGTGCTTGACGCGGTATCCCAGCTCTTCGGCATAGGCCACGTCTTCACGGGTAATTTTGGTAATGCCTTCGGTGTAGGCCTTGCTGAACTGCAGCGGAATGCCGAAAGCGATCGACGCCAGAATGGTGAGCTTGTGGGCGGCGTCGATGCCTTCCACGTCGAAAGTCGGGTCGGCTTCGGCATAACCCAGCGCCTGGGCTTCCTTCAACACGTCGTTGAAGTCGCGGCCCTTGTCACGCATTTCGGTGAGGATGAAGTTGCCGGTGCCGTTGATGATGCCGGCCACCCACTCGATGCGGTTGGCCGCCAGGCCTTCGCGGATAGCCTTGATGATGGGGATACCACCAGCCACGGCCGCTTCAAACGCCACGTTCACGCCCTTCTTCTGGGCGGCGGCAAATACTTCATTGCCATACTGGGCGATCAGAGCCTTGTTGGCGGTGACCACATGCTTGCCATTCTCGATGGCCTTCATCACCAGATCACGGGCGATGGTGGTGCCACCGATCAGCTCCACCACGATGTCCACTTCGGGATCGTTCACCACGGCGAAGATGTCGCGGGATACTTTCACACCGGCAGTGTTCACGGCAGGATTGTCGCGGCGGGCGCCAATGTGGGTGACCAGAATTTCGCGTCCGGCGCGGCGGGAAATGTCTTCCCGGTTGCGGTTCAGAACATTGAATGTACCGCTGCCCACGGTACCCAGCCCCACGATGCCAACATTAACCGGTTTCAAGCAAGTCACCTCATTGTTATTAGCCGGCCGGAACGGAAACAGGCCGGTCCCGACGCTTTAGTATTGTGTACCGTTCGCAGGCCCCAGGCGGCCCAGGCCCGCGCCAGCCGGGCATATTATAACGTTTCGATGCGCCAGAAAACTCGACCACCCGCCCGCCGCCAAATAAAACGGCCCAATAAAAATGCCGGCGCTGGGCCGGCATTGCGGGGATTGCGATGAACGGTCGGGGCCGATCAAGCGCCAGATGACGCCTTACTGGATACCCAGCTGGGCCGCCAGTTGCGCGGCAGGCACGTAGCCACCCACCTGACGGCCATCCTTCAGGAACACCGCCGGAGTACCCTGCACGCCCATGCGCTGACCCAGGTTGATCTGGTCCTGGATCACGTTCTGGTCGCAGGCCTTGCCAGCAGGAGGAGTGACATTGTCGTTGGTGGTCTTGGCCTTGGTCATGGCGGCAGTACGGTCACCGGCGCACCAGATGTTGGTCATGGTCTGCCCCGAGGGCGACATCAGGCCACTGCGGGGCCAGGCGGCATATTTGACAGTGATACCCATTTTGTTCAGCTGCGGAATTTCAGTGTGGAACTTGCGGCAGTAACCGCAGGTGGTGTCGGTGAACACCAGCACTTCAGCCTTTTCCTTGCCCTCGGCCTTGAACACCACCAGATCCTTGTCTTTCAATTCCTTGAGCGCACCCAGGCGCTGTGCGCTGCGGTGTTTTTCGGTCAGGTTCTCGACCCCGCCTTCACCCACCTGGTGCAGGTCGCCGGAAATGAGGTACTGGCCATCGGGCGACACCAGCAACAATTCGCCGTGCTCGGTTTCCAGCTGGTAAATACCTTTCAGCGGCGTGGTTTCAACAGATTTGACCTTCAGGTTGGGTAGTTTGCCTTCCAGGGCCTTTGTGATGGCAGCTGTTTCCGGCGGCTGGGCAGCCAGGGCCAAACCACTGAAAACAAGGGAAAAAGCAAGCAAGGACAGGGTTTTGAACTTCAGCATTGGAGGGTAACTCTCTGATTCGACGCGTCTGCGGTATTAGACCGGAGTTTGCAGGGGAGTTCCAGCGACAGATTCACAGCCCCTTATCCCCGGGGATGGTGGCGCTGGTGCAGCTCCTGCAAGCGGTGCTTGGCGACATGAGTATAGATCTGGGTGGTGGAAAGGTCGCTGTGGCCCAGCAGCATCTGCACCACCCGCAGATCGGCGCCATGATTCAGGAGATGTGTGGCAAATGCGTGACGCAGGGTGTGGGGCGACACACTGGCGTTGATTCCCGCCACCTGCACATGGTGTTTGATGCGGTGCCAGAAGGTCTGCCGGGTCATGGGACCGCCGCGGTTGCTGGGGAACAGGGTGTCACCGTCGGGGGACGCCAGCAGCGCCGGCCGCGCTTCCTTCATATATTTGATCAGCCAGTGAATGGCCTCCTCCCCCATGGGTACCAGCCGCTCCTTGCTGCCCTTGCCCATCAGCCGCACCACGCCCTGGCGCAGGTTGATGTCGCCGGTAGTAATCGACACCAGTTCAGTCACCCGCAGGCCGCAGGCATACAAAAGCTCCAGCATGGCCTTGTCGCGCAGGCCGATGGGATCGTCCAGATCCGGCGCCAGCAGCAGCAATTCCACGTCCTTTTCGCTGAGGGATTTGGGCAGGGGCTTGCCCAGCTTCGGCATGTCCACCTGCGCGGAAGGATCCTGCTGCAGACGGTTTTCCCGCACCTGGTACTGGTAAAAGCCGCGCACGGCAGACAGGAAACGGGCGGTAGAACGGGCGTTGAACTGCTGCTTGAAGCGGTAGGACAGGTACTGGTTCAGGTGGGAATCAGTGGCCGCCTGCAGATGCAATCCGTGGGACTGGTCCAGCCAGCGGGCAAAGGCGGTCAGGTCGCGGCGGTAGGAATCCAGACTGTTGTCGCTGAGGCCCTTTTCCAGCCAGCAGGCATCCAGATACTGGCTGATCTGGGCATCCGACTGCGCCATCGCCGCAGGTTGCGGGGTTGTGTCGGTACCGGTCTGCTGCATCCGCAATTTCACTCCTTTATTAACCCAGGTTGGGCCTTATTGACCCAGGTAGCGTGTCTGCTGTTTATAATCGGCCGGAACCCGTTCAATAACAATAAATTGAATCACAGCGGACGCCACTGCCCCATGCCTGCCCACCCCAAAGCATCGCAATCCCCCGACAAGGAACAACTGCCGGGCCTGAATGTGTACCGCGCCCTGGCGGTGATCCTGATGATTCTGGCCCATGCCGCCCGGGTGCAGCATCCCCTGCCGCCGGCGTCCGCGGCCACGCCGTTCGACTGGCCCTTTCTGGCCAGCCTGATCATCGAGCCGATCATCTCCGCCCTGTTCCTGTTCATCGCCGGCTTCAGCCTGGTGCTGTCGTTGCAGGGAACCCGCGAGACACCGGCGCAATGGCTGCGACGGCTAGGGGGCAGGATGCTGACCCTGTATGCCATCTCGGTGCTGTTTTTCCTGGCAGACCGGGGTGCACAGTGGCCGGACCTGCTGGTGTCGTCCGGCGTGCTGGGCATCATTGCGGCGGGAATACTCAGCAGTGCGCTGGGACTGGTGTCGCCCCGGCCCTGGCCGTTGCTGGGCGGGCTGACCCTGGCAGGACTGGGCATCACCTGGATGCTGGACAGCAACCGCTGGAGCGTGACCGGGCTGAACGCCGGCGCCGGCGGCATGCTGCCTCTGCTGACCCTGGCCTGGCTGGGATCGCTGACCGGCCTGGTGTACCGACGCTGGCCCGGCAACGGACTGTTCGCCCTGTTCGGCGCCAGCCTGCTGCTGGGGCTGATCGCGCTGGCGGCCCCCTTCCCCTGGATCACCCATCCGCTGACTGAAATCCGCACCTACCCCGGCGATCGCATCCAGCAGGTGCTGTTTTCCTTCCAGGACATGGTGGGGTTGTACGAAGGCACCCCCCACCTGAGCAGCGTGCGCTTCTGGAACCATGGCTGGATTTTCCCGCTGCGGGCATTGCCGTTGCTGGTACTGGGGCTGATCATATTTCTGGGATTGATCCGGCAGCTGCGCAATCCGCCACTGCGGTTTCTGGACTGGATGGGACGGCAGGCGCTGAACCTGTACATCCTGCATCTGGTACTGCTGGCACTGGTGGAAGTGGGGCCCTGGCAACCGTCATCCGGCTGGCAGACGCTGCTGCTGGTGGCCGGCATTGTGGCCGCGTCGCCCTGGATACTGCACTACCTGTCGTTCGTGCCGCTGCGGCTGGGGCCGGCTGCAGCGATGGCGCGACCAATAAAAAAGCCCTGAAATATCAGGGCTTTTCCAACTTGAAACAGGAGACTGGAGTGTCGATCAGAAGCAGATGATCATGCAATCGTTGCTGAGGTCGATGCCACAGGCAGACAGGCTGGTAGCGGCGGCGATGACAAGTGCAAAACGGATGATTTTCATGGCGATACCTCGGTGTTGTTGTTTTAAGGTCTGGCTATTTTGATTTTGTTATCCAGGTGCGTCCTGGGCGGACATCGTGCATTTCTTGTCTGTACGTTTTTTAATCTATCAGCAATCCACCAATACGCAACCTGCTCTGAGCAATCTATAAAACAACGCTACAAATCTCCCTTTCTTGGCAACAAACCCGCAACAATCCAGGCCCTGCATTTTTTCCCGCGCCCTATTTTCCCGAGGCCCAAACGTAAAAAGCCCCGCCGAAGCGGGGCTGGGGGCTAATCCGCCTCTTTCGGAGCGGATTGAAACGGGATCGTGGCAGTGAACATCAACATGCGGAACAGAATAAAGGTGGCAGCGGAAAGAACCAGAATCAGCTTGAGCAGTGGCATATGGTTTCCCCTTCTTTTTATTGTTTGCCTCTCGAAACCGATACTACCCCTCCTGCCAGACACAACAAGTCGCGCTAACAGCATTACCCACCAATGCTACAAATTGCAGCAATCGTATCGAATGTCGCCGCGATTTGGTTACAGAAGACAAACAACACCCCCCCTGACAACGTACGGTCTACACATGGTCTACACTGAAAAAACAGGCAATTTCCTGCCATTACTGAAGAAGTTATAAATGCGCACGATTTTTTTCATCCTGCTGCTGACCTGCTGCATCGCCAAGGCCGAAACCTTCGCTGTGGAATCCGACAAAGGGCAAAGCGCGCTGTATCCCTACGTGGATTTTGTGGAGGACCGCGACCACAAGCTCACCTTCGATGCGGTCACCGCGCTGCCGGAAAACGGCTGGACCCATAACAAGGCGGAAATCTTCAACAAGGGCTACAGCGAATCCATCTGGTGGCTGCGGGTGCACCTGCGCAATCCATCGGACGGCAAGCTGAACCGCTTTCTGGAAATCAGCTACCCGGTACTGGATTACATCGACGCTTACATCGTGTCGTCCGGCACGTTGCTGCAGCAATACAAACTGGGCGACAAATTCAGCTTCGACAAGCGCCCCATCGAACACCGTCATTTTGTGCTGCCGCTGGAATGGAAATCCCAGGAAACCATCACCGTGTATCTGGCCGTGCGCAGCAGCAGCTCGATTCAGGTGCCACTGACCTTGTGGGAACAACACGATTTCTACAACGTGGACCAGACCCGCACGCTCATTCACGGCGTGTACTACGGCATCATGTTCGTGATGATCATGTACAACCTGTTCGTGTACCTGGCGGTGGGTGATCGCAATTATCTGTACTACGTGATGTTCGTGCTCTGCATGCCGCTGTTCCTGGCCAGCCTGAACGGATTTGCGTTCCAGTACCTGTGGCCCAACTTCACCGAATGGAACGACCAGTCCATCATCGTGGCGCTGGCGGGCGTGGTGTTGTTCGGCAGTATCTTTACGTACCGTTTTCTGGAACTGCATAAAATGCATCGCCTCTACCGCTGGATAGCGGTGGGATTGAATCTGGGCGCACTGATCATCATTGGGCTGTCGTTCTACCTGTCCTACAGCATCATGATCCACATCCTGATTCCGTTTGCCGCGCTGGCCTGTATTTATGCCTTCTCGTCTGGCTCCATGTGCTGGATGCAGGGCGGCCTGTCGGCCCGTTACTACACGGTGGCCTGGACCTCTTTGCTGGCCGGCGGCGTGATTCTCGCGCTGAACAAGTTCGACGTGATTCCAAAAAATACTTTTACCGAATACGCCACCCAGATCGGTTCTGCGCTGGAAGTGATCCTGCTGTCATTCGCCCTGGCGGAACGCATCAATCAGGAACGGCGCATGCGCTTCAACGCGCAACAGGATGCACTCACCACGGAACGCGAACTGCGCCAGGCCCGTGAAGAAGCGCTGGCGATCCAGAAGCAGGCCACCGAATCGCTGGAGCAGCGGGTGAAAGACCGCACTCATGAACTGGAAAAACTGAACCAGAAACTGGAAGAGTTAAGCGCCACCGACCAGTTGACCGGCCTGAAAAACCGCCGCTACCTGGACAACACCCTGGCAGAGGAATTCGCCCGCTGCGCCCGCTACGGCCATACGCTGTCGGTCCTGCTGATGGACATTGATCACTTCAAACGCTTCAACGATACCTACGGCCACCTGATCGGCGACGAATGCCTGAAGGACGTGGCACACAGCGTACGCAAGGGACTGCGCTGGCCATCGGATCGCGCCGCGCGTTATGGCGGTGAGGAATTCTGCGTGATCCTGCCGGAAACCGAAATGGAAGGCGCGCTGACCGTAGCCGAACGCATTCGCCGCAACGTGGAGTTGATGAACTTCATGGTGAAGGACCAGCGTGTGCCCGTAACCGTGAGCGTCGGTCTGGCGGTGATCAAACCCCAACCCCATCAGAAACCGGAACTGGTGCTGGAGTACGCCGACAGCGCGTTGTACCTGTCGAAGGAAGCCGGCCGCAACAAGGTCACCGTTCACAAACAGAATTGAGAAAAGCCTGCACGTGAAATGGAATGCAGGCGACACCTCGACCTGCTATCGGGTGGATGGCGTCAGCATCACCCTGCATCTGCGCTGACGCCAGACTGCCTCAGAACTCTTCCCACTCATCACTGCTCTGATGACCACGCGGCCGCGACGGCTGTGCCACCGGCCTGGGCGCAGCTGCCCGCCGTCCGGCAGGCGCAGGCGCCGATACGCGCCGGGCCGGTGTACGTTCGGTATCTTCCAACTGGAAAAATGCAATCTGCTCACCCAGCTTGCGCGCCTGCTCCGCCATGGCCTCGCTGGCAGCGGACGCCTCCTCCACCAGCGCGGCATTCTGCTGCGTCATCTCGTCCATCTGCGCCACTGCTGTGTTCACCTGATCGATACCGGAGGATTGTTCCTGCGCCGATTGCGCCAGTTCGCTGATCAGCCCGCTCACATCGTTCACCGACTGGATGATCTGATTGAGCATGTTGCCCGATTCCCGCACCAGTGCCGTTCCATCTTCCACCCGGGTCACGCTCTCGGTAATCAGTGCCTTGATTTCGCGCGCGGCATTGGCAGAGCGCTGCGCCAGACTGCGTACCTCGCCCGCCACCACGGCAAAACCACGGCCCTGCTCACCGGCGCGCGCTGCTTCCACCGCTGCGTTCAACGCCAGCAGGTTGGTCTGGAAGGCGATCTCGTCGATCACGCCGATGATGTCAGCGATTTTCTTGCTGCTGACATTGATGGCATTGATCGCGCCCACCGCCTGCTGCGCCACCTCACCACTCTTCTGCGCGTTCTCCCGCGTTGCAGCGGTGAGATGCTCCACCCGGCGGGCGTTGTCGGCACTCTGGCGCACGGCGCTGGTCATCTGCTCCATACTCGACGCGGTTTCCTCCAGCGACGACGCCTGTTCCTCGGTGCGCTGGCTCAGGTCCGCGTTGCCCTGCGCGATCTCGTCGGCGCCATTCAGCACAGCAGAAGACGCGGTGCGGATTTCAGTGACGATGTCCACCAGCCGGTCCACGGTTTCATTCACGTTGTCTTTCAGGCGGCCGAACTCACCCTGATATTCCTTGCTGATCTTGGCGCGCAGATCGCCGTGCGCCAGCCGCTCCATGACGGCGACCATTTCGCTCACCACGTCCTCGCAGATTTCCAGCAACTGGTTGATGCCCTGGCTCATGGTAAGGAAGAAGCCAGCACGCCCGCTCACCGTGGCCCGCGAAGACAGATTGCCAATCGCCGCCGAGCGGATCATGTGATCCAGCTCTTTTTCGATCGCCACTTCCTCGGTGCGGTCGGTCCATTCCACCACGGTGCCGATGGATTCGCCACGACTGTCGGTCACCGGACTGGCATATACCTGCAGCGTGCGTCCACCGAGTAGAAAAACCGACTTCACCGGCTGCTTGAGATTCTTCAGCAACTGGCGCTGGTGCGACGCACTCTTGTGATAGATGTCGATATTGGAACCCATGATTTTGTCGACATGAAAATGCGGCAACTCGGTCTGGATGTCGCGCTCCGCCTTGCGCATCATGCTGATCACGGCGTGATTGGTGTAGACGACATTGAGATCGTTGTCCGCCACCATCACGTTCGCCGACACCGAATCCAGCGCCTGCCGGATGCGCGCATTTTCGTTAGCCACGCGGCGCTCTGCATCCAGCCGTTCCTGTTCGATGCTCTGCTGCTCGGCGGCCTTGCGCAATTCCTCGGTGCGGTCCAGCCATTCGATTACGGTGCCCAGACGTTTGCCGGCCTGATCGAACACTGGCGTGGCGGTGATGACAATGGTGCGCCCCGCCACCACCACTTCCTGACGGTGCGTGGTTTTCGCCTGATCCAGAATACGGCGCTGGTGCGTCCGGTCGCGGTGGAACATATCCATGTTGCAGCCGAGCAGCTTTTCCGCGTCGAATGCCGGCAGCGCGGTTTTCAGATCCGCCTCCGCATTCTTCATCATTTTGCGTAGGGAATCGTTCATGTAGATGATGTTGTAGTCCGGGTCCGCCAGCATGACGTTGGTGTCGCATACGTCCAGCGCATTCTTCACCCGCAGCGCTTCGTTGGCGATCAGGCGCGTGTTTTCCAGTTCGAAGTTGAGTTTGATCTTCATGCACTGCATGCCCTGCAGTACCCGGCCCGGCTCATCGTCGCGGAGAATATTCAGATGGGTGTCGAAATCGCCGCTGCTGAATTTTCGCAGCGCAACGGCGGCTTCCTGCATCGGCTTTTTCACCACATCCTGCACAAACTGGAACAGGGCGCCGGTGGCAATCAGCAGCGTCATGATATAAGGCCAGGGCAGCGCGCGGCCGCTGAGCAGGAAGTCCCCCAGCAACACCAGCGCAAACACGCCCACCAGCCAGCCCAGCTTCGCATTCACCGGCAGATTGCGGAAATAGCGTTCCACCCTGGCGGCCGGTGACAGCCGCACCTTCTCACCGGCGTTCATGCGTGCATACAGTGCCTCTGCCTCGCCAATCTGCTGCTGCGATGGCGCCGTGCGTACCGACATGTATTCCGTCACCCGACCACCGGACCAGATCGGCGTCACGTTGGCTTCCACCCAGTAATAATCGCCGTTCTTGCAGCGGTTCTTCACCATGCCGCGCCAGGGCTTGCCCGCCTGCAACGTGTCCCACAGATCCTTGAATGCTGCCTGCGGCATGTCCGGATGGCGCACCAGATTGTGGGCCTGGCCGATCAACTCGGGTTCGGAAAAGCCGCTGATCTCAACGAAATCCCGGTTGACGTAGGTGATGACGCCCTTGGGCGTGGTCTTGGAAACGATGGTCTGACCGGGAGCAAGTTTGATCTCGTTCCGGGTGACGGGCATGTTGACGCGCATTATTTTTCCCTTCCTGTCGCAGGACTCAGCGGTGGCCGTTCCCGTTAAGTGTAGAAAAGGACGCGTCAATGTGGGGTAAAAAACGGGGCAGAAAGTGGGGGCATTGATCCCGGTTAAATCCGGGCGGATCAGCCGGCCACTGTGGTCTTCCAGTTGGCGGCGCCGATGAAAATCACCTGCAGGTGGCGCTTGAGGCGTTTTTCGAACTGCTGGCGGGCAGCTTCATTGCCGTCCGGCAGGTCCAGCAGTTCCATGGTGGCGTTCGCCACGGTGTTGATGGTGAGCTGAGCCACATTCTCCAGCATGGCCTGATCCATGTTCGGCAGCAGGCCCAGGTGGCGCACATCGGTGGCCAGTTCGTTGGCGAAATACTGCAGCTCGCTGCGGATAGCCTGCCGGATCAGAGGCGTGCCGCCGGTCATGGACTGGGTGAGAAACACGAAATACACCCGCTGGCGGAACGCATAGTCGCAATAACGGGCGATGGAATCCCGGATCAGCGCATGGGGGTCGGCGCGGTTGTGGCGCACTTCCCGCATCAGCTGGCGCAGCACCTTGCTCAGTTCATCCACCAAGTTCAAGGTCAGGTCATCCACATCGCTGAAATGCCGGTAGAACGCCGTGGGCACCACGCCGGCACGCTTGGCCACCTCGCGGATGCTGAGGCTGGAGATGTGCTGCCCCTCCTCCACCCACTGCAGCGCGGCATTCATGAGGGACTGACGGGTGAGCAGCTTGCGTTCCTGACGGTTGTTCATCTGGTTCCGGCCCGGTTCAAATCGGTGCGCAATTGTACGCAGATTAGACCCTGAAGTGCCACTTTGCTGCCCCTGAAGCCCCAAAACAGCTTCTTGAAGCACTGCATTCATACCTATAAAGTGCACACATGAACACAAACTTAAAATACATAACTATATGTTTATAAACATATTTATATTTGTAATACAAAATTAATCGGCACACTCGTTGACGTGCATTTTCATTTTGGTGTACAACTGTACTCGCAAATCAACGGGAGCCATCGCCATGGAATCAACCAAACCGACTCTTGCCAGCCTGACCAGATCCTGGTTCAACCTCAGCCTGTTCAACAGCCGCCGCGCCGGCGACTATTTTGAATACCTGGTACAGGGCATCGACCCCATGTGGTCGGTCACCGAATGCCGGGCCCGGGTACTGGAAGTACGCGATGAAACCGCCGATACCAAAACCTTCGTGCTGCGCCCCAGCGCAAGCTGGAAAGGCTTTCAGGCCGGCCAGCATCTGCACATCAGCATGGAAATCAACGGCGCGCGCCAGACCCGCACCTTCACCATTTCCTCGCTGCCGCAGGAATGGGAACAGCAGGGCTTCATCACCCTGACCGTGAAGAAAGTGCCTGACGGCCGCGTTACTCCCTGGATGCACGAGCATCTGATTCCGGGCACCGTGGTCAGCATTTCCCAGGCAAGCGGCGATTTTGTCCTGCCCACCGATCTGAACGAATCCCTGGTTTTCATTGCCGCCGGCTCAGGCATCACGCCGATCGCATCCATGCTGCGCAGCCTGGTGGCCCGCAACATGCCGGTGCCGTCGAGCCTGTTGTACTTTGCCCGCACCGATCAGGATTTCATTTTCGGCGACACCCTGCAGGGCCTCAGCCGCGCCATGTCGCGCTTCAATCTGCACCTGATCGCCGCCGATGGTGGCAGCAAGAAAAAAAGCCGCTCCACCCTGCCGCAGGGTTTTATCAGCGCCGATCACATACGCGCTGTACTGGCAGGGGAACCGCAAACTGTTTACATCTGCGGCCCGCATCCTTTCCGTGAACTGGCCAAACAGCTTCTGGCAGAACAAGGCTTCCCCCAGAACCGGATTCGCGAAGAAGCATTTGGCCTGCCGCCGCTGCCCCGCACCGAGGGCGCGCCCGTCACCGTCAGTTTCAGCCGCAGCAACGCAAGCACCACCACTGACCAGCCCGGCACCTTGCTGGAAATGGCGGAGCAGAGTGGCCTGAAGCCCACCAGCGGTTGCCGCATGGGTATCTGCTACACCTGCAAGTGCACCAAAAAATCCGGACAGGTACGCAATGTGATCACGGGTGAAATTTCTTCGAATGATGAAGAAGACATCCAGATCTGCGTCACCACCCCCATTAGCAACGTCGAACTGGCCATCTGAGAGAGGAGTTCCCCATGACCATCGCCGCCAATCCGAATCCGGAACAGCTGCAACACGCACCCGGCGCCCTGACCGGCAATCTTCCGCGCACCCGTCCCAGCAAGGAAACCCTGGACGCGTTGCAGAAGGAGCTCGACGAACTGCGCGACAGCATTCGCGCCGACCTGGGCCAGCGTGACGCGGACTATATCCGCAACATCATCCGCATCCAGCGCCTGTGCGAAATCGCCGGCCGCACCCTGATCCATTTCAGCTTCACGCCGATCCCGTTCCTGCTGGGCGTTACCGCGCTGTCGGTCGCCAAGATCATGGACAACATGGAAATCGGCCACAACGTGATGCACGGCCAGTACGACTGGATGAACGATCCGAAAATCCATTCAGCCAATTTCGACTGGGATACCGCCTGCGACAACAAATCCTGGATGCGTACCCACAACTTCGAGCACCACACCTTCACGAACATTCTGAACAAGGACCGCGATTTCGGTTACGCCGTGCTGCGCCTGTCGGACGATACCCCCTGGCACCCGCTGCGCAGCATCCAGATCATTTACTTCGGCCTGCTCAGCACGTTCTTCCAGTGGGGCGTGGCGCTGCATGAACTGGAGTTTGAAAAGGTGCGGGAAGGCACTTTCGATCTGGAAGAGAAAAAGCCCTTCATCAAGGCCATGCTGAAAAAGGCAGGCCGCCAGGTGTTCAAGGACTACATCTTCTTCCCCGCCCTGGCCGGCCCTTTCTTCTGGAAAGTGGCACTGGGCAACGGCATGGCCAATCTGGCGCGCAACCTGTGGGCGTCCAGCATCATTTTCTGCGGCCACTTCACCGAGCACACCCAGACCTTTACCGAGGAAGAGTGCGAGAACGAATCCCGCGGCCACTGGTATTACCGCCAGATGCTGGGCTCCAGCAACTTCGACGGCAATCGTCTGCTGCACATCATGAGCGGACACCTGAGCTACCAGATCGAGCACCATCTGTTCCCGGATATCCCGGCTCACCGTTACGCCGAAATCTCGCCCCAGGTGCGAGAGATCTGCGAGCGCCACGGCCTGCACTACAACACCGCGCCATTCGCCAAGCAGTATGGCAGCGTGATAAAACGGGTGCTGAAATTCTCGCTGCCGTCCAGCCTGCGCAAGCTGACGGCCTGACCCGACGCGCGGAGGACACTGCAATGGGACTGCTCAACAAGATCGAACTGCTGAAAGACATGATCCAGACTGCCATCGACAATGGTGCCCGCACGGTGGAAGACGTGCACAAATCCATTGCCGACCTGCCCTTCGAGGTGCTGGAGAAAAACGGCCTGCTGGATGAAGACAGCCTGCAGTTGCGCGAACGCAATCAACAAACCATAGGAGCTGTATATGGAAAGATTCGCGAGGTTAATCAGAAAATTGGTGAACTGGCTTCAGATATGTTTGAGTCCCTCGAAGACGGACAGCATATTGCTCGCGTAATGGACGAAAAACCCAAGTCCAAAACCACTGACAAGTAATCCCCCATGGCAGCCGGTCCTTGCAGGGCCGGCCTGCCACCGCAGCACCATCCCCGAAAGACCAGAAGGGCGACTGACATTTTCTTTTACCAGACGCCACTTTGCCGATTAGGCAAACCTCAACTATAGTGCGTCTAATTGTGCGCGGCTCCCACCCGGGCCGGCCCACAGAACAACAAAAATCCCAGGGACAAAAAAGAGGAAAAACGAATGAAAAAGGCGCTCATCGGCACCGCTCTGGCATCCGGCCTTCTGCTTGCCACCCCCGCCACCTTTGCTGGCACCGGCTACATCGGCCTCGACTATCAAATGTTCACCACTGTCATCGAAGAGGTGCCTGACCTGCAGCCGGAAGCCGTCGCCCTGCGCCTTGGCGGCCATCTGAACGATTACTTCCAGGTGGAAGGCCGCATCGGCAGCGGCACCAAGAATGACAACATCGAGGGCGACTCGCTGCAGGTGGACAACATTTTCGGTTTCTATCTGAAAGGCGGTGTCGATCTGGCGAACATGTTCTTCCCCTACCTGCTGCTGGGTTACACCAAGGTGGAATTCCAGTCACCGGGTGAACTCGGCCAGACCGAGTCCGACATGTCCTATGGTTTCGGTGGCGACCTGCACTTCGGCTCCTTCCAGATTGGCGCCGAGTGGATGATGGCGCAGGAAAAGACCGACTATGAACTGAAGATGACCACCGTCTCGGTCGCCTGGCGCTTCTGATCCCGATCCGGCGCGGGCGACCCTGAGGGTGTCCGCGCCCTGTTCCCACTCCTGCAATTCCCGCTACTCTCCGCACCCCCCGTTCAGGCAGAATTCATTCCTGTTCTGTACAATTCGAACCACCTCTTCGTGACGCAGGGAATGGGCGCTGTATGCCACAACATCCACCCACCACGCCCGCCAGACTGGAAGATCGCCTGGCACCGATTCTGGACCTGCTGCAAAAACAGCAGGTGGTGCAGGCCGTCACCCAACGTCAGGCGCAACCCCGTGCCGAACTGCTCGAAAACCTGCTGCACCGCCAGCAGGAAGTGGAACTGCGCCGCAGCCTGGCCAGACTGAATGGGCCGGACGCCGCCCACCTGCTGCAGATGCTGGCCACCGACCACCGCCTGCTGGTATGGAGCGAACTGCCGGTGCGCACCGCCGGACGGGCGCTGATCGAATTGCCGGAAGCGGTGGCAGAAGGTCTGATCGAGCGCACCCCCGCAGCACAGCTGGACGTGATCCTGCAGGAACTGGATGCGGACGAACTGGCGGAAATCGCCGAATACCTGCCCCGCGAGGCACTGGAGAAAGCCAAGGCCCAACTGCAGGCCAACGACCGCAGCTGGCTGGAAAGCAGCCTCACCTATCCCGAAGACAGCGTCGGCGACATCATGAGCCGCGACAGCCTGATCGTGGCCGATGACATCAGCGTCAACGCTGCCATCGAGCAGGTGCGCTCTGCCGCCGAATTGCCATCCCAGACCGACAAGCTGTTCGTGGTCGACCGTCACAAGCATCTCGTGGGTGTCGTCCCCCTGATCTCGCTGATGCGCCATGACGGCGAACATCCACTCAGCGCCATCATGGACCGCGATCTGGTGAGTTTTTTCCCTGAAGACGATGCCGAGGAAGCGGGCCAGGCATTCGAACGCTACGACCTGATTTCCGCCCCGGTGATCGACGACCGCCGGCGGGTGGTGGGGCGTATCACCGTAGA
The DNA here is from genome assembly GCA_013178375.1 of Gammaproteobacteria bacterium. Classification (GTDB taxonomy): domain Bacteria; phylum Pseudomonadota; class Gammaproteobacteria; order Pseudomonadales; family Ketobacteraceae; genus Ch67. The sequence goes on from JABLXQ010000047.1 coordinate 22,368, forward strand.
AGCGGTGATGGACTACCTGCGCGCCCGGGCCGAGAACCTGGCGCTGGCCAAGGAAGGTCTGAGCGCTGATACCGATCTGCTGGGCCCGGTCTGGCAAGGCGCCCGCGAGCGCTGGCCCTGGCTCTGCATCAACCTGATGACCGCCTTCCTGGCCACCCGCTTCATCAGCCTGTTCGAGGGCACCATCCAGCAACTGGTGGCACTGGCGACCCTGATGCCCATCGTGGCCAGTGTCGGCGGCAATACCGGCAACCAGACCTCCGCCCTGCTGATCCGCGGTCTGGCGCTGGACCAAGTGCATCGCGATACCCTGTCCTTCATCTATCGCAAGGAGATTTCCATCGGCCTGATCAACGGGTTGCTTTGGGGATCGGTACTGGGGCTGTTCGCCTGGGGCCTGTACCACAACTGGCTGCTGGGTCTGGTGATGATGGGGGCGGTGACCCTGAACCTGATGCTGGCGGCCCTGATCGGCATCTCGGTCCCCCTGCTGCTGGACCGCTTCGATCGCGACCCTGCCATGGGGTCTTCGGTGGTCCTCACCTTCGCCACCGACAGCATGGGCTTCTTCATCTTCCTGGGTCTGGCCACGCTCGCACTGACGTGACTGATTGGTTTCCGATCACCCCTGCTTTCATCCGGACTGGTCTAGTCTTAATCAGATGAGCCGGGCGCTTCCTGGGCGCCCGCGACCCGATTCCACCTGAAAACGACAGGCTTCCGGATGAAACACACACTGCAGCTGCAACTCTGCTCCACCCTGCTGGCGGCAACACTTGGCTTCACCGCCACCAGCAGCCGCGCCGACAGCTTCGATGACGCCGTCACCCAGTACCTGAAAGGGTTTGAACACTGCAAGGAGGCCAAGGCCCACCTGAGCTCCGGCCGGGTGGACGCCGCCAAAAGCAGCCTGAAACAATACGATCGGCTGCTGGATGAAGCCAGCAGCATCAGTCGCGACATCCTCACCACCAACAAGCGTGGCATGGACGGCAACCTGAAATACTGCCAGCGGGTGGCACGTGACGTGGAAGTCGAGGCCGGCATGCCGGTCATGAACCAGGCACTGGCCGCCTGCGACGCTGCGCAGCAGGCATTGCAGGACGGTAAACCGGACCTTGCCAAATCCCAGCTGGAGCAGTTCCGCAGCCAGAAAGCGGAGGCCTTGGCCCTAGCCCCCAGCCTGAACGATATATTTACCGTGAAGAACCAGATCAGCCGCTGCGAACGGATCGAGGGCAAGATCGCCGCGTCCAGCAAGCAGCAGGTGGCACTCGCGCTGGCGCTGGAAACGGCGCAGGAGGAAAGCACCGCCTTCGTCACCAGTTGCCAGAAAACCCTGGAACAACTGAATCGGGAAAAGATCGATGACCCGGTGTTGCGGGACGCCAGGCAGGGCCAGACCAGTGCGGCTTCCCACCGCAAGAATGCGCAGGGCGAAAAACTGGCCCAGACCATATTCCGCGAACAACCCAATCACCCGGTGAAACTGGTGGTGGACGCGAATCTGAAACAGGGCGATCAATGCATGACGAACCTGAATCAGACGATTGCCCGCAAGGAGGGAGAAATTGCGGCCATCAAGACCCGCTTCACCAGGCTGGGCACGCAGATAACGACAGCGTCCGCCGACTGTGAAAAGACGCAGGCTGCCGCTGGCGGCACAGCGTCCCGTGAACTGCATCAAACGGTGCGCGCCGGTTACGAAAAGGCCCTGCAAACCCGCAATGAAGTGCGCGATTCACTGGCGAAGGATGCCGGCTACCGCCAGTACGACAGCTGGGACAGCGTGCGCGGCATCGAGGAGGGTATGCAGAATCTGAATCAGTGCCTGGATGCCACTCGTCAACAACTCGATCGCCTGTTTGCGGCATTGCCGGCACCCGTCACGGCAGCAGTTGTTGCAGCACCGGCAGTGGCGGCCAGCACTCCGGCCGGCGCCTCGACAGCAAGTACCGCCAGCGTCGCTACAGCCAGCGCCGAGCCTGCTACTGCCGCAGCAGCCACCCCTGCGCCTGCCAAAGCCGCCGCACCGGCAGAAAACCTCAGCGGCGCTGCTGCCAGCCGCATCACCGGCACACTGCGCCTGCTGAATCTGACACCTGAATTCGCGCTGTTTTACGTTCCGGACGGCACTCGCCCGCGCCCGCCGGAAATCATCATCGACCGCGCCGGTTTCGAATCCCTGCTGTATGTCTGCGCCAGCGGCGACAACCTGACCCTGCGCAACCGCGACAACACCAGCCACCGCGTCACCGCCAGCAATGAAAGCCTGTCGATGTCCGACGTACTGGCCCGCCTGCAGCCGCGCCAGAGCAAGACCGCCAGCGTGAACTGGCCGGAACATCGGATCGTCACCCTGCGTGCCGATCGCGGAGTGCTCGGCGTCAGTTACGTGGCGAATGTGCCCAGCGCCAATTATCAGCAGCTCCAACTGGAATCCGCCGGCAAAGACACCCGGTTCAGCTTCAGCAACGACAAGGGCGCGAAAACCGCCTACCTGATCATGCCGGACACCGACCCGCTGACCTTTACTCTCACCAAGGGCGAGACGAAAAGCCTGGCGGTCACCCGCAACGGCGTGCCGGCCGGCAGCCTGCTGGTGACGGGGGAATAGGCAACAGGGAAAGGGTGTGCGGCATAACCTGCACACCTTTTTTCGGGACAAGATTTGCGGAGCAGGACCCGGGAAAATGTCCCGCGCCAGAACGTTTCAGAATTCCTCTGCAGAAAGGGCCATGATGTCGCTGGCACCGGCGCGGATCGCCGCAATCAGGCTGTCCACCCGGGGCAGAATGCGGTGGAAATAATAGGTGCCAGTTTTCAGCTTGGTGGCCGCGAACGGATTACCCTTCTGCTGTTCCGCCACCACCATCATGCGCAACCACAGATACGCATAGGTGACATACCCCAGCACATGCAGATAATCGCAGGCAGCCGCCCCGAGTTCTGCCGGTGTTGCAGCGCCGCGATCCAGCAACGTATGGGTCAGATCCTGCAATTGCGCTGACCGCTGCAGCAGATCTGCCGCAAACGGTTTCAATGCAGCGCTGCCAATCTGTTTCGCGCAGTCATTCACTTCCGCCAGAAACAGATCGATGCTGCTGCCACGATTGGCGAACACTTTACGCTGGATCAGATCCATCGCCTGAATGCCGTTGGTGCCCTCGTAAATCTGGGCGATGCGTGCGTCACGCACCAGTTGCTCCTGGCCCCACTCGCGGATATAGCCGTGGCCGCCGAATACCTGCTGACCCAGCACAGTGCTGTCCAGACCCAGATCCGTGAAGAAAGCCTTGGCCACTGGCGTCAGCAACGCCACCAGCGCGTCGGCGCGGGCACGCTGTTCGGCACTTTCGGCATGCTTGGCCAGATCCAGCTGCATGCCCAGATACACCGCCAGCGCGCGGCCAGCTTCGGTGGTGGCGCGGATGTTCAGCAGCATGCGGCGCACATCCGGATGCACGATGATCGGATCTGCCGCGCGGGACTTGTCGCCGCCATTCACATCGCGTCCCTGCAGACGCTCGCGGGCATAGGCCACCGCGTTCTGGTACGACCTGTCGGCGCAGCCGGTACCCTGAATCCCGATCGACAGCCGCTCGCAGTTCATCATGGTGAACATGCAGGCCAGGCCCTTGTTCTCTTCACCCACCAGATAACCGCGCGCGCCGTCAAAATTCAGCACGCAGGTGGCGGAGGCCTTGATCCCCATCTTGTGTTCGATGGAGCCGCAGTTGACGCCGTTGTGATGCTCCAGCGAGCCGTCCGCGTTTACCCAGATCTTGGGCACCAGGAACAGGGAAATGCCGCGGGAACCGGCCGGCGCGTCCGGCAGTTTTGCCAGAACCAGATGGATGATGTTGTCGCTCAGGTCATGCTCGCCACCGGTGATGAAGATCTTGGTGCCACTGATGGCGTAAGTACCGTCACCGTTGGGCACGGCTTTCGTGCGGATCAGGCCCAGGTCGCTGCCGGAGTGGGCTTCGGTCAGGCACATGGAGCCGGTCCATTCGCCGGCATAGAGTTTCGGCAGAAAGCGCTGTTTGAGTTCGTCGGTGGCGTGGGCGTCGATGGACATGCAGGCGCCGACGGACAATGCCGGGTACAACGCGAACGAACTGTTGGCGGCGTAGAGCATCTCCTCCACCAGCACCGACAGGGCCTTGGGCATGCCCAGGCCGCCGAAGTCCGGGTTGCCGGTCAGGGCGGTGAAGCCGCCGTCGCGCCAGACCCGGTAGGCGTCGACGAAGCCGGCCGGTGTAGTGACCACGCCGTTGTTCCACTGGGCGCCTTCCTCGTCGCCGGAGCGGTTCAGCGGGGCGATGCGTTCCTCGGTGATGCGGGCGGCTTCCGCCAGCATGGCGTCGGCGGTGTCGCGGTCGAGCTGGGCGGAGAAGTCCGGTATCTGCTGCCATTGCCGGTGGGCCTGCAGCACGTCGTAAAGTACGAATTGCATGTCCTGAAGGGGGCTGCGGTACGACATGGGACACCTCACAACTTTGCAAATTTATAGAATTATAGAACGCAAACCCGGGTGCGGGCGGATGCATTATTGGAACGCAACCCAGATGTGGCAAGGCGTGCAGCAGGGGAAACGTGCTGTATTGCAAAGACTTTTGCGATTACACTTGTAAAATTGCAAACTTTGCAAATTGGCTTGATTTACAAAACCGGTCTTTATGAGCAATCGTAACGTGAAAGTGGTACTGCGAGGCCTCAGGGTGGCGCTGGCTCGCGGGGCACGCCACAAGTACATCCCTGTAGGCTCGACAGCGGCCATCCATGGCCGCTGACGTCCCCGCGAGCCAGCGCCACCCTGAGACCACTAACCTACGTGCCACATCGTCCATGACCAATCGCAAACGCAAACTCTTCCTCGGCAGCAAGATCCGCCGCTTCCGTGAACTGCAGCAGCTGAGCCAGGCGGACCTCGCCTACAAACTCGGCCTGTCCGCCAGCTACCTGAACCAGATCGAGAACGACCAGCGCCCGCTCACCGTGCAGGTGCTGCTCAAGCTGGGCACCCTGTTCGACATCGACCTCACCCACTTCTCCGAGGAAGAGGACGACCGTCTGATGGCGGAGCTGAAAGACTGCATGGAAGACCCGCTGTTCAAGCACGAACGCGTCGGACTGGCAGACCTGAAGGAAATCGTCGGCCGCTCCCCCGCCTTCGCCCGCCATTTTCTCACCCTGTACCAGTCCTACCACCAGGCCAACCAGAACTACGCCGGCCTGGCCCAGGACATGACCGGCGACGAAGCCGTGCGCTCCATCGATGGCCCACAGTTTCCCTACGAGGAAGTGCGCGATTATTTCTACTACCAGAACAATTATTTCGACGAACTGGACCGGGCGGCAGAAGCGATTTTCCAGCGCGAGGGCCTGTCGCTGGGCGAAGGCGAAACCCAGCTGATCGAATATGTGAAACGCAAGCACGGCATCGAGGTGCTGGTAGATGCCGAAGGCGACCGCCTGCGTCATTTCGATCCGGCGCAGCAGCGGCTGACGCTATCGAAACTGCTGTCGCTGAAACAGCGCGTGTTTCAGCTCGCACACCAGATCTGCCTGCTGGAACAGAAACCGCTGCTGGACGACATGATCCACCGCGCGCGTTTCTCCAGCGAGGAGACCAATGCCGTGTGCCGGGTAGGGCTGGCGAATTATTTCGCCGGCGCGCTGCTGATGCCCTATTCGTTGTTTTTAAGAAAAGCCCAGCAGGAACGCTACGACATCGAGCGTCTGCAGATCATTTTCAACGTCAGCTTCGAACAGATCTGCCACCGCCTCAGCACCCTGCAGCGCCCCGGCGAAAAGGGCATTCCGTTTTATTTCGTGCGGGTGGATGCCGCCGGCAATATCTCCAAGCGCCAGAGCGCCAGCAGTTTTCATTTCGCCCGTGTGGGTGGCGCCTGTCCGCTGTGGAACGTGCACGAAGCCTTCGCGCAGCCAGGTAAAATTTTGCGCCAGGTGGCACAGATGCCAGACGGCAAAACCTATTTCTGCATCGCGCGCACGGTCAGCCGCACTGAGGGCGGCTATTTAATGCCGCAGAAGAATTTCGCGGTGGGACTGGGCTGCGAGATCGCCCATGCGCCGCAGCTGATTTATTCGGTGGGGATTGATCTGAACGACAAGGAAGCGGCGGTACCGATCGGCGTAAGTTGCCGCGTGTGCGAGCGCACCAACTGCCCGCAGCGGGCGTTCCCCCCAATCGGCAAGAAAATCCAGATCAGTGAGAACGAGCGCGAATTTCTGCCCTACCGGTTTGAGTCATAAAGTGGGTCACACCTGCACCGTCATCAGGTAATGCCCCAGCACCGCGCGCAATTCTTCAAGGGAAACCGGCTTTTTCAGGAAGCCGTTCATGCCGCAGTCCAGGCAGTTGCGGCGATCGGCATCGGTGGCATTCGCCGTCAGCGCAACGATCGGCGTATCCCGCAACGGCTCGGGCAGCTTGCGAATCTGGCGGGTCGCCTCCAGCCCGTCCATCAATGGCATCTGGCAATCCATCAACACCAGATCCACCAGTTTGCTCTGCATCAGATCCAGCGCCTGATAACCGTTGCGTGCGCTGACCACATTGCAGCCCAGATGCTTCAGGTAACCCTTCAGCACCATCAGGTTCACCAGATTGTCCTCGGCCACCAGCACCAGACCGGAACGGCGATAACTGCCACCGGTCAGCGTCGTGGAATCAGGCCCGGATTCCGGCGCTGTATCGCCAAACTTCACCGGCACAATGAATTCCACTTCCAGCCCGCCGCTCTCACGATTGCGCAGCGTCAGACTGCCACCCAGCAAGTGCGCAATCGCATGACAGGTGGCCAGCCCGATGCCCATGCCACCATGTCGGCGACTGAAGGAACCATCGAGCTGACGGAACGGACGCCCCAGCTCCGCCAGCAGCGGCTCCGGAATTCCCGGTCCCGAATCCTGCACCAGCACGCGGATGCTGCCCTCGCCCACCGCCGCCGACTTGTTCGCCTGCCCGATCGACAGACACACGGCCCCATGATCGGAAAATTTCAGCGCATTGCTCAGCAGATGGCGAATCACGTAGAGAATTTTACCTTCGTGGCTGACCAGCACCCGGTCCAGCACCACGCCACCATAAAATTCCAGCGCCAGATTTTTATCCTCGAACTCCGGCCGCAGCGCTGCCAGCAACCGGGTCAGGCCACCGCGCAGACGAAACTCGCCCACGTGCAACGCCTCCTGCCCCGCCATCAATTCACTGAACTGCAGCAGATCGTCGATGGAACTCATCATGCTGATGGCAGACCGGTTGGCCACATCGAGCCAGGACACCTGCTCCCGGTCCAGCGTCGTGGCACGTAACAGGCTGAGCGCACCGATGATGCCATTCATGGGCGTGCGCAGCTCGTGACTGATGGCACTCAGAAATTCGTCTTTCAGGCGATCGCTGCGATTGATTTCCCGCAACACCCGCGCCGAAATCGCCCAGGCCAGCACGCCCAGCGCCACAATGACCAGCGCACCCAACACCGCACCCCAAAGATTGGCGCGGTTCACCGCCAGATTGGTTTCGCGCAACAGATTGCGGTAAGCAGCCTGCCGGGCGGCATGCAGCCCGCCGATCCAGTCGCTCAGCAATTGGTAATCCCGCAGCGACGCTTCCATCGCGCCCTTGTAGCCCGGCAATTGCCGGGGATCTGCCACCAGCGCTTCCGTCAGCAACAATGCCGGCTGCACATAGGCTTCGAATGCGGCGCTGATGCCCTCCACTTCATCCGCCAGATCCGGATCACGCGTACGCAGCCGCACCAACCGCTCGCGCGCGTGCTGCACCACCTGACGGGTATCGTCCAACAGCACCGGATCTTCCAGGCCCACTGCCGTGGCAAAACCTTCCCGCATGCTGTTCAGATCCTGCTGCAGCAGACGGATTTCTTCGATGATGGGATAGTGATGATGTTGCAGTTGGTCCAGGCGATCCGCGTTCACCGCCGCCAGCACCACGTTAACCAATAAATAGGAAAGAAATGCCAGACCACCGATAACGGCAATCAACATGATCTGCAGGCGGATGCGGGCGTTTCTTTCCATGGCGATAGCGAATTCTTTTTATACTTCCATCAAGCTGTGACGAGCAGTCGCACAGCTACAAATCGACACAGGATAGGTCGGGTGTCTGACTACACAGGCCGTTATTGAGCATTTTATACTCGCCTGCCGCTTTCCAGTTGCAGCAATTGATTGTGATTGTGTAAACGAACAAGAGTACAGGGAATGTCGAAACCGAACCATTTGTTCACCAAGGGAAAACGCATACTGCTGGGCCTGCTGGTCAGCACGCCGGCATTGGCCGGGGACGACTGGTCGTTCTCCGGATTTGCCTCCCTGGGCGCCGGCCGGGTGGAAGACAGCGCCTACACGTACATGGATTACAGCGGCGAAGAATGGAGTTATGAATCCGACAGTGCCTTTGGTCTGCACGCCCGCGGCAATCTGGCGGAACGCCTGTCCGTCACCCTGCAGGTGGTGAGCCGGGGGCACAATTGGGATGACACCGCCGAATTCGAACCGGAGCTGGACTGGCTTTTCCTGAGCTATCAGCTCGATTCCGAATGGCGCGTCCGCCTGGGCCGCATGCGCACCCCCCACTACCTGTATTCGGAAACGGTCGACGTTGGCTATTCCTATGTCTGGGTGCGCCCGCCGGTGGATGTGTATTCGCCCCTCCTCGCCCCGTTCAGCAATTTCGATGGATTTGACGTTGCCTGGATCACTGACTGGCGCGACCTCACCATCGACTTGCAACTGCTGGCAGGGCACATGGAGCGTTCCCGCGATTCACTGAATATCGAAGTGGAACCGATGGTGGGTGGCAATCTGACCGTGCAAAAAGGTGAAGTCACCCTGCGCTACGGCCTGATCTTTGACAGGACCGATATCGAAGTAGACGCCTACAAGGAAGCAGAATCCACGTACCGCGCCGCCGCCAGCATCGACCCCCTGTTTGCCGAAATTGCCGACGCCCACAGCGCCGATGACGCCTGGTACCGCTACCAGACCCTGGGCGCCCGCTGGGAACACGGCGACTTCGCCCTGATCGGCGAAGTCTTCGATATCCAGAACCTCGACGAAGGCTACACCAACAACGCCAACGGCTGGTACACATCGCTGCAGTACCGGCTGGGCAAGTTCACGCCGTACTGCGTGGCAGGCCAGTTCACCGACAACTTCAACGAAGAAATGGAGGACGACATCCAGGCCAGCTACGCCATCGTGCCCGTTGGATATTACGCTGCGCTGGATAATTTGCGCGCCACCAGTCTGGCTGTCGTGAGCGGGCTCAACTATGAGCAGAACACCTGGACGGTGGGCGTGCGCTACGAACTGCTGTCGAATCTCTCGCTGAAAGGGGAATGGCAGTACTTCGAATTTGCCTATGGCTCCAGCGGGCAAATGCAGCAACAGACTGGCGACGCGACCCAGTCCACTTCTCTCACCACCTTCGTGCTCGATCTGGTGTTCTGACGATGACAGGACACACTGCGCGCACCGTTCCATTGCTGATCCTGCTGGCCCTGCTCCAGCTGTGGAGCGGCAGCGCGCGCGCCGATATCGCCATCATCGTGCATCCGCAAAATCCCCTGACAAACCTGACGGAGGAGGATCTGAAAAAAATCTTCCTGGGCCGGCTGCCACTGTTCCCGCAGACCGGACAGGAAATTCATCCGCTGGACTTGCCCGAAGAACACACCACTTTCGCGGATTTCTATCGCCGCGTGTTGCAGCTGGACGGCACCAAACTGAAACGCTACCGGGCCTACTACCTGTTCAGCGGACGCGGCCGTCTGCCGGCCGGTGCGAACTCGGTGGTGGAGATGATCCGGAAAGTGTCCGAAGACACCGCCGCCATCGGCTACGTCGACGCGGCACATGTGTCGGACAAAACCAGAACGCTGCTGATCCTGCGCACTAACCCCGAGGCGCCCCGGCCGGATACGCAGGCACGGCAAGGTAAGGCTGCAACGACGCCCTGAGGGCTTCGATGTCTACCGGTTTTTTCAGATAGCCGTTCATGCCGGCCCCCAGGCAGTTCTGCCGGTCCGTCTCAAGCGCATTGGCCGTTACCGCTATGATCGGCACCTGCCCCACCGGCGGCGGCAGCTGTCGGATGCGACGGGTTGCCTCGAAGCCATCCATGACCGGCATCTGACAGTCCATCAGCACCAGTTGCAGCGGATTGTTCTGCGCTGCCGCCACTGCCTCCAGCCCATTGCCCGCGGTCACCACCCTAAATCCCAGCTTGGCCAAATACCCCTTGAGCACCATCTGGTTCACCGGATTGTCTTCGGCCACCAGGACCAGCGCGTCGGACATGATCACCGGCGTCACCGGCACCGGACTTGTCACCGCCGACGCCGTCTTAAAGCCCACGGGAAAACGGAACTCCGCCTCGACACCCCCTTGGCCCGGCGTGCGCAATTCCACCGTACCACCCAGCAGGGTGGCAATGGCGCGACAGATCGCCAAACCGATGCCCATGCCCTGGTAACGGCGGTTGAACGCACCATCCAGCTGCTGGAACGGCTGGAACAGATCACGCATGCGTTCCGGCGCAATGCCAGGGCCGGAATCCTGCACCCGCACACACAGCATGTGCTCCGCGTCGGACTGCGGCGTTTCTGCCGGCGCGTCCACCGACACCCGAACCTCCACCCGGCCGGACTCCGTGAACTTCAGCGCGTTGCTCACCAGCTGGCGCACCACATGCAGAATTTTCTGCTCATCTCCCCTCACCGTGCGTGGCAGGGCTTCATCCAGATGCCAGATGAAAGCAAGCTGGCGCGCGGCAAATTCTGGCTTGAACGTCGCCAACAATTTTTCCAACGCCGCCCGCAGATCGAATTCCACATCGTGGCGCGCACTCTGGCCGGAGAGGATCTCGCTGAACTGCAGAATATCGTCGATGGACATCATCATCGCCGACGCCGCGCGCGAAGCGACTCCCACCCAACTGCTCTGCTCCGGCGCCAGCGAACCGGAACGCAACAGATTCAGGGCACCGATAATGCCGTTCATGGGGGTGCGCAGTTCGTGGCTGATGGTGGCCAGGAATTCATTCTTCAACCGGTTGCTGCGATTGATTTCCACCAGTACCCGCACGCTGATGGTCCAGGCCAGCAGGCCCAGCCCTGCAATCGCCAGGGCACCCAGAATGGCCCCCAGCAGATTGGCGTCCTTCACTGCCGCATTGGTCAGCAACAGCAAGGCCTCATAATCCTGCTGGCGCTGGTGCTGCAAATCATCCACCCGCTGCGCCAGCTGGGCAAAGTCCCGGTGCGAATCATCCACCCGGCGCTTGAAGAGGCTCAGGTTGTCCTGGTTTTCGATCAGCTCCAGCGCCAAAGCCTGACTCTTGTCGTAATAGCGATCGAAAGCCTCGCCGATGCCCTGCGTCACCGGCGTCAGAGCCGGTTCCATCTCCTGCAGCTGGCGAAGTCGCTCACGGAACTGGGTCGCGGTCTCCTGGGAATCTTCCACCATGAACGCATCTTCCAGGCCCACGGCCGCCGTCAGGCTGTCGCGGATCGCCTGCGCGTCCTGCTTTAAATGGCGGATCTGTTCGATGACCGGGTACTGACGGGTAAGCAGGTTGTCCAGCCGTTCGCCATTCTTTTGCGCCAGATAGACATTCACCAGCAGATAACAGAGAAACCCCAGCCCGCCCAGCAGGGCAATCAGCAGAATGTTGAGGCGGATTTTGGCGTTCTGATCCAGGCGCAGCACAGCGTTCCCCCGACCGGCGACAGTGGCGGCACCACGCGGCACAGCCTTGCAAAAGTCTAGCAGCCCGTCACCGGGCCACCGCGCGACGAACGTTGATCCGGTAGATGTTGGCTATGCTTAGAAAATCCTGATCAAACCTACTGCGTCTGATGAAAAACTGCACGCTGCTTAACATCTTACTGGCCGGACTGCTGCTGGCTGGTTCCGGACCTGATGCCCACGCCACCGAGAACTGGGAGTGGTCCGGTTTTGCCTCCTTTGGCGGTGGCCAGATCAACCGCGACCAGCTCAAGTTCATCGACTACGATGACGACTGGAGCTTCAACTCCGATTCCGTGGCCGGCCTGCACACTCAGGGCGACATCACCGAGCACTGGTCGCTGACCGCACAGGTCGTCGCCCAGGGCTACCACTGGGATGACACTGGCGATTTCCACCCCGAGCTGGACTGGCTGTTCCTCAGCCACGCCCTGTCGCCAGGCCTGCGTCTGCGCCTGGGCCGCATGCGCTCCCCCCACTACCTGTTCTCCGAAACCCTGGAAGTGGGTTACTCCTACCCCTGGGTACGCCCGCCGGTGGAGGTTTACACCTTTTTCATGTCACCGTTCAGCAACTTCGATGGCATAGACCTGACTTGGAATACCGAACTGGGTGACGCCGACCTGGATATCCAGGCGCTGGCCGGCACCATGGACGGCGAGTTTCTTGGCCTGGACATCGAAGTCGAACCGGTGGCAGGCGCCAACATCACCCTGCGCCAGGGCGAATGGCTGCTGCGCTACGGCATCCTGCTTCATCGCACCGACCTGACCAATGCCAGCAGCCAGGCCGCCGCCGATGCCTTCAACCAGCTGGCCGCCATCGATCCGCAGTTTGAAGAGGTGGCAAACTCCTTTGAAGCCGACAACGCGTGGTATCAGTACCACGCCCTGGGCGGACAGTGGGATCATGGCAACTGGACCCTGCTAGGGGAAGCCTTCGAGGTCATCGGTCCGGACGAAGGATTCTCCACCAATGCCAGCGGCTGGTACCTGTCCTGGCAATATCACTTTGCACGACTGGCCCCCTACATCGCCACCGGCCATTACAAGAACACGCTGAATGAAGATCAAATACAGCTGCTGGAAGACAGCTTCATCACCTACCCGCCTGGCTCGCTGGGCCCAGCGGTTGACGCGCTTCGCTATGGCACTATCGATGCTTTCAGGAATTTCTACTCCGAGCAGTACAGCTGGACCCTTGGGGTACGTTACGAACTGCTGGCCAATACCAGTCTGAAATGCGAGGTTCAATACTTCGACTTTGTCGGTGGCAGCACCGGCCACATGATTCCTGAGCCCGGAGCCCCCCGGCCGGACGACGCAATCCTGACCAGCTTCATCGTCGACGTGGTGTTCTGACATGCTGCGACGCGGGGCCCTGATCACTACGCTGCTGCTTCTGCTAAGCCCGCTGGCCAGCGCGGACATTGCCATCATCACTCACCCGGACAATCCGGTAACGAAACTCAACCAGAAGGAAGTGCAGAAGATTTTTCTGGGCAGGCTGCGCATGTACCCGGAATCGGAACTGGAAACCCAGGCGGTGGACCTGCCGGCGGAAGATCCGCTTTTCCTGCGCTTCTACGACACCATCGCCCGGATGAATGCCGCCAAGATCAAACGCTACCGCGCCTATTACCTGTTCAGCGGCAAGGGCCGGCTACCACTCATTGAACCTGACGAAAAACACGTCATGACACGGGTGGCAAGCGACCCATCTGCCATTGGCTACGTGGATGCCAGTTTGGTTACAGACCAGGTGAGAGTGGTGTTTGTATTGAAATAGCGGCTGGACTGGCAACGCCACAAGCGAAAAACGACAGGAAAAATGAAGCCAATAAAAAAGCGCCGGTAAAGGCGCTTTTTTATTGGAAGCAGGAACTGATCGGGGATCAGTTGAGCTTCTCGCGGATACGGGCAGATTTGCCGGCCCGGTCGCGCAGGTAGTACAGCTTGGCGCGACGCACCGCACCACGACGCTTCAGCAAAATGCTGTCAACCAGCGGGCTGTGAGTCTGGAATACACGCTCAACACCCACACCGTTGGAAATCTTGCGCACGGTGAAAGCAGAGTTCAGGCCGCGGTTACGCTTGGCGATAACAACGCCTTCGTAAGCCTGCAGACGGCTGCGATCGCCTTCCTGCACTTTCACGCTCACCACAACAGTGTCACCGATGCCGAATGCGGGCACGTCGGCTTTCATCTGTTCCTTTTCCAGCATCTGGATGATTTTGTTCTTACCGCTCATGGTAGATTTCCTCTACGTTATGACGTCAGAGGTAGGGTTGAATAACGCTACATTCACGTCGTTAAAAAATCTGCTTCGGTGGCAGCGCCTTCAGGGGCCGCCCTGTTCATTCTGGTATTCCTGCAACAGCGTCTGCTCTTCCTTGCTCAGGACTCTGCCCTGTAACAAATCATGCCGGCGCTGCCAGGTGCGGCCCAGCGACTGTTTCAGTCGCCAGCGCCGGATCGCGGCATGGTTGCCGCTCAGTAAAACCGGCGGTACCACCCTGCCCTGATAATCCTCGGGCCGGGTATAGTGGGGGCAGTCCAGCAGCCCCTCGAAAAACGAATCCTCGGCGGCGGAATCCTTGTGGCCCAGCACGCCCGGCAGTAACCGCGCGGCGGCGTCGATCATCGCCATCACCGGCAGTTCACCGCCACTGAGAACGTAATCGCCGATGGACCATTCCTCATCCACCGCCAGTTCGATCACGCGCTCATCAATACCTTCATAGCGTCCGCACAGGAAGATGATGCCGTCCTGCCGGCTGAATTCCCGGGCCGCATGCTGATCGAAGCGCTTGCCCTGGGGAGACACATACACCACCTTCGGCTGCGTCACGCCCTTTGTTGCCAGATTCTGTCGGGCCTGTTCCAGCGCCGCCAGCAGGGGCTCCACCAGCATCAGCATGCCGGGGCCGCCACCGTAAGGGCGATCATCCACGGTGCGATGCACGTCGTGGGTGAAGTCCCGGGGGTTCACCGTCTCCAGCTCGATGATGCCGTTCTTCACGGCCCGGCTGGTGATGCCATGCTCGGTAATGGCTTTGAACATGTCCGGGAACAGGGTGACGATGGAACATTTCATGTGGGCCACCCTGCATTGATATCCAACCGACCCGCCCTGCGGACGGTCAAAAATCCTTGTCCCAGTCCACGGTGATGGTCCCTGCCTGCAGATCGACCTGGGTAACCACGTCCTGCCACAGGTAGGGAATCAGTCGTTCCTGGCGGTCGATACTGTCGGCGGTGGGCTGCACCACCAGCACGTCGTTCGAACCGGTTTCCAGCAGGTGATCCACCTTGCCCAGGCGATCACCCGTGGTGGTAATCACTGCCAGCCCCTCCAATTGGGACCAGTAGTAATCACCCTGTTCCAGCGCCGGCAACTGCTCGCGCTTGATTGCTACTTCACACCCGATGTAGGCCGGTGTCTGATCACGGTCGTCACAACCCTTGATCTTGGCCACCAGCCCCTTGCCATGTCGCTGAACATGCTCAAGGTTGATGGGTTGCCAGCTACCCCCGCGATTGATCCAGAGGGGGTTGTATTCCGCTATGTTTTCAACGGGCTGGGTGTGGGAAAAAAGCTTCAGCATGCCTTTTATCCCGAACGGGGACATGAATTTCCCCACTACAACCCAGTCATTCATACCGGTGTTCAGGCTGCTACTTTCTTGGCATCCCGGATCAGGGCGGCAACGCGCTCTGAGGGCTGGGCGCCAGTGCCGATCCAGTATTCAACGCGCTCGAAGTTGATGCGCAGACGGTCTTCACCACCGGTGGCGATGGGGTTGAAGAAGCCAACGCGCTCGATGAAACGGCCGTCGCGGGGGCTGCGGCTGTTGGTCACTACCAGGTGGTAGAAAGGACGCTTTTTGGCACCGCCACGAGCAAGACGAATAGTTACCATGGTTTCAATTTCCTTTATTCAAGCTATCTGTTCAGCGATTTAAAAGTAAAGCAGATCACCAAAACCCGTTTCGGGCCTCAGTAACCCACTGAAATATTTGATGTTGTGCAGCCTTTGCTTACTGTTCCTGCCGGCTCATGAGGGTGTGCAGGGCACAGAAGGCGCTGAATTCTACGGGAAATCCACCCCGATGGAAAGTCCCGCCTTCCGTCACATCTTGAAGGGAGGCATGCCCCCGCCGCCCATCATTCCCTTCATGCCCCGCATCATGTTCTTCATGCCGCCCTTGGAGGTCAGCTTCTTCATCATTTTCTGCATCTGAAGATGCTGCTTGAGCACCCGGTTCACATCCTGGATCTGGGTGCCGGAACCGGCGGCGATGCGCTGTTTGCGGGAGCCGTTGATGACATCGGGCTTGCGGCGTTCAAGCGGGGTCATGGAATAGATGATGGCCTCCATGCGCTTGAGTTCCTTGTCGGCCACGCCGCCCTGCTGCGCCATCTGGGCCATGCCGCCCATGCCTGGAAGTTTGTCGAGCATGCCGGCCATGCCGCCGAGTTTTTTCATCTGCTGGAACTGCTCCAGCAGGTCTTCCAGATCGAAGCCCTTGCCCTTTTTCAGCTTCTTGGCGAGCTTGTCGGCCTTGTCCTTGTCCAGCTTGCGCTCGGCTTCTTCCACCAGGGTGAGCACGTCGCCCATGCCGAGGATGCGGGAAGCAATCCGGTCCGGGTGGAAGGGTTCCAGCGCGTCGGTCTTTTCACCCATACCGATGAACTTGATCGGCTTGCCGGTGATGTGACGCACGGACAGCGCGGCACCACCACGGGCGTCACCGTCGGCCTTGGTGAGGACCACACCGGTGAGCGGCAGGGCGTCGTTGAACGCCTTGGCGGTATTGGCGGCATCCTGTCCGGTCATGGCGTCGACCACGAACAGGGTTTCGATAGGGTTGATGGCAGCGTGCAGTTGCTTGATCTCCTCCATCATCTGCTCGTCGATGGCGAGACGACCGGCGGTGTCCACGATCACCACGTCGGCAAACTGCTTTTTGGCGTCAGCAATGGCGGCGCGGGCAATGTCGATGGGATTCTGGTCCGCGCTGCTGGGGTGGAACTTCACGCCGATATCGTTGGCCAGGGTTTCCAGCTGTTTGATCGCCGCGGGACGGTACACGTCGGCGCTGGTAACCAGCACGGTTTTCTTGTGGCGCTCTTTCAGGAATTTGGCCAGCTTGCCCACGGTGGTGGTTTTACCGGCACCCTGCAGGCCGGCCATCAGAATGACAGCGGGAGGCTGGGTATTGAGTTTCAGGGCGTCATTGGCGTCGCCCATCATGTGGACGAGCTCTTCGTTGACAATCTTGATGAAGACCTGACCGGGGCTCAGGCTCTTCATGACTTCCTGACCAATGGCCCGCTCTTTCACCTTGTCGATGAAATCCTTCACGACCGGCAGTGCGACGTCCGCTTCCAGCAGGGCCATGCGCACTTCGCGCAGGGTGTCCTTGATGTTGTCTTCGGTGAGGCGGGCTTTGCCGGTGACGCTGCGCAGGCTGTTACTGAGGCGTTCGGTCAGTGTGTCAAACATGGAGGCATCTTCGTGGGTATTGTTATCGAGCGCGGAAGTATAGCGCAGGCCGTTTCCTTATTGACAGCCTTGTGCGACACTTGGCCTTCCCCGAATCCAGTAAGGAGCCCACCAGCGCCATGACTCCGGCGATTGCAGCAGGAATTTTCGCCTGTCTCTGTTATGGTTTCGCCGCCTTCCTGCTGGTTCGCAGCCTGAAGACCAACACCCCGCTCAACCGGCCGTTTCTGCTGGGCATTGCAGTGCTGGGTCTGGCGGCCCATGCCTTCAATCTGAACGCAGCACTGTTTCGTCCAGACGGCATTGAATTCGGCCTGATCAACGTCGTCTCCCTGTTCGGATTCGTGCTCGCAGCCTGCGGCACCCTGATCACCCTGTTCCGCGATATTCAAACCCTGCTGGCACCGGCCTATCCCGCCGCCTGTATCGGCGTGCTGCTGAACCTGTTCATGCATGACCGTGTGGGCCCACATATCGAATTGAGTGGCGGCATGGTGGCGCACATTCTGCTGTCGGTGGTGGCGTACAGCGTGATTGCGCTGGCGCTGTCGCAGGCATTGCTGCTGTCGATCCAGAATTACCAGCTCAAGCACCGTCATATCCACGACATCCTGCATCTGCTGCCGCCGTTGCAGACGATGGAAAATACGCTGTTCGACCTGATCTCGATCGGGCTGTTGCTGCTCACCGCCGCCATTGGCAGCGGCCTGCTGTTCGTGGAGGATTTTTTTGCCCAGCATCTGCTGCACAAGACGGTGTTCGCACTGGGCGCCTGGCTGGTGTTGTGGATGATGATCGTGGGCCGCCACCTGTGGGGCTGGCGCGGGATGGTGGCGGTGCGCTGGACCCTGGCCGGTTTCCTGTTGCTGACGCTGGCCTATTTCGGTTCCAAATTCGTGCTGGAAGTGGTGCTGCAGCGGGTATGAACAGGTCGCGCCGCCGTGCATGAGATTCCCCTTTCCGTTCTCTGGACTGCACTGGTCATCCTGCTGATGATGTCGGCGTTCTTCTCCAGTTCCGAAACCGGCATGCTGTCCCTCAACCGCTATCGCCTGCGCCATCTGGTGAAGAAGAAGCAGCGCGGTGCGGCCCAGGTGGAACAATTGCTGACCCGGCCCGATCGCCTGATCGGTATGATCCTGATCGGCAACAATTTCGTGAATACCTTCGCGGCGGCCATTGCCACCATTCTGGCGATCCGGCTGTGGGGCGAGAACAGCATTGCCTTTGCCAGCGCCGCGCTGACCCTGGTGCTGCTGGTTTTTGGCGAAGTCACGCCGAAAACGCTGGCGGCGTTGCGGCCAGAGAAGGTGGCGTTTTTGGCGGTGTATGTGCTGAAGCCGCTGATGACGCTGCTGTACCCGCTGGTGTGGCTGATGAACACCGTGTGCAACGGCATCCTGCGCGCCGTGGGCGTGACGCCGGAGGAAGCCGGCTCCGACCACCTCAGCCGCGAAGAACTGCGCACCATTGTGAACGAATCCGGCGCGATTCTGCCGAAGCGGCACAAGTCGATGCTGCTGAGCATTCTGGATCTGGAGGATGTCACCGTCGATGACATCATGATTCCCAAGCATGAGGTGATGGGCATTGATCTGGAGGAGGACATCGACGAGATCGTCAAATTCCTGCGCTCGGCCCAGCATACGCGGCTGCCGGTGTACAAGTCGGACCTGAATTCGCCGGTGGGCGTGCTGCACCTGCGCAAGATCAGTCGGCTGCTGATGGACGATGAACTGAACAAGGCGAAAATACTGCAGCAGGCGGTGGAACCCTATTTCGTGCCGGAAGGAACGCCGCTGAATACGCAACTGGTGAATTTCCAGAAAGCCAAGCGCCGGCTGGGTTTTGTGGTGGACGAGTATGGCGACGTGCAGGGGATCGTGACGCTGGAAGATATTCTGGAAGAGATCGTCGGCGAGTTCACCACGGATTTCGCAGCAACCAGCAGCCAGGACATTCATCCGCAGGAGGATGGCTCCTACATCATCGATGGCTTGGCCACGATCCGCGACATCAACAAGTCACTGAAATGGCATCTGCCGTCAAAAGGGCCGAAAACCCTGAACGGTCTGATCACCGAACACCTGGAACACATTCCCGAGCACAACCTGTGCGTGAAGATCGGGGCCTATCTGATCGAGACGATCCAGATCAAGGACAATCTGGTGAAGACGGCGCGGGTGATCAACACCCGGCCGCCACGCAAGAAAAGCAAAACCGTTAGCGGGAATAAATAAAGCGCCAGTCCGAAATCCGCTAGCTCGAAAGCATGAAGCCGGCAACACCGGCCACAATCAGCAATACCACTCCCACGATGATGAGCAACGGCAGTTTACTGGTGGCCGGTGCGGCGCTGACCCGGGCGTCCATCGCCGGAGACGGCTTTGGTGTCGCCGCTGCAACAGGCTTCGCTGCCGGCTGGGGCGGACGACGCGGAATTTCAGCGGCACGGAACACGGTGATGTCGTCGGCATCCTCGGTCGGCAATTCGACTGTCGCGCTGGACGGTCCGGCCACAAGAAAGGTGACCTGATCGAAGCCGATGCGATCGCCAGGTTTCAGGACCTGTTCGCCGATGTTCTTGCCATTGACGCAGGTACCGTTGGAAGACTTCAGGTCCACCAGCCGCAGGATGCCATCCTTGAGACTGATCTCAGCGTGCCGGCGCGACATGTGGGCGTCGTTGATGACAATGTCGCAGGTGGTGGAGCGGCCGAACACCAGGGAACCCCGGATCGGAATGCTCTTGCCCTTGAGTTCGCCCGAGATGGCCATGATGCTCCAGTCGGCGCGGGGCGCAGTGGCGGCCACCGGTTTTGCGGCACCGGACTTGGGGTCGACGATGTCCAGTTCCACCTTGCCAATGCGGATGCTGTCGCCGGCGCGCAGCTGGAAATTCTGGCTGATCTTGTTGCCATTGACGAAGGTGCCCGCCAGGGTGCCGGCATCCGACAGATAAAGAGCATCGCCCTGCTTGCTGATGCGGGCGTGCACTTCCTCGATGCCGGATTCGTTGATGACGATCTGGTTCTTCGCGCCCGAACCGATATTCGTCACGGATTCCACCAGCCACACGGCTGGCTGACGCTGGTCCTTGAACTGTAACTTCAGCATGTGCCTAGATGGCTCCCGAAAGTTGAAAGGAAGCGCCGACGCGGGTCACTGCCTGTGCGGTGACGGTAGCGGACGGTTCCTGCGGCAAGAAAAGTTCCCCGGCGGCAATTATAGTAGCCAGCGCCGGTTTGCAGAACATGGATTATTACTCATCCAATCCCAGCAGGGTGGATAGGGCAGGCATGGCGTACTCAACGGTCTGTTCACCGGACGCAATGGCTTCGGAAGCACGGTAAAACTCCATCAGGCCCAGGTGGGACAGGCGCGGGGTCAGCATCAGGTCCGCCGGGTCGCCGGCCATACGGCTGCGGGTGACACGGTCCTGCATGATGTTGATGGACGAAGCGATGACTTCCATCATGCCGGGCATGGGAAGATTTTTGTCGCTGCCAGGATCAGTGCTGTCGTCGACAAACAGCTGGGCCAGGCGGCGGAAGAAGTCAGATTCGCCGTTTTGATGGCCGTTGCTGCTGCCGTTCTGACCGCCATCCGGCGCGGCATTTTCCCGCGCACGGGCTTCTTCCGCCAAAAATTCGTTGCTGAGCTTGCGGGAATTACGCAAATGCTTGCCGACGATCTCGCTGTTGAGGTTCACCGCAATCACCAGATCGGCGCCCATGGCGCGGCAGAGGGTGACCGGCACCGGGTTGACCAGACCACCGTCCACCAGGATGCGGCCGGACTGGGCGCGGTAGGGCCGGAACAGGCCAGGAATGGACAGGGATGCCCGCACCGCCTCCGCCAGATGACCGTGCTGCAACCAGATTTCGCGGCCGGTTTCCAGATCGGTGGCGACAGCAGCGAAGGGCTTCTGCAGCTGCTCAAACGCCAGGCCCGCCATGTGCTGCTCGAAAAACTGGAACACCTTGCGGCCTTCGATGAGGCCGCCGCCCAGTTTCACATCCAGCAGGCCCACCACATCGCGCCAACCCAGGCTGCTGACCCAGCTTTCCAGCTCGTCCAGCTTGCCGGCGGCGTAACAGGCGCCCACCAGCGCACCAATGCTGGTGCCGGCGACGATGTCCGGTTCGATACCGTGCTTCTGCAGCCCCCGCAGGACACCAATGTGGGACCAGCCCCGCGCCGAACCGCTACCCAGGGCTATGCCCAGTTTCAAGCCGTTTTTCATGAACGCCCTCCCAGTTCGAACGAACTGCCCCGGTTCGGCACCCGCACCGGCACTTCATTGCCCAACACAGAGCGGATGCGCTGTTCCAGATCAGCAAAATCCATTCCCGGCATGGGCGTGGCGGTTTCGGTACTGTAGTCGTCCCAGAATTGTTCCCAGTGAATCAGCAGAACCTCGCGCGGCTTGATATACGCCAGCAGGCCCTGGGGATAATCCCGCACATGGTTGTAATTGGCGGCGCAGACCAGGGCCAGATCGAAGGGCACACCATCCTCCAGCAGCCACCGGGGCGGATAACCGATGGGCGCATTGCTGGAGGAGGACTGGTAGAACAGGCGGTAGGCCACGGTTGTTACGGCGCTATCGGTGCCGGGCTGCAGGAAGTCGATGACGTAGTTGAGATTGACCCCGGCTTTCCAGTCCAGCGCATCCCCTGCCCGTTCGTGCAGCGGGTGAGGGATATTGCCTGAGACCAGCACGGTATCGCCAAAATGGGGCGCATGCTCGGAATAAATCGGCAGGATACGCAAGGTGGGCGTCAGGTAAACCCATTCGCCGCCGGCCTGCTGCTGCGCCATTTTCCCATCCAGCCCCACCAGCCGTTCCAGCGGCACTTCCGGCGCCAGCAGGTTGCGGGTGCTGTCGCTGCCAAAGACTTTCACGCTGGCCGGCAGTTTCTGCGCGATATAGGGCACATCCATGGCGTGGTCGAAATGGCCGTGTCCCACCAGGATGGCCTGCACCTGATCCAGCGGCGGCAGGTGGGCATCGATGACGTCCGGCCGCGACTTGAGATCGCGCAGCATGATCCACTGGGAGATAGGCGGATTGGAGAAAAAGGGATCGCCGAGCAGGCTCTGTTCACGGTAGTGCAGGTAGATGCCGCCGGCACCAAGGAACTGCACGGTGAGTGGCGGCGAGGCCGGCTGCGAGAGCGTTTCAGCCTGCAACAATCGTTGCAGGCTGCGCCAGTCGGCAGGCAGGTCGCGGGCGCAGGCCAATATGCCTGCGCACAACACTGTCAGCAGCAGGATTCCCCGTATTTTTGTCATGTGCGCTCCCGATGCTTTCCGTTTCCGTTGAAATTCCCGTGCCCGCAATGGTCGCAAGGTGGCAGCAGGATCAGAGCTGCACATCCACTGCGTTCGCCACCCGCAGCGCCTTCTGCACCGCAGCGTCGACTGTGTCTGCCAGCGCCAGACCCACGCCCATGCGCCGGCTGCCCTTCACTTCCGGTTTGCCGAACAGGCGCAGTTGCGTATCCGGCTCCGCCAGCGCGGCATTCAGATTGCCGAACGACACCTGCTCCGATTCCCCGTCCACCAGAATCACGGCGGACGCGGCCGGACCCATCTGGCGAATGGCAGGAATCGGCAGGCCGAGGATGGCGCGGGCATGCAGCGCAAATTCCGACAGGTCCTGGGAAATGAGAGTGACCAGGCCGGTATCATGCGGGCGCGGCGAGACTTCGCTG
>JABLXQ010000048.1 GCA_013178375.1 Gammaproteobacteria bacterium
GAGTAGGTCATCGTCAGGCTCCTATCAAAAAGCCCCGCTCTTCAAATGAGCGGGGCTTTTTACTTTGAAATCTCGCAAAAACTCCTCATCAAGTACCCCTCTCTTACCACTGCATGCCTCGCTGACAGATAACTCAGCACGTCATTCAAGCTCAAGCGCGAAGTCATCGACGCCTGCGTACAACCGGACGCTCATTCGCGGAGGTCGCCCAGAATTATCAGATCAACGACAACCTGGGACATCCGTGGCGCCGGGAGCTCCGGCGGCAGAACGTTGGCTTTGCACCTGCATCGTGAGTGGGTCGCAAGCGAATTGTCCGACCCACTCCTGCAGAAAGACTGGATAATTATGACGGTTGGAAAACCAGCGGTTCGTAGTCCTTCTGCTTGCTGTTCCAGCGCAGAAATTTCAGCTGGCGATCTGTCAGCGGACGATCAAACGTCAGGGTCAACCGGGTTGGCTTGCCTTCACTGTTCAGGTTCGAGACTGTGATGGTCATGCCGGACAGCGCGATGGTTTCTCCTTCGCGGAAAGGGAAGCGCTGCAGGTCGCGGACTTTGATTTCACCCAGCTGGATGAAACCGGTGGGCAGATCAATCTGCAATGCGTTGTCGGCGATCGGTGTGAACTGGAATTCGGCATCGAGAGTGGAGATCGTCCAGATTCTTTCCGGAATGGATTCTTGCCGGTAAAAGCGGAACGGTGCAATGGCCAGAGCAGATGGCAGCGGTGCTCCGAAGAGTACCAGACGTTGTTGATCCACGGGTTCCAGGTCCGGGAAATAGGACGGTTGCTGCGGTATCAGACTTGCCCAGAGTTTTGTGCTGTAGGCCATCAGCGGCAGCAGCAGTGGGCTCAGGATCAAATGGATGAGTACCAGCAGGTATGCGATTGGCTTGGTATAAAACACAGGAAGCCCCGGAATGGATGCGCTCTTGGGCAAGGCACTCAGCAACAGGTTGGCCAGTGCGGCACATGCACCGGCACCGGCGAACAGCAGGACACGGTCATGGGGCAGGGCTGTGGCAGCAGGCAGAATTGAAAAGAGCATACCCAGCAGCCAGAACTGGACGGCAGGCTGGCGTCGGCAACTCAGCACGAGTGGAATGCCCACCAGCAGCAGGAAGATGGCGCAACCCGCGACGAAGCGCAGGTCGTGTTCCAGGATGAAACCGTAAATCTCTGCCGGAATCAGGCCCCATTGGCTGGCCAGCAGCACCGGCAGCCGCTCGCCTACGACGGCCAGGAATCCCAGGGGCTGTGCCGCTGGATCGATATAGTAGGCATCCGCATTGACCGCGCCGAAACCGGCCTGCTTGTAAAAAATCCACCAGGCGACGATCAACAGAAAATGTGGCGCAGTAGCCAGGCAACCCTTCACTTTTCCATGCTTGTCCAGCGTCAGGGCATATGCGCCCAGATAGCCGAACGTGGAGATACCGAGTTCAGCCGATAGCAGGCTGGCAAGCATGCAAAGAAGGGAAAGGGCGCCGAAGCCGATTTTATCTTCCTCGCGCCAGCGCAGGTGGAACCATAGGGCCAGCAGCCCGAACAGGACGCTGATGAGGGCGTTACGGTTCGCAATCCAGCTGACAGTGAAGCCGTGGGTGCTGTCCAGTGCGTACAATGCCAGCGCCAGCAGGGTGACAACGCCGGCGCCCAGCGTGCGGCGATAGAGCCTTCCCAGCAATACGCAAATCGCGAGATACCACAGGATGCTGTGAAGGTGCATCAGGGCCGGAGTGCGGGGCCATAGCTGGTGATCGATCCAGTGGAAAGCCTCGCTGATGGGGCGCCAAAAGGCGTACTTCATCTCGCCATAGGTCCACCAGGGGATGACGCCAAGGTCCATGGCCTGCCGGTTCCGCTCGGGGTCGCCATTAATAAAGGAAAACAGTCCAAACAGGGAGAGGTCGTCCGGTTTGCCAATGGGCAGGTTCTTGGCATTGAGGACGGCGTAGTGCATGTAGTCATCGCCCATGAAGCCGGCCCAGAGCGCGGGAAGGCAGAGCAAAAACGTGAGAGCGAGAACAAGAGTTGATCGGCGATTGAAGTCGCGGCTGGAAAAAAGTTTTGTAGTCATTATTTTTTATTGTGTCTACTTATATCGGTTTCGGGAGTGTAAAGTTTGCGCAACAGCATCTGCAAGGACGTTGGTCCGATTTTGGGTGTTTGGTCGTGAATATCCGGTCGGCTTGATCATCGCCGGGTGTATACACGGTATATTTTTGTCGTTTATCAGGGTACACTTTCTAGCCTGTTTTTCGGGCTTCTCTTGCACCTATAGTTATTAGGTTGCGCCCGCATCATTGAGTAGTAGATTGGGGGATAACCATGGAACAAGATCAGCAGCAGTCTCACGACAATCTGTTCGTTGAACTGATTCAGAAGGCGACCGAGAAAGAGCTGGACGATGCCGCCCGGCAGTTCAATTTTCCGGTTCCTGGCCAGGGTGCCAAGTCGGATGTGCTGTTCAATTCGATTGGTGTGTTTACCAGCAAGGGCATCGAGGATACCACCGTTCAGGATTTGCTGGACGCCGCCAACATTTCCCGCCGCACTTTCTACAAGTACTTCAAAAACAAGGTGGAAGTACTGGAGAGCATTTACCAGATAGCAGCCGAGCTGTTGATGGCGCGGTTCAGGGCCGTCAAGAAGCAGTCGGCCTCGCTGAGTGAGTTTGTGGTGCAGTGCGTGGAGCTCTTTTTCGACTATCACGCGAACCTGGGGCCGCTGATTCGCATGATGACGGAAGAAGCGTTGCGGGCGGATTCGCCATTGGCGCCTCACCGGGCTACCTTGCTGGAGCATATGGTAAATCTGTTCGATGACCGTTACTTCGAGGAAGAGGGCGTGCGCCTGGATCCCAAGGTGTATTACTCACTGATCTGGATGATGGAAAGTGCCTCGATGAATATCCTGACCACCACCCCTTGCACCCGCGAGGTAGTGGACAGCTACAAAGCGGTCATGTGTTCCATCAGTGCCCGGGCCATGGTGTCCGACCCTTCCCAGTGGGAATCACTTCCCAGACTGCCGACACGCGAGCTGGGCTGACGGCTTTTCCCCCCACCTTGTTCTAAGCTCTATGAATGGAAGACTGGTACCCGCAAGGGACCGGTCTTTGTCTGATGATTCATTGGCATAAGCAAGGTGACGGATATGTCCAAACCGGCTGAGCAACGCATCCTCATCATCAATTCGACTGGTGCCAGCCCGCTCGCTGAGGCATTGGGTGGGCAGTTTCATGTGCGCTTGTTGAGCGATCCCAATCAGGCCCGGGACGAATCCGCCCAGGATTTTGATGCAGTGCTCATGGATGGCTGCAGTGGAGACTACGATTGCCTGGCGGTTTGCCGGCTGCTCAAGACTGAGGCCGGGTTCGGTGATGTGCCTGTCATCCTGATGCTATCGACAGCTGGCGATATCGAGTTGATGCCGCTGTATGACGCCGGGTTTGATGACGTCCTGACGGCGTCCATGCCGAGGTCGGAGCTGGTGGCACGCATCCAGAAATCCGTGTTTCACCGCATTGCGAACCGTCAGTTGCACAGTCGCCTGATGCAGGCCAATGCGCTGGCGATGAGTGCGATGTCGGATACCAGCGATCTGGGGGTTAATATCCAGTTCCTGGTGCATTGCCATCAGTGCAACAATCTCGACGAGCTGGGCATGCTGCTGTTTCGTACCCTGGCGCATTATCGCATTAGCGGCAGTCTGCAATTGCGTAGCGAATTCGAAATCAAGAATCTGGAGGAAAACGGCCTGGCCAAGGATCTGGAGGCGCGTTTGCTGCTGGAACTCAAGGATGCGGGACGGTATGTGGATTTTGGCCGCCGCTGCGTGATGAATTACGAACAGGTTTCTCTGCTGGTGAAAAACATGCCAGAAGATCCCAAACGCTTTGGTGCGATCAAGGACAATGTTTTTTCCCTGTTGCAGGGCGCCAGCGCCCGGGTCAAGGCGATCGACGGGGCGCGCATGCTGGAGCTGGAACGGGATCTGCTGCGCGGCATGTCGCACCGCATGCAGGACGTCATGCGGCAGGTGGATGAACGCTATCAAGTGGTGATGAAGCGTTGCGCCGCGACGGTGGAAGATATGGCGATGAAAATCGAGCAGTCGATCCTGTTTCTGGACCTGACCGAGCCGCAGGAAGAAATGCTGACCCGTATTACCCAGTCCGGTGTCGTGGCTATCAGCGATCTGTTCAACGATGGTATCCGTATCGACAGCAGTTTCCGCAAACTTCTGGATTATCTGAATGCGGGCTTCTCGATGGAAGGCGGGCGCACGCCGGAGGAACTGCGAAAGTTGCTGGATCGTTTATAGAGGGCCCAGGTAGCTGAAGCGTGGTACTTTGTGGCCATTCTGCTCCACCGTTTCGGTAAACATTGCCAGCGGGCGCGCCCATAAATCGTAGTTGCCGTACAGGGTACGGTAAATCACCAGTTTTTCTCCGGTTTCGCTGTGGGTTGCGATGTCGATCACTTCGTAATCCTTGCCCTTGTAATGGCGGTAACGTCCTGGTTGCAACATGCCGAACTCCTGTCTGAAGTGTTCAGTTGATTGTTCAGTGAAATCTGGTCCGCTTCAAGTCAATCCTGTTAACATGGATGTAATTTTGCTGTAATCACCACAATAATATCGAAGGTACTGTTTGCAATTCGGGGACTGGCGGGTGCGCTACGGACGGTGGATTGGGTGCATAGGGATGCTGTTGCTGGTTGGCTGGGGAGCTGCGGTTGCCGCAGTGGAGCTGCGTGCCGACCAGGCCATTTACCCGCTGGGCCAGAGTGTAGAGTGGTTGCGCGATCCGGCCCGCTTGCTAACTGCAGATGATGTTCTGCAGAGCCCTGCCGGTGACTGGCAGCCGAGCCGGCATCCGGTCCCGAATCTGGGCTACAGCGATGCTGCTGTATGGTTCCGCGTTGGTCTGCACAATCACAATGCCAGTGGTCACTGGTACCTTGTCATCAATTATCCCCTGATCCGGAATCTGGATTTGTACGTGGTGCGGAACGGCGCGGTGGCGGAGGTTTTCAAGACGGGTGACCGCTATGAATTCCATGCGCGGCCAATCGAGCATCGGGACTTCGTGTTTCCGGTTGATATAGCACCCGGGCAGGACGTGGCACTGTTGATCCGGGTCAGCGGCCCCTACGCGCAGCAGATGCCGATCAGTCTGAAGAGCGAGCGCGCGATTCTGCAGGATGAGATGATGTCGTCCCTGCTGCATGGTTTGTTTTTCGGTTTCGTGCTGGTGATGGCGCTCTATAATTTCTTCGTGTTTCTGGGCACCCGCGAACCCTGCTATTTTTATTATGTGCTGTTCTCACTGTCCATCGGCATGTTTCAGTTTATCCAGCAGGGTTTTGCCTATCAGCTTTTGTGGCCCGAGGAAATCTGGTGGCAAAACAAGTCGACCGGCATTTTCATTCATCTGTCGCTGCTGTCCAGCTATCTGTTCGTCACCGATTTTCTCAATCTGAAGCAGCAATTGCCGCGTTTCTATCGGGCCTTTTCCCTAGTGGCGCTGCTGGCATTGGGCACGTTGCTGCTGACGCCGTTTATCAATGAGTTCTATGTGATGCAGGTTGGCGTAATGTTGTCTTTGCCCGCTTGTGTGCTGGGAATTGTCGGTGGCTGGCTGACCTGGCGTGCTGGCCGCGCCGACGCCCGGGTGTTCTCGATTGCCTGGCTGATTTTTCTGATTGGTGTGATCGCGCTGGCGTTGAACAAGCTGGGATTTGTGCCGCGCAATTTTTTTACCGAGCATGGCGCCGAGGTGGGCACGGTGGTGGAATTGTCGCTGCTGGCATTTGCGCTGGCGGGCCGGATCAATCAGGAGCGCAGTCAGCGCATGCAGCTGGAATTGCAGACGCGGGAGCTGGAGCGGTCAGCCTTGCTGGCCAAGGAACGCGCGCTGGAGCTGGAACGTTTGAGCAACGAGCAGCTTGAACGCAGCGTGCGGGAGCGTACCGATGATTTGCACAAGGCGCTGGCGGATTTGTCGGACATGAACCGCAAGCTGGAACTGCTCAATACGCAGGACCCGGTGACAGGCGTAGGCAACGAGAACAGTTTTCTGCGGGCACTGAAGCAGGAGTGGGATCGTGCCCATCGCGCCGGGGAAAGTCTGGCGCTGATTGTGGTGGAGCTGGATGGCTATCGCAATGTTGTCGCGGATTATGGTCAGGTGGCGGCGGAGGAGTGTCTGAAGAACGTGGCGGATATTCTGGCGCGATTGATTTGCCGGCCGGCGGATGTCATCACCCGCTATGGTGACAAGGTGTTTGGTGTGCTGCTGCCCAATACCGATGGTGCTGGTGCTCTGTTTCTGGCGCGGCAGATTGCGGACAAGGTGCACGAGAAGCCGTTTGATTTCGGTATCTGCCAGATTCACGCCAGTGTCAGCATTGGCGTTGCGGGCGAGCGACCTTCCAAGATGGACCGGCACAAGGAACTATTGCTGTCGGCAGAGAGCGCTGTTTACGTGGCACAGAGCGGCGGCGGTAATCAGATTCAGCTGGCAAAAATGCCGGCGTCAGGATGAGCAGCTGATCTCCAGGGATTTGCCCCAGTCTGGCGGAAAATCCGCATACTTTTCCATTTCGGGCTGCTCGTCGAACGGACGCATCAGCAGCTGCCGCAGTTTTTCCACTTCACTGAAATGCCCTTGCTCCGCTTTTTCGATGGCGTTCTGCGCCAGATAGTTGCGCAGGATGTATTTTGGATTGTGGCGCAGCATCTGTTGCTGGCGTTCGGCATCGCTTGTGGATTGTTGCTGGACGCGGGCACGGTAGCGTTGCAGCCAGGCGCGGGCGGAGTCGCGGTCGATGAACTGGTCGGCGATGTGATCCACGGGTTTGTCGGGCGCGTCGTGGCTGAGACGGCGCAGGACAATACTGTAGTCGGGATGATTCGCGCTGAGCAGACTGAGCAGGGATGTGATCAGATCCTCGTCGCCGTGCTGTGGATTCTGAATGCCCAGTTTGGTGAACATCAGGCCGTGATAGGACTGCAGCAGTTGCGCTTCATAACCTTGCAAGGTATCGATCAGGTCTTTTTGCGGCACCAGCGGCGTCAGCGTCTGCGCCAGGGCATTGAGATTCCATAATGCAATGCCGGGCTGCTGGTGAAAGGCGTAGCGGCCCTGGTGATCGGAATGATTGCAGATATAGCCCGGCACGAAATCTTCCATGAAACCGAACGGGCCGTAATCGAATGTGATGCCGAGGATCGACATGTTGTCGGTATTCATGACGCCGTGGGCGAATCCAACGGCTTGCCATTGCGCGATCATGCGTGCGGTGGCGCTCACCGCCTGGCGAAACAGTTCGGTGTAGGGATTGTCGGCTTGCTGAAATTCGGGGAAGTGGCGCGCGATGACGAAGTCGGCCAGTTCCTGCAAGCGTTCCTGTTTGTTGTTGTAGAAAAAGAATTCGAAGCTGCCGAAACGCACGTGGCTGGGTGACAGGCGGATCAGTGCGGCACCCTGTTCGATGGATTCGCGTCGCACCGGTTCGCCGCTGCCGAAAATGCACAGCGCGCGAGAGGTGGGAATGCCAAGATAATGCAACGCTTCACTGCCCAGGTATTCGCGGATGCAGGAACGCAATACGGCACGGCCATCGCCGAAGCGCGAGTAGGGCGTTTTGCCGGCGCCCTTCAGGTGAATGTCCCAGCGTTCGCCTTTTTCGTTGAGAACTTCCCCCAGCAGAATGCCCCGGCCGTCGCCCAGTTGCGGGTTGTATACGCCGAACTGATGGCCGGAATACACCATGGCCAATGGATCGAAGCCGGGATGCGGTTGCTGGCCGCTGAAATGCTGCAAAAATTCCGGGCGTTGAAATTCCACCGGGTCGAGATCCAGTAGTGCGGCCGCTTCCGGGTTGCTGGCTACCAGTTTTGCTCCGTGCAGCGGCGTGGGTGGCAGCCGCGTGTAGAACTCTTCGTTCAGGCGGGCGAACTGGTTGTCGAAATGCAGGGATTCGAGTGTTTTCATGGTGACAGTATACGCCGGGGGCGTGATCGGATTCGACGCTGTGAATTGTGGGGGATTGGTGGAATCCGGATGCAAGGATTCCACCAGAATGGCGGCTTTCAGGTAAGGAGTGTTGTCTGCGCTTGTTGTGGCCAGCTGTCGGGCACCACGAACAGGCGCAGGGACTTTTCGTGCCAGCCGTCCACCTGTAGTTGCACGGGATGCGGTTGTTGCACTTGCGACGAAATGTCGGAAAAGGATGTGGATTGTCGCGCCTGTGACACCATCCATTCTGACTTGTCCAGGTGGCGATAGGTGGCGGCGGGGAACTGGCGGGCTTTGCGCCGGAAATCCTGCTGCGTCAGCCAGTGGCCAAGCAGTGCGTGGGTATCGATGCATTTGGGCAAGGGCGGGTGGGTTCCGGTTTCCACACCCGGCAGGTACAGGCGGCCCTTGCTGATCAGCCGGCGTCGCGCGATGGTCCAGCCCTGCTCTGCGCAGACTTGTTGTCCGGCGTGGGTTTGCGACAGAGGCAGTTGCCGTTCCACCAGATGCTGGAATTTCAGATCCAGCCGGTCCTGCAGGTTGGGGCCGAACCAGTGTTTTGCATGGTGCAGCGGTGGAATGCCCAGGTAGAACTTGATGGCGAGTTCCCAGTGTTCGATCTCATCCGCGTCATCGTCGCGTACGATAAGATCGAATTCCCCCCGCGTTTTTTCGTCCTGCTTGACCTGCAGATTGGCTGCCAGCAATTCGTAGCGGCCGTTGTGCAGCAGCCAGTACGACCACAGCCGTTCGAACCAGATGCCAAGCCGGGGAGTTGCCGGTGTGGTGAGATGCTGCATCAGTGCGCTGTCGTCTTTGTCCAGTTCATGCAGGTGCGGTTCGATGGCGAGAAATGCCTGTTCGTACCAGGCGGGTGTGCTGTGCTGACTGGCATCCGGCGCAACGATCAGGGTGGGGCTCAGGATCGCCCATGCGAGATCGCGCACGGCGGGGGAGTTGTACTGCTCAATTTGCGCGGTCAGGTTCGGCGGGGGCGACATGAGGGCGGTGGAACAGCAGCAATGAAATGAATCCGGTGACAAAACCGGTGATGGCGCCGTAGAGGTGGCTGTCGATGGCCACGTCGGCGCCGATGAAGGCGGCGGTGGCAGTGTCGGGTCCGGAGATGAATTGCTCGTAATAAAATTTTCCTGCCAGAAACAGGCCGAAGAAAATCGACAGAATGGGACTGCGCCGGTAGCCGACAATCAGGTTGTGGGTCAGCAGGCCGTAAATCGCGCCGGACAGCCCTACGTACCAGACGATGTCCAGACTGAAAAA
This sequence comes from Gammaproteobacteria bacterium, assembly GCA_013178375.1. Taxonomy (GTDB): domain Bacteria; phylum Pseudomonadota; class Gammaproteobacteria; order Pseudomonadales; family Ketobacteraceae; genus Ch67. The sequence goes on from JABLXQ010000048.1 coordinate 9,314, forward strand.
ATAGATGCCGAGCCCGACGCCCAGATTGGCTAGCAGCAGGCTGACGGCTTCTTCCGCTGGCGTGACGTCTTCCCGAAATGCGGTGGCGATAATCAGGTAGCCGACGATATTCAGCAGGGTGTGATTGAAGCCCAGGTGCACGAACTGGCTGCTGATGATGCGCCACCATTCACCGCCAGTGACGGCATCGCGCTGCAGGGCAAGTTGATCGACAACAGAATGAGGCAACAAGGTGGTTACGGAAATCAGCGCCATCACCAGCAGTGAAAACCACCATTGCTGGAAAAATCCGTGGGCACGGGCGGTGGCCTGTGCCTCGCGGGCAATTTCTGCAGCTGATTGTGGTGAGGCGTGGTTGTCGTTCATGGATTACAGCTGCTGCATTTTTTCCAGCTGCGCCTTCAGTTCCACTAGCGCCGCCTGATGTTCGGCGATTTTGGCCTTTTCCTTTTCCACCACTTCCGCCGGTGCGCGGGCGACGAAACTTTCATTGCCCAGTTTGCTTTCGACGCGGCCGATTTCTTGCTCGCGCTTGCTGATTTCCTTCTGCAGACGGGCGATTTCGGCGTCCTTGTCGATCAGGCCGGCCATGGGCACCAACACCTGCATGTCGCCCACCAGCTGGATGGCGGACATGGGAGCTTCGGCGCCAGCGGGCAGCCAGCCAATGCTTTCCAGCTTGGCCAGTGATTTCAGGAAGCCGGCGTAATCCGCGCAACGTTTTTCATCGGCAGCGCTGCCTTTCTGGCACAACACCGGCAGCAGTTTGCCCGGCGGAATGTTCATTTCGCCGCGAATGTTGCGCACGGCCAGGATCACACCCTGCAGCCAGGTGATATCGGTTTCGGCGGCTTCGTCGATCTTGGCGCTGTTTGCCTCCGGATAGGATTGCAGCATGATGGTTGGGCCCTTAACACCTACCTTCGGCGCGATCTGTTGCCAGATTTCCTCGGTGATGTAGGGCATCATCGGATGCGCCAGCCGCAGAATCGTTTCCAGCACGCGCAGCAGGGTGCGACGGGTGCCACGCTTGGCGGCGGCACTCATGGTGTCGTCGTTCAGCACCGGCTTGGACAATTCCAGATACCAGTCGCAGTATTCGTTCCAGACGAATTCGTACACGGCCTGGGAGGCGTGATCGAAACGGAATTCATCCAGTGCTTTCACCACCTGCACTTCGGTTTTCTGCAGACGGGAAATGATCCAGCGATCCGCCAGGCTCAGTTCAACGTCGCTGTTGTCCAGCCCGCAATCCTGCCCGTCGCAATTCATCAGCACATAGCGCGTTGCGTTCCACAGCTTGTTGCAGAAGTTGCGGTAGCCTTCCAGTCGGCCCACGTCGAATTTGATGTCGCGGCCGGTGGAGGCGAGCGACAGGAAGGTGAAGCGCAGCGCGTCGGTGCCGTAAGATGCAATGCCGTCGGGGAAATGCTTGCGGGTCTGCTTTTCGATTTTCGCTGCCAGCTGCGGCTGCATCATGCCGCTGGTGCGCTTCTGCACCAGCTCTTCCAGCGTGATGCCGTCGATGATGTCGAGCGGGTCGAGCACGTTGCCTTTCGACTTCGACATTTTCTGGCCTTCGGCGTCACGCACCAGACCGTGCACGTAGACGGTCTTGAACGGTACCTGCGGCGTGCCGTCTTCGTTCTTGATGAAGTGCATGGTCATCATGATCATGCGCGCCACCCAGAAGAAAATGATGTCGAAGCCGGTGACCAGCACATCGGTGGAGTGGAAGGTTTTCAGCGCGGACAGATCGTTGGGCCAGCCCAGTGTGGAGAATGTCCAGAGCGCGGAGCTGAACCAGGTGTCGAGCACGTCTTCGTCCTGGCGCAGGGCGATGTCGTCCGCCAGTTTGTGTTTGGCGCGCACTTCCGCTTCATCGCGGCCGACGTAGACGTTGCCGTCGTTGTCATACCACGCGGGAATGCGGTGACCCCACCACAGCTGGCGCGAGATACACCAGTCCTGCAGATCGCGCATCCATGAGAAGTACATGTTTTCGTACTGTTTGGGCACGAACTGGATATCGCCGTTTTCAACGGCTTTGATGGCGGGTTGCGCCAGCGGTGCCACGCGCACGTACCACTGGTCAGTGAGGAAGGGTTCCACCACCGCGCCGGAGCGGTCGCCCTTCGGCACTTTCAAACCGTGGTCGTCGATTTTTTCCAGCAGGCCGAGGGCGTCCAGATCGGCCACGACTTTTTTGCGCGCGACAAAACGGTCGTCGCCGCGATAGGTTTCCGGCAGCCAGGTGTTGACCTGCAGGTTGACGCTGCCGTCCAGGTTGAAGGCTTCGGCCTGCTCGCGAATGGAAGCGTCGACGGTGAGCACGTTCACCAGCGGCAGGTTGTGGCGTTTGCCCACTTCGTAGTCGTTAAAATCATGCGCCGGCGTGATTTTCACACAGCCGGTGCCGAATTCCATGTCGACGTAATCGTCGGCAATGATGGGAATCTCGCGATTCACCAGCGGCAGCAATACGGTTTTGCCGACCAGATTTTTGTAGCGCTCGTCGTTCGGATTCACGGCAACGGCGGTGTCGCCCAGCATGGTTTCCGGGCGGGTAGTCGCCACCACAATATAGGAAAGGCCGTCGGCCGTTTTCACGCCGTGCGCCAGCGGATAGCGGAAGTGCCACAGGCTGCCTTTCTCATCGACATTTTCCACTTCCAGATCGGAAATGGCGGTGTGCAGTTTCGGGTCCCAGTTCACCAGACGCTTGCCGCGGTAGATCAGGCCGTCTTCATGCAGGCGCACGAACACTTCCTTCACGGCGTTGGACAGGCCGTCGTCCATGGTGAAGCGCTCGCGACTCCAGTCCACGGAGGAACCGAGACGGCGGATCTGGCGCGTAATGGTGCCGCCGGACTGTTCTTTCCATTCCCAGACTTTGTCGAGGAATTTTTCCCGGCCCAGATCGTGGCGGGTGAGGTTCTGTGCGGCCAGCTGGCGCTCGACGACCATCTGGGTGGCGATGCCGGCGTGGTCGGTGCCCGGTTGCCACAGGGTGTTGCGGCCCTGCATGCGACGGTAGCGGATCAGGCAGTCCATGACGGCGTTGTTGAAGCCGTGGCCCATGTGCAGGCTGCCGGTGACGTTCGGCGGCGGAATCATGATGGTGTACGACTCGCCCTGGCCACTGGGTTTGAAGTAGCCGTTGGCTTCCCAGGTTTTGTACCAGTGGGCTTCGATTGCACTTGGGTTGAACGTCTTTTCCATGGTCACCGGTGTCTCGCGTGTCTGGGGCCTTCTGGTTCGGTTCGAGCGGGAGCGCTGGGCTGGGAGCGGGAAAGGTTTTCAGGACACGCCACAAGTACGTTCCTGAAAACCTTTCCCGCTCCCAGCCCAGCGCTCCTCAGAATTCCGAGGGCCGTCAAGTATACCGGTGCGGGAGGAATTTGGCTGCCGCCAGGGGCAGCCGGCGGGTCACTTTTTGCGGATTTCCTTGAACATGCGGTCGACTTCCTGTTCCAGCTTCATGCGCAGTTCGGCCTCCATGCGCGGCATGTTGGCGCGAATCACCTCGTTCACCAGCTGGCTGGCCTTCTGGCGCAGGGCCTGGTACTCCTTCGAACTGGCCGAGGTATCAAACGACAGCTTGTTCAGCGGGTTGTTCTGCAGCAGCTTGCGTAGCTCCGCCGAGGCATCGTACTGCTGGTGATTCTCGCGGATCCTGTCCAGGGTGGACTTGGGCAGGAACGGGTTTTCATTCTTGCTGCTGGTCTGGAACCGGTTGAGGGGCTGGGTAATGCTGGCGGCGGTGTGCGGTGCCGGTGTGGCTGATGCTACCGGCTGGGGCCGAACCGGTTGTGTTTCCGGCGCAGTTGCACGCGCGGTAACAGGTGGTGGTACCGGTGCACTGGCGCGAAGCTGTGGTGCGGGGGCTTCTGCCTGCACCGGCTTCGCAGCGGCCGGGGCAGCCGGTCGTGTGTGCTCCGGTGCCCGCTGCACGGCTTCCCGCATCACAGGCGGTTCCGGAACGGGTTTGTGCTGGCGTACGGCGGCGCTGATTTCCAGCGGATCGTTGTCCAGAAAGCTGTCGTCCAGCCGGCCGCTGAAATCCGGTACCGGTGCGGTATTGAAACGCGCAGCAGACTGATCCACTGAATCGGTTTTCTGGGTCGGTTTGGGCTTGGGCGGCGGCGCGATGATCTCGGGCTCGTCATCCAGAAAGCGCTCATTCAGCAGGGGCACATCGTCCACAAAGCTTTTCAGCACCGGAATATCTTCCGGAACCGGGCGGGCAGGGGTGTCATCCTCGTCGTCGAGATCCTCGTCCAGCATGCGGCTGAGGGATTCCAGTTCATCCAGCATTTTTTGTTTTTCTTGTTGTTTGAGCGAAGTCTTGCTGTCGCCGTGGTTCATGGGGAAGTCTCACGGTTGGATATTGTGCGTCTTTAAAGAATAGCCTTTTTCCTTGTAGCGGCGGAAATTCTCCCGGCTTTGTGACCGGGATTCCGGTTTGCCCGGCACGATTTCCGCAATCCGTTGAAAGTTCTGGCAAAACGGCGGAACGGTTCCGGCCAGATTGACCAGAACGTCACTGTGCTGGCCGGGGTTGCCCAGATGGGACACGACAATGGCTTCGCCAGGTGCCGCAGGTGCTGTGCTGTGGGCCAGGAAACTGCCGTCCCGCTGCCAGAGCTGGTCGCTCAGGGCCTGGGTGTCGGCGGCGCTGGGCGTGTGCACGTAGAGGCGGTGCCCGCGCCGGAAGGCCTTCTCGATCAGACGCGCCGCATAGAGCAGCGGCTCCAGGCTGTTGTCTTCCGGCAGGATGTAGAAATCGACCTGCGTCATTTCTTGCGGATCTGGCTGATCAGGTATTCGGACAGCAGTGGTACCGGCCGGCCTGTGGCGCCTTTGGGCTGACCCAGAAAGGAGGTGCCGGCGATATCCAGATGCGCCCAGGGATATTTTTTGGTGTAGCGGGACAGGAAGCAGGCGGCGGTGATGGAGCCTGCCTTCGGGCCGCCGATATTGGCCATGTCGGCGAAGGGGCTGTCCAGCTGGGATTGATAGTCTTCCCACAGCGGCATGTGCCACACCCGGTCCTGGGTGTAGTCGCCGGCCTGCTTGAGCTGGTCCACCACGCCGTCATTGTTGCTGAACATGCCGGTGGCATGGACGCCGAGCGACACGATGATGGCGCCGGTCAGGGTGGCGATGTCCACCACGGACGCGGGTTCATAGCGTTCGATGTAGGTGAGGGCGTCGCACAGCACCAGACGGCCTTCGGCGTCGGTGTTGAGGATCTCGACGGTCTGGCCACTCATGGTGGTGACGATATCGCCGGGGCGGCTGGCCTTGCCGCCGGGCATGTTCTCGGCCGAGGTGATCACGCCGATCACGTTCAGCGGCAGCTTCATGTCGGTGATGGCCTTCATGGTGCCCAGCACCGATGCCGCGCCGCACATGTCGTATTTCATCTGGTCCATGTCGGGGCCGGGTTTCAGCGAGATGCCGCCGGTGTCGAAAGTGATGCCCTTGCCGACAATGATATGGGGTTTTTCATTCTTCTTGCCGCCCCGGTAATCCATGATGATCAGCTTGGCGGGCTGGACGCTGCCGGCGCTCACGGACAGCAGCGCGCCCATGCCCAGCTCTTTCATTTCCTTCTCGTCGATGACTTTCAGGGTCATCTTTTCCACGGATTTGGCCAGTTTTTTGGCCTCGTCCGCCAGATAGGTGGGTGTGCAGACGTTGGGCGGCAGGTTGCCCAGATCCTTGGTGTAGCTCATGCCGCCGGCGATGGCCTGGCCCACGCTCAGGGCCTTGTCGGCGGCGCTGTCGGCGTTCAGCAGGGTGAGCTTTTTCAGGTGGACTTTCTTCTGGTTGTCCTTGCTCTTGTACTGGTCGAATGTGTAGGTGGACGCTTCACCCAGCTCGACGATCTGGCGCGCGATCCAGGCGCTGTCGCGGTTTTTCACCGTCAGCTCGACCAGGTCCAGCGCGGCATCCTTCGCCACCGTGCCTTTCACGGCGTTGAGGGCAGCACTGATGGACTTGCGGAACTGGCTGTCGCTGGTTTCTCCCTGTTTGCCGAAACCGGCCAGCAGGATGCGCTTGGCATGGACTCCCTGCACTGCCGGCAGCAGCAGCGTCTCGCCCGGCTTGCCGGTGATGTCGCCGTGCTTGAGGATCGCCGCGATCTGGCCGCCACTGGCCGCGTCGACCGCCTGGGCAGCGCTGCCGAGGGTGCTGCCCTCGTAAACTGCCAGGATCAGGGCGTCGGTCTTGATCGTGCCGATCTGTGCTTTTTTGCTGAGAAAGTCCATCAAAACCCCGCAAGACAATCGAATTTGATTAATGGATAATAGTTGCGTTTCGTTTTAACGAAAATCGAATCCCTTTACCAGAGCATGCGCCGCTTTTTTGATGATTATCTACCGCTACCTTTCCCGTCAGCTGTTCTGGGCTACTCTCGCTGTGAGCTTCGTGCTTACCTTCATCATCGTGTCCAGCCGTTTTCTGCGCTACTTGTCTGACGCTGCCGCCGGCCGCTTCGACGGCACCGCCGTGCTACTGATCACCGGCTATCGCCTGCCGGGCTTTCTGGAAATGGTGCTGCCGCTGGGATTGTTCCTGGGCATTCTGCTGTCCTATGGCCGCATGTATCTGGAAAATGAAATGGTGGTGCTGCAGGCCTGCGGCGTGAGTCAGAACCGGCTGGTGGCGCTGTCGATGATTCCGGCGCTGTGCATGTCGGCGACGATTGCCTATTTCGCGTTTTACCTGGCGCCCTGGGGCGCGCAGCAGGCGTATCAGGTGGTGCTGGAGCAGGAGCGCCGCTCTGGTCTGGAAGTGTTGAGTCCACGCCGGTTCCATTCCTCCAACGAGGGGCGCACAGTGACGTACGCCGAGGAAATCGACACGGAAAAGTCCGAGATGAAAAATCTCTTCATCGTCAATTACGACCGCGCCGCCAAAACCGGCGCCTACCGCAAGGTGGTGCTGATCCGCGCCCAGAAAGGCGAGTATTACATCGACGACGCCGGCAACCGTTTCCTGGTGATGAAAAACGGCGAACGTTTCGAGGTGGACCCGGGCAACCCGGATTACACCCGTTTCCATTACGACGAACAAACCCTGAAGCTGAAGGAAAAGCTGATTACAGCCAGGGCGCTGAAGCACGAGGACTACAAAACGGCCGATCTGCTGGCGGAAGACAGCATCCTGGCCAAGGTGGAAATGCAGTGGCGCATCTCGCTGGCGCTGCTGGTGCCCATTGTGGTGTTGATGGCGGTGCCGCTGGCGAAGGTGAATCCGCGCCAGGGCCGCTACCTGAAAATGCTGCCGGCCATTTTGCTGTACCTGGGCTACCTGTCACTGCTGATGGCGGCGAAGGGCGCAGTGGAAAAGGGCAGCATTCCGGTGTGGCCGGGGATCATGTGGGTGCATGGCGTTTTCCTGCTGGTGGCGCTGGGTCTGAATTACTGGCCTCACTGGCAGTTGCGGCGCGCCAAACGACGTATGGATCTTGAGCTGCAGCAGGCGGTGGCGACATGAAGTTGCTGGATCTCTATATCGGCAAGACTGTGATCGCCGCGATCCTGATGGTGCTGCTGGTGCTGCTCGGCCTGGATGGCACCTTCTCCTTTCTGGCGGAATTGAAGGAGCTGGAAAAGAACTACCAGGCGCCACAGGCATTTATGTTTATCCTGATGACACTACCCCGCCGCATTTACGATTTCATGCCGGTGGCGGTGCTGATCGGTTGTCTGGTGGGCATGGGCACCCTTGCCGGCACCAGCGAACTGACGGTGGTGCGCGCCGCCGGTGTGTCGATTGCGCGGCTGGTGTATTCCGCTGTGCGCCCGGTGCTGGTGATTGTTGCACTGGGATTGGTGCTGGGTCAGTTTGTGGTGCCGAAGACGGAACAATATGCCCAGAGCGAGCGCTCGCGCAATCTGGTGGCAGGCCCGCCGTCCAGTGCCCGTGACGGCTACTGGTACCGCGAGGAAGGCCAGTACATTCACATCCAGGCGATCCAGCCCAACGGCGTCATGTACGGCGTTTCCCGCTTTCTGTTCGACGAAAAAAACGATCTGGTGCGGTCGGATTTTTCCGAGCGTGCGATTTATCAGGGCGATCACTGGATACTGGAGCGGGTGCGGCAGACACGCATGCCGGGTGAGCATACCGAATCGCAAACTTTCGAGACGCTGCGCTGGGAAACGTCGGTGACGCCGGACGTGATGTCGATTCTCGCACTGAAGCCGGATTACCTGTCGATCACCGGCCTCTACAATTACGCCACCTATCTCAGCAAGCAGTCGCTGGAGAGCAAGAATTATTATTTTTCGTTCTGGAAAAAAGTGTTCCAGCCGATCACTACTATCGTGATGGTGTTCATCGCGATTTCGTTCGTGTTCGGACCGCTGCGTTCGGTGACCATGGGCCAGCGGATTACCGCTGGCGTGTTGGTGGGACTGCTGTTTCATTACGCGCAGCAACTGCTGGGGCTCGCCAGCATCATCTACGACATTCCGCCGCTGCTGGGGGCCATGCTGCCCATGCTGATCTGTCTGGTGACGGGGATTCTGCTGCTACGACGCGTGTGAACTGCCTGCTTTCAGCGCCGTCTGCGGTACGGCGCCACCTTCTTGTTTTCCTCTTTCGGCAGCAGCAGCGTACGGGTGCCTGACAGGCTGTCGTGCCAGGTGTCGCCGCTGGGGCTGACCAGTACCCACAGATAACCCAGTCCGAACGTGGACAGCGAAATCAGCGCCATCAGAAACCGGCTCAGGCACTGCAGCAGATTGACGGAGCGGCCGTCCAGATGCGCATCCACCACCTGCAGCCGCCACGCGCGCATGCCCAGGGTCTGCCCGCCGTGCAGCCAGAACCAGCTGTAAAAGGTAAAGGTGCCCATCAGCAATAAGGGCAGCAGTGTGAATGGCAGCAACTGCTTGTAGTGGGGATCTTCGGTATTCGCGGGCACACCGGTGATGACCTGATAAAGCTGCATGTACAGGAAGCCGATCAGCAGCCACATGGCCACCAGGATGAGCAGGTCGTACACCATTGAGGCCAGCCGTTTGAACAGCCCGGCAGAGGGAAAATCGAGATAGGACGTGGTCATGGTATTCCGTGGACAGATCTGTTTTCGAGGGCGCAGCTTAGCATAATTTCTGCGCCGGTCTGTCCGCCAAATCATGCTAACCTTGCGCGATTGCACGAGGGATGCAACTGCAACGGACGGAGTGTTCTTGGCACCACGGATTTTCAATCGGCAACGGCGCGCGACGATGGCCACGCGGGCAGGCGTCCGCCACACTGGACAGCATCGTGCGGGCGGCTGGCTGGTGCAGGCGCTGATGTGTGTCGCGGTGCTGCCCTTGCTGCTGATGCCGGTTGTGCTGGTGGCGGCGCCCACCATCAGCGTGGAGATTCTGGGGGAGGGCGTCGATCCGGGCGTCGCACCCAACGTTACCAGCCACGTCAACCGTCTGGGCATTTCCAGTGGCGCCGAGGCGCGCCGGCTGCGGGTGCTGATCGAGAAGAACGCGCACACAGCTCTGGAAGCATTTGGCCACTATGACGCCAGCGTCAAGGTCGACATCGCTGGCGACAACGGCAAGGCCACTATCACCCTCCGCGTAACACCAGGCCAACCGGTGCTCTGGCACGACACAGCCGTGCGCCTGAGCGGCCCCGGCGCGCAGGATCCCCTGTTTCTTGATGTGCTGGCGAAGCACGCGCTCCAGCCCGGCACGCCCCTGCGTCACGATCAGTACGAGACGCTCAAAAAGCAGCTGCACAGTACCGCCCTGTCTAACGGTTATTTTGATGGTGAGTTTCAGCAACAGCGCCTGCTGATCGACCGTGCCGGCCATCGCGCCGATGTGGATCTGGCGTTCGACACCGGCGTGCGCTACCGGCTGGGCGAGGTCACCTTCGGGCCCAGTGAACTGGGCAGGAGGGAGCTGCAGCGCCAGGTGCCGTTCCGCCCCGGCGATCCTTACGAAGAGGCGCAGATGACGCGTCTGAACCGCAACCTGCTCGATTCCGGCTATTTTCAGTCGGTGTCGCTGCAACCTCAGCGGCCCAGTGCCAGGGCTGGCGAAGAGGCGATCGTGCCGGTGAAGGTGGAACTGCAGGATGCGAAAGACAACCGGGTCAGTGTGGGCCTGGGCTATGGCACCGACACCGGGCCCCGGGTCAAGCTGGGCTGGGTCAAGCCGCTGCTGAACAGCGCCGGCCATTCCCTCAACCTGTCCACGTCACTGTCGGAACCGAAGAAAGAGGCTGTCGCCCAGTACAAGATTCCGGATGGCGAGCCGGGCTACGATTTCTGGTTGCTGCAGGTCGGTTACCAGGAAGAAAATTTCGAGGACAGCAGCTACGAGTTGTTTTCCTACGGTGTCAGCCGCCAGCAGCGGGTGTTTGGCGACTGGCAGCGCACCTACTTCGCCAACGTGAAGCATGAGCGTGGCTTTCAGGACGGCGAATACACCGAGGATCGCCCCAGCGATTCCTTTTACATCGCGCCCGGCATCAGTTTCAGCCACACAGGCAGCGAGGGCGGGTTGCATCCCCGCAGTGGCCACCGCTTCTCCTCCGACCTGGAATTTTCCGACCCCTGGATCGGCTCCGACACCGAATATGTGCGCCTGCAAGTCATGGCGAAATACCTGTTCTCCCTGAGCGAGCGCCAGCAACTGCTGCTGCGGGGTCAGGCCGGCATGATCTGGAGCGACCAGTTCAGCCAGGTGCCGGTGAGCGTGCGTTTCTACGCCGGTGGCGACCAGAGTATTCGCGGCTATGACTACAACAGCCTGTCGCCGCTGGATGAGCAGGGCAACCTGGTGGGCGGCAATCGCCTGCTGGTGGGCGGCGCCGACTACCTGTACCAGTTCCGGCCCAACTGGCTGGCGGCCCTGTTCGTGGATCACGGCGGCGCGCTGGACGAAACCAACGAACCCCTTTTCAGCGGTGCCGGATTTGGAGTGCGCTGGCTGTCCCCGGTAGGAAGCCTGAGCCTGGATCTGGCACAGGCACTGAACGGGGAAGACGAGGGCAAATACCGCCTGCACTTCACCATGGGGACCCTGCTGTGAAGGCCGGGCTGAAACTGCTGCGCCATCTGCTGCTGTGGCTGGGGTTGCCGCTCCTGCTGCTGGCATTGCTGCTGAGCCTGCTGCTGTTCACCCGCCCGGGCGTGCGGCTCGCGGCAGATGTGGCGATGGGCGCGCTGCCGCAACTGCGTATCGAGGATCTGGACGGCACCATCGCCCATGGCCTGCGCGCCAGCCGGGTGGTGTGGCGCGATGGCAGCGGCGTGCAGATCGAGCTGCAGGGGCTGGCCACGGTGTGGGATCCAGCCTGTCTGCTGCGCACCACGTTCTGCGTGGAATCCCTTGCGGCGGGCACGCTGCGCATCGAGGTTCCGCCAGGCGGCGAAGAGCCTCCTTCCGATGACAACACCGGCTTTCAACCGCTGCCCCTGCCCCTGCTGGTCCTGCCCTGGCACCTGCAATTGAGACAGCTGTATCTGGCGGAAATCCGCATCGTGCTGCCGGAGCGGACACTGCTGATCGGCCCCGTGTCGCTGGCAGCACGCTGGATTGGCAGCCGGGTGACGGTGGAGCAGCTGCATGCCGCGATGGCGGACCCCTGGCTGGGTCGTGCCGACGCCCACCTGTCCGGCACCCTGGATATGGCGGCGGAGTGGCCGCTGGATCTGACGTTGGGGGGAAGCTACACCCCGCCGCTGCAGGACTGGCAGGAACAGCAGTTGAAACTGACGGGGCAGGGCAACCTGCGTCATCTGCAACTGGACGGAGCCCTGAACGCCAAGTTGCGGCTGCCGGGGCTGGAGCCACTTGCCCTGGCGGCGGATGTGGTCACTGGCAGCCTCGACAGTCGCGCCACCCTGCACCGGCTGGAGGGGGAATATCGTGGCGCGCCGCTGAAGGTGCAGGGTGGTCTGGCCTTCAGCCACGTTGGTGACCTGACCCTGGACGACATCCTCGCGCAGTGGGGTGGCAACCAGATCCAGCTGACGGGGCAGCTGCGGGATCAGTGGGATGTGCAGGGCAGCCTCGCCCTGGCGCAGCCGGATCTGCTGGCGCCGGATACCCGCGGCCGGCTCGACGGCAAGTTACAGGTGACGGGTCCCCGCGCTGATCCCCGCGTCAGTGTCATCAGCACCAGCGCCGAACTGTCGCTGCCGGCGCTGAAGCTGAGGGAATTGGCGCTGGATGCCAGCATCAATCCCGTCAGTCTGAACCGGTTGCAGGCCACCCTCACTGCCAAGGGGCTGGACATCGACGGCCAGTCCTTACGGGATCTGGACCTGCGCCTGAGCGGTGACGCCGCCAGTCACGAACTTACCGCCCGCGCCCGTCTGGACCAGCAGGGTTTCGACACCCGGGTTCAGGGCAGTCTCAACCCGGACAGCTTCGACTGGACCGGCACCGTGTCCCGGCTGCAGGTACAGCTGGATCGCGACTGGAACCTGCGTCTGCAGCAACCTGCCGCCGTGCGCTGGCAACAGGCAGAGCAGCGTCTGCGAGTGGCGCGCAGTTGTCTGGTGGATGAGCGCAGCCGCGCCTGTTTCAGCCTGGACCAGCAGATTGCCGCGCAACGGGGCGACGCCACCCTCGATCTGGAATCTTTCGATCTGACCCGGCTGCAGCCCTGGCTGCAGGACCAGCTGCGGCTGGATGGCCAGCTCAATTCCAGTCTGCGCCTGAGCGGATCGTGGTTTGATCCTTCCGTGCAGGGCGATCTGTCGCTTTCCAGTCTGAATGCGCGCCCCGCCAAGGGTGAGGCGCAGGGCATCCGCAATGCCGCAGTGACCGCCCGTTTCAACGGCCGCCAGGCCAGTGTGGACACCGGCTTTGATTTTCCCCCCGAATTGCATGCCCAGTCCGCCGCCCCCTGGCAGGTCGGCTGGGGCAAGGGGAGCGTGCGGTTGCAGCGCGGTTGCTGGCAGGTCTCCCGGTTGCAGGGTGCAGACCGCGTAGGGGATCTGTGCCTGACCGCCGAGCACTCCGCCCGCCAGGGTCTGAAGGGCAATCTGGATGCCGATGTGGATCTGGCCCAGGCGCTGCAGCCCTGGCTGCCGGAAGGATTTGCCGTGCAGGGCAATCTCACTGCCGCCGCCGATCTCAGCCTGCGGGGCCGTGATCTGCGCGCCAACCTGGATATGCGCTCGCAGGGGGGCAGCCTGCTGCTGGACAGTGGCAACGGCACGGCCCCGGTGACGCTGCCCTACCAGGACCTGCACTGGCAGGCCAGCCTGGCGCAGGAGCAGCTGGACACCCGCCTGGAACTGCTCTCGGACAAGCTCGGCAATGGTCAGGTCCAGGCCCGGATTGCCGTGATGCAGGCGGACCCTACCATCGACCTGACCGGCAGTCTGGAGGCCCTTCGTCTGGAGGTCCTGCGCCCCCTGTTCCCCCGTCTGGAAACGTTCGCCGGGCAGGTCAGCGCCGAGGCCAGGGTTACTGGCACCCTGGGCGCGCCGCGCATTCACGGGGAAGCCCGCTTGCAGGATATGCGGGCACAAAGTCCTGCCTTGCCGCAGGGCATCGATGATCTGGACGCCCGCCTGGTGTTCAGCGGCGACCGCGCTGAACTGACGGGCCAACTGGCCAGCGGCGATGGAGGTGCAGATCTCGGCGGCCAGCTGGCTCTCACCGATGCCGGCTGGCGCGGCGAATTCAACCTGCACGGGCGCAAGCTGTCCCTGCGCCAGTCTGAGGATTTCATCCTTTATTATCAGCCGGACCTGACCTTGCAGATCGAGCCGGACCGCCTGCACCTGATCGGCACCCTGGCGTTACAGAAAGGCTTCATCTGGATCAAGGAATTGCCGGAAGGCTCCGTGGGCACCTCGGACGACGTTGTGTTCGTGGATGAAACAGGCGCGCCGGAAACCACCCGGTCCGGCCACCTGGTGACAGCGGACGTGATGGTGACGGTGCAGGACAAGCTGCGGCTGCGCGGGTTTGGCGGTGATGTCAGGCTGAATGGACAGGTGCGGGTGCAGCAGGATGCCACTGGCGTGGCCACCGGGCGAGGCACCATCGACATCGTCGAGGGCAGCTACACCGGCTTCGGTCAGCAGCTCAAGATCCGCAGGGGCCAGATCATCTTCAGCGGCCCCCTCGACCAGCCTTATATCAGCCTGGAGGCCATTCGCGAGGTCGACACCGTTGTGGCCGGCCTGCGGGTCAGCGGCCCCGCCAGCGAACCGATCGCCACGCTGTTTTCGGAACCCGCCATGGCTGACAGCGAAGTGCTCTATTACATCGTCACCGGCAAGGAACCGGGCACGGGTACCAAGGAGGACAACACCCTGGTGCAGAACACCCTGCTCAGCATGAGCCTGATGGGCGACCGGCCGCGCATGCGCAATCTGGCCAGCAAGGTAGGCATCGAAGACCTGCAGATGGGCACCGCTGGCACCGGCGAAAGCACGGAAGTGCTCGTGTCGGGCTACCTGTCGCCGCGCACCTACCTGCAGTACGGCATCAGCCTGTTCGAGCCGGTGAACACACTCACCGTGCGCTACGAACTGCGTGACAATCTGTTTCTGGAAGCGGTGAGTGGTCTGGCCAGTGCCCTCGACCTGCTGTACAGCTTTGAATTCTAAGGCGCCCTCTTACCGCAGAAGGCCGGCCTGGGTTGACACCTGACCGACCTTGCCATATTTTGTATTACAACAATTCTGTGCAGGACTATTCGTGACCCGCCGCAATCGCACCGACAGCCACCCGGAAAAGCCCCGCAAAGGACGTGGCCGCAAGCCGTCCACCGAGGACGAGCGCAAGGACCGCGTGATCCAGACCCGGGTACCGAAAGATCTGGAAAGCACTCTCAAGGATGCGGCGGAACGCAAGCGCATGACCGTCTCCCACCTGATCCGCAATGTATTGGAAGACACCTTCCGCCTGGTTGACGGCATCGTCGCCGATTCCAGTGCGCTGGTGGAAAATGTGGTCCGCGATGCCCGCAAACTGGCGGCCACGGCCCAGGGTGAGGTCAGGCCGGTTGAAAAGGCAGGGGAAAAAGCCGCCGGATCTGCGGACGCATCAGAGCCCGCCACCCAGCTAGAACCGGTTGTCACCGATCCCCTGGAAAGCGTGGACGCCTGGCAGGACGTGATCGTCAACCGCCCGAGCCAGTGTGCGTCCTGTGGTGTGGAACTGGTGCGTGGTCAGCGCGCCTTTCGCGGCCTTGCCAGCCAGTCAGCAAGCGTTGGACTGAGCCCGGCACTATGGCTCTGCCCCGCCTGTATCGAAAAACTTTAACCGCTTTACATCGCCGGAGCCCAACCCGCTCCGTTTTTTTACAAACCGAGTTGTACTACAAAAAATGACATGAAACCTGACCCGGGAGGTCATCATGGACGCAGTCGGAAACACCACGCATAACCCTCGCCGCGACAGTGGCATGAAAGCCTGGCTGGCCGTCATGGAAGCATCCCTCGCTGCGGTCGAGCAGACCGTGTGGCAGGGGCGCGAACTGGCCGAACAGGCGCTGGCCGCCACCCGCGCGATTGCCAAAGGCGCCGACGCCGCGCGGGAGGAATATCAGGCCCTGGCGCGGGAAGCGGCCATCTGGCCCCAGCGCCTGAAACGTATTTCCAGAACCGGCTGGATGCTCACCCGGGTCACCGGCAGTTACCGTTTGTGGGGCACGCGATCCGCCTTTATTTCCCGTCGCCGGCTGCCTGCCGCCCTGGAAAAACTGCATCGCAGCAATGCCATCCGTTTCCGCGAAACATCGCTGGAGCAGGGCGGTGCCTTCCTGAAGGTGGGGCAATTGTTGTCGGCGCGTGCGGATGTTCTGCCCAAAGCCTGGGTGGACGAACTGGCCGTGCTGCAGGATCAGGCCCGGGTGGAATCCTTCAGCGCCATCCGCCACCAAGTCGAAACCGAGCTGGGCGACACGCTGGAAAACCTGTTCCTTGAATTCAATCCCGAGCCCATCGCCGCCGCCAGTATTGGTCAGGTACACAAGGCGATTCTGAAAGACGGGCGCCCGGTGGCGGTGAAGGTGCAGCGCCCCGGGCTGGAAGAAATCATCAATCTGGATATGTCGCTGCTGAAACTGTTCATGGCCAGCATCGAAAACCTGCTGCCACCCACAGATTTGGCCACCATCACCACCGAGATCGAGCGCACCATCCGCGAGGAGCTGGATTACCGGGCGGAAGCGAAGTGGATGCAGCGGCTGGGGGATTTCCTGCGCGATGTGCCCGGCGTGATCGTGCCGCGTCCTGTGCAGGCGTTGAGTGGCAAGCGGGTGCTGATCAGTGAGTTTATTGAAGGCCGCAAACTCACCACCGAGCTGGACGCGCGTCAGCAGGCCGGTGATGACAAGGGCCTGTCCGACCTGTTGGGCCGGCTGCTGGATCTGTATCTGCGTCAGGTGCTGCAGGCCGGTTGTTTCCAGGCTGATCCGCACCCGGGCAACATCCTGGTCACTGCCGACGACAAGCTGGTGCTGCTGGATTTCGGTTGCACCATGGAGCTGTCGGAGCAGTTCCGCAAGGGCTACGCGAACGTGCTGGGTGCGGCGATGATGGGTGAGAAGGAGAGTGTGGCCGCGTCGCTGCAAGCCCTGGGTTTCAAGACCCGCAGTGGCAAGCCGGATACGTTGCTGGCGTTCGCCGATGCGTTGCTGTCAACGCTGCGCAATACGGCCACGGCTGTTGGTGGCGAGAATCCTTCGTGGCCCAGTGCGGACGACATTTTGCAGCGCGGCAAAGCCTTGTTTTCGATGGCGGATAACGATCCGGTGGACAAGCTGCCGGCGGAATTCATCATGCTGGCGCGGGTGTTCACGACGCTGGGCGGGTTGTTCATCCACTACAAGCCGAAGATGGACGTGACGAAGTATTTGTTGCCGCATCTGATCGGGCCGATGGTGGCGAGTGTGTATCCGTGAGGTGTGCGAAGTAATTTGAAGTGCGTGGTTTCGTGTGTTTGATAGCGTCCGTCACCCTGAGCGGCTGCCGACCTTTCGGGACACGCCGTGAACCCATCCCTGGGGGCTCGAGAGCCGCATCCCTGCGGCTGACGGTCCCGAAAGGTCGGCAGCCGCTCAGGGTGATTCCGTGCCAACGGATTATTTGCACTTCGCCATCAACAAAGTCATCACACGGACAGTGATTTAGAAAACGCCGCGATCTGGATGTACCACCGAACAAAGGCCAGTGTCAGGCGATGCGGTTCAAGACCGTCAGCCGCATGGATGCGGCTGTCGAGCCCCCAGGGAAGGGTTCACGGCGTGTCTTGAACCGCATCGCCTGATGCTGGTCGTGCTACGAAGTCCGCTTGCCTTTAAACTCGCCTTTTAAAAAGCCCCATGCTCACGCACAAATCCTGCAGACAACGTCAGGCGCAAAGCCAGATCAGCGCATTAGTCAACAAGCCGTAGAAGCGGGAAGTAAATCGGAGAGGGAAGAAAATGGTGCCGCTGGTCAGACTCGAACTGACATGAGCAGAGCTCGGTTGATTTTGAATCAACTGCGTCTACCGGTTTCGCCACAGCGGCATTGAGGGGCAAAACGAGAGCGGCGATTATAACAGCGCGAATCAGCTGGTCAACCAAGCGTTTCAGTGGGCGCCCCAAACCGCTATAATTGCCGCCCTTTTGCCCAGGCGCCGCCTGCCCCACCCAGCCCGAGAGTCATGAAACGCACCGACTTCCACTACGACCTGCCCGACCACCTGATCGCCCGCTACCCGGCCGAACAGCGCAGTGGCAGCCGTCTGCTGGTGCTGGGCAGACAGAATGGCAGCCTCGCCGACCGCCAGTTCCGCGACCTGCCGGGCTACCTGCAACCCGGTGACCTGCTCGTCTTCAACAACACCAAAGTCATCCCCGCACGCCTGTTCGGGCAGAAAGACACCGGCGGCAAAGTGGAAATCCTGGTGGAACGCATCACCGGCGAGCAGACCTGCCTGGCCCACGTCCGCGCCAGCAAATCCCCCAAGCCTGGCAGCCGTATTATTGTCGACGGTGGCGCTGAATTGCGCATGGAAGGCCGCGCCGGCGACCTGTTCCAGCTCAAACATGAAAGCAGCGGTGGTACTGCAACCGTCGGCACCCTGCTGGACCTGCTGGAACAGCACGGCCACATGCCCCTGCCACCGTATATCGACCGTGCCGACGAAAACCTCGACAAAAGCCGCTACCAGACCGTCTACGCCCAGACCCCCGGTGCGGTCGCCGCACCCACTGCCGGCCTGCATTTTGATGACGCCATGCTGGAACAATTGCGCGCCAGCGGGATCGAAACCGCGTTCGTGACGCTGCATGTGGGGGCCGGCACCTTCCAGCCGGTACGCGCCGACGACATCCGCGAGCACCAGATGCATGCCGAATGGCTGGATATTTCCGCTGAAACAATTGCCCGGATCAACGCAGCCAAACAACGGGGCGGTCGTGTGATCGCGGTGGGCACCACCTCCGTCCGCTGCCTGGAAACCGCTGCTCAGATCAGTGAACAGCACGGCGAAGTGCAGCCATACCAGGGCGACACCCGGATCTTCATCTACCCGGGCTACACATTCCGCGTCATCGACGGACTGATCACCAATTTCCACCTGCCGGAGTCCACCCTCATCATGCTGGTGAGTGCCCTGGCCGGCCGCGACAACGTATTAAATGCCTACCGTCACGCGGTGGAGCAGCAATACCGGTTTTTCAGCTATGGCGACGCCATGCTGGTGCTTTAGCAACGCAGGATTCAGGACAACAGAATGAAATTTGATTTGCTGGGAACAGACAGCGGCGCCCGCCGGGGCCGCCTCACTTTCGACCGGGGCGCGGTGGAAACTCCAGCCTTTATGCCGGTGGGCACTTACGGCTCGGTGAAAGCCATGCTGCCGCGCGACATCGAAGCGATCGGCGCCCACATCATTCTCGGCAACACCTTCCATTTAATGCTGCGACCCGGCACCGACATCATCAAACTGCACGGCGATCTGCACAACTTCATGCAGTGGCAAGGCCCCATCCTCACCGACTCCGGCGGTTTCCAGGTGTTCTCCCTGGGCAAGATGCGCAAGATCACGGAAGAGGGCGTGCGCTTCCAGTCGCCGGTGGACGGCAGCCCCGTCTTCCTCAGCCCGGAAATCTCCATGCAGGTGCAGCGCGACCTGGGTGCCGACATCGTGATGATCTTCGACGAATGCACCCCGTACCCGGCCACCGAAGCTGAAGCGCGCAAATCCATGGAGCTGTCCCTGCGCTGGGCAAAGCGCTCAAAAGAGGGCCACGGCGACAATCCGTCCGCCCTGTTCGGCATCGTCCAGGGCGGCATGTATGAAGAGCTGCGGCTGGAATCCCTGGCGGGTCTGACGCAGATCGGTTTCGACGGTTATGCCATCGGTGGTCTGTCAGTGGGGGAGCCAAAAGAGGAAATGCTCAAGGTGCTGAATTTCCTGTCGCCGCACCTACCCCAGGACCGTCCCCGCTACCTGATGGGGGTGGGCAAGCCGGAGGATATCGTGGAGGCGGTGCGCCGGGGCGTCGACATGTTCGACTGCGTCATGCCTACCCGCAACGCCCGCAACGGCCACCTGTTCACCAGTACCGGCGTTATCAAGATCCGCAATGCCGCCCACAAAACCGACACCGGCCCTCTGGAGCACGGCTGCGACTGCTACACCTGTCAGAACTTCTCCCGCGCCTACCTGCACCACCTGGACCGCTGTAAGGAAATCCTCAGTTCCCAGCTCAACACCATCCACAATCTGCGCTATTACCAGCGCCTGATGGCCGGTTTGCGCGCTGCTATCGAAACGGGTACATTTGACCGCTTTGTGACGGACTTCTACCTGACGCGGGGCGAAACCGTGCCGCCGCTGACCTGATTTTCCAGATTCATGCCCGAATTTTCCCACTATCCAATTGCTGTCATCCAACTGAGGTAAATATGAGCTTTTTCATCGCAGATGCACTGGCCGAATCTTCCGCTGCTGCCGCTACTCCCGGCGGTAGCCCGCTGAGCTTTTGGGGCATGATGATCTTCATGGTCGTGATCTTCTATTTCATGATCATTCGCCCCCAGTCCAAGCGCAACAAAGAACACAAGAGCCTGCTGGCCAACCTGGCCAAGGGTGACGAAGTGGTGATCACCGGCGGCATGCTGGGCAAGGTCACGAAAGTAACGGACGATTTCATCGTGGCAGAAGTGGCGCCCAGCGTTGAAATCTCCTTCCAGAAGGGTGCCATTACGGCCGTGCTGCCCAAGGGCACACTGAAAAGCATCTGATACCGCTGGTTGTTGCGGAGAGCCCTGTGCTCTCCGCCGGTCAGGATCGACGTCGAAAACATTAGGGTTCAAACCATGCTGAACAAGCATCCTTTATGGAAAGACCTGCTGGTGGTGTTCCTTGCCATCTTCGGGCTCATCTATGCGCTTCCCAACCTTTACCCGGACGACCCGGCGTTGCAGATCACTGGCGCCAAGCCCGGCGTGGAAACCCGCCAGGAAATCCTGGACCAGTCCGTCGCCGTGCTGGGGCAGGCGGGCATAACCATCAAGGCCTCGGAACTGGAAGAAAAGTCCGGCCTGATCCGCTTCGCCAGCGTGGATGACCAGCTCAAGGCCCACAGCCTGGTGAAAAAATCCCTCGACGTGCAGCATCCTGACGAATACGTGGCAGCGCTCAACCTGGCCCCCACCACTCCCGTCTGGCTTCAGTCCCTGGGGGCCGGTCCCATGAAACTGGGCCTCGACCTGCGCGGTGGCGTGTACTTCCTGATGGAAGTGGACATGGACAAGGCGCTGGATATCCGCCTCAAGAACACGGTTGTCGGCATGCGCAGCCAGTTCCAGGAAAACCGCATCCGCGCCAAGACCCTGCGCCAGGTGCAGGGCCGCCCCGAGATTGAAATGGCGTTCAATAACGTGGATATGCTGGACAAGGCACGGGCGATCCTGCGCAAGGATTTCCGCGAGTTCACGGTGCAGGAACGTCCCGAGGGTGATGGCTACCTGCTCACCCTGAGCCTGTCCGAGCAATCACTGAAAGATATCCAGGATTACGCGCTGGACCAGAACCTCACCTCGATCCGCAACCGGGTCAATGAGCTGGGTGTGTCGGAACCGGTGGTGACCCGCCAGGGCGCCAACCGTATCGTGATCCAGTTGCCGGGTATCCAGGACACGGCGGAAGCCAAGCGCATCATTGGCCGCGCCGCCAATCTGGAATTCCGCATGCTGGATGCGAAAAGCGACAGCATCACCACTACGCGCGCGCCGGCGGGCACCGAATTCCTGCCGGTCCGCAATTCCCCCCGTCAGGTCCTGCTGGAAAAGGACAACATCGTCACGGGCGAAAACGTGATTGACGCCAAGCCCGGTTACGATCAGGACGGCCAGCCCATGGTATCCGTCACGCTCGATACCGCCGGCGGCCGCCGCATGCTCGACAACACCACGAAGCGCCTCAAGGAGTCCATGGCGGTGCTGTTCATCGAATCCAAGCCGGAAACCCGTGAGGTAATGGTGAATGGCGAGCTGGTGCAGAAAATCTTTACCCAGGAAACCCGCGAAGCCATCAGTGTGGCCACCATCCAGGGCGTGTTCGGCTCCCAGTTCCAGATCACCGGGCTGGACAACTATGAGGAAGCCAAGGAACTGGCACTGCTGATGCGGGCCGGCGCGCTGGCGGCGCCCATGTATTTCGTCGAGGAACGCACCGTGGGCCCGAGTCTGGGTGCGCAGAACATCGAATCCGGTGTCGAGTCCCTGCTGCTCGGTTTCGCGCTGGTGGTGGTGTTCATGATCGCGGCATATAAGGTGTGTGGCGTGATCGCCAACATCGCCCTGTTCATGAACCTGCTGTTGCTGGTGGCCTGCATGTCGCTGATTCCGGGCGCCGTGCTCACACTGCCCGGCATGGCCGGCATCGTGCTGACGCTGGGTATGGCGGTGGACGCAAACGTACTGATCTTCGAGCGCATCCGCGAGGAAATCCGCAACGGCATGACGCCGCATGCCGCGATCCACGCAGGCTACGACCGCGCCTGGCTCACCATCATGGATTCCAACATCACCACGCTGCTGGTGGGACTGGTGCTGTTCTCGCTGGGTTCCGGTCCGGTGAAAGGCTTTGCCGTCACCCTGTCGATCGGCATTCTCACCTCCATGTTCACCGCCGTTACCGGCAGCCGCGCGATCATCAACATGATCTATGGCGGACGTGCGCTGCAAAAGCTGAGTATCTGAGGAATCCGTCATGTTCATTAAGACCAAAATCGATTTCATGAAACACCGCCATTTGATGAGTGGCATTTCGTTGCTGGCGGTGATCCTGTCGCTGGTGACTATGGCCGTCAATTTCCTGGAGCTGGGCCTGGATTTCACCGGTGGCACGCAGGTTGAAGTGGAATACTCGCAACCGGCGGATCTGGACCAGGTGCGTCAGACCCTGGCCAGCAGCCACTATGCCGACGCGGTGGCGCAGCATTTCGGCCGGCCGGAAGAAGTGCTGGTGCGGGTGCCGCCGAAAGAAGGCGAGGACAAGGACAAGATCGGTCATGCCGTGCATGAACTGCTGAAGCAGGTAAATCCGGATGCCAAGCTCAAGCGCATCGAATTCGTCGGCCCGCAGGTGGGCGGTGAATTGCGCGACAAGAGCGGTCTCGCCCTGGTGGTGTCGTTCGGCATCATTCTGATTTATGTGTCGCTGCGTTTCCGCTTCAAGTTTGCGGTGGGTGGTGTAACGGCGCTGGTGCACGACGTCATTGTGACCCTGGGTTTTTTCTCGGTGACGCGGCTGGTGTTCGACCTGACGTCGCTGGCGGCGATACTCACCATCATCGGTTATTCGATCAACGACACCATCGTGGTGTACGACCGCATCCGGGAAAACGTGCGCAAGCTGCGCAACGAGACGATGTCGGAGATTATCAATATCTCGCTGAATGAAACCCTGAGCCGTACCATCATGACCGCCTCTACCGTATTCCTGGTACTGGTGGCGCTGGCGGTGCTGGGCGGCGAGATGATCTACTCGTTTGCGGTGGCGCTGCTTGTCGGCGTGGTCGTGGGAACCTATTCGTCCGTTTATGTTGCCAGCAACATGCTGCTGATCCAGAACCTCACCCGCGAGGATTTCATGGAGCAGGAAAAAGTGGTGGACGACATGCCCTGAGCAGGGCGCAGCGAATCAAGCCCGGCCTGTGCGGTGCACGGCCGGGCTTTTTTTATGGATCAATGGCTGGGGCTGGATTCGGGCAGGGCGCCTTCAGCGGCGGTCGGCCGGGCGCCGGTCGGAGCGGGTTCGGGCAGGGTTGCTTTCAACCGGAATCGGCTTCAGTTCCAGCTCCTGGTTATATTGGTTGGGCAGGCTCAAGCTTTGGAAGAACGCCAGCAATGTAGCCTTCAAATCTTGCCAGTTCATAGGGAAGCCCTCTCGGCGCTGGGGATAAAACCATCCCGACAGTTCTGAGTATAGACCAGCTGGCCTGCCTCCCGTCCATGGGAAGCTGATTGAATATTTTGACCACCATCATAGCGGCGGTCGATCGTACAGTCGTTCTGGCGGGCGACTTACTTGGCCAGATGCGGGTGGATGGTCTGCAACATGGCCTTGAACAGCTTGGGTGGCGCGCACACAACATCCCCGGTTTTCAGATGGTCCAGTCCGCCTTTGAGGTCGCCGATCAGGCCGCCGGCCTCGGTCACCAGCAGGGTGCCCGCTGCCATATCCCACTCGTTCAGGCCGAATTCCCAGAAACCGTCGTAACGGCCGGAAGCCACATAAGCCAGATCCAGTGCAGCAGCACCGGCGCGGCGAATGCCGGCAGTAGAGCGGGCAAAGTCGCCGAACATGCCAAGATAGGAGTCGAAAATGCGATTCTGGTTCGGGCGGAAGGGGAAGCCCGTGGCGAGCAGGGCGCCGTCCAGTTTGGTGCGGCTGGTGACCCGGATGCGGCGGCCATTCAACTGGGCGCCCCGGCCCCGGGCGGCGGTGAATTCTTCTTTGCGCATGGGGTCCAGCACTACGGCTACTTCCAGCTGGCCCTTCACTTTCAGGCCGATGGAAATCGCGAAATGGGGTACGCCGTGGATAAAGTTGGTGGTGCCGTCCAGTGGATCGATCACCCAGACATAATCCTTGCCTTCACCTTTGCCTTCCACCAGGCCGTTCTCTTCGCCGAGGAAGCTGTGATCCGGGTAGCGTTTGCGCAGGCCATCGATGATGCGCTCTTCCGAGGCGCGGTCCACCTTGGTGACGAAATCGTTGGCGCCCTTGGCTTCCACATCGACCAGATCCACTTGCTCAAAAGCCTTGGAAATCATGTCGCCGGTGGAGCGGGCGACGCTCAGGGCAGTATTCAGCATTGGATGCATGCGATGGGTTCCTCTTAAAGAGCGGGCAATTCGGGGTGGCGCATGATACCAGAATTGCCTGCTCTTTAAGAGGAAGCCGCCGCCCGACCGCGCAAAATCTGGTACCATTTTGGCCCTTTTCAGCCTTTGCGAGCGCGAATTCCCGATGCAACTGCTCGACCGCCTGCGGATCGTGATGATCAATACCAGTGACTCCGGCAACATCGGCGCCGCCGCCAGGGCCATGAAAACCATGGGCTTGCGCCAGCTGGTGCTGGTGCAGCCGGACGAATTTCCCACCGCCAAGGCCACCGCCCGGGCGTCGGCGGCGGCGGACCTGCTGCACAATGCGCGGGTGGTGCAGACCCTGGACGAGGCCATCGGTGACTGCCAGCTGGTATTCGGCACTAGCGCCCGCCTGCGCACCATCCCTTGGCCCCTGATTGACCCTCGCCAGGGTGCTTCTCGTGTCATGAATGAGCCTGAAGGCGCCGATATTGCCATTCTTTTTGGCCGGGAAGACGCTGGCCTAACCAACGAAGAACTGCGACGCTGTCATTTCCACATCTGCATTCCAGCCAATGAGGAGTATCCGGTCCTCAATATTGGCGCCGCCATCCAGGTTATCTGCTATGAAATGCGGATGGCCGCGCTGGAACGGCAGGCGAGCCCGGTGGCGCCGGACCAGTCTGGCATGCAGCAGTGGGACGAGCCGTTGGTGTCGTCGGAGGATATGGAGCGATTCCTCAGGCATTTTGAGGAAACCCTGCTTGATATCAACTTCTTCGATCCCAATAACCCGAAACAGCTGGTGACCCGTGTGCGGCGTCTTTTTCTGCGCACGCGGATGGACCGGCTGGAGATGAATCTGCTGCGCGGTGTGCTGTCGACGGTACAGAAGCGGGTGAAAGAGCGGCCCTGAGCCGTAGATTAAGGAAGCACCATGTTCGAGCGTATTCGAGAAGATGTTCAATCGGTATTCCATCGCGACCCGGCGGCCCGCAACAGCCTGGAAGTCCTGCTCAATTATCCCGGCCTGCACGCGGTGTTCTTCCATCGCCTGTCCCACCGGCTGTGGAATATGGGCTTCAAGCTGCTGGCGCGCTGTGTGTCCAGCTTTGCGCGCTGGATGACCGGCATCGAGATTCACCCTGGTGCCACCATTGGCCGCCGCTTTTTTATTGATCACGGTATGGGTGTCGTCATTGGCGAAACCGCTGAAGTGGGCGACGACGTGACGCTTTACCACGGCGTCACCCTGGGCGGCACCACCTGGAACAAGGGCAAGCGTCACCCCACGCTGGGCAACGGTGTGGTGGTGGGCGCGGGCGCCAAGGTGCTGGGGCCCATCACCATCGGTGCCAATGCACGGGTCGGCTCCAATGCGGTGGTGACCAAGGATGTGCCGGAGGAAGCCACTGTAGTGGGTATTCCCGGCCGCATCATCTGCAAGGACGACGACAACGACTGCCGCGAGCGCCAGCGCCAGGCCATGGCTGAAAAGATCGGCTTTGATGCCTACGGCATGACCCCGGATATGCCCGACCCGATTGCCCGCTCCATCGGCACCCTGCTGGACCACATGCATGCCGTGGATCAAAAAGTGAACGCGATCAGCAAGGTACTGGAAACCATGGGGCGTGACTGCGGTCAGAATCTACCGGAGCTGGACGAGAATCAGTTTGCGGCGGTGACGGATGTGGCCACAGAGGACAACCGCACTAAAGTTGACTGAATTACTCGGAAATAGCACAATGGAAGCGGTTCCCCCGCGAGCTGTGGGGAACGCTCAACCTTCCGGGAGATGACGCTATGAAACTCACGACCAAAGGCCGTTACGCAGTGACCGCCATGCTCGACCTGGCACTGCACGCGCAGACTGGGCCTGTAAGCCTGGCGGATATCTCCGAACGGCAGGGAATCTCAATTTCATATCTGGAACAGCTGTTTTCCAAACTGCGCAAGAATGATCTGGTGAGCAGCGTGCGTGGGCCGGGCGGCGGCTATCGCCTGAGCCGGGCCGGCAACCAGATCTTCGTGGCGCAGATCATTGATGCGGTGGATGAAAAAGTGGATGTCACCCGCTGCCTGGGCAACGGAAACTGCCAGGACGGCGAAACCTGTCTGACCCACGACCTGTGGCAGGATCTGAGCAACCAGTTGCACAATTTCCTGAGCGAGATCAGTGTGCAAGGTCTTGTGGAGCGCGCTGAAATCCGTAAAGTGGCCGACCGTCAGGACAAGTACCAGAGCGAGCGCGGCCGCAACAACAAGGGCCTGGACGCCGACCGGGTGCCCCTGAGCGAAATCAACTGACGCCCTGCCCGACATCGCAAGGGGCGTTTCCCTGCCAAGGATATCCACATGCGCCCCGTCTATCTTGATTACGCCGCCACCACTCCTGTCGATCCCCGCGTGGCGGAGCGGATGGCAGGGTGCCTGACCCTCGGCGGCATCTTCGCCAATCCGGCATCCCGTTCCCATGTGTATGGCTGGCAGGCGGAAGAAGCGGTGGAAGCTGCCCGCCGCCAGGTGGCAGCGCTGATCGGCGCCGAACCCCGTGAAATCGTCTGGACGTCCGGCGCCACCGAAGCCGACAACCTGGCCATCAAGGGTGCTGCAGAGTTCTACTCTGATCGTGGCCGTCACATCGTCACCTCCGCCATTGAACACAAGGCCGTGCTGGACACCTGCCATTATCTGGAAGGCAAAGGCTACCGGGTGACCTACCTGCAGCCCGGTGCCGACGGTCTGATTACGCCGGCCATGGTGGAATCCGCGCTGGAGCCGGACACTTTCCTGGTGTCCCTGATGCACGTTAATAATGAAATAGGTACGGCGACGGATGTGGCTGCGATCGGCGCCATCACCCGGGCCCGCAATATCCTGTTCCATGTGGATGCCGCCCAGAGTGCCGGCAAGCTGCCGATCGACCTGTCAGCCTGGCCGGTGGATCTGATGTCCCTGTCGGCCCACAAAGTTTATGGCCCCAAGGGCATCGGTGCCCTGTTCGTGCGGCGCAATCCCCAGGTGCGCATCGAGCCCCAGATTCACGGTGGCGGCCACGAGCGCGGTATGCGTTCCGGCACCTTGCCTACGCACCAGATCGTGGGCATGGGCGAGGCGTTCGAGATCGCCCGTCAGGAAATGGTCGGGGAGAGCGAGCGGATTGCCGCGCTGCGCGAGCAATTGCGCAACGGCTTGCAGGATATTGAGGGTGTGCGCCTGAACGGACATCTGCAGCAACGGGTGGCCGGCATCCTGAACCTGTCCTTCGCCGGTGTGGATGGCGAGACCTTGCTGATGGCCCTGAAGGATCTGGCCGTGTCCTCCGGCAGTGCCTGCAATTCTGCCACTGTCGCCCCGTCCTATGTGATCAAGGCGCTGGGGGTGGCGGACGATCTGGCTCTGGCCTCGATCCGGTTTTCCCTGGGGCGCTTCACCGGGGAAGACGATGTCGCCCTTGCCCTGGACGCCGTGCGGCAGACTGTGCAGCGCCTGCGTGACGGCGCCTGAGCCGGCCGTTGTGATCCGGGGTCGGCGTGTTCAATTCTGGCAAACCTGCGTATAATCGCGGCTTTCATGCGGCCGGGTGGCCTGTATCCTGCCGCAACCAGCCTTATAATCCCCTTAAATTTCAATATCCTGGAGAATCACATGGCGGTAGAACGTACTCTTTCCATCATCAAGCCTGACGCGGTTGCCAAAAACGTTGTAGGAGAAATTATCACCCGTTTCGAAAAGGCCGGCCTGCGGGTTGTGGCGGCCAAAATGGCTCACCTGTCCGACAACGTGGCGGGCGGTTTCTACGCTGAACACAAGGCGCGTCCCTTCTTCAAGGATCTGGTGTCGTTCATGACCTCCGGCCCGGTGCTGGTACAGGTGCTGGAAGGCGAGAACGCCGTGGCCCTGAACCGCGAACTGATGGGTGCCACCAACCCGAAAGACGCCGCACCCGGCACCATCCGCGCCGATTTCGCCCAGACCATCGATGCGAACGCCGTGCACGGTTCCGATTCCACTACCTCTGCTGCCCGCGAAATTGCCTATTTCTTCGCTGAAAGCGAGTTGTGCCCGCGCAGCCGTTAATCGGCATTCTGGGCTAGACTTTCGATTGAAATGGAGCCGACCTTGGCTCCATTTGCGACAAAACAGGACCCATCTTATGACCGCTCCCCAAACCGGAAAAACCAATCTGCTGGCCCTCAACCGGCCACAGATGGAGGCGTTTTTCGAATCGATCGGCGAGAAGAAATTCCGCGCCCATCAGGTCATGAAGTGGGTTCATTTTTTTGGCGTGAATGATTTTGAAGCCATGTCCAATCTGGGCAAGGTGCTGCGTACCCGTCTGGCGGAAGTAGCGGAAATCCGCGCGCCGGAAATTGCGCTGCAGTCGTTTTCCGAAGACGGCACTCGCAAGTGGGTGGTGCGCCTGGATAATGGCAACTGCGTCGAGACCGTGTTCATTCCCGATGGCGAGCGTGGCACGCTCTGCGTTTCATCCCAGGTGGGTTGTGCGCTGGATTGCAGTTTCTGCTCCACCGGCAAGCAGGGTTTTCAGCGGGACCTGACGGTGGACGAGATCATTGGCCAGGTCTGGCTGGCGCACCGTTCCTTCGGCGTGCCCGATAATCGTGGCCACCGCCATATCACCAACGTGGTGATGATGGGCATGGGCGAGCCGCTGCTGAATTTCGAGAATGTCATTACCGCGATGGAGATCATGAAAGACGATCTCGGCTACGGTGTGGCGAAGAAGCGCGTGACCCTGAGCACCTCGGGCATCGTGCCGAAAATGTACGAGCTGTATGACCGCATCGACGTGGCACTGGCAGTTTCGCTGCACGCGCCCAACGACGAACTGCGCAATGAACTGGTGCCCGTCAACAAGAAATATCCGCTGGCGGATTTGATTGCCGCCTGCAAGGAATACGTAACCAAATTCAATGACAGCCGTCGCGTCACCATGGAATATGTGCTGCTGGATGGCGTCAACGACAAGTTTGAGCATGCCGAGCAGCTGATCGAGCTGCTGAAGGATGTGCCGTCCAAGATTAACCTGATTCCGTTCAATCCGTTCCCCAGTTCGGGCTACAAACGGCCTAACGGCCTGCGCATCCGGGCATTTCAGGAACGGTTGCAGAAGGCGGGTTTCGTTACCACCATCCGCACTACCCGGGGCGAGGATATCGATGCCGCCTGTGGTCAGCTGGTGGGGCAGGTGCAGGATCGCACCCGTCGTGCCGAGCAGTGGCAGGCGAAAATCCAGGACAAACATAACAAGAAAATTCCGCTCAGCGACGCCAGTGCGGCGAACAGGTGACAGCATGGGAAACAAGAATCCGGCGAGCATTCATGCGACAGTTCAGCGGGTGCTGGCAGCCCTGTGTCTGGGGCTGATGCTGGCCGGCTGCGTCACCGAAACCGACAACCGTCTGGAGCAGAACAAGGATCCGCACAAGGCGGCCCGCGCTTACGTGGATGCCGGCATGATGTACATGCAGCGCAACCAGATGGATAACGCCCACCGCACCCTGATGCGGGCGTACGAAATCGCTCCGAACGATCCGGCCGTCAACAATGCCGTTGCGCTGTTCTTCAGTCTGGAGGGCGATCATTCCCAGACCGAAAAGCATTTCAAGAAAGCCTTATCGAACGATCCGGACTTTTCCCAGGCCCGCAACAACTACGCCGCCTATCTGTTCAAGCGCGGCGAGTATGCCCAGGCGGTCGAGCATCTGGAGCGCGTCACCAAGGATTACCGTTATGACAAGCGCTACACCGCCTATGAAAATCTTGGGTTGTGCTACCTGAGGATCGGTGACACCGACAAGGCGCTGGCGTCGTTCACCCGGGCGCTGAAACTGAATAATGGTCTGCCGATTTCCACGCTGGAGATCGCCGAAATCAAGTTCCAGCGCGGCGAAAATGCGGTGGCGATGGATTACCTGACACGGCATGAAAAGTTGTCAAAACCCAACCCTAAACAGTTGTGGCTCGGTATTCGCTTGCAGCGTATATTAGGCGACCAAAACAAGCTGGGCAGTTACGAGTTGCAGCTGCGCAACATGTTCCCCGCTTCCCCCGAATATCAGGCTTATAAGGCATCACTCAGCTCATGACCGCGTCGCCTGGCGAACCTGTTTCCACTTCATCCTCGTCGGACAACGGTTACGACAAGGCGCCGAGCGTTTCGCCCGGCGGGCAGTTGCAGAAAGCCCGCAAGGAACGCAATCTTGAAATCGCTGCGGTGGCGCAACAGCTGAACCTGTCGCCGGGCGTGGTACGGGCACTGGAAGCGGATGACTACCGGATGTTGCCCAACGCGACGTTCGTGAAAGGCTATCTGCGCAGCTATGCGAGAGTGGTGGGCATTGCCGGTGACGACCTGGTGCGGGCATATGAAACCCTGACCGGCCGCAACAAGCCGGTGGTGGTTGAGCCCGTGGCGCCGCCCCGGATTCGCGAATCCAGTAACAGTCTCAAATACGCGATCATTGCATTGCTGGTGGCGGGTCTGCTGGGCCTGGTGCTCTGGCTGATGCCGGGCGAGCCGGAACGAACGGAAACCCCCAAGGCCATCGTGACCGATCCCGCTGCGTTGGCCAGTGCCGATGACGGTGATCTTGATGACAGTGCGGCTGCCAGTGCCGGGTCTGCCGGTCGGCCGGCTGTGGCCGACGCAAAAGAGGAAGTGGCGAGCGCTGCGAGCGGCAGCGACGATGCTGAAAATCGTGATGGCGAGAGCGGCTTTGCCCTGGTGACGCCGGAAGTGGCAGTCACGGCCACCGGGAATCCTGTCTCCGCGCCGGAGACTCCTGAAACGCTCCCTGGTCCGTCGGTTGCTGCGCCGGAGATTGTCGTGCCCGCCGCCCCGGTGGAAACGCAGGAATCCCTGCCGGTTGCGTCCGAACCGGTCCAGGCTGAGCCGGCTCCGGCTGTTCCCCCGTCTGGCCGGGGCATGCTCAAGCTGGCCTTCAGTGGCGATTGCTGGGTTGAAGTTCGCGATGTGCGTGGCAAGATGGTTTTCTCGTCCCTCAAGCGGGCCGGGGATGATGTGACCCTGAATGTGGCCGTTCCCGTCAGTGTCAAACTCGGCAACGGGGATGTGGTTGCCGTCACGTTCAATGGCAAGCAGGTGGCGTTTTCCACCACACCCAGCCGCAAGGTGATCCGCTTGACGCTGGGCGAA
The DNA here is from genome assembly GCA_013178375.1 of Gammaproteobacteria bacterium. GTDB lineage: Bacteria > Pseudomonadota > Gammaproteobacteria > Pseudomonadales > Ketobacteraceae > Ch67. The sequence goes on from JABLXQ010000048.1 coordinate 40,822, forward strand.
TCCGACTGATCGTTTTACACCCTTGGCAGGAGTGCCAATATGCATAGCGAATCCCCCATCAAGCGCCGCAAATCCCGTCAGATCATGGTAGGCAAGGTGCCGGTCGGTGGGGATGCACCCATCACCGTGCAGAGCATGACCAACACTGAAACCTGTGACGTTGAAGCTACCGTGGGTCAGATCATGCGCATGGAAGATGCCGGGGTCGATATCGTGCGGGTATCGGTGCCGTCATTGGAAGCGGCGGATGCATTCGGCGAAATCAGGAAACGGGTCAATGTGCCGCTGGTGGCGGATATTCACTTTGACTACAAGATTGCGCTGGCGGTGGCCGAAAAGGGCGTGGACTGCCTGCGCATCAACCCGGGCAATATCGGCCGCGAAGACCGCATCCGTGCGGTGGTTGATGCCGCCCGTGACAAGAACATCCCGATCCGGGTGGGCGTGAACGCCGGCTCGCTGGAAAAGGAACTGCAGAAGAAGTACGGCGAGCCGACGCCGGAAGCGCTGGTGGAATCCGCCATGCGCCATGTCGACATTCTCGACAAGATGAATTTCCACAATTTCAAGTTGAGCCTGAAAGCATCCAACGTGTTCATGACGATGGCGGCTTACCGGCTGATCGCGGCCCAGATCGACAATCCCCTGCATCTGGGGGTGACGGAAGCGGGCGCACTGCGTTCCGGCACCGTGAAATCCGCCATCGCCCTGGGCGGGTTGCTGCTGGAAGGCATCGGCGACACCCTGCGCATCTCCCTGGCGGCAGACCCGGTGGAAGAAGTGAAGGTGGGCTTCGAGATTCTGAAAAGCCTGGGCCTACGCACCAAGGGCATCAACCTGATCGCCTGTCCCAGCTGCTCACGTCAGAACTTCGATGTGATCTCCACCGTGAATGCTCTGGAAGCCCGGCTGGAAGACATCAAAATGCCGCTGGATGTGGCCATCATCGGTTGCATCGTCAACGGACCGGGTGAAGCCAAGGAAGTGCATGTCGGCCTCACCGGAGGCACTCCCGCCAACCTGATCTACCGCGATGGCAAACCCAGCCACAAGGTGTCGCCGGAAGAGCTGGTGGATGAGCTGGAACGGGTCATCCGCGCCCGGGTGGCGGAAGTGGAAGCCAACCCCGAAGCGGCCCCCGAAAAGCTCCGGCCAAAGATAACACTGGGCGTATGATCTGGCTTATAATCGGGCGCCTTGCCGAGGGGCATGCGCCCGTAACAGCCTAAGGATTCACCGTTTTGACCCAGCGTATCAAAGCCATTCGCGGCATGAATGACATCCTGCCGCAGGATTCCCCCGTCTGGCAGTTTCTGGAAAGCCGCGTGCGCCAGTTGCTGAGCCAGTACGGCTATGGCGAAATCCGCCTGCCGATCGTCGAATACACCGACCTGTTCAAGCGTTCCATCGGCGAAGTCACCGACATCGTCGAAAAGGAAATGTACACCTTTGAAGACCGCAACGGCGAAAGCCTGACCCTGCGCCCCGAAGGCACCGCCAGCTGTGTGCGGGCAGGGGAAGAGCACGGCCTGCTGTACAATCAGGTGCAGCGCCTGTGGTACACCGGCCCTATGTTCCGCTATGAAAAACCCCAGAAAGGCCGTTACCGCCAGTTCCATCAGGTCGGGGTGGAAACTTTCGGCATGGGCACGCCGGACATCGACGCTGAACTCATCATCATGACCGCGCGTCTGTGGCGTGATCTGGGCATTTCTGATCTGGTGACCCTGCAGCTGAACAGCCTGGGCTCCAACACTGCCCGCGCCGAGTTCCGTGCCGCGCTGGTCGCCTTCCTGCAGGAACGCCGCGAACAACTGGACGAGGACAGCAAGCGCCGTCTGGAATCCAATCCGCTGCGTGTGCTGGACAGCAAGGACCAGGGCACACAAGCCGTGCTGAAAAATGCGCCCAGCCTGCTGGATTTCCTCGACGCCGAATCCCGCGACCATTTCGAACAGCTCAAAGCCATGCTGACGGCGGCGGGGGTGAAATTCGAAATCAACTCCCGGCTGGTGCGCGGCCTGGATTACTACTGCAAGACCGTATTCGAGTGGGTGACCAGCGCGCTGGGGGCCCAGGGCACGGTCTGCGCCGGTGGCCGTTATGATGGCCTGGTGGAACAGCTGGGTGGCAAGGCCACGCCCGCTGTCGGTTTCGCCATGGGCATGGAACGGCTGGTGCTGCTGCTGGACGCTGCCGGCGTGGTGCAGCACCTGACGCCGGCTCCAGACGTGTATGTGGTGTCGGAAGATGCCACGGCCGCATTGCTGCTGGCGGAATCCCTGCGCAATCAGGCGCCGTCGCTGAAAGTGCAGTGCCACTGCGGTGGTGGCAAATTCAAGAAGCAGTTGAAAAAGGCCGACGACATCGGCGCCCGCTTTGCACTGATCCTGGGTGAATCCGAGATCAGCAGCGGTCAGGTCGGCATCAAGTTTCTGCGCGAAGCGCGGGAACAAATCACGCTTTCCCAGACTCAACTTCACACCTTTTTTGCGCAAATCCTTGCAGCTCAGGAGTAATTTCCGTGGACGTCTACACAACCGAAGAACAACAAGTAGAAGCGATCAAGAAGTGGTGGCGAGCCAATGGCAACAGTGTGCTGATCGGCATCACCGTGGCCATCGTTGCCGTGCTGGGCTGGCAGCTGTTCAACCAGAACAAACGCGCCACGGGTGAATCCGCCGCTGCGTTGTATTCTGAGCTGCTGGAGACCTCCAATCTGGTGCAGCAGGATCGCATGGACAAGAATACCGCCGAGCTGGAAGGCCACGTGGCCACGTTCAATCATCTGGCCGCGCAGTTGAAGGATGATTTCACCAAGACTGAATACGCCGTGTTTGCGGCACTGCTGCTGGCGCGGGAAAAAGTGCAGACCGGCAAGCTGGACGAGGCGGTGACCGAACTGCAGTGGGCCAACGAGCACGCGAAAAGTGAAGCCCTGCGGCTGGTGGCCAATCTGCGTCTGGCGCGGGTGCTCGCAGCCAAAGGTGATCGTGAAGGCGCGCTGAAGCAGCTCGACAGCGTGGAGCCGGGTGCCCAGGCTGACAGCTACGAGGAAGTGCGCGGCGACATCTACGTGCTGTTGGGCGATAACGCCAAGGCGCGCGATGCCTACAAAAAAGCGATGGACCTGAGTTCCGCCAAGGCGAACGGCAGCAGCCGTCCGATCCTGAAAATCAAACACGACAACCTGCTGGTGGCTGACAAGTAATGCGTTACTGGCTGCTCATACTACTGATCCCTTTCGCGCTGGCCGCCTGCAGCAACGACGATGACGAAGTGATTCCGCCGTCGCCGTTGCCGGTGTTCAAATCCGATGTCCAGGTGAAAAAGCTCTGGACCCAGAATGTCGGTGACGGGGTGGACGATGTCTACCTGAACCTGAAGCCGGCGGTAACCGAGCGCTGGGTGTTTGCCGCCGCCATCAGTGGTGAGCTGGTGAAGATCGATCGTGCTACTGGCGATGTCGTCTGGGAAGTGGAAACCGAGCGCACCATCACGGGCGGTGTGAGCGCCGCCTATGGCGTGGTGGCATTTGGCACCGGCGACGGTGAAGTGGTGGTGCTGAATGAGGAAGACGGCGCCATTCTGTGGAGCAAGAAGCTGGACGGCCAGATCATGGCGGCGCCGGCCATTGCGGCCGACCATATCCTGGTGCAGACGCTGAGCGGCCGCCTGCATGGCCTGAAGCGGGAAGATGGCGCCGTGGCCTGGCTGTATGACACCTCCATTCCGATCCTGACCCTGCGGGGTGAAAGCAGCCCGGTCGTGGTAGGCGAGGTCACTCTGGCAGGCTTTGCCAACGGCAAACTGGCGGCGCTGGATACCAACACCGGTTTTGTCGGCTGGGAGCGCTCTATCGGCCAGTCGGAAGGCCGTTCCGAGCTGGAGCGCCTGATCGATCTGGATGGACGCTTCTGGGTGTCCGGCAAGACGGTGTATGCCGTGACCTATCAAGGCAACGCCTCCGCCATCGATATTCCGTCCGGCCGTCTGTTATGGACGCGCAAGATGTCGTCCTATTCCGGCGTGTCTGAATTCCTGAGCCAGCTGTATGTGGTGGACGACGATGGCAAGCTGGCAGCGCTGGATGCCGTGAGTGGTACCGACCTGTGGCTGCAGGAAGGGTTGCGGGGTCGTCGTCTGTCGGCACCCACGGCCTATGACCGCTATGTGGTGGTGGGGGATTTTGCCGGTTACCTGCACTGGCTGTCCTACCAGGATGGCAGTTTCAAGGCCCGGGTGAAGGTGTCCTCCCGGCCCACCCGCAATCCCAATGCCAAACTGGGTCAGGCTGAGCCCAAGCGCACCGAAGACGGCTTGCGGGCGGAGCCTGTGGTGTATCAGGATATCGTTTATGTGCAGGGCAATGGTGGCGCGGTGGCCGCGTACCAGGTGATAGAGAAGAAATGAAACCCGTAATCGCCCTGGTGGGCCGCCCCAACGTGGGCAAATCGACGCTGTTCAACCGGCTGACCAAGACCCGCGATGCGATTGTCGCGGACATGCCGGGGCTCACCCGCGACCGCCAGTATGGCGATGCAGCCTGGGGCGAACACCAGTTCATCGTGATCGATACCGGCGGTATCACCGGCGATGAAGAAGGCGTCGATGTTCACATGCGCAACCAGTCGCTGCAGGCGGTGGAGGAAGCCCACGCCGTGCTGTTCATGGTGGACGCGCAGGTGGGTCTGACGCCAGTGGACGAGTTGCTGGCGCAGACCCTGCGCCTGCGGCAGAAGCCGGTGTTCCTGGTGGTGAACAAGGTGGACGGCCTCAACCCGGACGTGGTGACGGCCGACTTCTTCCGCCTGGGCATGGGCGATACCTATCCGATTGCGGCGGCGCATGGCCGTGGCGTGAGCCAGCTGATGGACTCGGTGTTTGCCGCGCTGCCTTCGCAGCCGGCCATCGAGGATCTGGGCGAAGGCGTTCCAACCGGCATCAAGATGGCCATTGTCGGCCGGCCCAATGTGGGCAAGTCCACCCTGGTGAACCGCATGCTGGGTGAAGAGCGCGTCATCGTGTTCGACATGCCCGGCACCACCCGCGACAGCGTGTACATTCCATTCGAGCGCCGTGACAAGCATTACACCATCATCGACACCGCTGGCGTGCGCAAACGCGGCAAGGTGTTCGAGTCGGTGGAGAAATTCTCCGTCATCAAAACCTTGCAGGCGGTGGAAGACGCCCATGTGGTGGTGATGGTGCTGGACGCTCGCGAAGGCGTGGTGGACCAGGACATGCACCTGCTGGGTTTCGTGCTGGAAACCGGGCGCTCGCTGGTGGTGGTGATCAACAAGTGGGACGGCATGTCCCACGATGACAAGCAGAAAGTCAAAACCGATATCGAACGCCGTCTGGGCTTTATCGATTTCGCGAAAATCCATTTCATTTCCGCCCTGCACGGCACCGGTGTGGGCGAGCTGTATGCCTCGATCCAGAAGGCGTACGAATCCGCGTTCAAGAAACTGTCGACGCCTTTCCTCACCAAGATCCTGGAAGATGCGCTGACGGATCATCAGCCGCCGCTGGTGGGTGGCCGCCGTATCAAGCTGCGTTATGCGCACATGGGCGGCAGCAATCCTCCGCTGATCGTGATTCACGGTAACCAGACCGAGAGCGTGCCCAATTCCTACAAACGCTATCTGGAAAACACCTTCCGCAAGGTGATGGATCTGGAAGGCACGCCGATCCGGATCGAATTCAAGACCGGCGACAATCCTTTTGCAGGCAAGCGTAATATGCTGACGCCGCGCCAGGTCTACAAGAAGGAGCGGACGGTGACGCACCACAAGAAAAAGGAAAAGGCGAAAAAGAACAAGAAGCGGTTTTGATTTCTCGCCGGTTGTTGCGTAAATGGCGTTTTGCCCCGGGGCGGGCTGCGGTGACGGGGATCAGGATCGTCTGCCGCGTGTAAAGGAGTCGGCGTGCCAGAGGAGGCAGCTTCCATGCAGGAGCAGGAAGGCGTCATTCAGTACCGGCTGGATTTTACAGCCGGCCCGGCACCGGATTACGGCCGTTTCGCACTGCTCAATTACTGGCGCAGCTATCTGTTCCGGCTCGGCCTGATCGGGCAGGACCCTCAGCGTTACGGTGGCCTGGGTTACGGCAATATTAGCGCCCGCCTGCAACCGGATTCCCTTTCGTTCATCGTCTCGGGCACCCAGACCGGCCATCTGCCGCTGCTGTGTCGTCATCACTATGTGCGTGTGCTGGATTTCGACGTCATGCGCAATTATCTGCGCGCCGAAGGTCCGGTGCGGCCTTCCTCCGAAGCCCTGACCCACGCCAGTCTTTATGCGGCCCATTCTGCAATCCAGTGCGTGATGCATGTGCATTGTCCGCTGGTCTGGCGGCAGGCGCAGGTGCTGGGCATTCCCTGTGTGGCGGCGAGTATCGGCTACGGTACCCCGGCGATGGCCGGGGCTGTGCGCGCACTGGCGCAGGCATCAGCCGGCAATGGCGTGATTGCCATGCTCGGTCACGAGGATGGCATCATCATTTATGGTGAGGATGAAGACAGTACTGGCGCGCTGCTGTGCGAGTTGCTGCGCCAAGCTTACGATCAGGCGCCCAGATAAAAGCGGGTGCGCACCAGCAGCCGGTTGCGGTTGTCGGTGACGTCCACTTCCCACTGCCCCTGCTGATGACCGTGAATGGCCTTGCTGCCGAAGGTGCGCCACTGGTCGCCGCCCACGCCCACCTGCACCCGGGTAACCACTTTGCCATCACGCTTCCAGGTGTAGGTGAGGGTGTCGCCGGCGCGACCCTTGAGTTCGACGAACTGATGCAGCGACAGCGGGCTGGCAAGCGACAGGCCCGTCGTGGTCTGCAATGGTTTGCCGGGCTCGCGGCCCCGCATCACGGTGGTCAGGACTGCGCGCTTCACAGCGGGCATGAGGATGTCGGTCTGCACCTGATGACGGTCGCTTGTCGTTGCGGAAGTGACGGAGGTCTGCACCCGTTTTACCGCTGTGGTGGACTGATCAAGCAGAGCCAGCTGCGCGCCGGGCTGGCTCGGGGTGAGGTCGGTTGATGTGGTGGTAATGGCCGGTTTCTTGTCTGCCGGTGCAGTGGGATCTTCCGCCTGGGTCGGTATCGGTTCAGCCTTCGTGTCAGCTGCGGCCACCGGCGTCGGGTTGGGAGCGGGAATCGCGGCGGTCGGTTCCATCTGGTCGGGGATTATCGGCTCGGGGGCCATCGACTCGGGCGATAGCGTCACCACTTCCATGCCACCATTCCCGTCGGTTTCCTGCATCATTCCAAACAGCAGAAAACCAATCCCGCCCAGCGCGACTATCAGCGTACCCAGTGCCAATACCACCCGTCGCCACAGGATGACCTCGACGTATTCGGGGGCGGAATTCTCGATGTGGTTGAAGGTGGGGATGGTTTTCTTGTCGTTGGCCATGGTGCGTCCCTTGTCGAAGCTGTCCGCCAGCATAGCGGGAAAGGTAGGTGCTCACAATGCAGTGAGACGCCTCAGGACGTTATGATTTCCGTCACGGTGCAGCGTAATTCACCCTGGCGCAGGCGGGCGCGCAGGCTGTCGCCGGGTTGCACCTGTTGCGTGTTCTGCACCACGTCGCCGCCGGGGGTTTGCAGGATGGAATAGCCGCGTCCGAGGGTGTTGAGCGGGCTGACGGTGTTGAGGCGCTGGGCCAGGTGGCCGATGTCGCGCCCTTCGCTATGCAGCCGGGCCTGCATGGCCTTCTGCAGGCTGCCGGACAGGGTTTCCAGCTGGCGCCTGCAGGCGAGCAGGGCATGCACGGGGGTGTGGGATTGCAGACGGGCGCGGGCGGTGTTGAGGTGACTTTGCTGCAGTTGCAGCTGGCGCTGGATCGACTGGCGCAGGCGCAGGTCCAGTTCGTCGAGCCGCTGCGCGTGTTCCTCCAGCCGCTTGCCCGGATGTTTCAGCTGCCGCGTCAGCCATTGCAGGCGCTGGCGATAATGGTCGATGCGGGACTGCATGAAATCTTCCAGCCACTGTTCGTAGCCGGCCAGCGCTGACAGCATTTCGTCGGCATCGGCGCTGAGCAGTTCGGCAGCCGCCGACGGCGTGGGCGCGCGCAGGTCGGCGACAAAATCCGCGATGGTGAAATCGATCTGGTGGCCGACGGCGGAGACAACCGGCAGGTCGCTGGCGGCAATGGCCCGCGCCACTTTCTCATCGTTGAAGCTCCAGAGATCTTCCAGCGAACCGCCGCCACGCCCCACGATCAGCACGTCGCATTCCTGGCGCGCGTTGGCTTTGGCGATGGCGGCGCAGATCTGGGCCGGCGCTTCGTTGCCCTGCACCAGTGTGGGATAGACGATGATTTCGGTCAGCGGAAAGCGGCGCTGCAATACGCTGAGAATGTCGTGGATCGCCGCGCCGGTGGGGGAGGTGATCACGCCGATGCGACCGGGCCGCAGGGGCACCGGGCGTTTGCGGGCGTCGTCGAACAGCCCTTCCGCCTGCAATTTTGATTTCAGCTGTTCGAATGCCCGCTGCAGCGCGCCGAGGCCCGCCTGCTCCATCTGGTCGATGATGAGCTGGTAGTCGCCGCGCGGGGTGAACAGGCTGAGGCGGCCCCGCACCAGGACCTGCACGCCGTCTTTGGGTTTGAAATTCAGATGCAGGTTGTTGCCGCGAAACATGGCGCAACGCAGCTGGGCGTTGTCGTCTTTCAGCGTCAGGTAAATATGACCGGAACGGGGCTGCACCAGGTTGGAAATTTCCCCTTCCAGCCAGACGGCGGGAAACTGGTTTTCCAGCAGGTATTTCGCCGCGTTGTTCAGTTCCGAAACGGAAAAGACGTGGCGCTGGCGGTCGGGGTTGGCGGCGGGAGATGAGTTGAATTCAGGCATCCGCCGATGATACCGAATGGGCGAGGGTGCCGTACACCGTGCCGTGCATGTCCATTGCGAGCCAGGGCAGGACGAGGCTGTCGAGCCAGTCGGTGCCGGTGTCGCCGCGCAGCAGGGCGATGGTGGTGGCGCTGCCCGCCAGCAGGCAGTGGTCGGCCACCACACTGACGCTGATCAGCCCCTGCACGGGCCAGCCGGTGTGTGGATTCAGGACATGGCCGTAGCGCTGGCCGTTGTGCTCGATGCAGCGTTCGTAGTCGCCGCTGCTGGCGATGGCGCCACTGGCCAGATCGATCTGTGCCAGCACTTGCCCGGCAATGCGCGGATGGCGGATGCCGACGGACCAGGGGCGCCCGTCCGGATGCGGGCCGATGACGCGGATGTCGCCGCCCAGTTCGATCAGGCCGTGCTGGATGCCTTGCTGCAGGGCCACCGCCGCCGCACAGTCGGCACCGTATTCCTTCACATAGCCGCCGAAATCCAGTTCCATGCCGCGCCGGGTGAAGCTGAGTTTTGGGTTGTGCCACGTCAGTTTGCCCCAGCCAATGTGCGGCAGCAGCAGATCGATTTCTTTCTGTGACGGAATTTTTCCAGTGCGAAAATTCCACGCGCGGCGCAACAGGCCCGAGGTGATGTCGAACAGGCCGTCGCTTTGCAGCCAGGCGGTGTGGGCATAATCCAGCAGCGCGGCGGTTTCACTGTCCACTTCGATGGAACCGGCTTCCAGCGCAGCGCGATTGATGGCGGCAGTCAGGCTGTCGTCGCGGTAGCGGGAATATTTCTGTTCCAGCCGCAGCACTTCGGCTTCGATTTTTTGCGCAGCCTCGGCGCCATGGGCGGGGGATTCGGCGTACAGGTGAATACAGCAAGGTGAACCCATGGCGCGAAAGGCGTGCGAGAGAAAATGCGGCATGGGTTCATCCTGTGATCGGTATCAGAACCGGTAATCTACACCCACTGACATCAGGTTGTAATTCACCAGCGCCGGATTTTCCTGATCGACGGATTCCAGTGCCATATCGCCGTCGCTGTCATAGCGTTCGACGTTGGCGACGAGGCGGTAGGCCGCTTCTTCATAGACGATGCCAAGGCCGTAGGTGATGGCACCGAAGGGCGACATCCGGTAATCCGACGACTGGTAGCCTGAATTGTTGATGCTGTCGCTGTCGACGTAAAAATCCGCCTGGCTTTGCGAGTAGTAGCGCAGCAGTGGCACCAGTCGCAGCTGTTGTGTCAGTGACTGGTGCCAGGCGAATTCCAGTGTGTGGGACTGGATGCCCCAGTCGTCGTTGTAATAGCGGTAATCCGTGTGTAGCGCCGCTTTCAGTGAGGGCATGAAATTACGCGAGCGGGCCATGACGCCGAACAGTTGGCGCTGGTCCGGACGGATGTCGCGGGCTTTGTAGGCATCGGCCAGGAAGCCATCGTGCATGCCGGTAAAAAGTCCGCCCTGCAATTGCCAGCCCGCATTCATCACCTGCGTCAGCGCGATAAATGCGTTGAGGGCGGATTTGTCTTCCGACGTGGGGCGATTGATGCCGGGGGTCTGCTCTGGTTCCAGTTCGTCGCTGGAGTAGCCGATACCGCCGGAGTAAGTGGTCAGCCGGTCCGCAGACTGTTGTTCCGCTTCGATGCTGCCGTTGAAGGCGGTGTAATCGTTTTCGCCGGAATAACCCAGTGCGAACGCAACGCTGCCGGCTTCCCGGTAATGGCGCACGCTGGCGGACACGTCGGTGCGCTTGTCGTCGATGCTGGCACCGGTCATGATCATTTTCGGCTCGCCCTGCGCATCGGCAGCAACGCCGTAGGCAGAAGCGCCGGACATGGTTTCGTAGGAGCCATCCACCGTCAGCCCCAGTTGCGCGTTCAGCGGTGTTACCAGGCGGAAAGCATGATTGTCCACTTCATAGCGCTGCGGGCTGCCGATCAGGATTTTATTGTCATCGATGTCGTCTTCCTGATATTGGGAATAGCGATAGCCCAGTTCGGTTTTGACTGGTGCGGTGTCGGCGTGGGCGAGATGGGAGATGGCGGGCAGTGCCAGCGCGGCAGTGGTGAGTGCGGCCAGCGGGTTGCACTTTTTTGTTTTTGTCATGAGTGAACTGCGTCCTTCAATGCGGCCCTTAAATTAGCCGACGGGAAAATATTGTTTTTATTTTGCGCGTGCGGAATATCAGTAGCAGCCGCAGCCGCCACCGCCGGTGTTCAACCCGCCGCTGGAACCTTCCTTCGATACATTCACGTGATCACGCATGGCGCTGTGGAGCGGGTCGGTGTCCCAGGCCATGTCGGGGCGGGCGAGATTGCCGCGCTCCCAGGGTTGCACCGGGGCGGAGGAGCAGGCGGCCAGCAGTAAAACGCAGGGCAGCAACAGCAGTTTCATGGGGGTGTCTCCTGCAGTAATTGTTCGATGGTCTTGCGGATTTTGGCGCTGTCGCCGGGGCGAAAGCCGGTGTGGGTGGAATGCAGTTCGCCGTGGCGATCGATCAGGAAAGCGGTGGGCATGCCGCTGACGGCGTAAGCTTGCGGCGTGGTTTTTGCCAGATCAGTGACCACCGGGTAGGACAGACCCATGCGCTGGATAAAGCGCAGCGCGTCGTCAGCGGATTCATCCAGATTGATGGCGATGATTTCAAAACCGCGTGCATGCAGATCGCGGCGCAGCTGATCCATTTCCGGCAGGGCCACGGTGCAGGGTGCGCACCAGGACGCCCAGAAATCCACATACACCACCTTGCCCCGCAGCGCCGACAGCGATACTGGCGCTGAGTCGTCGAGCCGGGGCAGGGTGAAGTCGGGTGCGGGGGCTGCCTGCAACCCGTTGCTGGCACCGCAGAGCAGTGCCAGCAGCAGGGGCAGGTATTTTTTAAAGCGCGCTTTCCTCACAGCGTTTTCAGATATTCAATGACGGCACGGGTTTCTGCTTCAGTCAGCACGTCGGTAAAGGTATGGCCGGCGTTGCTGTTGCTGAATTCGTGCGTGTTGAAAATCTTGCGCTGGTCGATCTGCTTCTGGGTGCCATAGGGCTTGCTGATGAATCCCGCCAGCCAGAAGTTGTCCTTGATGCTGTCGAGCCAGCGGTAAAACAGACCTGTGCGCACGCGATCCGGACCGTTGCATTCTTCCGGCGACGAATCCTGCCGGCTGCAATATTCGCGGTATTTCCAGCCGACGTTTTCATCCAGGTCGTAGGCGTCCAGGCTCATGTCGAAACCTTTTATCTTGCCGGCCACCGGAGAATCTTGCCGCGCCCAGATGGTGGGGCGTTCGCTGGAGCGCAATACTTGCCGCAAGGTGGGCACCGATCCGTTGTGCAGGTAGGGTGATGATGCCCAGACCCCGTAGAGCGGCGGCGCCAGGTAACCGAAGTCTTCCGCCCAGCCGCAGGCACCGTCCACTGGCCGACCTTCCGGATTGACGATGGGCCACGCCATGTCATCGCGATATTCGTCCCAACCGGATTTTTCACCGGGCGGAATATAGCCGGGCATGCCGTCGGGATAGCCCCACCAGGAACTCTTGAACACGGCGCGCACCTGCGCAGTGATCGACAGCGCCCGCGCCGGGTCGGTCATGATCAGATCCAGCGGCACTATGTAGCCGGCCACGCCTTCCAGCACCGGATTTTCCAGGAACGCTGGATCATTCACATAGCGCGGCGAATAGGCACCGTGACAGCCGGCGCAGGAACCATTGCCTTGCGGTTGCGGCAGGTTTGCATTGGCACCATTGGCCCACAGATTCTTGTTGTGGAAAATGATGGCGCCCTGTTCTGCCAGTGCGGTGTCGATTTCGTGCGGGAATCGCGGTGATGTCTGCGCATCCACGTAAGCCTGCAGATCCTGATCGTACAGTTCGGTGGCCGCGCGACGCACTGCACCGCTGCGCAACAGATTCACCTGATCAGCCGCTGCCATGTCGATGCGGGTGGAATCCACCGACACGCCGCCATCAAAGAATTTGCGCGGACGATGGCTGGTGTTCCACCAGTTCGGCATGTCCTGGTTGCCGTGATAGGAATGCGAGAACGGCAGCTTGATCGGATTTGGGCTCAGCGACAGCGTGTCAACATCCCAGATCATGGTGAGCAGGTCGAATGCGCCCACCGCGTTGGAAGTGCCGCGCACGTTGTTGAGGCCAAACGGTAGCAGTCCGCCCACCAGTCCACCGGAAATGTCGCGCATGAATACCATCATGTCGGTGTTGGTGTTGCCCATGCCGGGAATCGGGCCCAGGCCTTCGCCGTCTTCTTCCGAGCCAATCTGGCCACCGTGGCAGATGTAGCAGTTCATGCTCACTTTGCCGTTGTAGTTGCCGCTGGAATCGCGTGCCTGGATCAGGCCCATGGGCAGCTGGCCGGAACCGCCGTTGCTGGCAACGGGATCTTCACCGGGCAGCGGATAGGGATTGGGATAGGGCGCGGGATTGAAACCGTAGCGCTCGGTCAGCAGCTGGTCGAAATTGTCCGGCCGCTGTTTCAGGCCCCAGCGTTTCCACAGATTGTTGATGCTGGATGCGGAAATCGAAAGATCTGTCATCGCGGCACGCTGGTTGGCAAAATAATCGCCGCGTTCCACCCGTGCCAGATACTCGCCGCAGGTTTTCGGCGCCTTTTCTTCTTCCGGCAAGTTGACGTGGCAATCCTGGAAGTAAGCGTTGAAATATACGGCTCGGTTTTTGTTGACGTCGGGCACGATCAGCGAGCGCGGATCGGCAGGCAGCAAAGCGTCGGCATCAGCCGTGGCACAGAACTGGTTCCACAAATGATTGGCGTGGGAGCTGCCCAGCAGCGGCAGGTTGTTGTTGCCGGTATTGCCGTCGTTGCCGCCAGTGTTGCCATCATCCGGATCTTCGCCGCTATTGCCATCGTCGTCGCCGCCACCGTCGTTGTCGTCATCATCGGCAGTCAGCGGACATTGCGCCGGTTCGTTCCAGCACAGCAGCAATGTGGCAACGTCGGCGTTGATCTGGCTGTTGGCTGGCCAGGTTTTGCCGCCGGTGTGGGGCTCCGCCATGTCGGCGTTTTCCTTCAGCAGCCCGTTGTCTACAACACCCTTGCCGAGTGTTTCCCACGCCAGCTGGAAACTGGCGTAGTGACTGATGTCGGGTTGCAGCAAAAAGCCGCGGCCTTCGTCGGTGTCGGCGATGCTGCCTGGCGTGTGGCACGTGCCGCAGTAGCCCATGTGCGGTTCGATGCGCGCAACGAAGAATGCTTCCAGTGTGGAAGCAACCGTTTCCGGATCGGAATTTTCACCCGGTGTTCCTGGATTGGTAGTGGTGTCCGGCGGGTTGGCGGCGCGGGATTCGCTGTCGCCTGCGGTGCCAGTGCCGCTGTAGTCGCCGCCGCAGGCAGTCAGCCACAGTGACAGCAGCAGTGAAAGGAAATGAAAACCTGAAAAATGTATCGAGTGAACAAAAGTGCGTTTCACGTCCCCTGCCTCCATGACGAGCGGTGGGTGGTGTGAGCACGGAAAATGCGCGCAGCAAAAAAAGCCGTTGCGCGAAAGCCATTGACCGCAGTTCTTGGTTTTGTTGTTGAGTTCAGATTACGTCGACGCTGTTCGCGCTTTCAATACCAGGGCTGGCCAATCGCGACACTGGCGTGTCATACTCAACCAGCTCCGGCAGCCTTTCACGGCAACCGGGCAGGCAGAACCAGTCGCATCCGGACGCCATGAAAAACCGGAAAAGTGATAACAAAATCAAATTGGTTTAGAGAAGAAAGAATTGGGCGATCCCGTTGTTTTCCGGTCGCCGCAGAGGGAGACAAAGCACCATGCCAGCACCCACCGTCGCATTCGAGTTGTACGACGCCATTTACCATTATCTGAACCAGCTGGGTCATTCCGACGAACTGCTGCAAAAGCGTATCCGCGTACGCTCGCGTCGGGATTTCATGCTTAATGGCCGGGTTCCACTGACGCTGTACGAACAGGCATTTCTGGCAGCGGAGGATATCACCGGCGATGCTGCCATCGGCATGCGCATTGGCGGTGCCGTGTTGCCGTCGTCGATTGGCGTGTTTTATTTTTTATCGACAGCGGGCGAAAGCATCAGCCAGATTTTGCAGGCGATCAACAAATACTTCCCACTGGCATTCGATTTTATTCAGCTCGACATGTCCTGCGATGAAGAGCATTTCCGCATTGCGCTGCATTATGTGCACAACCGCCGGCCCAACCGCCACGTGGTGGAACACTTGATGGCGCACTGGTATTGCGTGGCGAACCGGCTGGCGTTTGATGCGACCAATGTGCCGCGCACGCTGTACCTGCAAAACCCGCAGGCAGCGGACGCGCAATTGATCACGGATATTTTCGGAACCACGCCGGTGCTGTTTGAGCAGCCGCTGGATGGATTCGATCTGAAACTGGAAAACCTGGATTTTCACGTGGGCAAGGCCAATCAGCGCCTGTTCAGCATGTCGGAAAAACGCGCGGATAACCTGCTGATGCGGCTGCGGGCCCATGACCGGATTGCGAAGGAAATTTCCACTCACGTGATGGAAATGCTGGAGTCGGGATCACCTGGCATCGAGGATGTGGCCAAGCGCATGAACTGTTCCGGCCGCACGCTGCAGCGACGGCTGGCCGAGCGCAATCTGAACTACCAGATGTTGCTGGACAATATCCGCAAGGACATGGCGATCGAATTGCTATCCACCACTGCGCTGCCGATCACGCAGATTGCGCTTCGCACCGGTTTTGCAGACGACAGCACATTTCATCGCGCCTTCAAACGCTGGACCGGCGCATCCCCCGGTGCCTATCGCAACTGAACGCGGGCAATAAAAACAGCGAAGCCCGCAATGGCGGGCCTCTTGTGTTGCTTGCTGTATCTAGTTTGCGAAATACATGTTATCCAAATAGTCATGCAAGGCATTCATCATTCTTTCTTCATCTTTCGACGTAAGCCAGAAGAGTACGTCGGTATCCAGTGAAATTCTCATAAGCCTCGACCTCCTATTGTCATTTTCTGTTTTTGCGGCCCAACCATCCTGATCCCGCCACCTGCCGGGGTCAACCGGGGTACCTGTTACAAGCTGTTTCGTTCATAACCATAGACTATAAAAACGGGTTGTCGAACGAATATCAGTTTTAAGAAGCGCACAATTGCGGCAATGAAGGAAGTAATGGAATAAGAGAGGAGGCGTTAGCGTAAAAAAGTTTGGAGGGTGTCTGCCAACACAAACACCCAGGTGACCGCGGGTCGCGTCATCAACCGATCAGATAGCCACCATCAACCGCAATGCAGGTGCCGGTGGTGTAGCTCGCTGCATCCGAAGCCAGATACAGCACGGTGCCGGCCATTTCGTCCGGTTGCGCCACGCGGCCCATGGGCAGGTGCGGCATCAGCTGGTTCAGGATGGCGTCGTTCTTCACCAGCGCTGCGGCGAATTTGGTGTCGGTAGGGCCGGGCAGGATGGCATTGACGCGAATACCGGCACCAGCGCATTCCTTGGCAAAGGTTTTGGTCATGGAAATCACCGCCGCCTTGGTGATGGAATAAATACCCTGGAACGCGCCGGGAATGATGCCGTTCACCGACGCCACATTGACGATGGCACCGCCGCCACCTTCGCGCATCAGCTTGCCGCCTTCCACCGACATGAAGAAATAGCCGCGAATATTCACGTCCACCGTTTTCTGGAATGCGCCCAGATCTGTATCCAGCACATGGCCGAAATAGGGATTGGTTGCCGCGTTGTTCACCAGAATGTTCAGCTTGCCGTGGGTCTGTTTGATGTGCGCGAAAATCCCCTTGATCTGGTCCATGTCGCCGATATGGCAGGCATAGGCTTCGGCTTTGCCGCCGGCACTGGTGATGTCGTTCACCACGCGCTGGCAGTCTTCCACCTTGCGGCTGGACACGATGACAAGGGCGCCCTGGGCCGCCAGCAGTTTGGCAATGCTCTCGCCAATGCCACGGGAAGCGCCGGTCACCAGCGCGATGCGGCCGGTCAGATCAAACGGATTTTTCAGGTTCATCGGAATTGCCTCTTTCTTGTAGTGATGCCTAGCGATGGGTCACCAATGACTTGTCCGCGCGGGCTTCAAAATGGGCGAAGTCATTGAAATAGCGCAGACTGATTTTGTCTGCGGTGAACAAAAGACAGGTGATCGAGCAATTCATGACGGCCCAGCTCAGTTCCACGATCTGGTCGTCGTTCAGACCCAGGCAGTGGCCGGTGATGTTGGCGATGGGGCCGCCGGAGGAAAACACGGCGATGGATTTGGCACCGTGCTGGCGCGCGGATTCCAGTGCGCTGATGCTGCGGGTGCGAAACGTTGGCCAGGATTCTGAATATTCTTCGTCGTAGTCACCACTGCGCCAGCGCAGCATGGCTTTCTCGAATTCTTTCTGGAAGGCTTTGTGCGGATTGGATGATTGCGCCAGAAACTGGGCGAACTGTGTTTTGTCCTCCAGTTCGGGCCGGTGGCGCGCGAACACTTCCTCGTGATTGTATTCGTTGAATTCCGCCAGCCGGATCAGCGGCAAATCGCATTGCATGGCGCCCAGGCATTGCTCTGCGGTTTGCGCGTGGCGTTGCATGGTGCCGGCGAACGCGGCATCAAACTGGATGCCGCGCTCCACCAGATATTCCCCCAGCACGCGGCCCTGTTGCAGTCCGCGTTCGCTGAGAGCGTCGTAATTGGCGCTGCCGAATGATGCCTGGCCATGCCGGATCAGGTAGAGCGCCGCCATCGGATCAGATCTCGCCGGCCAGCAGTTCGTTGCACTGGCTCTCCAGGATTTTCACCATCTGGCCGAACGCACCGAAGGCCGGATTTTTGGTCTGGCCGTGGTAGAAGCGGTAATAGATCTGCTGCAGGATCACCGCCAGACGGAAGATGCCGTAGGCGCGGTAGAACACGAAATTGTCGGTGCTCAAGCCCATTTTGCCGCAGTAATAATCGATCACTTCGTTGCGGTTGAGCATGCCCGGCAAATGGGACGGCTGGCGGCGCAGCAATTGCGCGGCGGGCGGATCGTTCGCTTCCACCCAGTAGGCCAGGGTGTTGCCCAGATCCATCAGCGGATCACCCAGGGTGGCCATTTCCCAGTCCAGCACACCGATGACCTGGGTCGGGTCCTGCGCGTCCAGCACCACGTTGTCCATGCGGTAATCGTTGTGAATGATGCAGACTTTCACCTGGGGCGGCATGTGCGCGTGCAGCCAGGCCATGATTTTTTCGAAGTCGGGCACGTCCGGCGTTTTGGCGTCGTGATAGCGCTTCGTCCAACCTTCGATCTGGCGCACCACATAGCCTTCGCCCTTGCCCAGATCCGCCAGACCGGCGGCCTGGTAGTCCACGCTGTGCAGTTCAATAAAGCGGTCCAGCACGTTCAGACACAGGGCGCGGTTCTGCTCCGGCGTCATTTCCAGACCCTTGGGCATGTCGGCGCGGGGAATGATGCCCACCAGCCGTTCCATCACGTAGAAATCGCAGCCCAGCACGCTTTCGTCCTGGCAGAAGGCCACCATGTTGGGCACGTAGGGGTAAACAGGCTTCAGCTTCTGCATCACCCGGTATTCGCGCCCCATGTCATGGGCGGATTTGGCTTTCTTGCCGAACGGCGGCCGGCGCAGGATGAATTCCTTGTTGGGGAACGACACCGCGTAGGTCAGGTTCGACGCGCCACCGGGAAACTGCTTGATGCTGGCGGTGCCCTGCAAATCGGGTACTGCTGCGCGGATAAAATCGGTTACGACTTTCGCATCCAGTTCTTCACCTTCGCGAATGTTGCCGGCCTGGTCCAACACGTTTGCGTTCATGCTGCTGATCCCTCTGAAGACAGTGGTTTTCTGGTTTTTCGGCTATGCGCCATTTTGCTGCCGATTTTACCCATCAGACGGGTGTAGAGAAATGGCAGGAAACGCTTCAGATACCAGATCTTGCGATAGTCTCTGTGCGGCAAAACCAGATATTTCCTCTCTTCAATGGCCAAAAAGATCATATTGGCGATGTCGTCGGCATTGATGGCGGAACGGGCCAGCATCTTTGCCACCAGCGCTTTGGCGTCGGCATCGGGGGAGCGGGTGGATTCCGCCAGGTTGGTCTGGAAAAAGCCCGGGCACACCAGGGTGACGTCGATGCCGTAGGGTTTCAGTTCACCGCGCAGGGTTTCCGACAGGGCCACCACGCCGGCCTTGGTGGCGTTGTAGCTGCTCATGCCCGGTGAGTGAACCAGGCCGGCCATGGACGCGACATTGACGATATGGCCGAAGCCCTGCTGCTTGAACACTTCGCTGAAATATTTGCAGCCGCGCACCACGCCCATCAGGTTGATGTCGATCACCCAGTCCCAGTCTTCCAGCGAGCACTGATCGATGTTGCCGAAGGTGGCGACGCCGGCATTGTTCACCACCACGTCGATGCGTTGCCAGCGCGCCAGAATCGCATCGCGCCACTGCATCACTTCACTGGCGTCGCGCACATCGCAGTGCTGGTAAAACGTGTCGGGCGCCAGTGCTTTCAGTTGCGCCAGCGTTTCCTCGCCGCGTTCCTGGTTGATGTCGGCGATCGCCACTTTCCAGCCCGCACGGGCAAACCGCAAGGCCAGCGCCTTGCCCAGACCACTACTGCCGCCCGTGATCGCAACTGTTTTTTCCTGACTCATAAAATCCCGGCTTCAATAAATTACTTGTATTTGTTCAATTCAAATTTCGCGATCAGGCCGCGATGTACTTCGTCCGGACCGTCTGCCAGTCGCAGCACCCGCGCCCAGCCGAACATGGCCGCCAGCGGAAAATCGTCGCTGACGCCACCACCGCCGTGTATCTGGATCGCGGCATCAATCACTTTCTGCGCCACGTTCGGTGCCACCACCTTGATGGCGGAGATTTCAGTCATGGCGCCGAACACGCCGACCGTGTCCATCAGATAGGCGGCTTTCAGTGTCAGCAGGCGGGCGCATTCGATGTCGATGCGGGAATTGGCGATGATGTCGCGGTTGCCGCCCAAGCTTGCCAGCGGTTTGCCGAAGGCAACGCGGGAAGTAGCCCGTTCGCACAGATGTTTCAGCGCGCGCTCCGAGGCACCAATCAAGCGCATGCAGTGGTGAATGCGGCCCGGGCCCAGGCGGCCCTGCGCAATTTCAAAACCACGGCCTGGCCCGGCGATGATGTTGGACACCGGCACCCGCACATTGGTGAACGACACTTCGCCGTGACCTTCCGGCGCGTCGTAGCGGTTGAACACCGGCAGCATGCGTTCGATTTTCACCCCTGGCGTATCCAGTGGCACCAGCACCATGGAATGCTGCGCGTGACGGTTGGCAGAAGGATCAGTGACGCCCATGAAAATGCCGATCTTGCACTGGGGATGGCCGACGCCCGAACTCCACCACTTGCGGCCGTTGATCACCACTTCATCGTTTTCGATGACACAGGTGGCTTCCATGTTGGTGGCGTCGGAGGAGGCCACGCCCGGCTCCGTCATGAAAAACACCGAGCGGATCGTGCCTTCCAGCAGCGGTTCCAGCCATTGTTTTTTCTGCGCGGGCGAACCGTATTTCACCAGCACCTCCATGTTGCCCGTGTCCGGCGCGCTGCAGTTGAACGCTTCCGACGCAAACGGCGAATAACCCATGATTTCTGCCAGCGGCGCGTATTCCAGGTTGTTCAGGCCGGCGCCATATTCCTCATCCGGCAGGAACAGGTTCCACAGGCCGGCGGCCTTGGCTTTTTCTTTCCATTCCTCCATCAGCGGCGGCACAGTCCAGCGCGTCCAGTCGCCGGTGACTTCGCCCAGCTGCTCCACGTATTTCTGTTCGTTGGGAATGATGTGCTCATTCATGAAGGCCTTGACGCGGGCGATCATTTCCTGGGTTTTGGGCGAATGGCTGAAATCCATGGAGCGCTCCTTTTAACCGGATTGGCCGACAGGTGGCCGGTTTGGCTGACAGGTTTGATGCAAGGCTAAAAGACACTGCATAATAAAGCCAATGAATAGTTGTTATTACAGGATATCAATGCCATGCATATAGGCAAGGTCGACCTCAACCTGTATCTGGTGCTGGACGCCATTCACCGTGAAGGCTCCATCACCCGCGCTGCCGCCAGCCTGAATCTGACCCAGCCGGCGGTCAGTCACGCCCTGGCGCGGCTGCGCGATGTCTATGGCGATCCGCTGTTCACCCGCACCGGCAACCGCATGGTGCCGACACCGCTGGCCCGCGCCATCATGCAGCCGGTGCGCGATGCGTTGACGGGCCTGCAACACACCCTGTCGGGGCCGGCCAGTTTCGATCCGGCCACCAATCGCAAGCAGATCGTGCTGGGCATGCGCGACATCGTGGAAACCGTGCTGCTGCCGGAGCTGGTGCCGCTGCTGGAACAACGCGCGCCCCTGACCCAGGCCGCCAGCGTGCGGGTGGCGCGGCGCGACATGGAAGCGGAACTGGGCAGCGGCCGGCTGGATCTGGCGTTCGACGTGTTGTTGCCGGTGGGGCCGGCGATTGCGCACACCAAATTGATGGAAGGGCGTTTCGTGGTGGTGTCCTGCAAGCGGCACCCGTTACTGCGCGGCGGGCTCACGCTGGAAAAATATCTGCAGCTGCGGCATGTGGTGGTGTCATCGCGCCGCAGTGGCCCCACCGTGGAGGATTTCGAACTGAGCCGGCTGGGTTTGCATCGTGAAATCGGCATGCGTTGTCAGAATTTTTTCGTGGCCTGGAAGACCGTCGCCAGTTCGCGCATGTTGCTCACCGTGCCGGAAAGCCATGCCCGTGGCGATCTGTTCCAGCAGAATCTGAAGGTGTGGCCGATGCCGGTGGAATTGCCGCCACTGGCCGTGCACATGTACTGGCACGAAAACCTGCAGGACGACCCGGCCAACCGCTGGCTGCGGGAGCGGGTGCTGGAATTGCTGCGCAAGGCGGCTGCATGAACAAGTGACTGATGAAGTTCCCAGCAGTGCGCGCATTGTCCATTGCGGACAGCGTCGTCATTTTGCGCCCGATGGTACCGGCACGCACGCAGCAATCTGGTACAGTATCGCTCCCGGGGCATCCTGGCCCGGTGAATCATTTCAAAACAAAATCCAAATAACAAAAAGCTGGGGAACACGGCATGAGCGCGATGCGAATTTTATCGGGCATTTTGATGTTGCTGACATTGGCAGGTTGTGACAACGGCGGGGGCGGCAGCGGTAGAAGCGATATCGAACGGACCAACAATATTCCCGATCAGAACGACACCGGCACCGGTGGTTCGGGCGGCAATACCGGCACACAACCGCCGGTAACAGCAACGGAAAGCAACCTGTATCTGCCGACCACATCCGGCGTGATCTGGCACTACCAGACCGATAGCAGCGGCGAAGCCATCACCGCCCGTTTCGACGGCACCACCAGCATCGACGGCAAAACCCTGGGCAATTTCACCTACAGCATGGGCCTGACGGATTATGTGCTGAGTGATCCCACCTATGTTGGCTACGGCGGCTCACAGTTTTCCCTGGCCGATCCGCAGAGCAGCGACCTTTACACCTTTGACGTGAAGCTGAAAACCGCGCATCCCTTCCTGGGGCAAAATGTTGGCAACACGTATTCGGGCGATGCCGTGATCGGTGTGAATCCTGGCAATATCCAGGTCAACGCCATTCCCTATAACGGCAGTATTTCGGCGGGCAGTGTGAGCCGGATCGATGCCGGCGATGTTGGCTCGGTGCCGGCGCGGCGGGTCAGTATCATGCTGAATCCGGGTGGTTGGGTCGGTGATGTGGGCGCTGGTGCCGTGCCTGAGTTTTTGCGGCCGCTGCTGGAGAAGCGCACGGTGGAACTCTGGCTGGCGCCGGGCATCGGCATCGTGCAGCGTAACGACGGCGGCATAGTGCGCCGCCTGACCAGCATTGAAGGTATCCAGAATCCGCTGGTGTTCGAATTTGCCGCCAGTGCGCCCGTGCAGCCCGCCACCCAGCAGATCCTGGTGGACGGCGTTCCGGTGGATCATCAGGAATGGCCGGTGGACGTTCTGTACCGCACCAGCCCCACCGGCTGGCTGAAAGTGGAATTCGATGGCACCGGCAGCTGGCGCGCCAGCCTGTCCAGCCTGAAGCAGGGCGCGGGGCTGCATGCCGCCACTGTGCGTTTCAAACAGGAAACCGGCGATGTGGACGTGCCCGTGATTCTCTGGGTGCGTTGATTGGCCCACCGGTTTCCGTGCAACCATCAGACGCCCCGTTTGCGGGGCGTTTTTGCGAAATCCCCACTGACTTTTTCCGCCAGTTTATTCCCGTAATCCGCCCGTTACCAAAGCCACTTAGAGCGAGTTTTGATCGTCATCTGCTAATATGTCAGAAATATGACTGCGGGGTCGATGTGCCCGGCCGTCCCGATTGGAGAAATCGGTAATAAGAAGAACAGGTTGCAGGGGAGTAGATGATGAACGCGCTACGGTTGTTGCCACTGGTTTGGGTAGTGCTTGCGCTGACAGGTTGTGGGGCCAGCGATGACCTGGGATCGGCGGGGAATCCCTCCCGTTACCCGGATGCGACGCAGGGACCGGGTTCAACTCCGACCACGCCTGACGACGGCGCACCCAGCGATGAAACGCCTGACGATGGCTCCGCACCGGATGACGGCAGCACGCCCGATGACGGTTCTACTCCTGACGATGGCTCCACTCCTGACGACGGTTCTACGCCTGATGATGGCTCCACACCGGACGATGGCACCGGCAGCCCACTTCCACCGGTCCAGCCCACAGACGGCAATCTGTATTTACCCACGTCCCCTGGCATGCGCTGGTACTACAACGACGGCGCGTTGACTGCCGCTTTTTCCGGTACCACGCAAGTGGGTGGCCAGACGCTCGCGAACCTGCAATACAGCAACGGCCTGGTGGATTACGTGCTGAGCGACGGTGCCATCCTTGGCTACGGTGGCTCGCAGTACTCCCAGGTCAATCCCGCCGACGGCGTGCGCTACGAAATCAACATCAAGCTTGGGCGTCCTCATCCCATCTTTGTCAGCACCGCCACCAATTATTCCGGCAGTGCCGTCGCCAGCGCGCAGCCGCTGAATGTCTCCTTCCCGTCCTTTCCCTATAACGGTCGCATCACGCCACTGGGTATTTCCCGCATCGACGCCGGCGATTTAGGCTCGCTGCCGGCCGTGGGCATGCGGGTGATGCTGAATCCCGGCGGTACCTGGGGCGATTTGCTGGTGCTGACTTATCCCGAGCTGGGGCCGATCATGCAGCGTCGTACCACCGATCTGTGGTTTGCGCCGGGCGTGGGCATCGTGCAGCGCAAGGATGGCGACGTCACGCACCGCCTCACTGCTGTGGACGGCATCCAGCGGCCACTGGTGTTTGAGTTCGCGGCTGGCACCAGCACCTATCCTGATCCGCTGCAGATACTGCTCGATGGAGAACCGGTGACCAGCAACGACTGGAGCAGACAGGTGCTGTATCACACCAACCCCACCGGCTGGCTGCAGGTGAATTTCGACGGCACCGGCAGCTGGCGCGCCAGCCTGACCAGCCTCGCGCAGGGCGAGGGCCTGCACTCGGCCACCGTGCGCATGACGCGGGGTGATGAGCAGGTGGATGTGCCGGTGATTGTTTACGTGCAGTGAAAATCGCAGCAGACGATTCACAGTGCCATGATTGTTGCCAGGGGGCAGGCCCAACATTGTTGCATTGACACAGAGGACTACGCATTCACCGCGAGATTCTCAAGGAACAGCGTGCCAGTTACGGCGAGGAGATTTTGCCGACGTTGTCGGCAAAATTGGAGCTTGAGTATGGGAAGGGTTTCAGTGCCCGCAATCTGGCCCGTATCATCAAGTTTGCTGAGGCATTAATGACCATGAAACGCTGGCGTTTCAAACAGGTGAAAAATTGAACGCCCTCGTTCGTATATAGCAACAGTCACGACACCCAAAACCGGCAATATTCACATTGCAGTTCCCGCCATCAGGTTTACGCTGAATCCCCGGGCCAGCCCCATTTCTCCGCCACCCCATCCACAGGAAGACCAGCCACCAGAGGGACTTTTCATGAACGCATACATGATGGCCGCCGCCGCAATGGTGCTCACCAAAGTAAGCTACGATCTGCTCAACGACATCCGCATCCGCGACCGGGTGTACACGCAGCCGCTGAAGACCATGCCCGCCAATGCCAAACAGCTGATCGATGAAATGATGGCCGAGGCGGCGAAGGACAAAAGCCTGAGCGCCGAACAGCTGGGCCAGATCGAGAAGGGTATTTACAAAATGTTGTCAGAAGGCGCGGTGGAACAACGCAATTTCGAGATGAAGAAAACCCGCGAGATGATTTCCTATGTGGGCCTGTTCCTGTCCTGGTTCATGAAACAGAAGGGGCTCAGTTACGAGCAGATACAGGCCAAGTACCTGAAGGAGTTTTCGGTCAGTGAACGGGAAGGGCATCTGAAAATCATCGAGTCTGCGGCGGGCTCCAACAGTGATCTGTTGGGCAAGTTCTATATCACACTGCGCAAGAAATTCGGCTTTGGCGCGCAGCCGGCGGCACACCAGAAACAAGCGAAGCTTTAGCTTCGCAAGGGCGGGGTACTCCACATAAGGTAGGGTACCCCCAATTCAAACTTTTTCTACAATGGCTTGCTTGCCCTCGGCCCGGCAATGGCCATGGCCTTCTGATAGGCTGGCCTTGACACTATGCGTTGCAGATAGGCTTTGGTATTCGGCAGGCTGTCATCCACCACGCGTGCGCCAAGACCCGCCAGCGATGTCAGATTGAAAGCCGACATGATGTCTGCGCAACTGAAATCGGCCCCACCCAGATACGCTGCTTCCCCCAGGCGACGCTCCAGGGCAACGTACAAACCATCCACTCGACGGCTCATGGTGACAAAAATAGGATTTTGTTGCGCAGCTGCAGGATCGGCCGCTGCCTGGGATGATCGTTTGATGAATAAAGCCGCCTGCAAATTATTGTTGAACTGCATCCAATAGAGATAATGGGGATAGTCAGGGCTTGCCACCGGCACCGAAAGCCGACCCTCACCGTGCCGTTGCGAAATATACTCCACGATCGCAGTGGACTCCGCCATCACCAGATCGCCGTCTTCGATGATCGGCGCTGTCCCCGCCGGGTGCAGGGCACGATACTCGGCAGGCGCCAGAAAATCCGGGCCCCGGTCATACCATTTAAGCTCGTAAGGCAAGCCGAGTTCTTCCATCAACCAGACGATACGATCGGATTGGGAAATGCCGAGGTGATGAACAATGATCATGGGAGACTCCTTGGTTAGGTCCGATGCTTTGTGGTGGTTGTCCGTGCGGGCCCGCCAGCCTCGGTGAGGATAGCAACATGGCAAGCGTATTTACACATGACCGGCCTTAATGCTGCTCCCTCCGCGATGTTGTTCTTGGCCTTGGATGCGCTGTCAGCGCACTGTCATGCCTTTGCATAAAAAATTCACGAAACCATCAGCGATTGTTAAAGTCCCCCGCCTATCGTCCTCAGCCGAACCCTGCCGATTCAGCAGCTCGCAGATTTCACCCCATTCCGTTTTATAAATTCTGGAGCCAATAAAAATGACGACATTTAACTCCCTGGTTAGATACGCTTCCCTCTGTGGTGCCGTGCTGGCCTGCGTGTTGGTACAGGGCACCGCGCTGGCGGCCGCTGTGGTGCGCGGACCTTATCTGCAGATGGGCGACAGCGACAGCATGGTAGTGCGCTGGCGCACCGACGTGGCCACCAACAGCCGCGTCCAGTTCGGCACCAGCCAGGGCAGTCTGGCGTTTTCGGCCAGCAATTCCACGGTGACCACCGAGCATGAAGTTGCTGTTACCGGGTTGAATCCACTCACCCGCTATTTCTACAACGTGGGTGACAGCGCGTCGGTCCACGCCGGCGATG
This sequence comes from Gammaproteobacteria bacterium, assembly GCA_013178375.1. Lineage (GTDB taxonomy): Bacteria > Pseudomonadota > Gammaproteobacteria > Pseudomonadales > Ketobacteraceae > Ch67. The sequence goes on from JABLXQ010000048.1 coordinate 67,535, forward strand.
CCAGCTATTATTTTGAAACCTCGCCCACTCCGGGTGCGGCTGTGCCCACCCGCATCTGGGTCATCGGCGATGCGGGAACCGGCAGTGCCGGCCAGGCAGCGGTGTACAACGCTTACCGCAATTTCACCGGCACCAGCTACACGGATTTGTGGTTGATGCTGGGCGACAACGCCTACAACAGCGGCACCGACGCCGAATACCAGTCGAAGCTGTTCGCCATGTATCCCGAGCTGCTGCGCCAGTCGCCGGTATGGGCCACGTTGGGCAATCACGATGGCGCCAGCGCCGATTCCGCCAGCCAGACCGGCCCCTACTACAACATTCACACGTTTCCCCGCAACGGTGAAGTGGGCGGCGTGGCGTCCGGCACCGAGGCGTATTACTCGTTCGATTACGGCAACGTCCATTTCGTGGTGCTGGATTCCTACGAAACCAGCCGTTCCACCAGCGGGGCCATGATGAACTGGTTGCAGGCGGACCTGGCCAACAACACGGTGGAATGGCTGGTGGCGTTCTGGCACCATCCGCCCTACAGCAAGGGCTCGCACAATTCCGACACCGAATCGAACCTGATCGACATGCGGCAGAATTTTTTGCCGGTGCTGGAAAACTACGGCGTGGATCTGGTGCTGACCGGCCACAGTCATTCCTATGAGCGTTCGAAATTCATCGACGGCCACTATGGCCTGTCCACCACCTACAACAGCTCCTATGAAATCGACGGTGGCAGCGGCCGGGCAGATGGCACCGGCGCCTACGTGAAGGATGCCAGCCAACCGCATTCCGGCGCGGTGTATTCCGTGGTGGGGGCATCGGGCCAGACCAGCGGCGGTTCGCTCAATCATCCGGCCATGTACCTTTCGCTGAACGAACTGGGCTCCATGGTGATTGATGTGAACGGCGCCACCATGGATCTGAAATACCTGAACAACAACGGCACGGTGCGGGATTATTTCACCATCACCAAGGACAGCACGCCGCCGGCTCCGCCTGCTGCGCCCTCCAGCCTGGGCGCGACCGCCACTTCATCCAGCAACATCAACCTGGCCTGGACCGACAATGCCAGCGACGAAACCGGTTTCGATATCGAGCGTTCGCTCGATGGAGCCAACTGGACGGCGCTGGCCTCGGTGGGCAGCAACGTGGTGAGCTACAGCAACGGTGGCCTGGCAGCGAGCACCACTTACCACTACCGCGTGCGCGCCAAGAATGGTGGCGGTGCGTCCGGATACAGCAATGTGTCCAGCGCCACCACCCAGGCAGCAGGTTCCACTCCGGTGACAGTGACGCTGCGGGACGGCCTGAACGGCTACACGGGAACCCAGGACAGTTACGTGGCCAGCGGCAAGACCGGCAACAATTACGGCACCACAGCCGCAGTGCTGGCGGACGGTGCCGATGGCAGCAACGGTGAACTGGTGGCGCTGTTGAAATGGAGTGTGGCGTCGATTCCGGCGTCTGCGTCCGTCACCAATGCCACGGTAACGCTGCGAGTGTCCAACGCCAGCGCCGGCACTTACAAGCTGTATGCGCGCAACGCCAGCTGGAGCGAGGGCGGTGTGACCTGGGCCAATGGCAATATCGCGGGCAGCCAGGGTACCGAGATCGGATCATTCACACCCACTGCCACCGGCAGCCGTACTCTTACGCTCAATGCGGCGGGTATTGCGCTGGTGCAGGGATGGGTGAACGGCAGCCAGGCCAACAACGGCTTCACCATCCGCGCCAGCGGCACCAGCGATGGCGTCGATATGCGCTCCAGTGAATACGGCACAGCGAGCCAGCGTCCTGCCCTGACCGTCACCTACCAGTAAAAACGGTGGCCATCACGCCGGGCGAAACCTGCTTTCGCCCGGCTTTTGTTTTGACGGAGGATCAGCATGCGATCACTGTTTTTCATCGTGCTGCTGGCGCTGGTGCCAGTGCAGTTGTCCGCCCATGGCCTGGTGCATGACCAGATCAG
>JABLXQ010000049.1 GCA_013178375.1 Gammaproteobacteria bacterium
AGCGGTGTGAGAATACCATTCTCGCCATTCAGGTCCTGGCCTGAACGAAGGGCTTTGAGAGCAGCGTCAAAATCAAAATCGATTGCCATGTGTCAGTTCCTTTTTGGATAGTGTATGGAAATGACACAGATTTATGAACACTACCGGGACTGGCGATATCGAGAAACAAATCGACTGCTGACCGGTTATCTGACCACCTACCAACACAATTGTACCCGCACCTATTACACCAGCAGCTGACACCGCTCCAAAGAAAAAGACATAAAAGAAAAAAGATAATGCGATTCATTTCATGAATTTAATTACCGTTACGAATGATTTTAAAAAAAACTGATAGTTCCTAACTTGGTAGCAACTTGCATCAGGTTCTGAACGCCTCTACATCCAAACACACAGCTCAACTGACTTACTATTCACTGAGACGCAATCACTCTATGAATTCGGTGTCCCGGAACGCCTCCATAAGATTCCAAACTGTCATTGCAAACTATCTTTACCTTCTTTCCTGTTGCAAATACTGACAATAAAAGACTGTATAAATTTTTTTCTACTGCAGGCAAATAGCACCATACGCCGCTAGACGACTTGACGTAGACCGGGGAGTCATCCTGCCATTGAATGATCTCCACTACAGACACGTTATCCAAATATACACCTGCATGTATCGACATCGAAAGCGTCAAACCCAAGACCGCAATTAACCCTGCCAATACTTTACTCACAACTGAGGGCATCTGAATTAACCTCACAAAAAAACTGAAAAATGAAATGTCCGCCAACAATGGCAGGCTTTACTTACTTTTCAAAAGCATCTGTAAAACATCCGCATCTCAAATTCCCCACCAGCATGCTATTAAGTAATAATATTAGTTCGATATCGTAGGATAATAGCTGCAAACTGGATAGGTAGTAGCACTACCGGTAATCGGGCTGCACTCATTAGAAACAACATAACAGCGAAACTTCTTCCCTGCTGTCAGCGCAGTTATCGCGAAAGTTAGCGCCACTTTAGAAGATTCATTCGTATCTTTAACCACCACGCCAGTGTCATTATTGCAGCCATTTTTTTCTGCAAGAGGCTTGTCGAATTTAATATAAATCAAGTGCTTATCAGCATAATCGCTTTTCTGGATAGACACAGGGACTCCTTCCGCCCACATGTCAGCAAACGCCGCGCCGGAGAAACAAACCAAGCAAACCGACAGATAATTAATGTACTTCTTCATTCAACTCTCCTCAAAAATGCAACACGATCGTCGCGAAACTACGGCGCAAATTTTCCATGCTCAACATCTTGAATAGAACCATGAACGGTACACGTTCCGAGGCCATATATAGCTACGTTTCTATTTGCGGTATGCGCGCTCAAAAGCAGGCTATAAAGTGCCTTTCCTGCATCCGACGAAATATCAAAAGCATAGGTCCAATAGCTTGAATTAGCAGAGCACGCAGTTGTATATGGCGCTGAAACACTATGGCCAACCACTCTTAAAAATGCCTTATTTCCTAGCCCAGGGCCAACACCGATTGTGTCGATCTTGCCAGTGTAAGGTTGCGGCTGCGCCGCATGCACAATGCCAGAAAAGACGCAAAGCACCGCAAACATCAACTTGGTTCGAAATCCTAAAAAAATCTTTTTGTGACTTAAAAAATTGAACACGAGTCCACTCCAACAAACCAATACTTCTATTTCAAATATGTAAAATTTTCTGAAACACATTCGCTATTTTCTTCAATAGCCGGACTACGTTTTCAAAAGTCAGCGAAGTGACACCCTTTCAATTTTGCAGCCTTCCGACCCGATAGACGTCAGAATCTCAACAGTTCCTTTTGTTGATTTTGCAGTAAGTAGAACACTCAAAAACGCCGAGAAGACGTCAGGTGCATCCGCTTTGTTTATGTATGCTGAACCATTGTTTGTAGCGAGCCCACACATGACTTGATCGGAATTTGTACCTATATTTTTGAGAACGACTATGATGTTACGCTTCGATGAAACTGGTGAATTGATAGTAACTTCATGAACTATTCCAGACACCGATTCAAGGGAATAAGCATTTATGGATAAAATGCTTAACAGCACACCGCATAAAACAATATATTTCTTACACTTATGACCAACTGACATAATAGCCTCTCTCACCAACTCGCCATACTTAATATGCGCAGCCCTTCAAAACACGCAATACTTTAAATTTAGTCACACCTGCTTTACAGCAAGTCTACTGCTTCCATTTCTCAATATAAGCTCCCAATTTTTTCAAATAAGACTCCCACTCAACCGGATCCGCTGAAAGATCAGGAATTGTTCGAACTCTTCCATACTTGCTAACGACTATAGCTGAATCTTTTTCCATCGCCGTAGGATGAAATTCAATATCTTTATTAACGATAAAAATCCATCCAAATGCTTCTTCTCTATAGCCTGGCATCAAAAGTGCAGCCGTTTCCGCCGGCTTCGCACGACCAACACTGCGCAATGCCAATGCCCTAGCTTCATCAACCGTAAAAACTCTTCTTTCTGTATCGCTATTATGGTCCATAGAATTACCAATCCCTTCGCTCAAATGTTTCGTGAAATTTAAGATCGCGGTCTGGACTGATCTCCACAATTTCTCCACGTTGAGCGTCAACAAAATACAGCTCGCCATCTCTCTTAATCGCATTAATCACATGCCACAGCGTGTTTCGCCCATCTGGCGTAGCCCCAACAAATATCTCAACAAACCCAACATGTCCATCGGGTGCATTCGCCACAAAAGACAGCAAATCGGGCAAGACATATTCTGTACCACCCATTCCTTGGTAAGGCAACAGAGCATTACGACCGGCGTATCCTGTCTGCTCCGCAACCTGCGGATCTCCATTCAGCGTTTTGTACACACAAATGGCTACCGACATGCAATTGGTATTAACTCCCGGGCCTCCGTCTGGCACCCAATGGGGATTGATGCCAACCAGCTCAGGGAATTCAGCATCCATACTCCTGCTCGACGAGTACACACCATTCACTGCGCTTCCAATGAACGACTCTTCTACCCATTCTTGCTCAGTTCCACCCAACTTACGTCTTTCGTCAAACGAATACTGTTCCCAATTCTCATGTTTGGAGTCCTTCATCCAATCCCCAGGTGCCGGTTTGTTAGCATCCAGCTTTGCCTGTTTTAGCATCCTGAGTTTTGCAATCGTTGTCGCAGGAATCATCATTGAGACGACATTGCCAGCCCCAAGTATCAGATTCTTATGCTCAAGCTCATTCCATGCTTTGGTAACTTGTGTGCAACTGCCACCTGTAGTGCCATTACACACTTCATATGTTACGAGCACACCCTCAGCAACCTTATCGCTAACTTCCGAAAGAACGTCAGCCAAAGCAAGCGTTTCATCTGGATACTCATTGGCAATAAGCGTGACGCCATCTGTTATCACTCCATTTATTGCCTGCGATAGTTGATCCTCGCCAGCACCAATCTTGTCCAAACCAATCAACAGATTCCCATCACCTTCGTAGAGCACCCAAGTAGTCAGCGCCATAACTAGAATAAGATGTAAGGCATTGTTCTCTGCAGAATTGCCAGCTGCTGCGGCTGCCGTATTTACATCTCCGCCAACAGCATATGCCATTAAGGCGGCAGAAAGACGGGCCAAATCTATGCCTCGTTGCTGGAATTCAAACACATGCTGCATGTACTCTTCTTTAGACGGATTTCCTCCTTCCAATATCCTTTGTTCTTTAAGCCAAGCCTTAAGATCAGCATTGAGGTCCTCTCTATGCTGCTGCGCAATATACTCACCAATGACGGCGCCACCCGCCCCAGACCAGCACCCGGACTCAACTGCATCGGAATTGCCATTTTCTATAACTATTGACGACGCCCCCAATGCGCAACCTAAAGCAGCATGGGCTATGTACTGATGAGCAACACTGATGCGCCTCTCTGGATCCGGAATATCCCTGGCGAATCCAATCTCGTTCGCCAATTGCGCTCCTAGCGTATTCACTGCATTCATCGCCATCGCACTGTAAAACGAGTCCCCGAAGTCAGACATGTTGCCACCTTGGACAACTGTCGAAACACCTGCATTGATGGTGGCGTGAACAACCGCCTGAATTGCCTGAGCTGACGAAGGAAAATCTAGACCGTTACCGGTCAATCCCGGAACGTCGCTGAATAACGCGTGATTAACGCCAGAGAGCAGTCCCGCAGTGACCATAGAAGTAGCAAGAGCTCGAATACTTTCCTTGGAGCCCATCTCATTAAGGGTCGCAGAGATATCAAAACCATTTCCAGCAAGGCTCACCGATGCCTGGGTAGCCATGGTGGTAACGGCTGCCTGCATGACGCCCGCTGCAACCGTGTTCATCGCAGCAGACGCAAACGCCTCTCCAACAATTGCCGATCCTGCACCACCAGTAGCAACTGCAACTGCAATGGCTACTATTGCTGCTCCAGCTTCTGTAAGTCCCTGCGCTTCATAGTCCCATGATTCATTAGCAAGCTGAACAGCGACCCAATCCACATCGCTCCTTGAGGTTAGGCCAGCCATCCAGGACAAAGATGGTGTTTGCGACAAAGTATTAATCGTACTTCCTATGTCACCATTCCCTGCATATTCAACGCGAATGCCTTGATCTGCATTAAGCGCAATTTGTCCTTTTGCCAATATGTCGTTATATACACCAGACTCAATACTGTGGCCTCGACCAGTGCTATAGAAAGTAAACGTATCACTGCTATCTTCTTTGTAGCTGTAATAGTCAAAGTTCTTTGCCAACTGCAAGTCGATCATGCCGCTATCAGATGTAATTAGGACCGTACCACCCGCACGGAAATCAACGGATCGCAACACTACGTCGCCATACACCGTATGAATTGAGAGGTCGGCACCAGCTTTGATTAGTGTTCTAACAACATCCGCCTGCTTTTTCTCCTCAATAATGCTGGTCTCACTCCCAAACACCCCACCCGAACTAACATCAAAAGTGTTTGACCCATAAATTTCATCTACGGAATTGAGTATATATACGCCCATCCCGGCCAGTAATTTTATAGTCCCTCTACTTTGCAGAATCGCTCCTTCCAAACGGATAGTTTCCATGGCTAATATAGCAATATCGTCGCCAGAAAGTTGCGTTTGAATCTGCTTGGTAGCGGACTCAGTATCACTCCAGTAAGCACCAGATTGACTGCGATAATCTGTAACCGGTTGAGATACAAGATAGACACTACCCCCGGCTTCTATCGTTAGATCGCCTTGAGCGCTGAATGTCCCACCCTCGGAGATTACATCGCCGGAGCTGTTAATGTTGATGTCTCCGAGGGACTTGATTATACCAATCTGTTTCGCGGTCTCGTTGTAACCAAATCCGTAATCATAGCGAACGACCAAGGTGCTGTTCCGTATTCTGCTTGCAACAAGGGAGACCTCATCACCACTGATGATTCCAGAAATATTCTCAATGCTTTCTCCCGCACTGACACTGATTGTGCCCGCAATTAGCTCTCCCTCGGTGTTTTTGAAACTACCATCGAGATTGATCAACGCCTCACGACGCCCCTCGATCTTTGCTCCGTCAACAAATATGGATTGATAGTTCAAATCGGCACTACCGAATGACAGCAAGTTTCCATTAACTTGCTGAGCGTTGTGAGTGGGCTGGGATAAATAGACAATAGGAACCAGGACATTCTGCCCTTGAATGATTCGAATCTCCGGCCAAATCACGTCATAAGGAATTGTCCAAATCTGTTCTTTGTTAAGTCGCTGACCGTAACTCAAGCCCCATTGGCTTGCCAGCTTAACCCCGTTTTCGTAAAGCGAGTATGCTTGCTCTTCGGGGGTTTCATAACCGCCCACCCAGCTACGACCGAGCAGCTTTGTTAGCTGTTCCTTGACCAATCCTCTTTCAATGTATGGAGTCCCAACCTTTTTAGGAAGGGCGCCAACGGTTTGGATGAAAAAGGTAATGTCGTACGCAATTGGCACCCACTGCCGATTCGGAAATGCTTTTATATATTTCTTTTCCAGCGATTTTTCGAAGTATGTCAACCCATCAACGATGAGCTGTGCTTCACCAACAGCAGACCCCTGATATAAGTATTTTGGATTTGATGTGTATTGAAATGTCTGATTTGCGCTAAGAATGCCGGATATTTCGACATCCTGCATAACTCTGCGCTGCTTCTCTGCTTCAATTGCAGCCGCTTCTGCAGCCACTTGTGCAGCTAGTTCGGCAAGCCGTCTTCGCTCAGCTTCGGCTTGTTGACGGGCGATTTCCTCTTGCTGCCTTTGCTTTAATTTGGCAATCACATCATCAAAACCAGCGAAGGATGCCTGTGGACAAAAGCTTAGTGCAAGCACCAACACTACCAGCCTAAACGATCCCATTCGAATGGACCGAGCAAAACAAGAAAACCCGCCACTAATTTTTTGCACTGGCAACTTAAAGTTCATGCCCCAACCTCTATTGAGCCTAGCCTTCAATATTCACCTCTAAACTAGGCAGCCCCAAGGACAGCTACAAACTAGAAAAGGCATTTTGATAATCACTAGCAAACACTCACAAAGACCGCGTCTACTACAATTTTAAAAATACGTCTTCGACAAAGGGCTGAATATCAAACAAAGACAACCGCTTTCAACCATGACGTCTTAATAAATTAATTTCATTTTTTCTAAATTCACTGACCGATCTGCAATGTAGTTAAACTGATATTGCCGGATCCGTTCCCGGCCAAAAAGCCAGCAACCGAAAACAATGCTGGGAGTTGGCCAACTTCAACTTGATGAAGCGATCTTTCATCTGTATTCCACCGCTTGGTCTTATGATTTACACATTGCCCAGCAACTTTTTTATCACAGTATTTTTTTCGATGCTGCGTGGTGACAGTCACGCTATAAACTTGCTGAAGCTTGAAGCCCAGCTGCTCAATTGAATTTACGCTAACATCCAAGTCACCAAACACTTCTATAAAACTCATTTCATTTTTTAAAGAGTCTTCCGCCACAACAATGGCATCAGACCCTCCATATATTCTCCCAGCTGGAGAATAGAAGTGGATATATTGTGACGCCGTGTTAATGGTGACTTTCTGATTATCCGCCAACATGCACCCGTTATACTCAACACAAAGATTGGGGGGCAGTTCCGCACCAGGAATGGCATTAACTTGGATACGATATCGCTGATTTAGTATTGAAGGCGCGCTCAAAACCAATTTGCCAGAGTTGGCTTGAATGACTGCTGATGAATTAACGATTTTTGCTTTGGAAGTAACTACGAGTGACGATTCAGCGACCAGCATGACCTGCTCGCTCTTTTCGGGATCCAGAACTGGCGCAAGAGAGTTTTCAAAATTATTGCCATGGAGAATGTAGTATGGGTTTACGTTTACGAACTCCCCCGACTGAATTTCTACATTGTTTCCAATAATTGCGGCGCTCAAATTGTTTACAAATATTTGATAGCTGTTCGCGGGATCATCCTGCAAATCGGTGTAAGTACCACCCTCATATATTGAGCCTGTTGTCAACGCTTGAGCAATAAACTTAAAACCCAGCTTGTAGGGTCTAAGCGCCCCATTAATCACAGGACCGCTAGATTTTAGCACTATGTCATTGGCAGATATTATTCCACCAAACTGGTTTAATATTTTTTGTTCTCCGCTAACGTACACTTTATCTTCTACCATCAGCGAACCTTCATTCACTAACGAACCGGCAGCAACATAAACATTCTTACCGCGTAGCAAGGCATGATTAACAAGCTGATCCCTAGCGGCGAAATTAATTGTATTGGCAGCGAAGATGGTCTGTTCACTATCAATTTCATCACCCACACCCAATCGACCATTTGACTCCATACTAATTTCGCTAGCCGTCACAAGGTTACCCGTCACCTGAACGTTGCTGCTGGGCCCCTTGGCTCGAACTACGATTTTTTCATCAGGAACGATGTTCTGGCCTTTGTACATAGAGGCCATAACCAGATCGCCTTTAGTGGAGAGCACCTGATTTACGTTAACTTGGCTGAACGCATCCGTTGATTCTATTAGTATCGAGCCCGATCTAATCTGTGACCCTTTGTTTCCAAAATAGTAAGAATGAGAAGAATTGTCTGCAAGAGCTTGATCGATGGCGGCTTCAGCGAATTTGTAGCTGTTATTGCCCACCATCAACCTCACATGACCAAATGACGCTTCTAAATTGCCGTCGCTAGCTACTGCGTAACCATTTCCCGAAGCAGCGGCTCTCAAGTTTGTGGTAACTACACCATCCACACTAACAGTCTGGCTAAGGACATCGAGAAAGGTAGCTCCTCGCGCATACAATCCACCGTCATCAACTTCGATTGAGCCTTGGACAATATTGATTCTATCCAATTCGCCTGAATTCTGATTTATCAGGATAGCTCCCGTAGCCAATACAACCCTTTGCACACCAACAAACTCGCACGCATCAAGTATTAATTTTTGATTTGCACCAGAATTAATTACAATCTCCGCTGGCTTGCCAACGATCTCAATCACGCCTTTTAGACGCACTTCTCCCGAGGCTTGCTGAATGTCAAGCACAACGATATTTGATTCCGAGTTTGATTGGAGATTTGAATTGAGCGATGCAGCATTAAGAATTTTGACACTGCCTCCACTCATAGCAATTTTGCTTAATCGGTTATAAGAAACACCGACCGAATTTGCTGATGCGATACTAACCAAAGACCCCGTCGCACTGTTTACTATGCGAACAGCTTCGCCTGAGTGATAGCTCCGGTCTACTTCCAAGTACTCAGCTTGCGCAATCTGAAACTGCATAGCCAATAAAAAGGACGTAAAAAACAGAAATTTCATTTTCATGTCAGTACAACCAGACAGAATTCGAGACATAAAACTCCAAACCTAATCCAAGCCCAAAAAGCGCGCCATTAAACTTGCAGGCATCTATTCGCACGTAAAAAACTGAATTCAAATCACAAAACAACACAAAGCCAGAAAACCATTCCGATTTTCTTTTAATAACGCAGGAAGAGCCCCAGCGATGTTAGTTAGCAATAGTTGCAACCAGACTCCAGACATCTCTACAACGCTTTTCATTAGGTGCGAAGTATTAAACGCAGGCCTGGCACATTCACAAATCGTAATCGTTCTTTATTGGTAGACATTGACGTCGAAACGTTTCCGAAATTGTCTCTCAGAACTTAGACTCAACAATTTCAAAAGACAGAAAGCTGCCCTAAACTGAACAACAGCCTAAATTGTGCACTTTTTTGTTTATCTGTTTTACAAATGCTAAGGCGAATAATTTATGCAAGACGGATGAAAATTTTACGTTTGAATTGCTCGTTTCAAAGCCAATTCAACTCGAACAACTTACCTTGCATTTAGAGTTAGCTTACCGCGCAGATTGAGCGATTGCTTACAAGCTGACCGAATCCTACCGCAGCTTTGACCCCACATTATGTTTAATTTTCGTAACCCAAATGTTAATGTTAGTTACATGTTGAGCACAATCTCCTGACGCTAAGCGAAAGGCCGCCCCCCCCTATGACCACCGCGCACTCTTTCTCCGTCAACCTCACCCTTCTTGAAAACTACGTTTTCAAAGTCGATTTCGGCGACATGGGTGACATTCTTACCGATGAAGCACCTCCGTTGGGCAACGGCGAGGGTCCAAATCCGTCGCGGCTGGTAGCAGCGGCAGTAGGGAACTGCCTGTGTGCCAGCCTGCTGTTTGCATTGCGCAAGGCAAAAGAGCAACCCGGCGGCGTGAGTGCGGTGGTGACCGGCGACATGGAGCGGCAGGACGGGCGCTGGCGCATCGGCAGGATCGATGTGAAATTGCAGGTGGAGAACGCGCAGGCGCTGCAGCAGTTGCCGGCGGTGCTGGAGAAATTCGAGGATTACTGCATTGTCACCCAGAGTATCCGCCAGGGAATTCCGGTGCATGTGGAAGTGGTGGATCAGGACGGAAAAGTATTGAAGGGGTGACCATGAGCAACCCGCTGCGCCGATGTAAGCGCAGCGGGACACTCAGCAGATCAGTTGATGACGCGGAAGATATACGGGAAACGGTAGTACTCGCCCTTGCTGCTGTGCATGATGGCGATGATGGTGAACACCAGCCAGGCAACTCCCACCACGGCCATCATCAGGAATCCGATGACGACAGACATCAGCACAACGCTTACCAGAAAGGCCACCATATAGGTGATCTGGAAATTCAGTGCTTCCTTGCCGTTGTAGTTTACGAACGGCATTTCATCCCGTTTGATCAGCCAGATGATCAGAGGGGCGATGACGCTGCCGAACGGAATGATGATCCCGGCGAATCCCGCCAGGTGACAGAACATACCCCAGTTGCGTTCATCAGGCGACAGTTCACGCTGCTGGTCCGGTGCTGGATTGATGTCGTTCATGGTGCCCCCTTTGGTTTCGTTCCGTGAGTGAATCGGGACTAGATTCTGCAAATTTCCGCCCAATTGCAAGCAGTCCATCAGCGGCAGAATGACCGCCAATTCTGTGTAAACCGTCGCTGGCGGTGGTGCGCGATCAACGCTCCGGCATCGGCAGATCTGGCAAACGCTGCGAGATCATCGCCAACCCCTGCTGGAAATTATCGTTGCTGGCCTGGTGTTCGCCCAGGTGACTGAGCAGACGCCCCAGCTCACCGTGCGCCTCGGCGGATTTGCGCGCGCGCAGGCTGGCTTCGAAATACTGGCGGGCCTGTTCCCATTGTTGCAGTTGCAGGCTCAGGCGGCCCAGAGTGAGCAGCAGCATGGCGTTGTTGGGGCGCTCCTGCAGCCAGTTCTCCGACCACTGCAGCTGTTTTGCCACATCGCCACCCCGCACGGTGCCGTAGAGGCGGGCCAGGTTGTCGTCCCAGTCCTTGCGCAGCGCGTCGGTGATCAGGCGCTCGGCCTCATCGCCGGCATTCAGCTGGATCAGCGCTTCGACATAAGTCTGCAACAGTGCCGGATCGTGGTGCAGTTTGCGCGGCACCTGCTCCCATGCCTGCCGCAGGTTGCGCAGGCGGTCTTCTTCGCTGCCGCGCAACGATTGTTTCAGCTTGCCTTCGTGGCTGCGCCGCAGCAGTTCGTTCTGTTCGTCGGGGTCCATCACTTTGCGTTTGTGCAGTTCCGGCAGCAGTTGCAGCAGGCTGTCCCAGTCTTCCAGCTTGATGTACACCTGCGCCAGCATCTTGATCACGGTGGGATAGCTGGGCAGTTTTTCGTTCTGCTTGAGTACCATCAGCGTGGCCAGGGATTCTTCCCACTGCTCGCTGCGGAATTGCAGGCGGGCCTTGGTGAGGGCAATCGCCGTTTCAACGCCCTTGGTGGACTGGTGCGCCAGTCGCAGGTAATCGTCGCGGCGGTCTTCCTGGCCCTGTTCGTGGGCGGCCTGGGCGGCGGTGAGGTAGTTGATCAGCGCCACTTCGTTGCCGGTGGCGCCCTTGGCCATCAGGCGTTCGGCGTTGGACCAGTCACCTTCCGCGTATGCGATCAGGCCCTTGATGGTTTTCACGTTGGCCTTGCGCTGGCCCCGCAGCGGATCGAACACCCAGCGCAGAAACAGCCAGATCCAGTACAGCAGCAGGATGAAGAAAATCAGCACCACCAGGCCCAGCAGCAGACTGGTTTCCAGGGTGTAGCGGCCATGAGCCAGCAGGACGTAGCCCGGGTCCTTGGCCACGGCCTTGAAGAACAGTGCGCCTACTAAACTGCCCATCACCAAAAACATTACGGTGGAGGGCTTGAAGGCGATCAGGCGAAGCAATCGGATCAAGGCTTGGCCTCCGTGGCAGGCGCGGGACGGGCTGTCGCCGACTGCCGCTCGATTTTCTGCAGCAGCTGTTCACGCTCGATCTTTTCACGCGCCCAGAATTCGCGGAACACCTGCACACCCCGCACGGAATCCTGGATGCCCGGCAGTGGCGGCCGCAACTTGATCTGCACCAGCGCATCCAGCTCGGACAGGAACAGTTTCGATTCCTGGGTCTGCAGATGGATGTAGCTGTCTACCCGGCGCCGTGCTTCTGTCAGGCTGAGGCGGTAGGCCTGGGTATCGCTGCGCAGCAGGGCCAGTTGCGACTGCTCCAGCAGCAGCACGATGCTCTGGGCCAGGTAATCCCGCTCGGCAGTCAACAGCAGGGGTTTGGCTTTTTCGTGTTTCTGGAACCGTATCAGGGAGCCGAGAAAATCGGTGAAGCGACGCCAGAACAGGGGCAGGCCGTTTTCCGGCAGCGGCGCGGCGGAACTGGCACCCGGCGATTCCTGATACAGCTCATAGCGGGGAATGTTCAGTGCCGGCACCCTGTCCACCAGCTGGTCGATACGCACGAACAGGCCATCGGTATCGACACTGGTCTCCGCCGCCAGCGTCAGGCTGTGCATGTCTTTCACCAACGCATCCCGCAGCGGGCGGACAGCAGGTTCCTGCATGGCGCGGGCGATGTCGTCCGCTTCCTGCAGCAGGGCCAGGGCACCGGAGGCATCCCCCAGCAGGCTCAGACGGCGCTCGGCGACAAAGATGAAATGCTCCACTTCTTTCAGCATCCAGTCGATGCGGTGGGAGCCGGTGACCTGGGCAATGGCTTTTTCCAGCGCGGCCATGCGCCCCTGCAGCTGGGTGCGGGATTCGTTGGCCTTGATCAGGGCGGCGCGGTCCTGGGCCAGTTGCTGGGAGGCCTGCTGCAGTTCGTTTTTCAGCGCGGTGATCTGGGTGCCGCGCTCGCTGATCTGGCTGGTGAGGCTCATCTGGTCCTGGGCGTAGGACATGCGCTCCAGCTGCTGCAGATAAAACAGGTAACCAGCGCCGCCCAGTGCAGCGAAGGACAACAGCAGCGCCAGGGTCAGTGTAAGGCGGGCAGCAACGCTCAACCGGGCACGCACAGGTTCGGGCCTGGTCGGCCTGGTTTTTTCCGGGACGGGCTTTTTTTCCGCCGTGGCTGAGGGATGCGGGCCGGGATCGGGATTGTCCTGTGCAGGCGAAGCAGAGGAAGGCAGCGGCGCCGAAGGGGAGGATGCTGGGTTCTGTTCGTCTGTCATTCGCCTGAAAACCTGATTGCAAAAAAGCTTAATGGAGTGCGGGGTGCAACGCCCGGTTCAGGGCGGCAATCACGTCGGTGGCGGCGGGGCTGGCCGCCTGCCATACGGTTACGAATCCCTGTTGCCGCGCAAACTCGGCCAGCCGCCCGCTGATCACCAGTAGCGGGCATTGCTGCAGGCGATTCAACCGGTTGCCCGCCATCGCCATGAGGTTACGCAAACCATCCCCACTTGTCACGGTGAGAATGGGGCATTCCGGCTGGTCCAGCAGGGCCAGCAGCGGGCGGGGATGGGTGGCCGGCTTCACGCGCCGGTACAGTTCCAGATAGTCCACCTGGGCACCGCGTTCCCGCAGCCGGTCGGCCAGGGTTTCGCGGCCGCCCTCGCCGCGCAGGACCAGGATGCGCTGGCCGCTCACATCCTGCAGCGCGGGATGGTCGAGCAGGGTCTCGCTGGTGGAACCCTGCTGCGCCACATTGATATTCAGGCCCCAGTCGGACATGGCCTCACCGGTGGCAGGGCCCACCGCAAACCAGAGCTGCTGCACTGGCCACTGGGGCCAGAAGTCCGCCAGCATGTCGAGACCAAACCGGGCCGCGTTGGCGGACACGCAGATCACGGCGTAGTAGCGGTCGAGGTCGAGAATTTTCTGCCGGTCTGCCACATCCGGTTCGCGCGGCTCGATGGCCAGGGTGGGAAAGGCCAGCGGTTTGGCACCGGCCTGTTCCAGCGCCAGCATCAGATCCTGCTCCTGCCCGGCGGGGCGGGTGACCACGACCTTGCGTCCCTGCAGTGGATGGGTCATGGCTCAGGCCCTGCCGTACAGACGTTTGAGGATGTCGCCGGCGCCATCCGCCAGCAGCTGGTCCGCCAGTTCACGGCCGAGCGTTTCCGCCTGATCGCGATGGCCGCGCACCTCGGCGCGCACCAGACGGGAACCGTCAGGCTCGCCCACCAGTCCGCGCAGCCAGATCTGGTCGCCCTGCAATTCGGAATAACCGGCAATCGGCACCTGGCAACCGCCTTCCAGACGATTGTTCATCGCCCGCTCCGCCAGCACGCGGGTGGTGGTGTCGGCGTGGCGCAGGGGTGCCAGCAGTTGCAGGGTGCGGGTGTCATCGAGGCGGCATTCGATACCGACGGCGCCCTGCCCCACCGCCGGCAGGCTCTGCTCGGGTGGCATGGCGGCGCGGATGCGGGATTCGAAGCCCAGCCGTTTCAGGCCGGCGCAGGCAAGGATGATGGCGTCGAACTGGCCATCATCGAGTTTCTGCAGACGGGAATTGACGTTGCCACGCAGGTCGGCGATCTGCAGGTCGGGGCGGCGCGCGCGGATCTGGCTCTGGCGGCGCAGGCTGCAGGTGCCGACACGGGCGCCCTGGGGCAGTTCATCAAAGGAGTTGTAGCGGTTGGAAACGAAAGCATCGCGGGGATCTTCGCGCTCGCAGATCACGGCCAGACCCAGCCCTTCAGGAAAATCCACCGGCACATCCTTCATGGAATGCACAGCGATGTCGGCGCGGTTTTCCAGCATGGCCACTTCCAGTTCCTTCACGAACAGGCCCTTGCCGCCCACCTTGGCCAGCGGCGTGTCGAGGATCACGTCGCCCTTGGTTTTCATGGTGACCAGTTCCACCTGCAGGCCGGGGTGGAAATGCTCCAGCTGCTGCTTGACGAACTCCGCCTGCCAGAGAGCGAGGGGGCTTTGCCGGGTGGCGATGCGCAGAAGGTTGCCGCTCATGACTGTCCTGCCTGGATACTGCCTGAATATAAGAAAGCAGCCCGCGGGCCGCCGGTCGGAATACGGCAGCCACACTATCACAGACGGGAACGGTTTTCATGAGTGCCATGAGGGGTGGCATCAGGGGTGCGAGGGCACCCCGTTTACAGGCTGTGCAGCAGCTTCTTGATGGCGGAGGCGTGGCGGCGGCTGACTGTCAGGCGCTCGGGCACCCCTTGCAGACGCAGCTGATGCTGGTTGTTGCGATGCTCCAACCCTTCCACATAGGCCAGCGCCACCAGTGCATTGCGATGCACCCGCACGAAGCGGTCGCCGAACTCGTCTTCCAGTTCCTTCAGAGTTTCGTCCAGCAGGGTTTCGCCCTGGCTGTGACGCACGGTGACGTACTTCTGGTCGGCGAGGAAATAGCGCACATCCCCCACCGGAATCAGTTCGATGCCACGGCGGCTGCGGGCGCTGATGTACTCGCGTTCCTTCTTGCCGTCGGCATCCACCGGGGTGTCCTCGCCCATTTCCTTGCGCACGGCGGCCATCTGGGCCTTGTTCACCCGGGCGGCTTTCTGCAGGGCCTTTTCCAGGTCCTCCTGCCGCACCGGCTTGAGCAGGTAATCGATGGCATTGACCTTGAACGCGGCGATGGCGTGCTCGTCGTAGGCGGTGCAGAACACGATGGCGGGGGGACTGTCGCTTTCGCTCAGGCGGGACGCTGCTTTCAGCCCGTCCATGCCGGGCATGCGAATGTCCAGCAGGATCAGATCGGGATGCAGGCGGGGTACCTGCTCCAGTAATTCCTCGCCGTTTTCTGCCTCGCCCAGGCAGACGGTGGCGGGAATCTTTTCCAGCATGCGACGCATGCGGTCACGGGCCAGGGGCTCGTCATCACAGATCAGCACTCGAATCATGGGGCCACACTTCTTCTTGTTGTTGTCTTATTGGCTTTGGCTGGCGGCGGGTCGATTGCAAACGGATACGACAGCCGCGTGATGTACCGATTTCCTTCCGGATACCCCGTTAATTTGGCACGCTCACCATACAGCGCCACCAGCCGGTTACGGGTATTTTGCAGGGCCATCCGGTTGCCCCGTTCATCCTCGGCCACCTTCCCCGGAGTGGGAGCGGCAAAGGGATTGGTGATCGTCAGCTCAAAGATACCATGAGAATATCCGGCAATTATCTCGACGAGTCCACCTTTTGGTAACGGCTGTATACCGTGGAGGATCGCGTTCTCCAGCAGGGGTTGCAAGGTGAGCAATGGGATCATAACCCCCGGCGGCACCGAGCGCACCTCCCACTGTACCTGCAGGCGGTTGCCCAGCCGCAGCTGTTCGATATTGAGGTAGCGCTTGCACAGGTCGATTTCCTCCGCCAGCGGCACCTGGTTGCCAACATGATTAAGGCTGGCGCGGAACAGGGCCGACAGGTCTTCCACCACGGTTTCGGCCTGGCGCGGGTTGGTCTCGATCAGGCTGGCGATGATGTTCATGCTGTTGAACAGGAAGTGGGGGCGGATGCGGGATTGCAGGGCCTGGATGCGGTGCAGCAGCTCGGACTGGCGGCGGGCGATCAGCATGGCCTGCAGGTAGAAATAGCGGATCACCAGCCCGCCGATGATGGCCGCCACCGCCACGTTGCGCAGCACTTCCTCGCTGAACAGCAGCATGCCCAGGGTCACTTCGGCCGGGTGCAGCAGGTACAGGCTGACCAGGCTCACCAGCCAGGTATTCACCGGTATCAGCAGATAACTGATCAGCACAGCCCGCTCCTGCGACAGGGTCTGCAGGAACTTGCGCATCTGGCACAGAAGGCCGGCGCTGGACAGGGCCACCCACTGCACGAACAGCGACACCAGCCCCAGTTGCTGCCAATCGAAGGGGAACAGGCCGCTGTCGATCAGCACGATGACCAGGGCGAACAGCTCGGCAATCAGCACCAGGAAAAATACCGGCTGGCGCGCGCACAGATCCGGCAGGAAAAACGCCTCTTCCTGTTCGCCGGGAGTCTTGTGCTGGTCCGATGCCATGGGAATCCGTAGTGGGTTATAATCCGCGCCTTGTTTGAGTATATGCCAACCACCCAAACCCGTTTTTGCTTCAGCCCGCATTTTTCAGTGGAATCCAGCATGACAGACCAAGCCCAGGACAAACTTTGGGGTGGCCGCTTCACCGAAGCCACCGACGCCTTCGTGGAAGCCTTCACCGCCTCCGTCACCTTCGACAAGAAGATGGCGGAACAGGACATCAACGGCTCCATCGCCCACGCCACCATGCTGGCCGCAGTGGGCGTGCTGACCGATGCGGAAAAACAGCAGATCATCAACGGGCTGGAACAGATCCGCAGCGAAATCCGCGCCGGCACTTTCGAGTGGTCGATCAAGCTGGAAGACGTGCACATGAACATCGAGGCGCGCCTGACCGACCGCATCGGCATCACCGGCAAGAAACTGCACACCGGCCGTTCCCGCAACGATCAGGTGGCCACCGACATCCGCCTGTATATGCGCGATGCCATCGACGCGATCCTGAAGGAAATCACCCGCCTGCAGACCGGCCTCGTGCACCTGGCGGAACGCGAAGCCGATACCATCATGCCCGGCTTCACCCATCTGCAGACTGCCCAGCCTGTCACCTTCGGCCACCACATGCTGGCCTGGAACGAAATGCTGTTCCGCGATTACGAACGCCTGGTGGATTGCCGCAAGCGCGTGAACCGGATGCCGCTGGGGTCTGCTGCTTTGGCGGGAACCACCTATCCCATCGACCGCACCATCACGGCGAAACTGCTGGGCTTTGAAGGCATCTGCGAAAACTCGCTGGACGGCGTGAGCGATCGCGACTTCGCGATTGAATTCGCGGCGGCGTCGGCCCTGATCATGACGCACCTGTCGCGCTATTCCGAGGAACTGGTGCTGTGGGCATCGGCGCAATTCAATTTTGTCGATCTGCCGGACCGGTTCTGCACCGGCTCGTCGATCATGCCGCAGAAGAAAAATCCCGACGTGCCGGAACTGGTGCGCGGCAAGACCGGCCGCGTGAATGGACACCTGATTTCACTGCTGACGCTGATGAAATCCCAGTGCCTGGCGTACAACAAGGACAACCAGGAAGACAAGGAACCGCTGTTCGACACGGTGGAAACCGTGCTGAACTGTTTGCGTGCCTACGCCGACATGGTGCCGGCGCTGCAGGTGAAGAAAGACAACATGCGCGAAGCGGCGAAACGCGGCTTTTCCACCGCCACTGACCTGGCAGATTATCTGGTGAAGAAAGGCGTGGCGTTCCGCGATTCGCACGAGATCGTGGGCAAGGCGGTAGGTTATGGCGTGGCGCAGAAGAAGGATCTGGCGGACATGACGCTGGCGGAATTGCAGCAGTTCAGCTCGATCATCACCGATGATGTGTTTGCGGTGCTGACGCTGGAAGGCTCGGTGAATGCGCGCAATCATCTGGGCGGCACCGCGCCGGCGCAGGTGAAGGCGGCAGTGGTGCGGGCGAAGGCGAAGCTGGCAGAGCGGACGTAAATTTCTGCCAGTACATTTTTTCAGCACAAAAGGGGCGCACAGGTTTGCGCCTTTTTTGTGCTGAAAAAATACGTTCTTTCAATAACCGCTGGGCTATCCCGCCAGAATTTCATCATCTCGCGCTGTTTTCATTCTTTTGGGTGATTCCCCCAATGCCCCGCACGCTACACTAATGCGACACAACAAATACAAAGGGAAGGCATCATGAATACCGCCAGCAAAATACTGCTGTGCCTGCTCGCCGTACTGGCGCTGGGGGCTTGCAAGGGGACCGAGTCCATCGTCACCGTCAGCTACGAAGGCGCGGGCAGGATTACGGAAGGCACCAAAATCGACTGCGGCAGCAAGTGCACTGCCGTGTACACCAACTCAGGCCTGAACGCGAATCTCGGCCGGGGCTACGACATCACGCTCACCGCGACACCGGCGGCCGGCTTCGAACTGTTCACCTGGGTCAAGGGCTGCGGCGCCAGCCTGCAGTGCAAACAGCGGATCGCGTCGATCTGCAACCACTTTCCTGCTCCAGGCCCTCAACTCTGCCAGGAGTATGTCGGCGTGAACATTCAGGCCGAGGCCGTATTCGTGCCCGCTGGCAGTGTGGCGCAGGAATACCGCTACGGCACCGACCAGAACTGTCTGGTGGATACCAGCGGCATCCTGAAATGCTGGGGGCCGGACAATTTCAGCGGCAGCAACGTGCCCACTGTTTCCAACCCGGTGGAAGTACAGCTTGCCAAAAATGTGGGTTGCGTCCGCAGCGGTGACAACAAGCTGCACTGCTGGGGCAACAGCAGCATCAGCCAGGTTCCCGTGCTGGCCAATGCCGGCCAGTTCACGCTGCAGGACCGGCAGAGCTGCTATCTGGTTGGCAGCAACACGACCTGCTACCGGCAATATGCCTGTGCACTCGACGGCAACGCACTGAAATGCTGGGGCGCCGTTCCAGCCGGCATTACCAGCCGCATGCCGGCACTGAACAATCCGGTCAGTCTGCGTGCCGACAACAATAACGTATGCGTTCAGGACAGCAGCGGCGATCACTGCTGGGGTGACGACTTCATCGGCCAGACAGCAACACCGGCGCTGAACCAGCCCACCGAAATCTCCGCATCCGGCATCGGCACCTGCGCTCTCACAGCCAGCGGCCTGCGTTGCTGGGGCTTCCCGACGGGTGGCGGAACCACCGACGGCAGCTTCACGAATGCCACCAGCCTCACACTTGCCGACACCCATATCTGTGTGGGCGACGACGCCGGCATGCAGTGTTTCTGGAACAATTTCTCCCCGCTCACCCAGCTGCCCCCCGCCCTGCAGGATTCCCGGCGCGCCAAATGGGTCGGCTACAACCTGTGTGGTCTGGATGATACCGGCCTGGACTGCTGGAACTGGCTGGGCGACTACAACCGTCCTGCCTACCGCCCCACCAACCTGCCACAGGCGGATGATTTTGACGTCACGTCCATCGGTGCCTGCGGTATCAAGGATCGTACCCTGGCCTGCTGGGGTGAAACGAACTTCTGGCCCGCCCAGGATTCCCCCACCCGCAGCCTGCCGTTGCTGCAGCCCAAGGTGATTGCAATCAATCACGCAGCGCTCTGCGTCGGCGGTGATGACGGCCTTTACTGCCGCCATCACAGCACCGGCACCGAACTGGCAGCCTCGCAACCCAAAGGCCTGCAAGGTATCAGCGCGCTGGCAATGAGCAGCTATAACGCCTGCGCCCTGCACAACAATGGCGTCACCTGCTGGGGCAGGAGTCAGTACGGTGTGTTGGACGTGCCGGCACTGCAGAATCCAAGGCGCATTGCGCTGGGCGATTATCATGCCTGCGCACTGGATGACACCGGCGTGGTGTGCTGGGGTGAGAAACTGCCACAACCGGAATGAATGCATCAGCGTGCAACCCGCGTCACGAAATAGCCCTCCACTATAGCCCCGCACTCGCGGGGCTTTTTTATTCCACACATTTCAGCACACGCACTGCAACCGATTTGCATCCCGAACTGATCCGGTTTGATCTGACCAGCGGCAATCCAACATTTTATCCCGTGAACTAAAACGGCTGAATCGATGCACTGGTCTGGCTGGGTGACAACCGCTGGCTTGTGCAGGAAAGCATTTACGGCAACGCAACGCTCGCCCAGTTTGTTGCGCAGCCGTATTACGCACGCCTGCACATTCTGGATGACAGCACTAGTGTGCATTGATCGCATCCAACCACTGGCGATACGCATCAATCGCTTCAGACTTGATAAACGTGGTGTGCGCGGTGAAACCATGCATCCAGCCTTTCCTGACAGCCGGTTCCACCTGCAACAAGCCCATCAACGGATCATAGACACCATTCACAGGCATGCCCGGAACATCAGCCAGCACCGGCGGATTCAACTGCAACCCGGCAATTCCTGCCAGTGAAAACGTCGCCGCATTGGTGGCGACGGTATCGTCCAGGCCATACTGGATGAACAACGGTTTCGTCTCGCGATTGAAGGACTCGGCCCGCATGCCTCCCTCGACCATGTCGACAACATGCTGCGTCAACATGGCCTGAAACGCGGTTTCGCCGGCCGTAAATTCACGCGAGATCAGGTTCTTGAAGCCAAGGCCCCAGAATGATGAATGCGTCATGATGCGCGCAATCCCCGTACCCGACACCTGCAGATAGACGCCATCCACCCGGTCGTCGAATGCGGCAAAGCCGCTCCCCAGCACGCCACCCAATGAAGTGCCTGAATATAAAATCCGTGAGGTATCGATGTCAGGAATACCATCACCGGAACGGCCCCAGATTTTCTTCGGCAACGCGTCAACCGTGTGCAGCTGTTTTTCAATCATGGACGTCAGGCCATGCAGGTCAAACGCGGATTGCATCACCATGCCGAGCGCGCGCGGAAGCCTGTCGGTACGCAACACCTGGAACACGCTGTAGCCATCAATTCTTATGCGCGAACCATGATTGGGCTGATCGATCGCCAGCGTCGCAATGCCATGCCGGGCATTTTGCCGGTGCACAAATATCGAGGTGAGACGGTTAGCAGTAATGCCATGGCCGTAGATCATGACAGGCGCAGATGCTTTCCTGGCACTGCGCGGCAGATACAGATCAAACGGAATCCATTGCGCATTGGCCTGGGCATCGTTATTGACGTTAACCAGCCCGTCTTCACCACGGAAATCCGGCAGCAACACCCTGCCTTTAACCTTCGCGGCAACATGCCCCTTGCGGTAATAAATGGTGCGGACGATTTCAATCGGGTAATCAAAATCAGCGATGGCCGTCTGGCCGCGCTCATGCTCGCCCAGTACCGACTCTGCACTGGCAATGGTGTATTCAGTTGCCGTTATCACCGATTGCGCGGCGATATCATTGTGTTCCAGCAGCTGCCACGCGGCTTCACTCAACTCACGGGCAGGCGCGGCATAGTCATCCGGGACCGCTGCGTTATCGGGCATCGATATCACGATCACGATGCGCTCACCGAACGGATAGCGTGATGCGGGATACACTTCGATAATCGGACCCCAGGAAAACTGGCTGGAACGTTCAACCGGGCTGCGCGCCGCCACCACATCAATCGGCTCGCCGGTATCAACCGAATAAGCATGCACCCATTGCTGCGGGTCTGCCGCCAGCTGGTCGGCAAGCGCCTCACTGGTCAACTCAAACATCGCCGCACCCATCGGACTGAATCCATCGCGGCCATTCAGGATCGCCGCCGGCCGCACACTGTCGGGCAACAGTGCAAGCTTGCCGGGTGGCAGCACATCGTCACTGATAGACAGCTCAACACCTGTTGCGGTGGCTGCATTCACCAGGGAAAACTCATTACTGGGAAAGGGCAAGGCGCAGGTATGCGTTTCAAGTCCGGTACAGGCCGCACCCGCATTCACGCTACCTGCAAAAAAACATCCGATAGCGAAAACACTGCATCTGACAATATTCATTATCATGATTCCTGCAAATTATTGTTGTTATTCAGCCTTCTGCGGGCTCATAACCCCCTGATATGCCTGCATCATCCATCGACAAGCCGGAGGACAGCACCCGATGCTATTGCACCTGCCGCAGGAGCGTCAGGTCAGTTTTTTTCAATTGGCTGCTCCCGATGCCAAATCTCCGCCCTGCAGGACACCACCTGGAAAGACGCCACCTTGCAAGACACCGCATAAACAATTAAAAGAAGATTGATAAGAGGGCAAATGGACAAAAGCCCCTGACAGGCAAACCGGAAGCATCCGACTATGTACCGTTTTCACGAACAGGCAGATGGCAGCGCACACCACGTGGCGGTTACGCTTTGCAGGCTGCTGCGCGAAATGAAGCTGCTGGCCGGCATTGACGCCGAACCCGCCAGCACCGTTGACCGCGCATGGAGAGTGGCCACATTTGGCACCGCCGTCAGCCAGCTATGCGCAGTCAGCACCAATGAATTCATCGGGCTCGATTATGGCGCCCGCCTGGCACTGGAATCCGATGTCATCGCCACTGTTGATGGCGCATCCTGGACCAGCCTGCTCGATCTGCTGGAACTGCTGAAAAAATTCCACGCCATTGCCGGAATTACGGTATCGACCCGGATCGTATTTGAGCATGACGAATGCGTGCTGGATGCAGCGCTGCCCTACCAGAACATTCCCGCACCGGTCGAGCGCTTTGCGATGCAGGCCTGCCTGAGTCTGGTCTGCATCACACTGCTGCGCTGCGGGCTGACACCACAGGCAATGCGTTGCCTGGACAGCCGTGCGTTGCAGAGCCGTCAGCCATTACCGGCTGGCTGGGATCATATTCAAACGCGCACCGATCACCACTGTCGCATCCGCTTCGCCAGCCAGGATCTGCAACGCCCGGGCAAGCGCTCGCAAACGGCGCCGCCCTCGCGATTCAAAAACCTGTTGCCCACGATATTCGCCCGCAGCCCGCTGCTGGTCCAGGTGGAGCACGCCTTGAGTAATAGCGAGGTGCTGCTTGACGCAGAACAACTGTGCCATCGGCTCAACATCAGCCGCGCCACCCTGCACCGCGCACTGAAAACAAGCGGCACGCATTTTCAGCAATTACTGGAGATGGAAAAATTGCAGCGGGCGACGTATTGGCTTTCGGTGCGCCACGCCACCATCGAGGAAACCGCGAATCATCTGGGTTACAGCGATGCGTCGAATTTTCGCAGGGCATTCAAGAAGTGGGCGGGGTGTTGTCCTTCGGATTTGCGGAGTGCGTGACACAAAATCAGGCATGGTTCATGCTCCATGCCTTTCCAGATAATCAACTACCAGTCAATCCGCTCGAACAATCCCCGCAGCTTCGCACCGCGCTGTGGGTTCACCTGCATCACCCAGCCAATCCGCCCCAGCAGATGCGCACGATAATCCGCAACATGCGTCGGCCGCTGCGACACCCAGCCCTGCTGTACGCAGTTATGCAATTCCGCTTTCAGCGCATCGAACTGGACGCGCGGAACATTCAGCTGCCGGTTCACCACCACGCCCGTCACCTGCTGGCGCTGCGCCGCCGACACACAACGGGACTTGCGGAAATTCAGTGCGAATCCTTCTTCCGCCACAATCGCGCCCACTCGCGCCTCGATCGCGCGGAAACTGTGGCGCAGGTGCTCGCCACCGGACAGTACCAGATCGTCGGCATAGCGGCTGTAATTGGCACCCAGCGCGCTCGCATAGGCACTCAATCGCACGTCCACACCGCGCAGGGCAAAATGGCTCAGCAGCGGTGAACTGGGCGCGCCCTGGGGCAGATGATTCTGCCGCGCCTTTTGCCGTTGCACTTCATCCAGTGGCAACTGTGTCGACAGCCACTGCGGCAATCGATGAGTGCATAGTCCCATCAACAGGCGGCTGACATCTTCAGGAAAACCCAGCGCACGAAACGCCTGAAACACCCGGCCGCCGTGCACATGCAGAAAACAGTCGCGCAGATCGAATCGCAGCACCACCGCCTGACCGACATGCAAGCCCGCGTGCGCAACCGGCGAGCGCCCACGCACAAATCCCTGCGCGGCGGGATGCAGTGGCAATTGCAGCAGAATGTCATCGTGAATGCGACGCTGGATCTGTTTCAGGCGGGACTTGGGCACCTCCAGCAGACGCATGCCGCCCTGGCGCTTGGGGATAGTGGTGACATGATAGTGCCGCACCTTCGGCGCAGCGTGTCCGGCAGCCCGGTTGCTGCGATCGGCAAACCAGTCCAGGTCCGCAGGCGCCAGTCGCAACCACTCACACAATGCGCCCACTGAATCCAGCGGCGGCAACGACGATGGCAATACCACGTGCGGCAATGTCAGCGGATAGCGACAGATGCGCGGCTGATAGCGCAGGCGGATCGCAGCCAGCCCCTCGCTTTGCCGCAGAAAATCGAACAGCGCCGGCAAACCCGGTCGACGGGGAAAGCGGTGCAGCACCTGCCGGATCAGCGAATTCACCCACGGCCCCTGCCCTTGCAGCGACAGCTCGACCGCCTCGGCCATCGGCTCCCGTTCCCAGGAGCTTTGCAGGCAGATGCGCGCCAGTGTGTAGGCAAAATAACGGTGGGCGTTCATGACATCCAGGCCCTGCAATGGGTGAGTCGGTGATGCCGACCCGGCCCACTGCAGGCGCCCTCGGGTGCGAGACGACTACTCTCGTGTGAACTGCACTGCGCGCAGCGCAGCGAAGTTCATACGATGCAACGGTGGATCAGGATGGACCTTGGGGTAACCCCAAAGCGTGTTGTACGGGGACAACACAGGCTCAGGCACCGGGACTGGATTGTACGGCACAGCAGCGAAGACGCCAACGCACCGGCGATCGATTGAGAAAGTTATTTCACCGCCACCATCGTCAGTGACGGAATCCAGTAGCGGATCAGTGGGCGCAGACGCCGTCTCGGCAGACGGCCGATAATGGCCTCACACAACGCGAAATAGCGGTAAGGCATTGGCCAGTGCGCCCCGCGCGCATTCCAGAAAGGCAGAAAACCCCGAAACCCCTGTTGTGCCAGCAGCGCCCGCAGCTCGACATAAGACCACTCCTTCAAATGGAAGCCCTCTGGCTCAAGGGCAAAATACTGCGATACATCGTGCGGCCCCGTGAGGGCATGGGGAGTACGGAACACATAACGGCCGCCCGGCTTGAGCAGGCGCCACACCAGTCGAAAATGCCCGGCGACGTCATCTGGATGGAAATGTTCGATGATCTGATCGCTGTACACCAGATCAAGTGAACCTTCCGCAATATCGTCCAACCGGTAACCGTCGTAAACGATCAGCTGGAAATTGGGCGGATAAGTATCAACCGGATTGCGCTGGTCGGAGATATCAATACCGTAAGCGAACGCGACTTCACGTGCGATCTCGCAAGTGAACCGGCAATCCCCTGGCCCGAACTCCGCTACCCGGTCGGTGGGGCGCAGGAACCGCTGCAGCAGCGGGCGCATGCCCTTGTTGAAGGTGGCAACGGTCTGCACTCGCTGACGTTTGCGCAGACGCGGATGATCCTGCACTTGTTGAAACAGTTCCGCGTACATGGTGGCCATGATGTGGGTACGTTCCTCCCGGCTGGACTGGCGCAAGCGGTCGGCGATGGCTTTTTCGGTGCGATAATGGTGCTGAACCTGCTCCAGCGTTCGATCACGTGGCAATCCCTTGAGCGGTTTCACACAATCCCTCCTTGGCTTCGACGCAGCCCAGACAAGTGCCTGGACCAAAATATTACGACTGGCGCACCGTTTCGTTCATGTTAAACCGGCACGTCCCCGTTTGAAACAAGCAATTCTGTTGCCATCGCAGCCATTTAACGATTCAGGGATGCGTTGATCGCACGCGGATTTGATTGCCGCCAGACCGCGAGCAGAAGCAAAAAATGGATTCCCCCCGATCTTGAAATCCGGCAGATTTAGTTGCACTGTGGTCTGGCTAACAACCTGTCTTTGCGGTGAGCTGTCTTTCAGTTGCTCCAGATGTGCGTGAAACGCGCCGCTTAATAACCATTGGCAATTAAAACTGAAAGGAATCCGCTCATGATCTACGCTCATCCCGGCCAGCCCAAGGCGTTGGTGACCTTCAAATCCCGTTACGAGAATTTCATTGGCGGCAAATGGGTTCCACCCGTAAAGCAGCAATATTTCAAAAATATTTCACCGGTGAATGGCGAGGTGTTTTGTGAAATCCCCCGTTCCAGCGCCGAAGACATCGATCTGGCACTGGATGCCGCGCACAAGGCAGCCGACAGCTGGGGCAAGACCTCGGCCACCGAACGCTCCAACCTGCTGCTGAAAATCGCCGACCGCATCGAACAGAATCTGGAAAAACTCGCCATTGCCGAAACCTGGGACAACGGCAAGGCCGTGCGCGAAACCCTGGCAGCAGATATTCCACTCACCGTGGATCATTTTCGCTATTTCGCTGGTTGCATCCGCGCGCAGGAAGGCACCATGGCGGAAATCGATGCCAATACTGTGGCGTATCACATCCATGAACCGCTGGGTGTGGTAGGCCAGATCATTCCGTGGAATTTCCCGATTCTGATGGCAGCATGGAAGCTGGCGCCAGCACTGGCGGCAGGCAACTGTGTGGTATTGAAACCAGCAGAACAGACACCTGCTTCGATTCTGGTACTGATGGAATTGCTGGCGGATATCATTCCGCCCGGCGTGGTGAATATCGTCAACGGATTTGGCGAGGAAGCCGGTCAGGCCCTGGCCACCAGCAAGCGCATCGCCAAGATTGCCTTCACCGGCTCCACACCGGTGGGTTCGCACATTCTGAAATGTGCGGCGGAAAACATTATTCCCTCGACGGTGGAACTGGGCGGCAAGTCTCCCAACATTTATTTCGCCGATGTGATGCAGCATGAAGATGCGTTCGTCAGCAAATGCGTTGAAGGGCTGGTGCTGGCGTTTTTCAATCAGGGCGAGGTCTGCACCTGTCCGTCGCGGGCGCTGATTCATGAATCCATTTTTGATGAGTTCATGGAGCGGGTTATTGCGCGCACCAAAACCATCAAACGCGGCGATCCGCTGGACAGCGACACCCAGGTGGGCGCGCAGGCGTCGCTGGAACAGTTCGACAAGATCATGAGTTATATCGAAATCGGCCGCCAGGAAGGCGCGCTGGTTTTGATTGGCGGCGAGATCGAAAAAATGACCGGCAATCTGCAGAAAGGTTTTTATATCCAGCCCACCCTGCTGAAAGGTACCAACACGATGCGGGTGTTCCAGGAGGAAATTTTTGGGCCGGTGGTGGGCGTTACCACGTTTAAGACTGAAGCAGAAGCGCTCGCTATTGCCAACGACACCGAATACGGCCTGGGCGCCGGCGTGTGGACCCGCGACATGAATCTGGCCTATCGCATGGGACGCAACATCAAGGCTGGCCGGGTGTGGACCAATTGCTATCACGCCTATCCGGCCCACGCAGCCTTTGGCGGCTACAAGAAATCAGGCATCGGCCGCGAAACCCACAAGAAGGCACTGGAGCATTACCAGCAAACCAAGAATCTGCTGGTGAGTTATGACGTGAATCCGCTGGGCTTTTTCTGAGGCAGTACGCCCCGGAATGGCAACTGCGATAATCTGACTGGAAGCCCGGCGCGCTCACCGGCTTCCAGTATTTTGGGTGAGCGCACCCGCGTCAGCCGCGACTTTCAGTACCAATCAGCCGTTGCAGGATCGTTTGCAGTTCCTGCACGCTCATGTCCATGTGCTCCACCACCCGTCCGTACAGCATGGGGGTTGGCACATTGCGTCCACTTCTTTCCTGCTGCAGCTGATGCAGGCAATACAGCACCACCCGCTCGCGGTGGGTAAGGCCGTCTCTCACATCCGGCACACGTGGGTAATCCCTGCCATCTGCCATGTTATTCATCCTCACAAAAACTACCAGTTTTGCGACGCAACCGGCCCCGCCACCCGCAGCCGAACTTTGTTTTCCAGCGGCTGTCGATTTGATGTCGGGCCGTTCGACCAGACAAGGATAGTGCAACAGCCCACACACCCCAGCAACAACAGGAGCACACAACATGACCCACTATGTCGACGGATTTGTACTGCCCGTACCGAAAAAAAATCTGGATGCCTACCGCAAGATGGCGCAACTGGCAGGCACAGTCTGGCGCGAACACGGCGCTCTGGAATATGTGGAATGGGTAGCCGAGGATGTTAAGCCCGGCACCCTGACGTCGTTTCCCCAGGCGGTCAAACTGGAAGAAGGTGAAACGGTGATCTTCGCCTGGATCAGATATGAATCGCGGGCCAAGCGCGATGAAATCAATGCGAAGGTAATGGAGGATCCCCGCATCAAGGACGCATTCGACCCGAATACCATGCCATTTGATGGCAAGCGGATGTTCTGGGGTGGTTTTGAAAAACTGGTGGAAATCTGAACGGGATGGCCAGCCTGACGAGCGGCTGGCCATCATTCTGCCCTGAAAAGCCCGAACCCGATCAGGCACGCGGTGCGGCCTGCGCCACCTGCCGCTCCAGTTCAGACACCAGCGCAGGGTCCAGTTTCAGCTGGCGCGACAGTTCCTGCAAATAGACGCGCTCCATGTAACTGTCCTCGTCCACGATCAGCGCGCTGGCGATATACATTTCGGCCGCCATTTCCGGCGAGCGCGATGCTGCAGCAACCTCCGCCGGGTCCAATGGCTTCTGGAGCTCCTGATCGAACCAGCGCACCAGCTGGGGATCGCCACCGATCTTGCTGATTTCCGCATCGATCAACTTGCGTTCGCGCTCATCGATATGTCCGTCGGCCTTGGCGGCACCGATCAGCGCCCGCAGGATGGCCTGGCTGTGCTCCTCGGCCTGCGCGCCGCCAAGGCGGTCGATCGTGCGCGGTTCATGCGTGACCATGCCGGGCTGGCTTTTCTGCCAGTTGTCATAGGCCTTGTAGGCAACCACACCCAGCGCCGCCAGCCCCCCGTACATCGCCAGGTTGCCACTGACCTTGCGCGCCTTCCTGTTGCCCATCAGCAGATTCATGGCGCCGGCCGCCAAAGCGCCGCCGGCAGCGCCGGACAAAAAGCCCGACAGGGGATCGTTATTGCCCGACGGGGCTCCTGGCACGCCGCCGGATGGCCTGGAAACGCCGGATTGTTTGGCAAGAAGTTCAGTGCCGGACTGGAAAAGCTGATCCAACAAGCTGCGGGTATTCATGGCTTGGCACTCCAAAAGATGCGGATAAAAGGGAAGGGTCGAAGAACCTTATGAAGGAGACCCCCAATACCGCCAACGGGTTCCCTCTTGTTGTGGTTCCTGCTGTAGTGGTTCCTGGCCCGCCCGACTCGTCGGCAAGAATGTGCATTAATACCAAAATGCCATTTTTTCTCGCCGGAATTTCCTATTTGTTTGCGCGCCAACTGACTATGGGAACAGGAAACAGGATTTTGCTCATGACCTGTTTCTCGCCGGCGCCGCCCCTGTACGGCGCCGGCATTCCTTAGGTTGAATGAAGTTGGGTTAGTGGTAGCGAGTTGGTGAAAGTGGGTTGGTGAAAGTGAGTGAGTGGTGTTGGTTGGTGCTGCTTTCCCTGGGCACGACTCGCCAGGACGACCGTAACGGCGTCCTGGCGTTTTATTTTTCCTTTCGGCACTTTTTTCTTTCGGCCCAGTGGCTCCCCGTACTCCCCCACCGTTTCAACCCAGCCGTTGCTCAATCTGCGCAATAATCTCATCAATTCCCGTGGGGGAAACCGGCTGCGGGTACTGCACACTGCGAGCCACCGCAATGGCCTGATCGATATCGTCCACAAAATCAGCCTGCTGGAACTGCTTTGCCGTGATCTCGCGACAGTACCCGTGCTGCCGCTGCCATGCCAGCAGGGCCGGCTCCTCGGGCCAGTCGCCCCGTGACAGGTACAGAACCGGCGTGCCGCTGCAGGCGGCCTCCATGAAAGTGCCGTAACCCGGCTTGGTCAGTATCACCGTACAACTGGCCGTCAGATCCAGATGGGAAATACCGCAATCGGCGATATTGATCAGGTCCGCCCGTGGACTGGCTCGCGCACCCGCATTGATATAGAAGAGATCGCTGCGCTGCGGCCAATGCTCGAACGGCAATGGATACGGCATGCCACCCATGGTCACCAGCACATGACGCACGTCGGGGTCATGCTGGAAATGGGCGTGAAGATCGCGTTTTTGCCCCACCCGGCACACCGGCCCCACATCCACCCGATTAGTCAGCCCCGGCATGGGCATGTACGGCGGCAGGCGAAAGAAAACCTCGGCCCGGTTGTAATCGTCGTACAGGTCCTGATAGATGGCGGCGGCGTCCGGCTGCTCCCGGCAATAGGGGTAGAACGAATCCGCCCAGTTCAGCGAACAGAAATGAAAGCAGGGTATGTTCAGCTGCGCCGCCGCCCGCCCCACACGGTAACCGATATTGGACAGCACCAGATCCGGCCGGTGTAACGCCAGCAGCTGCTGCAGTGCCGCCAGATTTCCGGCCTTGTTCCGGTAATCCAGCTGATATTGGTGCCAGGTTTCTGCCGCATCCACCCGCAACGCATTGTGCATGGGAATACCCGGATCGGTCGCCAGTTGCACATGGATGAAATCAGGCGTGATCCAGTGCTGCAGCAACTCGCGTCCGGCGGCGCACTGGATGACAAGCTGCCAGTCGGGATGGCGCGCAAACAACGCATTGACCAGAGGCGCAACCTGGGCCAGATGGCCAAAGCCATGAAACGAAACTGCAACAAAAATCTTCATGAAGGAGAACGCCTTTACAGGTAAACATGCTGCTGGTGCGGCCCAGCCTTGATTGTAGAACCTATCAGCCAAAAATGGATTCGCTGGTCTGTGCAAAATAGGTGACACTGGCGCCGGGCAAGGCACGCGCTCTGCCATCGAACGGACACGCCTCATTCACTATCAGAAGTCTCGGAAGGTGATTTTGTGAAGGATCATGTGAAGGAACCTGTAAAAAGAAACTACATCGGATTGGCCACCACGTTTCATGACAGCGCGATCGCCATCGTCAATGCGGCAGGCGAAGTGGTATTCGCCGAAGCCACGGAACGCTACCTGCAAAATAAATCCTCCATCAATGTGACGCCCGATCTGCTGACCCGCACGGTGGACCTGATCAACACCTATTGCGATCCGGATGCGCAGCTGGTGTTCGCCCACACCTGGAGCGACCAATTCAAACAGCAATACCAGGCTGCACACCAGAGCATTGTGCGCAAAGGTGAGGAAGTACGCGAGCAGATGGGGGATGTCCCCTTTCACCTGCACCGTGAATTCGAATTCATCAAGTCCATCACGAATTTTCTGCTCAACAGCACCGAATTCGCAGGCAAGACCCTGGCCTTCGAACTGGGTCAGATGGAGAACCGCCGTCACCTGCCCGCCGACATTACCCGCAAGTACGATCACCACCTGACCCATGCGGCGGCGGCCTGCTATTCCAGCCCCCACGATGAAGCTGTCTGCGTGGTAGTGGACGGTTTCGGTGAGCACGGCGCCAGCGACGTGTTTGCCTTCAAGAACGGCAAATTCACCAGCCTGCTGCCCAAAGTGGATGGCGAAGGTAGCCTGGGTGCGTTTTACAAATGGATCTGTCGCACCTGTGGTTTCGGCCTGCTGTCGGGCGAGGAATGGAAAGTCATGGGCCTGGCGCCCTACGGCAAGCTGGACGCCAATCTTTACCGCATCCTGCGCTCGACGCTGAAAGTGAACGGCTTGAATATTCTGACCGGCGGTGATCTGCAGATGGGCCGCGTGTTCGGCGAGCTGCACAAGCGCGAGCGCAAAAACAATGAACCGCTGCTCGACTACGCCGACCTGGCCTTCACTGGCCAAGCCATTTTCGAAGAAGTGCTGTTCGAACTGCTGAACAATGTGTATGACCTGGATGTGTCGCGCAATCTGGTGCTGGCCGGTGGCTGCATGCTGAATTCCTCCGCTAACGGCAAGGTTTTGGACAACACCCGCTTCGACGATCTGTTCGTGTTCAGCGCACCGGCGGACGACGGCAATGCTCTGGGCGCCGCACTGCTGGCCTATTACGAGGATCATCCCTACCGCCAGAAAGCACCGCAGCAGATCCAGTCGCCCTACCTGGGTTCGCGCATGTCGCGCAAAACGCTGGACCATGTGAAACAGTTCGGGCGGATTGCGAAACATCAGAGCCTGCCGGGCCGCATTCACCAGAAAGCCGCCGAGCTGCTGGCGGAAGGCAAGATCATCGCCTGGGTGCAGGGCCGCGCCGAATTCGGCCCCCGCGCCCTGGGCAACCGCTCGATTCTGGCGGACCCGCGCTCACCGGCCGTGAAGGAAAGGGTCAACGGCGAAATCAAATTCCGCGAGGAATTCCGTCCGTTCGCACCGTCGATCCTGCATGAATTCGGCCCGCAGTATTTCGAGCATTACCAGGAAACGCCCTACATGGAGCGCACCCTGAAATTCCGGCCCGAGGTGCTGGACCGGGTACCCGGCGTGGTGCACGTGGACCACACCGGCCGCCTGCAGACGGTGAAGCGGGAATGGAACGAACGTTACTACGATCTGATCAAGGCATTTCACGACATCACCGGTGTGCCGCTGGTGCTGAACACCAGCTTCAACGTGATGGGCAAGCCGATCGTGCATTCGGTGGAAGATGCGCTGGCGGTGTTTTTCACCAGCGGGCTGGATGCGCTGATTATCGAGGATGAGTTGTTCGAGAAGTAAAACCTTTGATGCGGTGCTTACCGACCGCAAGCGGGAGGAGCCCGAGGTTGCACTCCTCCCCAACGTCCCAATTGCAAACCCGCAAAACAATATCGAAGCACACAAGGGAACCTTTCGCCGCAAGAAACGTTTGTGGGACAGACCGTATTGAACGCGCCGGTTCAACCCCAGCATCTGCCACCCCGGAGGTTCCCATGAGCAACAAAGCCCTGATATCCATCGCCATCGTGCTGTTGATCGGCGTCCTGTCCATTGCCGTCATCCGCATTCAGAACCCGCCCAAAGAGGAATCGGTCGGTGACAAGGTTACCCGCTCCATCAATGAGGGTGCCGAGGAAGTGGCCGACGAGATCGACGATCACACCGACGACAAGTAGCATCCCGTCGCCTTCCATTTTTTCCTGATATCCGGTGGGGTTTTCAATGCCCCACTTTTCACCGGCCTGCGGCGTTCCCTGTTCACTCGCCGCGGCACCCTCGTCCGCCGGGCTTGAAAAGCTTCATCACCGCACACTGCCAGCGCCATTCGCTTTACAGCACGCCGTCAGGCGCTCGATACTGATAGCTCCATCACGGATGAGGCAAGTCAATGGAATCGCGCCGCCTGCGTCAGGTGCTGTCACGCAACTACATACTATTTGTCATTCTGCTCACTTCATGCGCAGTGGCCCTTTGCTATTCACTGCTGTCCAGCAAGGACACTGTGGAAAAGACGGACAACCTCATTAAGCACACGCACGAAATCATCAATCTGGCGGAACAAATGGCCGGACTGGTGGAAGGCATGCTGGCATCGCAGCGTGGCTATCTGCTGTCGGGCGACGCCGCCTTTCTGGAGAAATACGAAAAGAACAAGGCCATCGTGTCGGAACAACTGGCCAGACTGAACGAACTCACGACTGACAACAAATCACAGCAGAGCAGGCTGGACGAGGTGCGCAATTATTTCGCGCTGTTTACCAATAGTCTGGAAGAGCGCACCGGGCGTTTTCGCCCGCAACCGCTGCCGGAACTGGTGGAAGGCGTCAACGTGCTCGACGACATTCGCGCCAACATCAGCCGGATCAACCAGGCGGTTCTGGCCGAGGAGCACCAGTTGCTGCAACTGCGGGTACGCACGCTGGAGCGGGAAAAAAGCCAGTATGTGAACACACTGGTGGCCGGAATCATCATCGGCACCGTGCTGCTGCTGGTGTTCAACGCGTTCCTGCTCAGCGCGCAAGAAGGACGGACCTTGGCGGAGGCGTCACTCAAGGATTCACAGGAACGTTTCGCTCTGGCCGTTGAAGGCGCGCAGGACGGCATTTTTGACTGGAACATGCGCGACAACACCCTGTATTTTTCGGCGCAGTTTTTCCGCATCCTGGGTTACGAGAAAACACGGCACTACAGCCTGAACGATTTCATTGAACTGCTGCATCCGGACGACAAGGACAAGAGCTGGGCCACCATCGCCGCCGGTGACCGCCAGTGCAAACCGGAATATGCCCAGGAATTCCGTTTGCGCCACCAGTCCGGCCGCTGGATCTGGATTCAGGCCCGGGGCAAAATCCTGTTCGATGACAAACTGTGCCCTTACCGGATCGTCGGTGCGCACACGGATATCAGCCAGGTCGTGCAGGCCAATGAGAAGTTGCAGGTCGAAAAGGAGCTGGCGCAAAGTGCAAACCGGGCCAAGAGTGAATTCCTGGCCCATATGAGCCACGAAATCCGTACTCCGCTCACCGCCATCAGTGGCATCGCCGAAATTCTCGAACGTCAGAAAGATACACTCAGCGAACGCCAGCAGAAACTGGTGCACACCCTGGCCCTGAGTTCGTCTTCCCTCAAGGATCTGATCAGTGATGTGCTGGATTTTTCCAAAATTGAGAGTGGCGATATCGTGCTTGAAAACAACCCTTTCAGGCTCGGCCAGTTTTTCGAGGAAATCGCCAGCATGATGGCCTTGAAGGCCAGCGAGAAGGGCATCAGCTTTTTGTACGACTGCAGCGAAGTGCGCGAGCTGTCATTCCAGGGTGACCGTTCGCGCATCCGACAGATCTGCGTTAATCTGATCAGCAACGCCATCAAATTCACCGAACAGGGCAAGGTCAGCGTTTCAGCCACGGTGGAACAGCGCGACAGCCAGCCGTTCCTGCGGATCGATGTCGCCGATACCGGGATCGGCATCAGTGCTGACAATTTCGACCTGATCTTCGATCGCTTCAAGCAGGTCCAATCATCGGATTCGCGCAAATATGGCGGCACCGGCCTGGGCCTGCCCATTTCGAAACAACTGGCCAGCCTGATGGGCGGCGTCATCACTGTCAGCAGCCAGGTGGGCGCTGGTTCCACTTTTTCGTTGTTGTTGCCCATGCAGTCACAAGTCGCCGCGTTGCCCATGGCCGACGTGCCGGCATCAACCGCGCAACTGGACGCGGATCTCAGGGCACTGGTCACCGAAGACACCCGCGTGCTGGTGGTCGAGGATTATGCCGGCAATATTGCCCTGGTGAGCTATATCCTGGACGAACTCGGCATTCACTACGACGTTGCCACCACGGGCCTGATGGCGCTGGACCTGTGGCAAAAGCGCGCCTACAACCTGGTGCTGATGGACATACAGATGCCGGAAATGGATGGCTTTGCCGCCACTCAAAGTATCCGCCAGATCGAAAACGCCCACGGCCGCGTGCGCACACCCATTATCGGCATGACCGCCCACGCCCTGATGGGGGACCGCGACCGCTGCATCCAGGCCGGCATGGACAGCTACCTGCCCAAGCCCATTGTGGAAACTGATCTCAAGAGCGCGATGCTGAAATACCTGAACGCTGGCGCAGCTGTGACGATGGCCTGAACCTGAACCGCACACCACTCAACAGGTACTGCAATCTGCATCCGCCTCTGCATCCTGGCCGAGCGCCAGCAGCAATGCTTCACGCGCACGCGAAAGCCGGGAACGCACGGTACCCACGGGCAGCTGCAGCAGTTCCGATACTTCGGCGTAGCGGCGCCCCTCCACGCACACCTGTGCCAGTATCTCGCGATGATCATCTGACAGTTGTGTCATCGCGCCCAGGACCGCGTCCAGTTCCACCTTGATCTCCTGATCCGGCTCCACGGTCTCCTGGTCAATGTAATGTTGCGGATCGTACTGGGTATCGAAACGCACACTGCGGCGGTAGTGGGACACAAACGCGTTATACATGATGCGCGAGGTCCAGCCGAACAGATTGGAACCCCGTTCAAAACTGCGTCTGCTTTCGAGCGACTTCAGCATGGTGCTTTGCAAAAGGTCATCCGCATCGCAATTATTCCGGGTCAGTTTGATGGCAAAACGGCGGAGATTAGGCATCTCCCGAACCAGCTCGTGATGACTGAACATGGCAAAACTCCTTGTGGTAGCATTGACCCAACAAAGGCTAGTGCCCGTTCGTAACCTCCTTATCTCCCCCATATGTCAGCCAGACAACGATTTGTTTCCGCAATCTGTCAAAACAACACACGA
Source organism: Gammaproteobacteria bacterium (assembly GCA_013178375.1). Taxonomy (GTDB): domain Bacteria; phylum Pseudomonadota; class Gammaproteobacteria; order Pseudomonadales; family Ketobacteraceae; genus Ch67. The sequence continues at coordinate 36,461 of JABLXQ010000049.1, forward strand.
TTGGCAGGGTTATTTGTGCATCACATTTGCATGGGAATGACATCACCTCCTATTTCGGATGCGACCCCATGCATAAAGGCAAGATTCTGAGCATCGAAGACGATAAAAATCTGCAGCTTGTGGTGAACGAGTATCTACAGGAAGACGGCTATGAAGTCCTCCTGGCCAACGATTTCGCCACAGCCGTTGAAAAAATTACATCGGAGCCGGTAAATGTCGTCCTGCTGGACCTGGTACTGCCCGACGGCGATGGCCTAAATCTCATCAGCACACTCAAAGCCCATAGCAATGCTGCGATTATTGTCCTGTCGGGCAAGGACAACACGATGGAAAAAGTCGTCTGCCTGGAAATGGGAGCCGATGACTATCTGACAAAACCGTTTGAAATGCGCGAACTTTCTGCCCGCATCAAGGCCGTATTGCGCCGGGTGGAAAACCGGGCACAACCTGTCCTGCAGGAAGCGACGCGCCATCCCAAATGGCGGTTACCCAATGGCTGGATTCTCGACAGCCTGCAATATCAACTCTTTGATGAAACAGCGCGACCGGCGGATCTGACGGTGGGCGAATTCCGGTTGCTGTCGGCACTGACGCAGGCCGCCAACCGGGTGTTGACCCGCGAGCAATTGTTTGAACATGCGCGCAAAGGCGACAGCTTCGATGTCTATGATCGCGCAATCGACACCCAGATTGCACGCTTGCGTAAAAAAATGGGCGACATCAGCAAGCCGCCCAACCTGATCAAAACCATTCGCGGTGTTGGTTACATGCTCTGCGGGCAGGTTACGTCTGCCTGATCGCGCCATCTTTCATGCGTGTACATGGCTTCTGTTCGCAACTTCTGTTCGCATTGATCTCCCCCTCAATTCTACGCAATTCAAATTCCGGCATCCTGTTCCGGAACTTTTTTTACTGTCTGGCGTTTGTTACCCGAACACTTCAACTCATCATCATCGTGCGAGGCAAACACCATGAACACATCAACGTTTACACTCAAAAAACTGTCTGTTTCCCTCTTGATGGCGGGCGCGCTGCTGATGCCTGCCATCCAGGTGAGCGCTGCCGGGCCGGAACCGGCCTCCACCATGGATTCGGTCAAAACCAACACCAAGGAGGGCTGGAAAGAAGGCATGATCGAAGGCGCCTACCTGTTCAATTCCAACCTGAGCGCGCTGCGCATCGATGTCGAAGTGCTGGGCAACACCGCCGTGCTGAAAGGCTATGTGGACTCCGGTAGCGCCAAATCCCTGGCCGAAGAAATAGCGTACAGTGTGGACGGGATCGACAAGGTGAATAACCAGTTGAGCGTGGACCCCAACAAGGCACCGGCCGAACCGAAAACCACTTCCATGCTGAAATCCGAACTGTCGGATGCGGCCATTACGGCCAAGGTGAAATCCAAGTTGCTGGCCAACAGCGAAGTGAAGGGCCTTGCCATTGACGTCGATACCGCCAACAAGGAAGTGACCCTGACCGGCAAGGTGTCGTCCGATACCGAACGTGATCTGGCCTATTACATCACCCGCAACACCGAAGGCGTGCGCTCGATCCGCAATGAACTGACCGTGCAGAACAATCCCAGCTAATCGCGTCCATCCGGGAGCAGCGCAGCAGCAAGCTGTAATCCCGCCAGACCGGCCGGAGTGGCACACTGTCACTCCGGCCATTTTTTTTATTGATTCCTGCGTTATAAAAAGTCCCGCAAACGCTTACCTCGCACAGAATTTTTTTATGAATGCGTTGCGCCAGAAGGAACCCAATGCCGGTCACATGCGTTTGTTGAGCGAGAACAGGAAATTTATCAAACCATGCGAGGGAACCACCATGAAATCTCAAGCCAGACTATTCAGCATCATCATGCTTTCATCCGCAATGTCCGCTTTGGCCACCACGAGTTTTGCCGCTGACTCTTCCAGCGATGAACGAATCAGTGGCTTCTTCATCGGCGGTCACTATGGTCAATACAGTTCCGATGGCGAGGAGTTCGATGACGACAACGATTTCTACGATGTCATCATCGGTGGACTGATCAATCCTTACATCGGCGTCGAGGGCGGCTATTCGGATTTTGGCACCATCGGCGGCAATGTCGCGTCCGCTGACCTGTACGGCTATCACATTGCCGGTCTGTTGCGGATGCCCATTGGCAAATCCTTCGGCATTTATGCCAAAGGCGGCCAGTTCTTCTGGAAATCCGAAGTGGAAGCGCTGGGCTTTTCTGAGGATCTGGATGGTGACGAGCCGTTCTATGGCGTCGGTGTGGATTTCGCCTTCAACCAGCATGTCAGTATGGATGTGGAATACCTGCGTTATAAGGTGGATCTGGACGATTCCAACCTGCCGGACCTTGTCGATGACTATGAAACGGATATCGACACCGCCAAGGTCGGCTTGAAGGTTTTCTTCTGATGAAGTCTGGAAAGGAATTTCCCATCTGCTTGGCTACATGTCAGTGAAAGCCTGCGCCATCAAATAGCCTCTCCCCCAGGCATGCTGATGCTCGATCTGGATCATCAGCATGCCGCCCCTTCCTTTCTTTCAGGTACTTTTATGCGCCAGAGCGGCGGCATTGGCTTCCCAGTTCTGGCCGTCGAATGGCACCACTTTCACGTGCGCCGGCTGTTGCTTCAGGCAACGCAGGTTCACGTCCACGCCATCCGGATTCGAGCGCGGAATGTAGAACGGTTTGATGCCGCAAACACTGCAGAATTTATGCTGCGCGACGCCGGTGTTGAAGCGGTAGGTGGTGAGTTTGTCCGCACCTGCCAGCAGATGAAAGTTGCGGGCCGGCACGATCAGGTGCAGGAACCCGGTCATGCGGCAGATCGAGCAATTGCAGTCCTCGACCTCGACGGCTTCCGGCGCTTCGACTTCAAACTGGACGGCGCCGCAATGGCAGCTGCCTGAATAGACCATGTTGGGGCTCCCTGTTGATTGATGGGTGATAGTCCCGCCGCAGCGGTTTTTCCTTTCCCGCATTCCCTATACACTAGGCCACCCGAGTACTGCCCTGCAGGCTCCGGCACCGTTGGCGCCATTCCCAATGTATTAGTGAAAGGATTTGAGCATGAAACTGGAAACAGTGCCGTTTATCAAGCATGGCTGTGCCTGGATGCTGGACCAGGTTCGCACCCTGCTGTGGATAATATTGCTGCTTCTGCCGCAATCGGGACTGCACGCGGAAACCGGCTGGGTGCGCGATGGAGCGGAAGTGCTCAGCCCCGCGGTCGAAGCCCGGCTCAACGCGCTATTGGAAGACGTCAAACAGCAGACAACTACCGAAGTGATGGTGATAACCGTTCCGTCACTGAACGGCGGCTACCTGAATTATTTCGCCACCCAGCTGTTCAACCAGATCGGCATCGGCCGCAGTGAAACCAACAACGGCGTGCTGTTTCTGATTGCACCCAATGAGCGCCGCACCCGCATTGAGGTGGGTTACGGGTTGGAGCCCCTGCTCACCGATGACCTGGCCGGCCAGATTCTCGACGACCAGGTGATTCCCCATTTCCGCAGCAACGACATGCAGGCCGGCATCGTGGCGGGCACCGAGGAAATCGCGCGGCTGCTGCAGCGCTATCCCGACGCGGCGCGGGGTATTCCCGGCTCCACTCCCTGGTATGTCAGAACCTCGCGGGGAGATCTGGACATCGCGCTGTATACCGTGTTTGCGCTGGCCATCACCTTCTTCGTGCTGTATTTCATCATGAAGCGCAAAAAGCATTTTCCAGCCCTGCTGCTGTACCTGATGCTGGCGCTGGCAACGGGATCGGTGGCGCTCACGGTTCTGGCTTTTGTTGCCATGGGCCGGTTCGACGCACTGCCCGAGACACTCATCGCTGGCGGATCGTTGCTGATCAGCCTGTTCATGCAACAGCGCCTCTATCGCCGTTATGGGCCTCATCCCTGCGAGCATTGCAGCGGGCCGATGCGATTGCTGTCGGAAGCCGAAGACGACCAGCACCTGGAAAAAGTACAACGGCTGGAAGAAACACTTGGCTCGGTGGACTACGACGTCTGGTACTGTCCGGCCTGCCTGAAAAGCGATACCGAACGCTACATTGTCCGTTTCTCCGGCTTTGCCGATTGCCCCAACTGTTCTGCGCGCACCCTGAAAGAAACCACCATCGTATTGGTGGCTGCCACCCGCAGCCACGGCGGCCAGAACCGCATCGATGGTGTGTGCCAGTCCTGCAGCCACAAAACCTCGCGCATTGAAAACACGGCACGAATTTCGGATTCCTCCAGCTCGTCCGGCGGTTCCGGTGGCGGATCATCCGGCGGTGGTGGCGGCAGCAGCGGAGGCGGTGGCGCCTCCCGGAGCTGGTGACATGATTGCAACGGGCATTGCCGTGATCGCCTGGCTCGGGTTTTATCTCTGGTATCTGCTGACCTTCAATCATCTGGTGGCGATCCGCAACACTGTGAACCAGGCCTGGGCCCACGTGGACGTGGAATTGCAGCGACGTTACGACCTGATCGGCAATCTGGTGGAAGTAGTGAAGGCCTATGCCCGCCACGAAGGTGAAACCCTGCTGCAAACCACCCGCGCCCGCAGCACAAACACCGGCATCAACGTGCACGATGCCAATCAGTCCACACCGCGCGACGCAGTGCTGATCGGCAACATCATGCTGCTGGTGGAACGCTATCCCGATCTCAAGGCCAACGAACAATTCCGAACGCTACAAAAAGCCCTGATCGACACCGAAGATCGCATCGCCACCCGCCGCAACGCCTACAACGAATGCGTCAGCCGTTACGAAATCTACCGCACCACCGTTCCGTCCCTGTTGATCGCCTGGGCCGGCCAGTTCAATCCGGTGGAATTTTTCGACGCGCAGGATGAAACTGCGCAGGCCGTTCGGGTAATGCTGTCATGAGACATTTCATCCTGCTCACCCTTGCAACCCTGCTGCTGGCGTCAATAACCTGGTCCGCATACCAGTTCGATCTGTCACGTCAACAATCCAGGCATGACGCCATCACGCAGCAGATCAGCCAGGACGCACTGAAACTGGAACAGCAGTATTTCAACCATGCGCGCACGCTGATCGCACTGCTCGATCCGCACGATACCCTGCTGGCCCAGATCGAGTCGGCACAATCCTCGCTGGCGGCCATGCCATCCATAACGGAACGTGAACCTGTGTTTCAGGATCTGGTAAGCCGCATCCAGACCCGCCTGCTGTTCGTGCCCATCTCTGGCCGGCAGGATCAAAGCCAGAACGACGCCCGTTTGCAGGAATGGCGCCGCATCACCGATCAGATGAACGGCGCCCTGAACCGGCGCGAACAATTGCTGCACCGGCCCGACGCAGCGGACTGATCAGCCCCGCTTTCCCAGGGTAATGAACATCCCCACCCGCTGCCTGTAGTCTGCGTAACGCGCACCGAACGACTTCATCAGATCCCGTTCCTCGTACATGACGCCGATGAACACATACGCAGTCATGGTCAGCGTCAGCACCAGCTTGCTGGCGGTCATCTCGGGCACACACCACAGGCCGATCAGCACACCCAGCATGATCGGGTGGCGGCTGTAGCGATACATCCAGTTTTCCTTGAATACGGTAGGTTCATAGGGCCGGTCCATGATCACAAACCAGATCTGGCGCAAGCCGAACAGGTCAAAGTGGTTGATGGCAAAGGTGGCAGCGAACAGATAGGTCCAGCCGAGCAGGAACAGGCTCCACATTACTGCGAGCCCACTGGTGGTTTCCGCCGCCCACACCACGCCTGGCACCGGTT
>JABLXQ010000005.1 GCA_013178375.1 Gammaproteobacteria bacterium
TACTGGAGACCCTGGGCCGCCGCACGCGCGGCAGCACTCAATCCCGCCGGCCCGGCACCGACGATGGCAATCTGCAACAGATCTGTCATAAGGACAGAAGACCCCAAGTATTTTTACACCCGCGCCAACATCCCCTAAAGCGTAGTGCGCGCCTCTCTTCTCTGCACACAAAGTATGCGGTAGCTTTCTGGATCAGGCAAACCCGGTTTGGCAAACAAAAAAGGCCGGTGTTTGCGGCACCGGCCTTTTTGCGAACGCCCCGACAAAGGGCATCAGATTTCGATATTGAAACCGCCCACCACCTGAAATGCGCTGAGGTCTTCATATCCCAGGGTATTCTGGACGCTGAAGAACGTGGCAATTCCGTTCTTCAGCTGGAATACCGCGCTCAGATCCACCTGGTAGAACATGCTGTCCTCAGTATCTGGCTGCAGCGAGAAGATGCCGTCGGAGCTTGCGTCTCCCATCAGGTGAAACACCACCGGCGCGTAGTCGGAACTGGATTCGCTCACTGCCGCCAGCTTGATGCCCGGCACCATCACACCCCAGTCGAAGCTCAGGGCATAGGTAGTATCAAGACCCAGGCTCACTTCCGTGATATTCAGCTCCTGATCGCCAATTTCCATGGCCCAACCGGCGCCACCCTCTTCATTGTAACCATCGATCTGCGTGGCCAGATAATCCACCCGCAAATAGGGCCGCGTGGTCAGCGCATCGAAGCCCATGGTGTAATCCACCTGCGCGCTCACGTTGTACTGATTGCTGTCGGTGTCGCCGAGGGCAACAGTACTGAAGGATTCAATATTACGTTCGGTGGAAAAATCCCCCGCCGTGTAACCCACCTGCGCATCGACGCTGAGCTTGTCGAGGAACCAGGACAGATAACCGGTAAAGGTATAAAGATCGGAATCCAGCGTGCCGCCGTTGTTGTCATATTCCAGATCGTAGGTGAGCCAGTTCAGCGCAGCGCCCACATGCAGATCGGGGCGCAGGCCATGATCCACACCCAGCGTGAAACCGTACGCGTCGTATTCATAGCCGGATTCGAATTCGGTCTGATCGTGCTCGGCCTGGTCCGTGTTCACACTGCCAAACACACCCCAGCGTGGCGCCTCTTCACCGGCGGCACCGCCCTTGTAGCTGTTCAGCATCATGCCGTTGCCATTGACAGACACCGCGTCACCCTGACTGCCGGGACGCAGGGAATCCTGGAACTGGTACAGGCGGGAGGAATGATTGCGGATCATGCCGGCCATCAGGGTGCGCTGCGCCAGGATTTCCTCGGGCGCGATTTCGCCGACCATTTGGTTGATCGAGTCGGGATTATTTTCCACCGCATCCAGCAGCGCCAGACAGCTTGCATTCAAGTCGTCCGACAGGCCGGTGCCCAGCGCACCGTTTTCGCTGGCCTTGGCGCACACAGTTTCCAGCATGCTGGCGGTGCGCTTGTTGGAAGTACCCTGCACCAGGGATTCGATGGCGCCTTCGATACCATTGTCGGTGGTAGCTGGTGCCACGGTGATAAATACCGTCGCCGTGCCGCCGTAGCCAAAGCCTTCCTGGTCTAACGCGGTGTAGGTGAACTGGTCTGGCCCGGTGTAACCCTCGTTGGGGGTGTAGATCAGTTCATTGGACTGACCAATCACCACACTGCCATAGCCAGTTTGCAGTGTGCCTTCCCACTCCACAAACATAGTCTCGTTACCAACGGTGGACGAATCGTTGGCCAGCACATTGATGATGACAGTGTTGTCTACTGTGGTAGTCACCGTGTCATCTACCGCAGTAACCTGAGCGTAACTGGCCTGTGACACTGCCAGCGCCAGGGCCAGCATGGGGAAGGTCTGAATAGGGTGTTTCATCCGTGGATTCCTGTCAGTCGAGGAGAGAGGCCCACAATACTAACCGTTCACTTTCACACTGAACAGCCGAACGCCGTTCAACATGACAAGAGGCCTCTCCGGTGCGCCCGCTCCGGGATCGTGCACTCGGGATCGTGCACTTAAGTCGCCTGCAGTAGAATCGGCACGACACACTGCCACCACTCTCGCTGGAACCGACATGTCCACCACACGCAAAAAAATCCTCTGCACCTGGGAAATGGGCGGCGACCTGGGCCACGTCTCACGCCTGGCCGGGCTGGCGCGGGAACTGCTGCAACGGGGTTTCGAGGTCACTGTGGCACTGAAGGATCTGTCGCGCAGCCAGAGTTTTTTTGCTGATATGGATATAAACCTCATGCAGGCGCCGGTGTGGCTGCCCCGCATCAGCATGCAGCGCCCCATCGCCTGCCTGCCGGACACCCTGCTGCTGAACGGCTATCTGGAACCCGATCCCCTGCACGCCCTGGTGCGGGGCTGGCGCAGCCTGTTCGCGCTGGTGCAACCGGATCTGCTGGTCTGCGACTACTCCCCCACTGCGATGCTGGCCAGCCATGGCAGCGCAGTACCGCGCATACAGGTGGGCACCGGTTTTTCCGAGCCCGCAGCAGGCGGCCCGATAGCAGACTGGCGCCCCTGGCTGGCAACGGATGGTCTGGTGGTCCGGCAGGAACAGCGCGTGCTGCACACCATCAATACCGTGCTGCAGCGGCTGGCCGTGCCACCACTGCAGCAGCTGTCAGACCTGTTCGCCGTCGACGCCACCTTCATCACCACCTATCCCGAATTTGATCTGTACCCGAACCGGACCGACGCCACCACCTACTGCATCACCCGCAACGATCAGGCCTTCGGCCCTGCTGTCAACTGGCCGGCCGGAACCGGACCACGCATTTTCGCCTATCTGAAACGCCAGCACCCGCAGTTGCCGCTGCTGCTGGAAGCCTTGTCCCGCTGCCACGCCCGCGTGTTCGCAGCCTGTCCTGACGGCGATGCCGCACTGATGCAGCGCTTCACCGGCCCAAGCTTCACCTGCAGCACACAGCTGGTGGATCTGGAGGCGGCGGTGGAAGAAGCGGACCTGTTCGTGGGTCACGGCAACATGGGATCAGTCACCCAGGCGTTGCGCGCCGGCAAGCCGGTGGTGGCGCTGCCGATCCACCTGGAACAGCTGCTCACCGGCCGGCAACTGCAACACTTGAAACTGGGCGCGCTGGTGGAAAAAATCGACACGGCGGATGCACTGGCGACGCAACTGGCACAATGGGCCAACGACCCGGATCTGCGCCGCCATGCGGGTGAATTTATCCGCCGGCATCAGACGCTGGCAGAACCGTCGGTGTCAGTGTTGCTGGCGGATGCCTGCGATGCACTGCTGGCGCGCTAGACGTCCACCATTCAAACGCGCTCACTGCGACACCGAGCGGCTCACCCACACCAAAATCTTCTGCTGCAAATACTCGCTGAACGGGTTGTAGCGCAATCGCATCAATTGCTCCGGCGGCAGCACGAACAGATTTTTTTCCCCCCGCAGGGACAGATTGGCCAGCCGTTCCAGCTGACTGCCATCATCACCGTAGAACGGATCATCGGCGCGAAACGGCAGCGCAATATGCGACAGTGAATACACCTGCGGGGGCCAGCGCCCGTCCTGCTCACTCACCTGCCAGCCTGTTGCCGGCGCTCCGGCGTCCCGTCGCATTTCCTGCACTTGCGATGAAGCATCCGACAGATTGGTGAGGATGCTGAGCGCAAACGGCAGCCCGTCCCGATTACGCAGGGAATCCAGCCAGGCCAGCTTTTCCCCTTTGATCAGCCACTGCATTTCATGACGGCGATTGATATCGAACACCACCAGCTCCGATCCTGCGGCCGGCAACTGTTCCAGCAGATGGCTCGTCACCGCACCGGCCGGCACCGTGGCATCGGCCACCGACACCAGCGCCAATACCGCGGGAAAACGCTGGCGCGCGGTGTCCGGCAATTGGGTCAGACGTTGCTGGATCGACTCGTTCAGTGTCACCAGCTGCTGGCCGGCATGGGCGGGAAAGGAAGCGTATTTGAAGGGGTCCAGCTCCGGCTGCACACTGATCCAGCCGGCCTTGCCCAAACCCGGCAGACGACCCAGCGCCGCGCGCAGAAACGCCCACTCGGCACCGGGATTCACTGCCAGCGCCGGCGACAGCAGCACCAGTTTCTGCGGCACCGGATCGATGCCACCCTCCAGCTGGGTCAGGCTGTAATCCACCACCAGCGGCGCGCCATTCGAATAGCCCACCAGCAACAGCGGCTTGTCTGCACCTACCTGCTCCACCGCATGCCGCACGCCCACCCGCACGGCCGCGCGAAACTGCTCCAGGTCCGTGGCCAGCAGCATGCCCGGCGCAGTGCCATGCCCGGGCAGACGCAGCGTCAGCGTGTAGTAACCCGCCTGGTTGAACAGTTCCGCCAAGGTACGCAGGCTGTAAGGCGAATCCGACAGACCGTGCACCAGCACCACTGCGCCCAGCGGATTGCGCACCAGGTTTTCCGTCGTGCGGTTCCAGTTCGGTTCGAAGCGGACAGGATTACGCGGCCCGGCGGGATGGAAGCGGCTGACGGCCGGCTCGGTTCTCCCCTGCTCGCGCACCAGTTGATCCAGGCCGGCAAACAATGACTGCTCGTGGCGCAGATAACCGGCAAAGGAATCGATGTCTGCGGCATCCAGTTCCGCCAGCGCTGGCTGCAGCCGGGCCGGGTCCTGCCAGAAACCGGGCTCCGGCAGATCCCGGCTTTGTATCGAGAAATACAGCCAGGCGCTGGTGACGGCACCCAGCAGAAAGCTTGTCAGCACTGCCAGCAGAAGGTTGCGCCGGCGGGAATTCGCTTTGGCTTTATCGTTATAGAAATCCATGCTCGCCTTTTATGGGGTCGGTTGTGTGGAAGGTGCGGCTTCCTGCTGCCGCATCAACGCTTCGATCTGATCGCGCTGGGCGGAGAAACGCCAGGGTACAACCGCCCGCTGTCGCGCATCCTGCCAGGCCACCGCGCGGATCTCGATCCAGTCCTGCGGCGCCAGCGCCTGTTCACCAGTGTAGGCACAACGATAAATGTGAAAGCCGTTATCTAGTGTTAGCAGGTGCTGCTGCACCTGAACAGTCAGGCCGGTTTCTTCCCCGGTTTCACGCGCGGCAGTACAGACCGCCCGTTCGCCACTTTCGGCGGTGCCACCGGGCAGCGCCCAACTGCCATTCAGGCGCTGCTGCACCATCAGCACCGCGCCATTGCTTGCCAGCAGACAACCGGCATTGCCAACGCGGGCATCAGCCGGCAACTGGTCACACTCCGCCTGGGCGGCCATTGGCATAACCGCGCACACCAGCAACCCGGCACAGATCCTCGCCCGTCGAACCAACGCGTCCACATCACCACCTCAATGAATTTGTCGCGACAGCCATTCCATTGCGCCACCGGAAACGTTCCGAAACAACAATCGGCAGGGTGCCGGCTGTCATCAAATAGTCACATCCCCTAAAATTGCGCCACACCAACGAGCCCCATCAGGAGGGATGTACCCTTGCACACACAGTCGCCCGGACCCGACGCCCAGGCATGGTCGCGCAACCTGGCCTATCTGCTGTACCAGCCTTACAAAATATTGATTTTCCTGCCAGTAGTATTGATTGCCACCAACCTGCTGGGCGGGCTGATCATCATTCTGGTGTCGCTGGGCCTGCCCCGGCTGGCACGTCCGCTGCCAGTACTGTGGGCGCGCATCAACGCCCTGGCAGCCCCGGCCCGGGTGCGGGTACAAGGCAGCGACAACGTGGACCGCAATCAATCCTATGTGGTGGTGGCCAATCACCAGAGCCATTTCGACATTCTGGCGATCTATGGCTGGCTGGGCATCGACTTCCGCTGGGTGATGAAGATCGAACTGCGCAAGGTGCCCGTGCTGGGGCTGGCCTGTGAAAAGCTGGGCCATGTCTATATCGACCGCTCGAATCATCGCCGGGCGCAAGAATCCATCGACGCGGCCAAGCAGCAGCTGCAGAACGGTACTTCGATTTTCTTTTTTCCGGAAGGAACCCGCAGCCTGGACGGGCGCTTGCTGCCATTCAGGAAAGGCGCGTTCAAACTGGCGAAGGAACTGGGCCTGCCGATCCTGCCGGTGACCATCAACGGCTCCCACGACATTCTGCCGGCAAAAACCCTGAACCTGTTTCCCGGCGCGGTGGAGATCATCATCCATCCGCCGATCCCGGTGACAGACAACAGCAGTGAGGAGCAGCTGCTGGCGCAGGCGCGGGAACGCATTGCCTCGCAGTTGTGAACGCCGGCCTGCCATATTCGCCACGTCGTACAAGCATTAAAAAAGCCGCTGGATTCAGCGGCTTTTTTTGTTGCCTGGCACAGGCGCCAAACCTTCAGCGCATGTGCGGGCAGTTGTAGATGATGAAACGCTGCTTACCCTCGGTAATCGCGGAATCCGGCACCACGGCATTGCCGCCCAGTTCCACGGCCGTGTTCTTGGCCAGGATGGTCAGCTCTTCCGCCATGCTCTCCTCATTGCGGGCGACAAACCAGACCTTGCTCATCACCTGGGTGGTGGTGCGACGCAACTGCTCACATTCCCGCGCCTGGTAGGGCTTCAGTACCAGCACGTCAGCTGCATTGGGTGCCAGCTTCACGAAATTACAGGCCGACAAAAACAACGTGCCCAAAAGTGGCACGACCAAACGCTTATTCATAGTTGACTCCTATTGCAATCCGGTGCGCCCGTTTGCATGCTGACGGGGCCCGCTAACAATGCCAGAAAATGCCATGAAAGAATACTCCAAATACCGCCTGATTCCCGATTTGCTGACCCGTCCTGCCACAAGTGGAATGGCTGGCCCGATCGCTGTTTTTGCCGATTGGCGCGCGCACTGCGCTGACCTGTTCCAGCGCTGGAACACGCCGGTCGAACGCGCCATTGCTGGCGGCTTCGAAAGTACCGACACCGGATTTGCGTTTGCGTTCGGTTACCAGGCCGCGCAGCAGCAGATGGCGCCGGGTCATATCGACCAGCGGCCTGCGAGTTTCTGCGTCACTGAGGCTGGCGGCAATTCACCGTCCGCCATTCAAACCCGACTTACCCGCATCACACCGGAACAGGCGCTGCTGCAGGGCGAGAAGACATTTATCACCAACGCCGATCAGGCTGAACTGTTGCTGGTGGCCGCCAGCACGGGCGAAGCGACTACTGGCCCCGACGGAAAATTCCGCAATCCGCTGGCCGTGGTAGTGGTGCCGGCGCAGAGTCCGGGCGTCAGTATTACCCCGCTGCCCGCGCTGCCCTTCGCGCCGTCCATTCACCACGGTGTTGCCCGTTTCGAACAAGTGCCCGTGACAGCATCCCAATGGCTGCCCGGCGACGGCTACAGCGATTACGTGAAGCCATTCCGTACGGTGGAGGACATTCATGTGAGCGCGGCCCTGCTGGGGTTTCTGCTGCGCATTGCCCGCGCCCATCGCTGGCCCACCGCCAGTATCGAAGCGTTGCTGGCGCTAATTGCTCTGCACCAATGGCTGGCCGCACTGCCGCCCAAGGACAGCAGCACCCACCTGATCCTGGCAGGTGCGCGACAGCAGATGGAAGACTGGCTGCAGGCCAATCGCCCGCACTGGGATCTGTGTCCGCCGGAGATGGCGCAGGCCTGGCAGCGGGACAGTGCCCTGCTGAAGGTGGCAGGCAAGGCCCGTGCACAACGCACGCAAACAGCCTGGAATGCACTGCAGGGCGCCAGCTGACCCTTTGCCACAATTGATCCTGATTGCTCCCGGATTGCGCAGCATGCAACCCAGGCTCTGCCTGAATCGGCGCGCCTACTGGAAGGGACAAAATCCCCGACCAGTCAGGAGCCCATCATGTCCCTTGCCGTTTTTTCGTCTGTACGCCCCAACAGCAAAGCCCGCCTGGGCGCTGCCGTGCTCTTGCTGCTGTCGAGCGTCACGCTTTCCCTGTCCGCCAGCGCAGACACGGCCCGCCCCGCCAAAACCGAATTCAAATTCGGTTTGAATCAGGCCCGGCCTGCCGCCACGGATCGCAGCATCCTCGAACAGCATGGCCAGTTCATCGCCGAGCATCCGGAAGTGCGTATCACACTGCACGGACACAGCGACGCCCAGGGCAACAGCCTGCACAACGCCACCCTGGCGCTGCAACGCGCGCAGGCAGTAGCACGGATTTTGCGGGAACAGGGCGTGGCGCTGGAGCAGATTGAAATCGTGAGCTGGGGAGCGGTAGTGCCCGCAACCCATGGTCAGGGGGAAGCAGACAACCGCCGCGTAGAGCTGGACTACAACGATGAATTTCTTGCCAACGTCGGGCTGGAGTTCAGTGATCTGTAACGGGAACGCAGCGAATCAGGACGACTTCTCCGCCGCATCCAGTTCCGTAAACAGCCCTTCAGCGGATTGCATGAAGGTGTCCAGCTCCACCGCCGGCTGCAAACGGGCGAACGGCGGTTTAAGCCGGTATACCTCCTGGCCCTGGGTTTCATAAGGATCGGAATTCACCACCCAGGCCAGCAGGCCCACGCCGATCACGCCCCAGGCCAGACCGTTGGCCAGAATCCAGCGCGCCGCCCGCCCCAGATTGGTCGCGGCCCACAGACTGGCCAGCAGGAATCCGCACAGCAGCAGGCCCTCGCCGCCGTTTTCCAGCCACAACGCCAGGTTTTCGCTGCTGAAGCCGAACGCCAGAAAATCCGCCAGCACCGACACCACGAAGACCAGTATCACCAGCAAACTGCCCATCGACAGATGAAAACCAAATCGCACATCGTGCACCGCCACCCGCCCGATCATGCCCCAGACGCAGGCCCACACGAACGGCACGGCCAGGAACATCAGCGCTTCCAGCAATAATTCCTGCAGCTTGATCTCGGTGCCCTGCCCCAGATACCGCGCGAACGCGAACACCCCCAGCGTGATGATCAGCAATGCCACCGCCACCACCGGCAACGCGAAATAATCCGCCAGCATGCGCCCCGACGGCAGCACGCGGGTGGCCGCGATTTCATGCGCCGGCAACAACACGCGGATGCGGGTTTCCCCCAGATCGAATTCATCGCCGGACTGCAATACCTGTGGCTGCGTCAACCGCCCACGTCCCACCCGAAACGTGCCGTTCTGCGAGGATATGTCCTGCACTTTCCAGTGACTGGTAGCGGGATCGAACTGCAGCTCCAGATGCTGCGGACACACATAGGGATCAGCCAGAATCACATCGTTGTGGTAACTGCGGCCGATGCCCACATGCTGGCCGCGACACTTGACGCGCTCGCTCACGCGGCCATTGCGGCCCAGCACTTCCACTATGATTTCCATTGCACCGCTCCCAGCAGACGGCGGGTGATTTTCAGCGCGTTGTCGCGGCTCACACCGGCCAGGGAAAAGTTCACCAGCATGCCGTTCCGGTTCGACACCAGCGCCGCCAGCGTCACCGATACATCATGCAGCGCGGGGAAACGCTTGTAGCGACGCGCACACCAGTGCACCTTCCAGGTCTTGCCGTTCAGATCGACAAAACTGTCCTCGCAGGCGTAGGGCGACACATCATCCTTGTAAGCGTTGTTATTGATGTCGAGGAAAAACTGATCCTCCATCTGCGTGTAGAACTGCAGCGCATTCAGCTTCTCGGTTTCAAACCAGCGGTACTGCAGACGGAAACTGCCGGTGGTGAAATAGCTGCCGATGAACAGGGATTCATCCACATGACAGGTGCGGTTGGTGACCTGGAACAGGGATTCCTTGTCGTCGCTCTTGTCGCCCCAGCATTTTACGTACGGCGCGATTTCCGTCGGCACGGTGACATCACCCAGGGGCTCCTGCTTCCAGTCATGGTCCAGCAATTCCGCCATGTACTGATCCTGGTTCGCCAGCAGTTGCCGTTCCAGCTGCGCGTCCCACTCCGGTTTTTCCGGCGTTGCGATCTGGGCGGAATCCGTCAGTGCCCACAGATGTTTCACCGGCACCAGAAAACTGATCTGGTTACCGGCGGTGGAGACATTGATGCCCACCACCTCGCCATCGCGATCCAGCGTCGGGCCGCCACTCATGCCGGGATTGAGCGAACCGGTGAACAGCACGCGCTCATACAGCGTGTGATCCACCAGGCCGTTGTAGGTGCCTTCCACCACCGTCATGCCCAGATCGTGGGGATTGCCCAGGGAAAAAATCCGCGTGCCCTTGCTGAGGTCAGCGCGGTGCAATTGCAGAAAAGGGGCGTCCTTGCGTTCGTGCTGCAGCAGCGCCAGATCGTTGATCACATCCACCGCCAGCAACCGCATGCTGCCCTTGCTGCCATCCGACGCCAGATATTCGATCAGGTAGCCGTCGGGCTTTTTCACCGCTTCCGACACGACGTGATAATTGCTGGCCACGCGGCCGTCGGCGCTGATCTGGAAACCGGAGCCGATCGACGCCTTGTTGCCGGAACTCTTTTCAATGATCCGGATTTGATAGATCGCGTCCTTGTGGGCCTGATATAACCGATTGGCATCATCGGTCACCACCGCGTGGGCGGGCAGGCATGAGAACAGGGCGAACAGCAGGACAAGCAGGGGCAAGGCAGGCATCTCCGGATGAAAACGGCGCACCATTGTGTCCCAAGGCCCGCGGGGGAACAAGGCGACACAACGGTTTTGTGTTATGGTTTAAGGCCGTTCCCGGCACATTCAAACCACGACATGACCCACGACCTCAGTGTAGAAAAAATCCGCCAGGGCTTCGCGCAGGCCGGTTACATCTGCAACCCCGCCATCGCCATGACCATGCTGCTGGCGTACAAGCTGGAAAAACCCGTACTGGTGGAAGGCCCGCCGGGCGTGGGCAAGACCGAACTGGCCAAGGCCACCGCCACCCTGCTCAATTACGACCTGATCCGCCTGCAATGTTACGAAGGGCTGGATGAATCCAAGGCGCTGTATGAATGGAAATACGGCAAACAGCTGTTGTACACCCAACTGCTGAAGGAAAAACTGGGGGACCTGCTGAAAGGCACCCACGACCTGCCGTCGTCCATCGCCCGCCTGCATGAATTCGGCGACATTTTCTATTCCGAGGATTTCCTGGAACCGCGCCCGCTGCTGCAGGCACTGCGCGCGGAAAAAGGCACCGTGCTGCTGATCGACGAAATCGACAAGGCCGACCACGAGTTTGAATCCTTCCTGCTGGAAATGCTGTCCGATTACCAGATCTCGATTCCGGAAATCGGCACCATCAAGGCCCGTCATCATCCCATCGTATTTCTCACCAGCAACAACACGCGCGAACTGAGCGACGCGCTGAAACGCCGCTGCCTGCATCTTTATATTCCGTTCCCCGACGCCGCGCTGGAACGCACCATCATCCAGACCCGCGTGCCCGGCGTGAATGAAGCGCTGCGGGAACAGCTGGTGGGCTTCGTGCAGCAATTGCGGCAACTGGATCTGAAAAAGCAACCCGCCATCAGCGAAACCATCGACTGGGCGCGCACCCTGCTGTTGCTGCACACGGAGGCGCTGTCGGCAGAGACGGTGGAGTCCACGCTGAACGTGCTGCTCAAGCACGAGGAAGACATCACCAGCGTGAAGGACGATCTGCGCGGTTTGCTGGCGAAGCTGGTGCAGCGGAAATGAAAACAAGGCCAATTTTCCTGGTCGTGGTGCGCCTGTTGTGGACGCTCTGCGGCAGGGATGCCGCGGAGCAGCCCCCAGGGAAGGGTTCACGGCGTGTCCACAACAGGCGCGCCACGATCAGGAAAATTGCAGCACTGGTGAATTGTTGAAATGGACCGCATCCTCGTCGATTTCATCAAGGCCCTGCGCGGCACCGGCGTCCGCACCTCGACGGCGGAAACACTCGACGCCGTGGCGGCCGTCAAAATCGTCGGCTACAGCAACCGCGATTACCTGAAATCTGCGCTCGCCACCACCCTGGCCAAAACCGAAGACGACCACCAGAAATTCAACCTCTGCTTCGACCAGTTCTTTTCCTTCAACGCCCTGGATTCGTATGGGGAAAAGCAGCCCGCGCAAAAACCACCGGAATCCACCGCCGCACGCCTGTTGCAAAGCCTGCGGCCACAGCCCCCTGCACCAGCCCAATCGCAATCACCGCTGGGTCAGATGCTGATGCAGGGCAATCCGCAACAGGTCGCCGTGGCACTGGCCCAGGCGGGCGCCGCCGCCAATGTCAACCAGATCCGCGTGCTCACGCAAAAAGGCCTGTACGGCCGCCGCATGATGCTGCAGATGGGGCTGGCGGAAATGGAACAGGAAATGTGGAACGCCGAACAGTCCACCGATCCGCAGCAGCAACAGCTGGCGCAAAACCTGCGGGAAGCGCGCGAACAGCTGCGTGAAGAAGTGCGCCAGTATGTCGAGCGCCAATTGCTGCTGCAGGCGGCGGGCGAAAGCCGCGCCCTGCGCGAATCCATCATGCTGGAGACCCGCCTCGACAACCTGCGCGAATTCAAGGACGTGCAAATCCTGGTGCGCAAACTGGCCAAACGCCTGTTGGCCACCCATTCGCGCCGGCGCAAAGTATTCCAGCGCGGCAAGCTCGACGTACGCACCACCATCCGCCGCAACATTGCCTACGGCGGCGTGCTGCTGGAAACCCACTGGAAAACCAAAAAAGTCGACCGCCCGAAAGTCATGGCAATCTGCGACGTCAGCGGCTCGGTCAGCCAGTACGCCAAATTCCTGCTGATGTTTTTATACAGCCTCACCGACGTGCTGAAAAACGTGCGTGCGTTTGCCTTCTCGTCAGATCTGGTGGAAGTCACCCAGCTGTTCGAGCAGTACGATCTGAACGATGCCGTCGATGCCACCCTGAAACGGGTGGGCGGCGGCTCCACCGATTATGGCCGTTCGCTGCAGACGTTTGCCGACCTGTGCCTGAATGAAGTGGACAACCGCACCACCGTGATCATGCTGGGCGATGCCCGCAACAATTACGGCGAACCACGCACCGAACTGCTGCGCCAACTGCATGCCCGCAGCCGCCAGCTGATCTGGCTGAATCCGGAAAACCGCTCCCGCTGGGGCAGTGGCGATTCGGAAATGAAGCGCTACCGGCCCTACTGCACCTGGGCCGAGCCGGTACAGTCACTGGCGCAGCTGGAACGCTTCATCAGCCACCTGCTGCGCTACAACCACTGAATCTGTCGCAGCGGCTACACTCAAATCAAGAAGCAGCTGCCCCCGACACCCAACCAGACGAGATGTCCCATGCCGCCAACCAGCCATCATCTGCCTGTCCCCCCGGAAGCCCAGTCCAGCGACGCCCACGAACTGATCCGCGCCTGGGACATCAAAGGTCACCAGCATGTGTCCATCAGCAACAACCTGGGCGGGCTGCCCAAGGAATTCGGCCAGCTGCTGGCGCAGATCGCGCTGCATGCATCGGTGGTGTATGAGAAGAACGCGAAAAAACCCAGCGCCGACTGCCTGCGGGAAATACTGATGGGCTTCAAGGAAGAGGTTTCGAAGAACGTAGGGCACTGATACTCAAGTAGAGCGTCTGGATTCTGCAAATCCGGACGCTCTGCGGCAGGGATGCCGCGGAGCAGCCCCCAGGGACGGGTTTACGGCGTGTCCGGATTTGCAGAATCCAGACGCTCTACTTGTGCAACATCTGCCGAAAAAAAGGGGAGATCGTCAGATCTCCCCCATCACCGGGATATGTAGATTCGTTTGGGACACTCGGTACATGGCCGTTGTGCTTGATCTACATGAACCCAGCTTATTTGTCTCTGTGCCCGCATTCATTGCCTCACATCAAGGTTCCGCCCCTCCACCCTGGCGTTACCCGGCTACGGCATTGACCTGGAGCAACGTTCTAGAGCAACGATCCGAACAGCGCCAGGAACAGTGTCGCGTTGAACAGGCCCAGCACGGCACCCATGAACACATCGCTGGGATAATGCAGCCCCAGCACCACCCGGCTCAGGCCCGTCACCAGCGCAAACGGAATCACCAGGAAACCCAGCCAGGGGAAGGCCTGCGTCAACAGCGCGGCGAACGCCACCGCATGCATGGTATGACCGGAAGGAAAACTGAATTCATCCAGCGTGCGTGCGCCCTGACGGATCTTGCGGTGCGTCACGAACGGGCGCGGCCGCATCGAACGCTTCTTGATGAAGCGATACTGATACAGGCCCAGACTCGCCATGGCGAGCATCAGCAGGCTGATCAGAAAACCATGGCCACCCAGAAACACCGGCAGAAACAGCATGAAACCGTACCAGAGCAAACCATCGCCCAGACGGCTGACAATCCTGAAAAACAGATGCAGCGGCCCCTGTTCCAGCCAGCGGTTGAGCATCAGGCACAGCGCATAATCCCAGCGTACGGCCCGACGTTTGGCGAAAAAAACCGCATTATTCATAAGATCCTTCCTCCTTCTGTCACCGGAACCGGCAGTGGGTTCCAGTGTTCCTTCAATTCATGCTCCCGCAACAACACTTCCTTGCGATCAGCCCAGTGCACCAGGGCAAACTGCCCGTTGCGTTCTTCCACCAGCGCGGTGCAGTGCTCCACCCAGTCGCCGTCGTTGCAGTAAAGCACACCATCAATGCGGCGCATCCCGCTGTGATGGATATGGCCACAGACATAGCCGTCATAGTTCAGTTCCCGCGCCTTGCGGGCTGCAATCCATTCGAACCTGCGGATAAATTCCGCCGCCTTGCCAATGCGGGTCTTCAAATAACCTGCCAGCGACCAGTAAGGTAACTTCAGCAGCCGGCGCGCGCCATTGAGTAGTGTATTCAATCGCAGCAGCAATGTATGGGAAAAATCCCCGACTACGTGCCAAAAAACACCGGCGTGCAGTGCACTGTCGAATTCGTCGCCATGACTGACGAAAAACCGCCGGCCATCGGCGCAAGCATGGACGTAATGGCGATGCACTTCGATACCCCAGAATTTCTGTCCGCAAAACCGGCGCAGCCGTGCGTCGTGATTACCCGGGATATAAATGACCCGCGTCCCCTGACGCGCCAGTTGCAGCACCTGGCTCACCACCTCTTCATGCAGGGCAGTGAAATGCACGCGCTTGCGCATAGATAGCAGATCCACGATATCCCCCACCAGGTACAGGAAGTCCATGCGATGACTACGCAGAAAGTCCAGCAAATACTGTGCCTGACAGTCGGATGTCCCCAGGTGAACGTCGGAAATGAAGACAGCGCGAACGTTTCTTGTACTCATGGCGGGCCTCCCGGTTGCCGCCAGACTAGACCTTCCGTGGGTAGAAATCTTTACAGTCTCGTGAAGAAACCGTGACAGGGTGCGACCGGCCTCGCCTCGACAACAACCCCGCCAGGGCCTACCATGCGCCTTTTCGCCCCGACCCAGGATTCGCCTGCCATGAAACGATTCACCAGCCGTCTGATTTTTCTGCTGTTATTGTCCCTGCTGCAGGCTTGCGCCACAACCCAGGTGCAGGAGTCCTGGCGTCTGCCGGGTTACCATCCACCCAAGCCGCAGAAACTGCTGGTGGTGGCGCTGACCGCCACCGAGGCCACCCGCAAGCTGGTGGAAAATTCTTTTGTGCAGGCGCTGGAAGCCAAAGGCATCACCGCCATTCCTTCGTCGACCTGGATTGCCGACGGCAGCAAGATCACCCGCGACTCACTGGTCCCCATTGTGGAGCAGAACGGCATCACCACCGTACTGGTTTCGAGCATGCGGGAAGTCCAGAAGTCTGCCGCCTACCAGCCGGCCGCCGGTGACGACAGCGACGGCCTGTTCCGCAACATCGACACCTACTACGCCTATAGCAGCAGTGGCCAGCATGAAGGCGGCTCCTACGCCCAGGTCACCGAGTACCTGATCGAAACCAATCTGTTCGACGGCAAGAACCGCAAGCTGAGCTGGTCGGTGATCACCCGCACCAGTGCGCCGAAAGACATGCAAAAAGGCATCGAGGGTGTAACCGAGGCCGTGATGAAACGGGCGGAGGAAGACAAAGCGCTGTAAACATCGCGCCGGATGGCTGCGCTAAGGCGGGGGCTGGCGCGGCCTTTCCCGCTGGCGCTTGCGCTCCTCGCACAGGGTCAGCACCTGCTGGCGCTCCCGCTCGCTCAGGCTGGACCAGGCCCGGATCTCCGCCAGGGTGCGGCCGCAACCGAGACAGACATCCTGCTCGTCCAGGCAACAGTTGCGCACGCAGGGTGACTGCAGCGGATCGGTTTTGGGGCGGGACGGATCAAACAGGGCCATGCTCAAAACCACCACGACCGGCCAGCGTCGATCAGCGACTCATGCGCCAACACCTTCTCCCGCCTGAACCCGTTCATTGCCGCTGCCACCTCAAGGCCCATTCCATCGCTGAAGGGTAGTACAAAACTTGCGGCACAGCCGAGCACAGCGCCAAGGCGGTTCATCCGCTACCTCCCGGGTCAACCGTTCTGGTCACCGTCGCCTTACGGGTGTCGTTCGGCCATGTCGGCGCGATGCGAGCCGGCTTCCTCACCCCCAGGGGTGCGTACCCAGATTTCCACCCGCCGGTTGCGTTCGGCCTGCACGGAATCCAGGCCCGCCACCAGGGTCGCGTCGCCGGCCAGTGTTGCCACCCGGCCATCAACTCCCTGCTGGCGCAACTGCCAGCGCACGTTTTGCGCCCGCAGCCGTGAGAGTCCGCGTGCATCGTCAGCAGGCGAATAGCCCACCAGCGTTACCACCAGGCCAGCCCCCGCCGAGTGATTCAAAAAATCCGTCAGTCGCTGCACATCCTGCCGCGCCTTGTCATCCAGTTCGGAAGAACCTTCTTCAAAACGGATATTCATATTGAGCCTGCTCCAGCCATCCAGGCGCGTGTCCGCGGTCTCCACGACCACGGGGTGCAGGGACTGGGCCACGAACCCGGTTTCCGTCGCCACGCGTTGACCGGCATCCGAGTGCACATAGCGCAGCAATGCGGCCAGAGCAGGCGCACGCTGGCCGGCGTCCACGCGGTAGAAGTAAAGCCGGCGCGACAGCGGATAATCCTCGGTCGCCACGGTCAGTGCCGAGGGCGCCAGCGCGACGGAACTGCCATCCGCCACGGCCAGAGCGCGGGCCTGACCAATATGCGCCAGCGGCACGAATCCGATGGCAGACACATCCGCCAGCACCGCTTCCGCCAGCCGCTCGTTCGATTCGAAACGGCGTGCACCGGTCGCCAGGGGCTGATCCTGCAACACCAGCGCGTCGAAGGTATCGCGGGTGCCCGATTTTTCATCCCGCGCCAGCAGATTGACCGGCCCCGGGGCACCTCCCACTTCTGCCCAGTTGCGCACGCGACCGGTAAACAGGTTGCGAATCTGCCGCAGGTCCAGCTGCCGCAGGGGATTGGAGGGATGCACGATGATAGCAAGCCCGTCGATGGCCACCACCAGTTCATGGTCAGCGCTCTGCAGTTGTGCCAGCGGGCCGAGCGGCTGCGCTTCCTCCGGACGGATACGGCGCGACGCCGCCGCCAGCAGTGCAGAACCCTGGGCCAGCGCCTGAAAGCCGGTGCGCGTGCCGTGGGCCAGCACCGGCACCACCAGTTGCAACGGACGCTCCCCTGCCATCAGCGTTCCGGTCACCTGCACGTTGTTTTCCGCCACCGTCTCCACCGTCACATCACGCAACCCTTCTGCGCGAAAAAATCCGGCCACCAGGTTCGGCGCCAGATGAGCACCGATGGTATTGGAACCTGCGATGCGGAACAGTTCCAATCTGCTGCCCTGCGTGCCCTGTTGCAACAGGGCACGCTGCCAGTCCGGCAGCGGCGCATCCTGCGCGGCCATCACCATTTGCGAACAACCAATCAGCAAAAACAAAAACCAACGCAGTCCATCACCAAGACGCATTCAGGCACCTCAATCAAAATTCAGGATCAATTAACTTTCAGGAATGATCAACTTTCTGGAATAGTCACAACGAAAGGAAGGGGCCAATCCCAAGGGAACGTGGCGAATCGCCAATCAAAAAAAACGAAAGCGGCGGAATTATACTGATTCGACATCAGACTGAAGCAGCCAGATACAAAAATCAGACAAAAAATGCGCTACTGTTTGGAAAGCTCACGAAAATCCGCCGCATAGTCGCGCAGCTTTTTCACCATGTGCTTGCGCTGGTCGGTGGACAGGCTTTTTTCCAGCGCCAGATACAGATCGATCAGCAACGCCTGGTTCTTGGCAAGCTTGCGCTGCAGCTCCTCGCTGCGGCCAAATTCGGGGGTATCGAGCAGTTGCGTGAACGCCTGTTCGTACGCCGCACGGTCTCCGCGCAATTGCAGAATGCTGCGGAACTCCTGCTGCCACAGCAGCTGCGTGTCATAAAATTCCTTGTGCATCAGTTCGAACTGCACCGACCACTCGGCGATCAGTTTGCGCTGGGGTTCGTCCAGCGCGCCGGTCCAGCGTTCGGCATAGTTGATCACCTCCCGCTGCCGCTGCCGCCGCTGCTTGCTCGCGCTGGCCTGCACGTTTTCCTTCAGGTATTTCGCGTTGTCCTCCTCGAACTTGCGGAACAGGCTGGCCACCTGCTCGTCATTGGCCATGGCGAACAGTTCCATCATGTCCGGCTTGAGACGATCGATCATGGCCTGGGCCAGCTGTTCGGTGCGGGTCTGGATCAGGGCGATATCGTCGTGGGACATGCCCTTCTCCGCCCGCTCCGCCACCTGCTCCAGAAAATCCGCGTACTGCGGCAACTGCTCGCGCCGGTGCCAGGTCAGGTAGGCGTCGAGGCGCTGCTTGAACAGTTCCTTCTGGGGCCCGTCCAGCTCCATGTAATCGTTCAGATAC